>NZ_JAUSPS010000046.1 GCF_030652775.1 Acetobacterium sp. | reverse complement strand
ATTCTTCCATAGCAGAATTAATGAAAAGCATCCAAAAATTCGTGGAACAATACAACCTTACGGCTCATCCTTTTAAATGGACCTATGCAGGAGTACCATTAACAATTTAATTCACAGACATTTTTGCAATGCTGTACTAGTCGCCTGGCTGCCAAAAAGCAATTGCCCGTCAGTCGTCTATTTACGGCCAATTTTTCCAAACCAGGCAATGATCACCGTCGCCATAAAAATAATCGCAACCACACCTGCCGTTGTAATAATTGGTGAAAGAATCACACTAATCCAGGCAATAATGACTGGAGATACCAAGGCAAACAATAAAAGAAGTCCGCAGACAATTAAAACCTTCTGATAATTTTCCATATTTTCTCCCCGATTAAAGATATCTCTAGCGCTTGATAACTGTATGAAGTATAAACCTTGTTATTACACTTTGCAATAGGTTTTATCGACTTAATCAATAATTTACAAAATCATTGCAAACTGATCTCACCTGTAAATCTAGTCCATAAAAAAAACGGCCATCGCCGTCAGAATTTTTATGGTGCACCCGAGAGGATTTGAACCTCCGGCACGCAGTTTAGGAAACTACTGCTCTATCCACCTGAGCTACGGGCGCACGAAATACCTGCTTATTATATCAAACATTCGATTTTTTGAAAATAGTTTTTTTTCGGCTACAATTCTGCTAAAATCAGATAAAACCCAATCAAAAAGGATATCAGCGAAGATATCCTTTTCCACTTTTTGTTTATCTCAGACCAATCGCTTAATTTGTACCATAGTATTCTTCCATGGTTTTGCCGCTATTGTAAATCGCCGTCGCCACATCAGCACCTAAATAGCGCAGATGCCAGGGTTCGTAGGCATAACCAGTGATATCGGTTTTACCCTGCGGATAGCGGACAATAAACCCGTACTTGTGGGCGTTTTCTTTGATGAATTGCCCTTCTGACGTTGTTCCAAAACTTTCTAGCAGATCATAACCGACCGAAGCACTGGTCACGTCCATGGCTAAACCCAATTGGTGCTCACTCATTCCTGGTCGGGCGCTGACCAATTCGGCACCATCAACCCCATAGGTGTCCACATTCCAGGCGTACAGCTCGGACTGGGTTTCATAGGAACGATAACCGGAGCAGCAGGATAATGCTAGGCCGGCACCCTCGGCCGCCTTAAACAGCTTCGTCAGCCCCTCGGCAGCGACACTTCGCAGCTGCGTATCTCGAGTCGATGGCAAATCAACCGTAACCAGATCACTCGGCATATAGCTGGCCGAAATACTGTGATTCTTGTTAACCAGTATTGTGATACTGTCTGCGCCAGTTGTATTGACTGTCGTAGCGGTTTTTATTTCTTCTTTGGTTTCTGTTTGCGCTGGCTGTTCAGTTACAGCTGGCTGGGTATTTGTTACCGGTTCCGTCTCTTTTGCTGTTGTTGCCGTTTGTGTTGTTGTCTGTGAATCTTTCTTGCGATCAGCTTCTGCCTGGGTTTCATTGCGATGCCAAAAACTGATGGTCAAGACCACAATGACCAGAATCAGGATTGTTGCCAATCCGCCACATGCAATAATAAAACGCTTTTTATCTTTTATCCGCATTTTTAAACCTTCTTTAACTTTTTCATACCTTCATTATACACCATCTCTAAAAATCCACATAACTTTTTATAAAAAATCCCCGGAAAAATTTACCATTTTTCCGGGGACTCCTACTTTGACAATGATTCTCTCCATCTGCTTATTATTATATTAATACAAAAAAAAGACAGAACAAAAAGTCCTGCTTTCAAGCATGGGTTGTATCAATTTTATTAAGACCTTTTTTAATACGCTACTAATTTTAAATACGATCCTAATCGTCAGAAGCGTAACTTCGCTTCCATGATCTTCTTTTGCGCTTCCCGCATTTTATCAATTGCCAGAAATATTTCCTGGGACACATTATCTTTGGACGTTCCCTTTAATTTTTCTGCCCACTCCCGATAACCTTCAATATGGTCTCCGGTGTGATTGATCCAATGAGCCAGAAACACCTTAAAAATATCTGTTTCCTTGTCCATATTTAATTTAGTATCCATCTACACTTCTCCTAAATTAAGTTCTTTTTTAATCAACGATACGGCTTCACGAATCTGGAGTAATAATGGTTTTTCTTCCAGTGAAACAATATGGTGATTTTCCGGCATAATCGGAATATAGATTTTTAATCCATCACTGTTTCCAATGGCTTCAACCATTTTCGGTGTGACTTCTCCCATCATCGAGTTTGGAATCGTCATCGCTATTGATCCGATAATAAAATCGGCTTTCCTAACAGTAACGGCAATCGCATTTTCTCCGGTAGCGCCCTTATTGGCTCCCTTTTTTAACATGGCCGCAGTGGCCAGCGCATTGGTTCCCAATCCATATATTTCAATATACGGCGGTATTTCATCTTTCAGAATACCCACAATTCGAGATCCAATGCCTCCGCCCATACCATCTAGCACTACAATGTTCATCGGCTAAACCGTTGTTCCTTCAATAATAATTTTGTGGTTAAGAAGTTTTACTTCTTTGAGTTTTCCTTGAACAATTTTTGTACCACCCAATAAATCGGACAGGGTTAAGCTGCCATCGTCGTTTGGAACGATATCAACAACATAGTCCATTATCTTTGTTTCTCCTTCAGGAGTAATCATATAAGCTGAAGATTCACACATGTTCTCAGTCTCCTTTCTTTTTAATTGAGGCTATTTTAACACAGTCCGCCCCTTAACACAAGCTAAGGGGTGACTGCTTTTACTATAACTCTTTAATCTTAATTACGACCATCAATTCAATTCTTTTTTGGCTTCGACCAAATGTTTATCAGCTTCTCTCATCAATGCGATCGCTTCAATAAGTGATTCAGCGACGTCATTTTTACCCAGGCGGTTCATTTTTTCAACCCAGGTATTGTATTCCATGGCGTGATCCTGATTATGGGCGACCCAATGTTCCAGTAACAGACCTAAAATTTCAATATCTTTATTTTCGACATCAACGCCATGACAGCAGCCAGCACCATTTTTGGCATGGTTCCCGCAATGTCCATCACCGTGGCCATGAGGATGGGGATGTTCATGCCCGTGAGGATGCTCGTGACCATGGGCATGATCCTGTCCTTCATGAGCATGAGGATGCTCATGTTTATGGGGGTGAGGATGAGCGTGTTTATGAGCATGGTCATGTTCGTGCTCTGCTTCGTGGGGATGTTCGCTGCCATGATCATGGTCATCACTGTGGGCATGACTATGAGTGTGATCGTGTTCGTGGTCATGTTCATGAGCATGTTCATGTCCTTCTTGGTCACCGTGAGGATGAGGGTGTTGATGATCGTGAGTTGTGGCTCCGCTATGAGGATGACCTTCTTCATGGTCGTGATGTTCACCATGACTGTGAAGCTCTTTATTATTGCACATATTATTACCTCCTGTTGATCTAAAATTTGTTATGATTATAACACTCATTACTTAATAAAACTATAGTCTATCAAGAATTAATCTAAACTATCATTAATTTTTATATTTGTTTAGAAAAAAAGGCAGAACACGTCTGTGCTCTGCCTTCAGGCATGTTATAGTTTTTGACTCAGGTCAAAATTTATTACATAATTGGATCCATTGCGAGTGCTGGATGTCCTTTTGATTCTAAGAATTCTAATACTGCTTCAGAATCGCTGGCGATTGTTTCATCACAAACCATGTCTGCGAAGTTTTCAATTCCGGTCATTTCTTTGACAGCTTTATTTAAACGTTCTGCGACATCATCTTTTAATTCTTTTGGCATCCAAACGATTCGTGATAAACCGCCTTCAGCTGACATGAATTTTTTAGAACCGATCAGGAATCGACCATGACCCATGAAGCCTGGAGTTTGAACCCCACCACCGGTCATAGAAGCCAACTCACCGAAAGTCATACCTACTGGTGAAGTTTCAGGGAACTCACGGTTTACAATAATAACACCGTTAGCTTCTGGCATAATACCACAGATACATTCGAAACAACCACAAGAAGTCATTGGATCTTCAAGGATAGAGTAAAGAGTTACTTGTTCAACAGCACCCTGTGTAGTACGAGCTACTTCGGCATTTACTGAATCCCAGGTTCCTAAACGTTCGTCATTAGCTTCGCCTTTAACGATTGGTTGATTTGGTCCCATTGGATCCAATTCTTTAGTTGCTTTAGCATCTAACCAGGAAACGGCACCACAAAGACCTAAACGTTCAGGTGTAACAACACAAACGTGGCTTGGAGCAAATGATTGACATAATAAACAGGTGTAGAATTCATCAACACTTTCATCTGTCAGGGAGCCCATACGTTCGTCACGTTCAGCATAGATTGGTTTAACCATTTCTTCGCCAAGTCGTTTTACATCTTCAGCGTTGGTGTAAATGGTGATTTCACATTTATCAACAACTTTATCAAAGTCAGAACGCATTTTTGCGTATAATACTTCACCGATATGTTTTAAACGGAAGCCTTTTTCAAATGCTTCTTTTGTTAAACGGATCCAGGCAATGTTTCTTTGACCAACATGCATTGCGCCTTCAATATAGTTTGTGAAGTAATGGATACGTCTTTCAAGTACGGTTTCGAAGTCTTTTTGCATTGCTTTACCAGCAACTTTAACAACAACGCCCATCGGTAAACGTACAACGTCTTTGCCTTCGAACATTGCGTCATCGATATCTGGTCCAACAACGGTAATTTTGTGATCTTCCATTTCAGCTAAATCGCCGGTTGTAACAAGTTCCCAACATTCAGTTTTGTTTCCGCCGAATTCAGCAAACATGGTATCTTTACGAACACGTTCGCCTTCAAATGCTGAAGAAACAGCAACTGGACAATCGATTTCGGTAACTTTGATTTTGATATTACGAACTTCTAAAGAAGTAGCTACTACTTTGCTGTTGTCTGGTTGGTGTAATAATAAGGTTGGTACTTCGTTGATGAATGTTTCTGTGATTGCTGGGAAGCCCAATTCGATAGCAGCAGCACCGGCAGCAATAATTTTGTTATCCCATGGTCCAAATACGTTAACAAACGCTTGTACACGGTTTTTTGTATAAGTTCTGTGAGCCAGGAAGTCGCCTGGAGGTGTCGCACCAAAGATTAAGCTGGCACGAATCGCAACTGATACAACGTGGATAACTGATTCAATTTCGTATCCCAAAGGAATAACTCGAAGATCAATACCCATTTTAATTTTTTGTTCAATCGCCTGGTCAATAACTTTACCAACCATGAAAGTCAGTAAGCCTTTACCCTGGTAATCTTTAACGATTCCAGCAAGTGTTTCAGCGTCTTTACATTCGCCGATAATAACAGCAACCCCTGGGATATCTCCGGTTACCAGTGGCACACCGAAGTTACGTACTTCAGCATCAGTGATATGGCCTAAGTAACGTACATCTGCTGTGTTTAAGTCTTCAACCGTACGACCAGCGTATGGATGTTCATCATAAACGTATTTAACTGCTTCGATAATTTCAGCCAACATTGCTGAAGCGGTTCCAGCATCTAAAGCATCTTGCAGGTAATTTGTTCGGTGGATTTTTTCTTTAGCAAGTGCTAAAGCTTCTTCCAGTTCACCTACATTGGTAACTTTTTTACCGGTAATAGCATAAATACAAGGTAAAGCATAGGCAGTAGCGGGGAATTTCACTGGTGTTTCTTTTCCCTTTTCAGCAACGACTTTGGCAACCATTTCTTCAGCACGTTGAAGGTATTGGGCTTGACCGTCGTAAATTATATCAAAAAGATTCATATTCATATGGACTTTTTCCTCCTTAGATTAGTTCAATTAACATTAGATTTTTGTTGATTTCTCATTTAAGTTTAGTACTAATTTTGTTATTTTTTCTTTTCTTCGACAATCGCCAGAATTTTTTTACCGAGAACGGCAATGTCTTCCTTCATAACCGGATCGTCATAGGGTGATTGATTGTTGCGATCAGATTCTGAAATGGCATCCCGATAGTTTAAAAAACCTATGATGTTTTCAGCTCCGACTTTTTCAGTAATAAAGGCGATATCTCCGTTATTACGGATTTTATTTCCGATAACATAAACTTGTTTGACACCAATATCCATTGCCATGGATTTAACTTTGTGAAACGTCTGAATGCTACGGACGCCTGGCTCAACGACGACGATAAACGCATCGACTGCGCCGGCAGTACCACGACCCAAATGCTCAATGCCAGCTTCCATATCCATGATCACCACATCTTTTTGGTATAAAACCAAATGGCTCATGAGCATTTTTAATAAGACATGCTCAGGGCATACACAACCGGATCCTCCGGTGTCTACGGTTCCCATGGTTAAAAGTTTGACCCCATTAAACTCTTTGGCATAACGCTCTGGAATATCAGCTACTTCGGGGTTCATTCTAAACATTGAACCAAAGGAGCCGGTATCGGCAGCAGTTCGTTCTTCCACAAGATCTTTCATTTCTGAAATGGGAACAATTTCGGCAATCATTTCCTCGGACATGCCCAGGGCAAGGCCAAGATTCGCATCGGGATCAGCATCAACGGTTAATACATTATATCCTTCATCGGCAAAATATCGGCTTAAACTTGCTGAGATGGTTGTTTTTCCAACCCCGCCTTTTCCTGTTAATGCTATCTTCATTTTTTCACCTGTCTATCTTTTTTAATTAAATACCTAAAGCAACTCGTTTTGCTTCCATATCTTCCATGATTTTATCAACCATGACGATTGGATCTTTTTCAAATACGAAGTGAGCGCCGATAAATTCCTGAACATCTTCAGTCATTAATTTTGTGAAGTTTGGTGATCCTAATACCTGTGGAATAATTCCCAGGTATGTATTGATACCAGAACCGACTACGTAATTAGCAATCGCAACGGCTTTTTCTGACATCCATTCTGGTGCAATACCAACAACTGGTAATAAAGCAGGATCAATTCCTCGAACATCGGCACATAAGTTTACAATATGCAGGATACGGCTGATATCTACACAAGAACCCATATGAAGAACTGGTGGAATGTTTACACGTTCACAGACTTCAAATAGTCCACGACCACATTTTTCTTTTGCTTCTAATGTTAATAAACCGGCTTTAGCAGCAGCTTGAGCAGCACAACCTGTAACAACACAGATTACGTCACGTTTGATTAGTTCTTCCATTACAGTGATATGAGCATAGTCATGTTGTTGTTTAGGGTTATTACAACCAACAACACCAGCAGCTCCACGAATAACACCTGCATAGATAACATCAGTTAATGGTTTAACGGTTCCCAGTTTGTCTTCTAATTGAGAGTTAACAACTGCATCTAAATGCTCGATAATGGTTTCTACAGAGTAACCAACCATGGTATCTTGCTTGATGTCTGGGATTTCAACTTTAGCTGCATCTCTATTCGGGAAGTTTTCTACTGCTATCTTAACGATTTCGGCAGCATTGGCTAGACCAGTTTCTTCTGAGAACTCAATGTACATATCACCAGCAATTTTTGCTTTTTGTGAGGTACTGATGAATCGGGTATGGTATGTTTTTGCCAGTTCTGGAAGTGCTGGGAAGATACATTGAACATCTACTACAACAGCTTCAATAGCACCAGTGATGATACACATTTCCTGTTGGTAGAAGTTACCGGCAATTTTAATACCATGTCTCATGGTCATTTCATTACCTGTACAACACATACCCACGATGTTAATGCCTTTAGCACCTTTAGCTTTAGCCATTTCGATCATTTCTGGGTTTTGAGCAGCCAGTACAACCATTTCAGCGAGGTTAGGATCATGACCATGGATCAGGATATTAACCATTTCGGCATCGATAACACCTAAGTTTGAAGAAGAAGCTCTTGCTGTTGGTGTTCCGTAAAGAATATCCGAGAATTCGGTACCAATCATGGAACCGCCCCATCCATCAGACATACCAGTTCTCATCCCACGTCGGAAGATACTTTCGTAATCTGCAGCACAACCCATATGAGTTGAATGCATTAATGTTACAACTTCCTGGTCAATCGCTCTAGGTTCAATTTTTTCACGAGCCCAGATATCCTGACGAGCTTGTGGAGCTCTTTTTAAGAATCGAAGTGTTCCGAAAGGTTTACCAAATTCTTCAAGGGCGATGTCAGCCATTTCATGGGCTAATGCGTATGTTTCTTTGGTATCAGCATCAACTACATCCCATTCTTTAGCAATTCGTCGTAATTTAGCTTCATCACGAACTTTAAAAGGTCCTTCAGCTTTTGTGTTATGCATCGCATGGACGATATCGCGGGCATGATCTGAATGGGCAGATGTTCCTGCAGCTACCATTCTGGCAAAGTTTCTTGCTACAATTGTGTCTGCATTAGCTCCACAAATACCTCTTTCAGCGCCTTTTCCAGGAACTGGACTTACACGACATGGACCCATTGCACAAATTCTACAACATACCCCTGCTTCTCCAAAACCACATTGGGTTTTTTGGGCGGCACGGCGATCCCACATTGTTTCTGCGCCATCTCTTTGAGCTTTCGCTAAAGATGCTTCAGCAACCTTATCATAATTCAAAATTTCATTGCTCATATTTTTTTCTACCTCTCTAAATTTTATAATTTATATCAACGCACCTGTTTCGTATTATCATTTTTTTTGCATATTTGTAAAAAAGTTCAAATTAAGAGAAAAATCCCTTTACAAACATTGTTAAATGTTATACAATGTAGGTGAGTGATACATTATACATAGTTGTTTGCTCCTGACCTTCATCTTATCTTGTGCGGCAAGTGATGAATAGTGGTCGGGGGCTTTTTTTTAAGAGTATTTTCAAATACCTATTTTAATTTATAAAGGTATTTTCTAGAACTCGAGTACTGAATCTGCATAAAGGATATTATTTTTGATAATATCGCAAGCTACGATTGTTTCTCTTAATCGTTTGTCACAAGGATTAACGATTGCCGAGCTGAATCCACATTGCATAGCCATTGCTAAAACAGCACAGTCTAATAATGGACGGATATGTTTTGGCGCACCGTTAGATACGTTACTTAATCCACCAGTTGTTAACAAGCCCATGTCAGTGATCATTTGGATTGCTTCTAAAACATCAACTAATTGATCTTGCATTCCTTTGATAACGATGAATAATGGATCAAACCATAAATCTGTTGGTTCCATACCACGTTCCATACCACGTTCCAATAATTGTGAACAGTACATGATACGTTCGTCATTGTTTGCAGGTACGCCTTCTGCTGAGCATAGAGCGATAACCATGGCATCATTAGCAGCTGCTAAATCGACATATTCAATACGGTCACCTGCATCTGCAGAGTTTACGATTGGTTTTCCTTTTGATCGGTTATAAACCTGGATACCAGCTTCAATCGCTTTCATGTTAGCTGTATCAAGCGCAATTGGCACATTATCGAAGTTTTCCTGGAGTAATTTTACGCCCCATTGCATTAACTCTTCGCCGCCTCTTTCAGCAGGTCCGATGTTTAAATCTAAGTAGTCTGCACCAGCTTCTAATTGTTCTTTTGCTCTTAAAAGAATTGGCTCTGGATTTCTATCTGCGAATGCCTGACGAATTGCTGGAGAAATACAGTGAATTCTTTCACCAATAACCATGAATTTTGACATATTGTTCCCCTTTCAAATTGAAAAAAATATTTTAGGTGTGCCCGGGAATAACCCCGAGCACAGATTGATATTATGCTTGCATATCTCTTAAGAACTTAGGTAATTGCATTGCTTCGTTTGGTCCAACGATTACTTCCCATTCAGGCAGTAATTCAGCTAAATCGCCCTGAAGAACAGCAACTTTACCAGGTAAGATTAACTTACGAGATGTAGTTAAGCTGGCAACATCTGCTTCTTTAATAAAGTTAGCAATAACGGTAGAACCGAATTTACCAGCAGCCCAGGCAGTAAGAACTGAGTAACCACCAGCATCTGGAATTGCCAAGTAAGCAGGAACTTTAGATCGTTCGATTTCACCAGCAACAACAAAGTAGGATAATGCGAAGTCAACAGTTACCAGAACTGGATCTTTACCAGTTGGTTTGTTGAATTCATATACCTTAGGTTCAACACGCATTGGTTTTTGAGGATCTGTAAAGATGTTTTGTCTTAAACCAAACAGTGGTAAAGCGGCATTGAAGTCCATTTCTTCCATAACGATAATTGAACCATATCGAAGAACAAACGCAGATGCTAAAGCAATTTGCAGGTTAGTGTTACCAGCTGCCAGTTTGTTAGCAAATACTACAGAAGGGTATCCGAATGAACGGTCATTGCCTTTAATTGCTGCGGTACGAATATCAACTGCATTTGCATAAGCTTCTTTGATAGAAGTTTCGCCTACGTTTAATACTAGCTTTTTGTAGCCCAGTTTTTCGATTTCTTCTACTAAATCGTGTAATGCTTCAATGCTATCTGCAGAAACACCAAGAACAGCATCTGCCGCTTTAGCTACTTCTACCATTGCTGCTGCGTTATCTTTGGTTGCACCCATGATAATTGCGCCAGCGCCAGCACCTGCAACCGCTGCTTTTGCTACTTCAGCATCAACAGTAACGATCATTGGAATTTTGCCGCATTCTGCTACTTTTTTAACTAAAGCTGCAAATTTTGCTGCATCAGAAGCAAAACGTACGGCAACGACTTCAACGGCCATCATTTCGCCGATTCGTTCATAGTTAACTTTTTGTAATTTAGCACAAGCTGCATCCACATCAGCATCGCTCATTGCATCTGATAATTCAACTGCAAATAAGTTTTTGTTTACTAATGTTTTTTCGTGTCTGAATAATACAGTTTCGCCACCAAGAGTTTTTTCAGTTTCGCCAGCGCCAACTTTGATAGATTTCATTGGAGGAGCTGTTGCTTCTGATAATAATTCCTTAGATTCTTCTGAAATGTATGGACATTTTTCGATGGGAACACCACCGGTAGCTGCTTTCATTGAGAAAGCCATACATGTTGGGAAACCACACTCTTTACAGTTTGTTTTAGGAGTGAGTTTAAAAATATCTAAACCTTTTACTGCCATTTGTATTCGCCTTCCTTTCCTAACCTATGATTCCAGCAACTAAGCTTTTGATTGCCTTAGCTGATTCTGGATGTCTTACGATGATAGCGTTTGATCCGCCAACAACACAAGCAGAAGCTGTAGTAACTTCCATACCAATACCGCGTGCTTCCTGATCGCCCCATTCTGGTGCATCTTCAAGGGTGGAAACAGCTTCTTTTACTCCCCATGCTTCGTTAGAAACGTTGGTGATAATTGGCATCTGTAAAGCTTCATCGTTTTGACCTAAGGCTGCTAAACGAATACGATCCATGGTTGAAGCAACATATTCAAAACCGTAACCGGCCGCTGCTGTTCCGACATCCATGATGATATCTTTGCTCTTAACACCAAGCTGTGTTAATAAGATGTTTAATTGTTTTGCAAGGTTGATATCTACTGCGGATTCAGCTGATACTTTTTGGCCGTAAGCCATTCCGCCGGCAGCACCGATTGTTTTGTAATTATCTTCTACTGCAGAGAATAAAACAACATTTTTTCCTTCAAGAGCCTGGGCTACTTTTTCCAGTAACTTAGCATCTTTTTCGGCGTTTTTACATCCTTCTACAACTAAAGGTACGTTGATTGCAGCTTCTACTGCTACAGCTGTTGCGACACAATTGTCTACTGAATTGTCAGCGCCGTTTGGATCTGCACTTTCAAGTTTAATCAACAAGAAATCAGCACCTGATTTTTCTACTGCTGCTTTTGCTAAAGCTGCTGGGTTTTTAAGATCATCACCGTAAATTGTTCCAAAGCAATCAGACCACTCATCTGTTACGTCTGAGATTGCGATTCCAACTGCGGTCTTGAACCCTTCAGTACCTAAGAATGGTAATGAGTTTTCTCCACCTATGCTGATAGCTGCATCTCCTACACCTATCTCACATACGTTGATCTTGCCACTAAATTTTTGTTCTGCTTTTTTGTATGGCATTTTTTTGTTTCCTCCTAACCTGTTACCTTTTTTCAAAATATTTATTTCAAAGCATGACACTTTAAAACCAAATTAAAACCATTACATATGTTACAGCTTTTTACCTGTATATATAAGTATACACAGATTGTACTATATTAGTTAAAAGTTTGTCAATTAATTTTCGGCATTTTTCTAAAATTTATCCTAATTTTTTTTAGAGTCTAAAGAGAAAGTAAAGGTTTTCAACGAAATCATTAAAACATCCCCTAAAATTGCTAAATCTTTAATGTTGAAGACGTCTGTTAATTTTTTATCAAATAATATCTGACCCTCTGCTTCAAACTCATCATCGCCAAACCATAAAATCCAGACGATATCAACTCCGGGTGTCACCGTGAACTGCCAGGAAAGATCTCCTTTGCCAAAGATCACGGCTTTTTGCAAACTCATGTAGTTTTTAAGATGCTCCGGCATTTCGTTGCCTATTTGTGCGAAAACTTGAATGCAGCGTTTATGAAAATTTGAATAATATATCGGGCCATCCGGAAACTCTTTGAAACTGATCAATTGATTGGTCGCTTCTTTTCCGTTAGCATTCATTAAATATCTGAGAATAAAAATTTTGATGGAATAATTATCAAATTCCTCCCCCCGGGCATTCAAAACCATGCCACTGGGGTGGTCGACAAAATAGGTTTCACCAAGGACGGTCATTTCAAACCGCCCATTTTTCGGATCATAGGGGCAAAACGATTTTTTGCTCATGTCAACGGGATCGAAATTTTTAAACAAATCGCGATTGACGACATAACTACTTTCCGAAAAATGAGGATCAATATCAAGTATTTTTGATTGTTTCATTATTTTTTGCTGAGTTCTTTTAATGCCGGGATAAAAATATCACCCATCACGGCCATATCCTCGGCGCTGAAGGCACTGGGGAAATTGGCATCAAATAGTATTTGTGCTTCTGGCGGGAATTCATCATCACCAATCCACAGAATAACTGTCATGAACATATTATTAATGACTTCAAAACGCCATGAAAGATCACCGATTTTTTGTGGTTCGGCACCCAACACAGCCATCGCATTTTTTAAACCGTCAAGATTATAGTTAAAGGTGAAGGCAAAACGTTTTAAACAACGGCCTTCAAAGCAGGGATAATAAATATTTCCGCCGGAGACATCCCGATAGGCAATATTTTCGCCAGTGGCCTTAACCCCTTTGGCATTAATCAGGTAACGTAAAATCATGGTTTTCAGTTTATAATTATCAAAGTCCTGTCCGTCCATATCGGTCACATCACCCTGAGGATAGGCAACCTTGTAAGGGGTTCCCATCAGGGTAGCGGTAAAAAAGCTGCCTGCTTCATCATAGGGACAGGTACTGTTTTGCGCGATCGTCAGGGGATCCTGGTCTTTTAACAGACCCTTATAGTGTTCGTAGGGTATTTTATCTTTTCTTTTCTCTTCAATTGCGGTTTCATCCCGTAATGTATTTTCCATTAAAAATCTCCTATGTTAGTTTTCCGTGTTAGCTTTCCAGTGACGGAAATAAATTCATATTGGTATGGGGAATAAAGCATGCCGAAATGAACTCATCCATATAGGTCGGATGAACGCTTAATTCCATATAAGTCATATTCTGAGAGATCTCCCGGATCTTGTCTTTTCCTTCACTGAGGGTCAGAGCCAGGTAACATCCCTGCATCGAGCTGTTGCCAATATAGAAATATTTTTCCACCGGTATATCTGGCAGCATCCCCAGAGCAATCGCATTGGTGATGTCCAGATTGGTCCCAATGCCCCCGGCAACATAAATGTTTTCCAGTACATCAATAGGCATATCGAGACTTTCCATCAAAATGTAAATAGCAGAGAACACTGCTCCTTTAGCCTTGATAAAGCTGTCGATGTCAATTTCAGTAATATATATATCTTTGGAACCATTATCCAATTCTTTGGAATAGAGATAATACTGGCCAATCCCGTATTCATCAAATTTAATCCGGGGATGGTTCAGGTCTCGTTCCATTCGACCTTTACCGTTGATAATACCGGTTCGCTTCATTTCACAAATTAAGTCGATGATTCCCGAACCACAGATTCCCACCGGGCTGACATGACCAATGGTATTATAAAAAGGTCTCAGATCTTCATCATTGATGGTGACTTGTTCGATGGCACCAGGCACTGCCCTTGTACCGCAGCTGATTTCTCCGCCTTCAAAAGCTGGTCCGGCCGAACAGGCACAGGTCATTAAAAAGTCCTTGTTGCCAAATACAATTTCGCCATTTGTTCCCAGATCTACCAGCATCGTAAAGTCTTCCCGCATCCACACCGGCACGGCAAAGACCCCGGCGGTAATATCTCCGCCAACGTAGCTGGCAACGGATGGCGCCAGATATATTTTTCCTTCCGGATTAACATTGATCCCCAATTCTGCACATTTCATTTCGGGAATGTCATTAATCGCTGGGATAAACGGTTCCCGTCTTAAATAATCCGGGTTCAATCCCAGCAACAGGTGATTCATGGTAGTATTTCCGGCAGCGCAGACCTCGTAAATATCTTCTTTGTTGATGCCGACTGTTTTAACCAACTTTTCAATGAGGTTATTGATACTTTCGTCGACAATGGCATGACGAAGATTTTCTAATCCGCCAGGCTTTTCAGAGTAGACAATCCGGTTGATAACATCAGCCCCATACTTAACCTGGGCATTTCCCATTGAGGCTTTTGTTAAAATCTCATTGGTGTTCATATCCACCAGACAGGCCGACACGGAAGTTGTTCCAATATCCAAAGCGATCCCGTATAGCACCGATTTTTCGCTGTTTGCCGGTTTAACATCGAGAATTTCAGCCACATCCCGGCGTTTTAAATAGACGACTTCAATTAAAAAGTCATTTTTTCTAAAGGCATCCGGCAGTTTTTTCATCACATTCAAACTGATGGCAATATCTAGATAGCCTAAATTCTGTTTAAAATAGAGTTTCAGCCGATCCTCATCGGCACTGTTGTCCTCAATATTGGGGCATGGCAATTGAATGATTTCTGACCAGAGCCGGCTGGCATTGGTCATTCCTTCTTTGATCATTTTCTTGCGCACATATTTGATGTTTTTATTTTCGTTGATTGATAGATCAGTGATTTGCATTTCGTTTACAAAAGAGGAGGCTAAATCTGGCACTTCCACCTCGATATCTTCAATGATGGTAGCATTGCAGGAAAGAACGATCCCATTGGCCATTTCTTCCTCGGAAATATGTCTGCTTTTTTCTGTTTTAACCTGACCCGATGCAATTTTCACCTTGCATTTACCGCAGGTTGCATTCCCGCTACATGGTGAGTCAATCATGACCCCGGCTCTTCTGGCAGCTTCCAGTAAGTTTTCTCCATCGCTTGCAATTAAATCAACCGATCTTTTTCCTTTAATATTAAATCGTACCTTTTTCATTTAACAATCTCCCCTTTTCCGCAGTTTCCGTCTAAAGGGGCTGCCAAACAGCCCCGTTTATTATTTCAGATCTATTTTTTGCCGTTTTTGATAATTTCCAATTTGTTGACAATATCTCTTAAGGCAACCTTGGCTGGTGAATCAGCGGGTAGCTGAACCAGTGGTTTGCCATAGGCGTCATATTCAAAGACATTTTGATCGAGTGGTACAACACCAATGAGATCAAGACCCTGATTTCTAATTTCTTCGGCTGTTCCTTCGTTTAAAATGCCATCTGGCGCCCGGTTGACGATCAGTTTAATGACTGGTACTTTCAATTTAAGCTCAGTAATCAGCTCTTTGATTCGGCCAACGGCCTGAATCCCGCGACGGGAACAATCGCTGACAAGAATGAGCATATCGATTCTACCGAGGGTTCCCCGACTTAGATGTTCCATCCCGGCTTCGTTATCAACGATGATATACTGATAATTGCCTGCCAGCATATCGATTTGAGTTTTCAGGATTCCATTAACGTAACAATAGCAGCCGGCACCCTGGCTGCGACCCATAACCAGTAGATCATAACCATTTCCTTCGGCAACTGCCTGGTTTAAACGCAGTCTTAAAAAGTCGGTTTTTGTCACGCCTGGAGGCAGTGGTACACCATTCATTTCGGCATGATTCACTTCTTCTTTGATCTCGCCAATGGAAAGTTCTACTTCTTCCCCGAGCACTTCGTTAAGGTTTGCATTGGCATCGGCATCCACTGCTAAAATAGGACCCATACCTTCTGCAACTAAATATTCAATAAGCATACCGGTAAGGCTTGTTTTACCAACGCCACCTTTGCCTGCAACTGCAATATTAAAAGCCATAATGTTTTCCTCCGTTATCGTTTCCCCGGTCAATTTTCTTTAAACAGTGTATGTTATTTTCACTGATTTTTCAACAGGAAAAATTCGTATTTTGTCAACTTGTATATATATGTATCGACAGGGCTATCATATCATAATCATTCTGCTTTTACAACAGAACTTTATCGCCTAAAGCTCAAATTAAGGCCTTTGTAAAATATTTATTTCCCACTTCTGCAAAGGTTTACGAAACCATGATAATTGCTGTGTTTTTTGGCGGCTCGTCTTTGCCTCAGACATTTGAAATGCATTTTATTTTTGGTTTCTAAAAGACCTTTTTCTGCTATTTTTAACTAAAAAAAGCCACATCCCCGGAGATTTGGGATATGGCCGTATTTTTTAGGCAACAAATTTTAGGACAAATTTTTATCGGTAGCGCAGTTACAAGAAATTAATCGCCGTCCACTTATCTTAGTTTTTTCCCGCAATCGAGAAATATTATCAATTAAAACAGCATCGATTATTCTTTTGATGGAACAGCTTGGACGATGTTTCCACGCACTCCTGTATTTTTTTCTTTTTTACGATAACTTTTTAGACATTTTCCAATACTTTTCCATCCGTGGTAACGGTTAATACCTGCCATGGAATCATTTTTCCTGAATTCTGGAGCGCCGTGGTAACCGCTGCTGTGATCCCGCCGCAACAGGGAACTTCCATTCGCACGACGGTGACGCTTTTGATATCATTAAGCTTTAGTATTTCCGTCAGCTTTTCAGCGTAGTCAACGGCATCCAACTTGGGACAGCCAATTAAGGTAATCTTATTTTTGATAAAGCGATTATGAAAATCGGCATAGGCATAGGCCGTACAATCTGCCGCAATCAACAGGTTAGCGCCGTTGAAATAGGGGGCATTGACTGGTGCCAGCTTAATTTGAACTGGCCATTGTCTTAATTGAGATTCGGGGGCTACTGTTGCAGCCGGTTTTTCCGCTGCCTCAGCTTCCCGAACAATTGCTTTAGACGAGGAGCCGGGGCATCCGCATGCCAGTGGTTCTAAGCCATCATCTGCAGCTTCCCGGACAATCGTTTTTGCCTGAGTTCCCGGACAGCCGCCCGCTTTTTTTGCGCCACTGTTTTGTGTAACTTCTTTTGTTTTCATATTTTCAAACACGGCGGCTTCATCATAGGCTGCTGCTTCCCGTTCCACAAAGGTGATCGCCCCAGTGGGACAGCTTGGCAGACAATCTCCCAAACCGTCACAGTAGTCATCTCTTAATAATTTCGCCACGCCATTAACCATTCCAATGGCTCCTTCATGGCAGGCTTCGGCGCACAATCCACAACCATTGCACTTTTCTTCATCTATCGTAATTATTTTTCGGATCATCTTTTTTTCCTCCTTGGAATAACGTATATTGATTTCTTGACCCAATCATAATATAATCTACCCAAAACTACTGTTGCATATGCAACACAAAGGGAAGTTATGAATAAAAATTTAGAAATTTTAAGAAAAGTTAAATTATTTGACGGGATTGATGAAAACCTCGAAGCCATGCTAAAGTGCATGGGCGGTGAGGAAAAAACTTACGATCGGGGTGAAATTATCCTGCTAACTGGTCAGCCGGTAACTGCCGTAGGAGTTGTTATATCAGGAGAAGTCCAGGTAATTCAAGAGGATTATTATGGTAATCGTTCGATTCTTACCGAATTAAGTGCCAGCCATATTTTTGGTGAAGCCTTTGCCAGTGCTGGCATTAAAGAAAGCCCGGTAACGGTGATGGCCAAAAGTAACAGTACCGTGATGTTTCTGGGAATTGAACGGATTATCAACACCTGCCCTAACTCCTGTGTTTTTCACAATCACCTGATTGAAAATCTGTTGAAAATTTTAGCCCGGAAGAATATTCTACTGAGCAATAAAAATCAGTTATTGTCGCGTCGGACGATTCAGGATAAGGTTCTTTCCTATTTATCGCTGCAGGCCGAAAAAAAAGGAAACCTCACCTTTGAGATTCCCTTTACCCGCAATGAACTGGCCGATTTTTTATGTGTGGACCGCAGTGCCCTGTCCCGAGTTCTTTCCAAGCTGCAAAAAGAAGGGATCATTGAATACGACCACAAGCATTTCAAGCTGCTTTAAAGCACATCTGCGCTTCTACGCCGGACTGACTGCTGCATTCTTTTCCATGTTGTTTTCAATATCCTGATACAGGGTACGGGACACTACAATGGAATCCCCCCGGTCATAGAGACGATCCAGATAATCCAGATAGGCACCGGGGGTAATAATACCATTGACCTTGATCAGGTCAATCCCGGTTTTTCCGACAATAGTATCCACCAACTTGACACAATTGGTCCCCAGGGCATAATAGGTTTTAAATTCATTGCCCTGTTGAAATTTATAAAAGCTTGCTTTGGCGTCGTTATAGAGCTGGCTGGAAACATCCTCAAAAGCTTTTGGATCGCCTTCAATTTCGCCCTTATCCGCCTGTTCCGCCTTTGGTTCCCAGGGAAGCACCTGCGAAAGAAGGTTGTCCAATTGATCCTGAACACCTTTTTTTTGTTCCGGGGTTAGCGAAAGACCATAACCCATCAAGATTTTCTTTTCGACTTTCAGGGCCTGTTTTACATGTTCCGCTTTAGGCATTTCAACCAGAACCCCATCGGCTAAAAATCCACCTAATTTCCAGGTGGAGTCATCATAATTACCATAACTGTAAACATTCGCACCGATAGATGCGTCCACATGTCCCATCCCCGGGATCAATCCTTCTTTGGTATGGATAAAAATCTCCATGTCGGTGGTTCTTTCAATGGTGTGATCTTCCAATAGCAATAAAGCATCGGGTTCCTCTTCCACCAGTTGATTCACTTTTTTTAACATCCGCATCGGTAAAAAAGCTGCAAAAACCAACGGCAGGGTCACCCTCATGTGTTTCTTGGCTTTTTGCACCCCGTCATTGTGTTTCATTAAGCTGACCAGGGCATCGCCGAAAATATTAATGGCGAAAAAGATCAGGTAGATTCCAAAAATGATTCCAAAAAGCCGTCCGGTGGTGGCAAAAAAAGCCATATCAATGCCCAGCCCGATGTACACCATCGCAACCAACAGGGTCCAGACCCAGGGAGCTCCGTCATTTCTCAGTTTCAAACTGCTGATCAAGACAAAACAACCGATGATGATCCCCAACATCCCCACTGCAAAACTGAAGGGTCCTTTGAGAAACTGGGGATAGAAATAGACAAAGATCCCGCCTAAGATACAAAGCAACCCGATGCCGAGCTCTTTAAACTTACTTTCACCCTTTTTTAAAAAAAGCGATACCAGATACATAATTCCCACGACAATCAACATAATGGACATCGCTGTCATCATAATACCCCAGGCCAGTTTGACGTCCAGCAACATAATCAGTCCGCCTATGAAAACTGCAATGGAAATCAATAACCAAACGACCGGTGCTGTGTTTTTGAATGCTGACATAAGAACAGACCCCCTTGGGTTTTTCTTTTATTCTATCAGAATTTGCCAATGGCGACAATCTTATTATTTAGATCAGCGGCAATCAGAACTCGCTCGTTTCACTACGCTCGTATGATTGTGCAGCAAATGTCTTTGTCTGCAAAAGCGAGCTTTCTAGCCAAAGCCGCTTGCCGCACTTTTAATAAAAAAACCCTGATTCAACTAAATGAACCAGAGTTTTTTATATTTAGGTTAAGGGAATCACGACTTTCTGATTTTGATAGGTTTGAACGGTGACAGGGACCTGGTAGACGGCACCGATGTTTTCGGATGTCATTACGTCCATGCCACCATAACAGAAAATCTCATTGTCTTTCAAAAAAAGGAACCGATCACAATACCGCAAGGCCAGGTTCAAATCGTGAATCACGATAACAACGGCAATATCTTTCTCTTTGGTAATGTTCTGGATCAGTTTTAATACCTCCAACTGATTCTTGAGATCAAGACAGCTGGTGGGTTCATCCAGCAACAGCACCTTTGGTTCCTGGGCCAGTGCCCGGGCAATCATGACCTTTTGCAGTTCCCCGCCGCTTAACTCATCGATATAGCGCAGTGAGAATTTTTCCAGCGACATACTGGCAATGATATTCTCAACAATCTCGTAGTCTTCTTTTTTTGGTGCCAGTTTAATATAGGGTTTTCGCCCTAATAAAATGGCGTCATAGGCGGTGATGCGACTGCCTTCGCTTTTCTGGGCGACATAGGCCGTATTTTTGGCGATATCAAGTCGATTCAGCTTGAGAATATCCACCTCATTCACGACCACCCGGCCTTTTTGGGGTGAGATAATTTTATTCAGACACTTTAACATGGTGCTTTTCCCAGCACCGTTATTACCTAAAATCGCTACACATTCTCCTTTGGCAACATCAAATTTAATATCATCCAGAATCTTTCGGTTTGATCGATACCCAAATTCCAACGCATCAATTTTCAGCATTATGACCAACTCCTTTAAATATCAGATATAAGAATAACGGAGCCCCAAGGAATGATGTAATGGCTCCGATAGGCAGGATAACTGGTGAAATAATTAAACGGGCAAAGGTATCACTGATCAGCAGCATGAGTGCTCCCATCAAGGCCGATGCCGGTAATAAATAACGGTAATCATTTCCCACAAAACGACGCATGATATGAGGTGCTATCAAACCAATAAAGTTGATGATCCCCACAAATGATACAATGGTTGCCGCAGTCAGAGAAGCCACCGTCATCCCGATCAGGCGCACCCGAGCCACATTGACCCCCAGACCAATGGCCGTATGTTCGCCACATTCCAGAGCATTGTAGTTCCAGCGATTAAACATAAAGTAAATCAGTGCTCCGATAGTGACAACAGCAGACACCTGAATATTTTGCATGCTGGCTCGTCCCAGATCCCCAAAGGTCCAGAAAACTATGGCGGCCATCTGAACGTCTGAGGAAAAGTATTGAAGCAGTGCTGTTGCTCCGGCAAATAGAGAGCTGAGGGCTACCCCGGCCAGAATCATGGTTTCCGGAGATGCCTTCCGGGCTTTGGATAAGCCTAAAATCACAAAGGTTACAAACATCGAAGCAGCAAATGCGCAGAAACTGGTTAAATAAGGGTTATTAATTGTCACTGCGTCAGCAGTATTGCCCAGCACTGTTCCGCCACCCAAAAATGTAATCGCAATAGCAGCTCCAAAAGAAGCTCCCTGAGAGATCCCCAAGGTTGATGCCGATGCCAGAGGATTTTTTAAAATACTCTGCATGACACAGCCAGCAGCTGCCAGACCGATGCCCGAAACAATGGCCATCAGAATTCGTGGTAGTCGGATATTGACGGTAACCAATACATTTTTTGCGGCTCCAAATCCAAATAACGCTTTTAATACTTCGCTGACAGGAATGTCAGCCGAACCAGCGGAGATGGCAAAAAGTGCCATTAGAAATGTCAAAACTACCAGAGTTACAATGGTCAAAACCTTGCGGCGAACGTATTGATCATAATTGACTCCGCAGGCTGTCTTCTTGTTGTTATCCATTTTATTTATTTACCAAGTGTCAAAAGACCAAAACCTTGTCCCGCATCCACATATTTTGAATACAGTTCTTCCCCAAGTAAAAATTTAAAAATTTCATTCGATTTCTTTTCGATGTTGAT
This sequence comes from Acetobacterium sp., assembly GCF_030652775.1. Taxonomy (GTDB): domain Bacteria; phylum Bacillota; class Clostridia; order Eubacteriales; family Eubacteriaceae; genus Acetobacterium. Next base: position 55,959 of record NZ_JAUSPS010000046.1, on the reverse strand, counting down.
ATCTTTAAATTGGTCAGGGTAAATAACCGTACCAGCATAATAAGCATCGGCTAATGCAATTTCTATATTGGTATAATTATTATTATAGGCCAGTTGGGTGTATACCTTTTTATTATTAACCGCAGAAAGTGAGTTAAAAAAGTCTGGGTTTTGCGTATATTGTTCATTGACCAGATCCATATTTTCCGGATTCAGGAAAATAATATCTGGATTCCAGACCAACACCTGTTCAAGATCAACAGTGAAGGCGGTCTTTTGCCCCGTTTGATCGACCACGTTATTGGCGTTGATTGCCACAAAGGGTCCGTAATTCCCGCTGGTACCATCAAAACCATGTTTGCCCTTAAAATTCAACCCACCGTTGTAAACGGTAGGACGGCTGGCATCCGGAATATCTTTTGTCCGGTCATTAAGATCTTTTTGAGCAGCATCCATAAATGCATTGACTTCTTTGGCTCGGTCTTCTTTGCCAAGCACCTGACCGATAATATCCATGGAAGCACTCATTTTACCGTCAAATAGCCCGGGACTGGCAACAGTCACCACGGGAATACCAGTTTTTGCCTGCAATTCATCGGCCTGGGTATAATCAGACACCACAAAAATCACATCAGGCGCCAACTTAATAATTTCTTCATCAAAAGGAACAATTCCGCCGGCGCCACCCTGGCCAATTTGAGCCATGGTCGCAAAGTTTGGATTAACCAGCGTGTATGGACGGGTCAGCACCTGAACATTGTCCATATCGGTTCCGCCCTTTACCAGATCAACCGCATCCATATAGGTTAACAGCCGCATAATGCCAAGGGAGCCAACACTGTCGATCTCAGCAGGCACTTCCACCTGTCGACCCAAACTATCTGTCACAACCTTTGTGGTCGTTTCACTTTCAGTGGTCTCTGCTTTTGTATTGGTACAGCCCGCAAACGTTACAATCATCATTAAGCTTAGTAACACTGCTACTACTTTTTTCATCTGTTTATCCTCTTTCAATTCGCTTCGTGTTTGTCTTCTCACAATACTCAAATTACTCAAAATCCGCGGGTATAGGGATTAGAACAATCCACACAGACTTTTTTACCGTTTTCCAGTCGAATCATGTGCTCGGCGGTTTTTTCGCCACATTCATCGCAGATCACACTTTGAAAAATCCGAGCCCGTTCCGGCAATTCATAATCTGGAGTTTTAAAGTCAAAAATCTTGCAGGCATCTGGCTCATTTAAAATATAAGCTTCCATTTCATCCCGTCCCATTTCCGGCAAGGCTTTTAATACCAGTCTGATCTTTTCGCCGGTATTTCGATTGAAAAATGTAAAGGCCTGTTTTCCGCGATTTCTAAATAACAGGTTGCCTTTACCCACACTGCATCCTAAAATAACCTGAACCCCATCAACACCGCAGGCATCATTTTCGGTGATACAGACCACATCTTCATCTTCTGAAAATTTGATATCCAACGCTTTGATCGCTTCCTGTGATGCTCTCACGCCAATGGCCAATCCCGGGCAATGATGTCCGTGAAACGCTACCGATTTTTCCCATAATTTCTGATTCATTTTTCTTTTCTCCTTTAATTTTCAACAAAAAAAGCCAACAAAACACAACTCCTTTCAAGGAGTAAATGCCTCATTGGCTTATTTTTATTCAAATCGATTAATCTAACGGTAGTTTACCCTAATGAATAACATTAGTCAATAACTAGTTTAACTCTTTTTTCGACGTCTTTCGAAAATATTTCCTAAACTCGGCTGCCCTCATGATACAGTGTGTCATGACCGACAAATTCTGGCAATAACAACTCGTCTGTTTTTTCACTCTTTTCGAGCGTTTCAACGATGTGATCCAGCCAATTATTGTCGAACAATTCAATTAGCCCTTTATCGCAGGCGCCAGCCAGTGATGAATCAATGGGCATTTTTGCCACGACATCGATTCCATATTGTTTCGCCACTTCTTCGATACGGCTTTCGCCAAATAAATAATGCTTTTTATCGCAATCTGGACATTCAAAATAGGACATGTTTTCAACCAGACCGATAACCGGAATGTTCATCATTCTTGCCATCTTAACAGCCTTGGCAACAATCATTGAAACCAGCTCCTGAGGCGAGGTGACAATAATAATCCCGTCCACCGGCAGTGATTGAAATACCGTTAATGGCACATCCCCAGTTCCTGGAGGCATGTCCACAAACATATAATCCACATCGCCCCAGATCACATCGGTCCAGAACTGTTTAACGGTGTTAGCAATCACTGGCCCGCGCCAAACAACCGGATCGGTATCATGTTCCAGTAACAGATTAATGGACATGATTTCAATCCCGGTTTTACTTGAAATAGGAAATAAACCTAATTCTGTGGACATCGCTTTTTCTTTGATGCCAAAGGCTTTGGGAATCGACGGCCCAGTGATATCGGCATCAAGAATGGCGGTATTATATCCCTGCCGTTTCATGCTTACCGCCATCAGAGAGGTTACCATGGATTTACCAACCCCACCTTTTCCACTAACGACACCAATTACTTTTTTGATTCTGCTTAGCTCATGGGGTTGTTCCGAAAAATCGACTTTTCGATCTCCGCATTCTTCACCGCATGATCCACAGGATTGACTACAATCTTCGCTCATAAAAATTCTCCTCTTTCATTGTTTGCTTTATTGATCTTCTTTTCTTAAATCTACGCTTTATCGCAACGCTCACTGACTCGACGTTTACGGCAGCGGCTACATCCGTAGTTTTCTTGACCTTCTTCACACAGTTTATAATTTCCGCCTTCGATCTTTAAGACGTTGCCATTCACTAACGCATCAGCCAGTTTTTTACGGGCATCATTATATATTTTCTGAACCGTTGTTCGTGCCACATGCATACTCTCAGCACACTCTTCCTGAAGCAGGCCTTCCAGGTCTATCAAACGGATGGTTTCATATTCCTCAACAGACATGGTAATGATTCCCTCTTCTGTATTTTTGGCATTGAGCGGTCCAAATAAATCCGTTTCCGGCAGACAACAGACTTTTTTCCATTTTACTGGTCTGGACATAGATTAATACTCCTTGTAAAAATGATTATTCTGAAACCTAGTGCTGACATTCATGTCCTTCATCATGGGCATGGCACATTTCACCGGAATCCATAACAGCTCCAGCCAGCCAGTTTAAAGCTACTTCTTTAACGTCACCTGAACATCCCCGGACCACTGCGATGCCGGATCGACTCAGTACGTTCACAGCGCCTTCACCCATATTGCCAGCAAGCAGAAGGCTCACACCCATTTCTGCCAAGGTTGTGGCAATATTGGATTTACAGCCGCAACCTGCCGGTGATGCAAGCATTTCCTGATTTAGTATTTCTTTGCTGCTATCATCAATGGTGAACACAGTATAATACTCACAGTGACCAAAATGGCCATCAATTAAATTCTCACGAGTTGGTAATGCAATTTTCATAATAGTACCTCCGATTATGTTTGTCTTATTGATTTGCATAGTTTTCGACATATGCTATCAACAGGAATATTATAATACATGAATAGCATATGTCAATAACTATATTAATTTTCTAACTACTTTTTTAATGGCACCAAAAAACTGTCACCACTTAATACAAATTAAGTGGTGACTGCTCTTTTTTGTCAAACAACTTGATTTATTCGCCACACTCATCATGATGCTGATGTTCATGACAAACAGATCCGGTCGATTTAAGTTCTCCTAAGAGATAACTGTTGGCTAGATCTTTTGCTTTGCCTTGTGCGCCGGTGATCACTTCAATATTTTTCTCATTGAAAATATCAACGGCACCGCCACCCATACCACCAGAGATGATCACATTAACGCCTTTGTCATTTAAGAATACTGGTAAAAATCCGGGTTTATGTCCTGGATTGGGTACCGCTTCCGTTTTAACAATTTTGCCATCCACGGTATCATAAATCATAAAACTTTCACAATGTCCAAAATGCCCAGAAACCAAACCATTATCACTTGCTACTGCTATTTTCATTTGTTCTTCTCCGTTTTCTTTTAAATTTTCTTCTAAATTCACTTCTAATTCTAAAATTTCGACAATATGATCCAACCAATTGTTATCAAATAATTTAATAACCACTAGCTTTCAGAGCTTCAATTCCTTCATGGTATTGTTAAATACTACCTGAGCTGCAAAACCCGCATCACAAAAAACATCTGCAATGGTAAGACCCTGATTAATGGTTTTAACCGCATTTTCATCATAAGGAATGTTTCCCATATAGGGGATATTATACTCTTTACAATACTCAATAATCGCTTCTGTTTTTTTCAGATTTGTATCGTATTTATTCACACAAACAACGGTTTTTGTATGAAAGGTCTGGGCTGTTTTAATGATCCGCTCCATGTCGCTGATTCCAGAAACCGATGGTTCGGCAACGATCAACACCATATCCACCCCACTGATGGAAGCAATCACCGGGCAGCCGATTCCCGGTGATCCGTCAATAATGGCCAAATCAGCACCGACATCAACCGATTTCATTTGCTTTTTAACTTCGGTGACTAACATCCCGGATGTGCCGCTGCCCATTTTGAGCTGAGCGGTTGAAAAGACAACATCTTCATGATAAAGCATTAACTCACCGGCAATATGCAGTTTTAAGCTGATCGCCCGAACTGGACAAACTATTTCACAAACACCGCAGCCTTCACAGGCAAAAGGATCAACATGGTAACCATCATCATCCACTGATATCGCATCAAAACGGCAATTTTCGATGCATCGATCACATTTTGCACATAGCGTTGGATTGATTTCCGCCTTCGGCATCCCATAAAAATCATTTCTCTTTGGCTGACTCAAATGTTTTAAAGCGAGATGTAAGTTAGGGGCATCCACATCACAATCAGCGTAAACTTTTGCCTGTGCCATTTTAATAAACGCACTAGCCAAGGTTGTTTTACCGGTTCCACCTTTGCCGCTAAGAATGAGTAACTGTTTCATGTTCTACCTCCTTAACGACTGCTTGTAGCAACTCGGAAAATAATCCATAGTATTTTTCGCTTTTGACCGCAATTTCACCATCGGAATTAATCGCTCCCAATTCACTTTCAAAAGGAATTTTACTTAATACATTAATTTTGTTTTCAATACAAAACGTTTCAATCAGATTTTCGCCTGGCATACATTTATTGATGACGACGCCATGAGGTTTATTAAACAGCTTCACGAGTTCATAGACCAAGGCCAGGTTATGCCGACCAAAAATCGTTGGTTCTGCCACTAAGATACAATAATCTGCATCTCTGATGCTTTCCATCACAATGCAGGCACTGCCTGGAGGACAGTCAATCAATGTCAACCTTTTTTCAGCAGCTGTTTTTTTTAGTAATTCTTTAATAATAGGTATTCCCGATACTTCACCGGTATTTAAAATACCGGAAATCACCTTGACCTCTTCGGAAATACCTGTTTTTATTTCTCCAATGACCTTGTCCTTTTCGGTCAAAGCGTTGCTTGGACAAAGCATGATACAACCCCCGCATGAGTGACAAATATCATCAAAAACAAGTAACTTGTTGACAATGGCGGCGAGGGCGTTGAATTTACAAAAGTCTACACATTTTCGGCAACCCAGACAAAGATCTTCGTCAACGACAGGAATTTTAATGGCTACTGTTTCAGTTTCTATCTCTGTGGGTTTGAAAAACAAATGGCCGTTAGGTTCTTCAACGTCACAATCAACATAAACGGAATTTTTGGCCACTGCTGCCAGATTGACAGATACCAGCGTTTTTCCGGTTCCACCTTTGCCACTGAGAACTGCTAATTTCATGCCTTAGTTCCCTGTAACGCCATGAAAACCGGCATGAAAGTTTTCCAGTTTACTAAGTTTATCATTGTGATAAGCGTCCAGATTATCTGAAATTGAACCGTTCTTGCTTTTGTAGATCTGTAATTCTGTCGCCTTAAACACTTCTGCGGCATTTTCACCGCATCGGGGGGTGATTAGAATATCGGCGTGATTATCGACAACGATCTGAGCAGCTTTAATACCGGCTCCCCCGGGACTGCTGGCTGCTTCATTTTCAATGAAGTCGCCCATTTTTGTAATGGTCTCGTAAATATAAAAATAAGGTGCCCGTCCAAAAGACATGCACACTTCACCAGCCAAATTTTTTTCATCTGCAGGTATTGCTATTTTCATTGATATCTCCTCGTTTATTATTGACATATGTCTTTAACACTTATTATACCTCTTTGAAAACATATGTCAATAACTATTTGGATTTATTTGTTCATCTTATGCTTCTGTACTCAGAAGGGTTACCTTCTTGCGTCATACTCGTTTTTTTGTTCTTCGATAATTTTCCATAATCTCTGCTGCCATCCCTACTAAGTCTTCACATGGTCTATTTCGATAATATTCTGCCGTCCGTAGCTCAGGAACAGGACTGTCCTTGCCTTGATCTAGTCCCAATAACTCTCTGCAGATAATGGTATGGTTTTTGTCTTCAAACGCTTTCGCAAGCAATTGAATTCGCTCATAATGCTCAGTTTTACCATTCTGATCTCCTGGATCAGTATAGCCATAAAGCAGTCCTGCCACCATAAACATCCCGGTTACCGCACCACATACCTCACGTAGTCTTCCCATTCCGGCACCGAAGGATGAGCTTAACCTGGCGGCAGTGTCAAAGTCCAGACCACACTCATCGCCGAAAGCAAGAAAAACCGCTTGGGAACAATTATAACCTTTTCTGAATAAATCCCTTGCCAACTCGGCATGCTTTTCGCTTATGTCATGAGCCGAAAAAGACCCATTATTTCCACATTGTCTATCTTCTTTTTCCATTTCAAATTAATCCTTTCGCTCAATGAACACAAGCTTTTTATCTACTGCCGCTTCACAATTTTCATTATTGCCCAATAATGCTGAGCGATTTCAATCATTGTTTTTTACAAAACACTACCGTTTCTCAACACTTACTTATTTTTGTTGTCACTCATTTTTTCGCCATATGCCATCTCGAAAGCTTCCGCTTGCGGGATTTGCAGATATTTATACGCTAATTGGGCGGTAGCACCCACCATTTTCATGCAATGGACACGTCTGTCTTTTCCATTCCAATCTTCAAATGGCTCACAGATATCACGACAGGTTGTACAACCATTAGTTTCGCAAAATTCACTGACCAGATTGTTATAACGTCGGTAATATTTCTGACCAACTTCAGGGCCGCGAAGCTCAGCATCGATGCTCCAGGGATCCTTTCTACCGTAGACCGCACTGTTTGCCATAACGGCAGCTGATAACGCACCACAGGTATCACCATAAAGTCCAATACCGCCTCCAAAGCCTGTACACATAGCTATTGTTTCCTTGGGAACATCCAGAACGCCAGCCCGTAATAAAGCATCGTATACACTTTCCGCACAGTTTAAACCACTTTTGAAATTTTCAATTGCATAATCATTGACTAATTGACTTTTAACATCTTCCATATTCGATTACCTCTCTAATCTAAAATATTTTTCATTCTGCATATCGTTTTTGGCAGGCTATTTATAAAATTATTATAATCCATAAATAGCATATGTCAATAATTATTCTCGTTCCCATACCTACTTCTAACCGCTTAATGTTTTTTCTGAGCGGCCGATATTTAGATACAGTTACTTAAAATGCTGAAATTACATAATTAAAAAAGCTACAGAAATTTAATCCCTATAGCTTTTTTATGCACGTCGTTTCTTTGTATCGCAAAACTTTTCGTTATTTATTGAATTTTGACCCCAATATCAATGGGTTTGGCACTGTATAAACTGGTTGTCACAAGCCCATTCACATTCGTTTTGGCATATTCGGAAATATTTGTCTCATTAATTCCTCCTGCTGCCAGCAGTACCTTATGGGGAAATTCAGCTCTTAAATAAACGACCGCTGGAATAAGGTCTGCGACGCTCATTTTGTCAAATTGGATACCATCGACGCCGGCACGACAAAGCATAATCGCTTGCTCTAAGGTTGTCGCCTCAACAATAACTTTCTTTTCACAGCATTCTGCCTTTATTTCCGGGAGCTTATTCAACAAGCCTTCAAATCCGCCAATAAAATTCAGATGCTGTTTAAAAATAAGAATCGTTTCAGACAAACCCAACCGATGCGGCATCGCTCCACCTACCATGATCGCTTTTGTCGCCAGGGTTTTGGTTCCGGGAAAGCCCTTACGGGTCGTCAATACCGCCATATTCGGATTGGCAGCCTTGACGATATCTACCATTTTCTTTGTTTTTGTGGCAATGCCAGAACAGTTGTCAAGAATATTCTGGCCAACCTTCCAGGCCATGTGCAAATCTTCAGCCCGACCGATTCCGGTGATCAGCTCAGAACCAGCGGTAATTTGCCGACCGGATGGAACCATGTGATCCATCTCAATATGCAACCGTTCAAAAATAGCTCGCACTTCCTCGGTTCCACATACAACCGCATCTTCTCTTGTAAAATAGGTAATCCGACCCTCCTGCTCTCTGATCCCCAGAGTCCAGCTGGTCAAGTCAATATAAGGAACATCCTCATTAATCAGCCGGTCAATTTCATTGATTGATATAAACGCCATATCTTCCCCCATGTTCAATTGATTATTTTAAAGGATTTATCTTCTATTTTCTCAATAATACTGCCGATCTGTAAAGCATTAATTTTTTCTTCATCCAATTCTACGGTTACGGTTGTAAAATCTTCACTGACCCGGACAACCTCAATGCCATCCTTACCCAGTAAAACATCTGTTACTTTTTTTACGCATTTGTGACACATAATACCATCAACCTGCAATGCAAGCTCTTTCATACAATGATTCTCCTTTCATATCCACCCAATAAAAACTGGTTGATTTCCTGATCCTGACAGTCTTCAAATAAGTCTGCACTGTTACGGATCCCCCTTAATTCACCATTGACCATAATGCCAATCCGATCGGCCATTCTCTGCGCCTCATTAAAATCGTGCGTGACAAACAAAATCGTGCATCCGAATATTTTATGAATTTTTTTAATTTGCTGATACATCATTTCCTTTGTTGACGGATCCAGAGATGAAAATGGTTCATCCATCAGTAACAATTTAGGATTAAGAATCAGCGCCCGGGCGAGGGCTGTTCTTTGTCGTTCACCCCCGCTTAAGGTTCCCGGATATTGATTCATAATATGGCCGATGGACAGAATTTCTGCCATCTTATCGGCCATTTCTTTTTTATAAGCTTTGTCTTTTCGTTGAATTTTTAATCCATAGGTAATATTTTCATAAACAGACATGTGGTGAAACAAACCGAAATCCTGATAAACAAAACCAATCTGCCGCTTTTCCAGAGGAATATCAACCACCGGTTTCCCCTGAAGGCTCACCGCCCCGGAAAATTTTCGGTAGAATCCCGCGACCGATTCCAGCAAAACAGTTTTGCCTGATCCGGTTCTGCCCAGCACCGCAAAAATTTCTTTCTCGCTGATGCTTAAATTAATATTGTTCAGTTGAAAGGTTCCTAATTGAATGGAATAGTCTTTAATTTCAACCATAGGATTAATCATTGATTCACATCCTTCATCCTGCTCTCCTGGGGATTTTTCCGGCCAATCCAATTCGTCAGAAAAAGAGAGATCAGTGAAATAATCAGAATAATTGTTGCCGATGCCATGGAAGCTCCGGTGTCCCCGGTTGCCAGATTTAAATAAACTGATGTGGTCAAGGTTTCTGTTTTCATCCGGGTCGCTCCAACCAGCATCAGTGTCGCCCCAAATTCGCCGAGACCCCTTGACCAGGCAAGGATGATGGTTGTGATGATGGCATTCTTGGATAACGGTAAGGTGATGGTGATAAACCGCTCCCACTTCGTTGCCCCCAGACTGCCGGAAATGAATTCCAGCCGCTCATCAACTTCCTGAAACGCGGTTCGAATAAATCGGATCACATAGGGCAGATTGACGACTGTCTGGGCAATAATAATGCCATTTTTGTCAAATACAACCTTAAATCCCAATTCCTTAAGCGCTTTCCCAAAATCTGACGAAAACACAATCAATAAACTGAGACCCAAAACCAGATAAGGCATCGATAAAGGCAGTTCAATAATCATCTGACACACTTTTTTAAAGGGAAATGACGTCCGTGTCAATGCATAGGCCGTCGGGATCGCCAGAGCCATACAAATGATTGTAGAAATACTTGCGGTATACAGGCTCAACTTAACAGCAAAACGGACTTCTTCCGAATAAAAGGCCTGCCCCAAATAGGGCAACCCTTTTAGTACAATGGCCAATATCAATACCGAGGTAAAAATAATGACAATGATCGTAATGATAATGGTGAAGATCTCAAAAAAACTGAATACTGAAAATCGCTCTTTCATCAGATAATTTAGTTAAGTACTTCGTATCCATACTTTTCCCAGATCGTTTTTGCTGTATCTGAATCCAAAAAGGTCATGAATGCTCCCACTGCTTCGGTATTTTTGCTGCTGTTTAATTTAGCCGCCGGCACTTTTTTAACATAAGCATCCAGGTCAGTTGTCTTGACAATTTCGGTGGTGGAACCGGTCACATTTTCTTTCCAGACAATGATTGCATCACACTCGTCAACCGATAACGCATTAAATATTTCTGGAGCTGTGGCTGCCCGAGCAATGACATTGACATTACTTAATATTCCCAGATCTGTTAGCGCTTTATTGGCTATCTTTCCAATTGGTGTAGCATCGCCATCACCTAGCACAACTTCTACACCTTCTTTAGTCAGATCATTTAAACCTAAAATACCTAACGGATTTCCGCTTTTAACAGCCAATACCGGTATATGTTTGACCAGATCTTTGCTTTCGGTTACGACATCTTTAACCGGGGTCAATTCATCAGCGGATCCAGCAATAAATAAATCCCCCTCGCCGGTTGTCTTAATCTGATTTTGGAGTTGCGCTGCATTGGCATAAACAACTTCCATTTCACAACCGGTTTCTGCTTTGAATTTATCGGCAATTTCACCGAAAGGTTTGGTCATACCTGCCCCACAGTAAACAAACAAGGTTTGGCCAGCAAGGCTTTGACTTTCATCGACTTTTTCTTCTGCTTTATCAGTTTTGCTGGTGCAACCTGACACCAGACTGACAATCGTACCCATTACCAATAATACCACTAACCATTTTTTAAACTTTTTCATCGCTCTTCCCTTTTCCTTCTTTTAGTATTGTTTTGTTTCGTTTAAGTATGTTTTGAATTATATAATAGGTTAATGGCATATGTCAAGTTGAACAATGAGTGCGTACAAAATGTCAGCAACCAAAAAAGAGAAATTATTCTTCTCTTTTTAAATCGTAATCCGTTCTAATAGATGCCTTTCTTTGCCAGATCAAAGGCCGCCTTCTTCAACACGCAATCCAGGGATGGATGCTGACCTTTATCTCCATTAATCAACAGCCGTGAGGGACATCCCCCAGGACAGATTGCATAAAAATCACAGCTCTGACAGGCCTGCGGTTCCGCCTTCTCAATGGCCACACTTTTTAACGGCGGGGTTTTCACATTTCCCATATAATAATCCGCCTGATCAATCAATGAGCCGCAGGGATAAACATCGCCGTTGGGCAGGACCACATAGGATCGGCCGCAAGAAGCATAACAATAGGCTTTGTCGCAAGAAGACATTTTCAACCGTTGTCTGGCTTCATGGATTTCCCGAATGATAATCTTTTTATCAGTCAGTTCATAGAGTTCCTGTGATGTTTCAACCATCTCTTTCAGAGCCTTTTGCAATTGCGCCGGGGCGGCCTTTGGGATGGTATCAGTGTGGTCTCTGGCCCGTCCAGCATCCCGCAGCAAATCGAGGCCGATTCCGCCTACATTTCCCAGATAATAGGCAAAATTGACCAGCTTGGGTAGCTGTAACACGCTGTGACTTGTCACCACGCTATTTATGTTAACTTTAACCCCCTCGTCAGCCAGACATTGAATTCCAGCGATGACTTCCCGGGTTTTTCCCCGGGTAAACTCATTTACTTCCGGGGGGCCATCCAGGCTGACCCCTAAGGCAATTTTCATTTTTTTCAGGCCAGCAGCAATTTCTGGGGTAATACAAGTGCCATTGGTCTGCATCTGAAAACTGGCGTCATAGTGTTTCTCTTTTACATAATCAACGACCTGGCAAATCAGCGGATAGTTCAAAAGCGGCTCTCCTCCGGCGAACTGAATTTTCATCGGTTGATCAGAAAATAGATCCACCGTCTGCGCCGCTGTCTCGAAATCCATATCCTCTTTTATATGGGTTGAACCGGCATAGCAGTATTTGCAGGCCAGATTACAGCGACCGGTTGTCCACAGTACAATCAATACGACATCTTTTGATATAACAAACACTTCCTTTACATTTATAAAACAACAGCAGGTAATTTATTTTAGCTTTTTCACAGTTTTCGTTCTGAATCAAATAAAACATCCAATTCCTTGATACTATTATGCCAGGCTTCCACATCCTGATGACCGACAATTTCAATGCTGCCGCCCTGATAATCCCCCTGGGATTCTTCCATCATCTCTTCCATATCGCCCTCAATCTTCATATAAATATTTGTTAAAATTTCTAATGCCTCGGGACTGGGATGCCATTTTTTTCTTTGGTGGAGCTCCAAAAATCGCCGGGACATTTCTTCAATGGCAAAATTGTTTTCTGCACTGAGCCAGTCAGCCATTTCCGGATCGCCGAGATAAGTTTGAACGATTTCATCGATGGCGCGATCATCAATATTCTCAGTAGTACACTTCCAGTTGAAGACCGTTTGTGCTTTGCGCATGACCTCAGCGCCGCCGCTATATCCCTGATCCATTACCGAACGGTTCCAGAGGGGATTAAAGAGGGTGTGTTCCATAATCCGTTTGAGCTCATCTTCCAGTCGTGTAACCACCACCTTCTCTTGCTGATTGGATGTGCCATGGTATTGTTTGAGGTGCCTTTCAGATAGCTGATTTTTCACCATATTGAAGCCCCCGATTACCGATGCCGAATAACCGGATGACAACAGATTATAACGGTTGCTGGCTGAGGTTTCAAACACAACCTCTGCCGCTTTGATGTTTTCGACAAACTCTTTTCGGGAAACTGCTCCAGTTAAGCCATCCCCATAGGCATATCCCGAAAAGGCCGTAAACACCCGAGCCAGCTCACCTTCGTTTTCCCAGGCGCTGGCTTTTAGCGCCAGATCCACCCCGGCACCGTAGGTTCCCGGTTTATCACCAAAAATACGCATGGTAGCCCGCCTGTAGGCATCGGCTTCAGCGATTCCTTCTTGTAAAATCAGTTCCGCAACAATTGCCTGGGTATTCCGCCGGACAAAGTTTTGTGTTTCCGGCTCATTCAAACCGGCAACCATTTGCACTGCCCGATCCATCATGGCAATCAGATCCGGATAGGAATCTCTTAAGACCCCGGAAATCCTGACGATCACATCAATTCTCGGTCGTCCCAGTTGTTCCCGGGGTTTCGCTTCCACATCCATGACAATCCCCGATTCATTCCAAACCGGCGTCACCCCTAACAAGGCCAGCACCTGGGAAAGCTGTTCGCCATTGGTCATCGAGATATCGGTGGAGATCATATTCATGGCAACTTTCCCTGGAAACGCTCCGGTGTCCTGCTGATGCTGTTTAATCAACTGATCGGCCATTTCCATTCCAATGGCATAGGCAGACCGGGTGGGAATCTTCTGGGTGTCCATCAAGTAGAAGTTACGCCCGGTTGGCATAATCCGATTAAGTCCATCCCGGGGTGAACCGGAAAGTCCCGGTTCGATATAATCGCCCCGTAAAGCTTGTATCAGCGCATTTTTTTCATTCGCCACGGTCAACAAACTGCTTCTATTTTGCTCTATTTCATTCACCAGCACCGACGATTCCAGAATAGTTGACCTCGGATTATCTAAATCATCGGAATAGACCGCTTTTTTATCGTCCTTGTTAAGCATCTTCGAAATCAGCAACAGCATCTCCGAATGATAGGTGTACTCGTCCTGACTATCCTTTTTCATCAGCGAAGCCAGTAAAGAAGTCCCATCAATGGATTCTTTAATATAGGCTACCTGCTGGTTCAGTTCGGGAATCTCACCCCAGACATGATTCTTTTGCTGATACGATTGAACAATCGATTGGGATAAACGCTGCTTGAGTTTACCAATGCCCAGTTCAAAACTTTCTTCCTTCTGAATAATTTTCAGATACTCCGGTATCTGTGAAACAAGACTTTCAATCTCTTGCCGCAGTACCTTGACCTGCTGGCTGTTGGCCTCCACGGCCGCCAGAAAGCTCCCCAGCCGATTAATCGTCGTGATCTGGCTGTAATCGGACTGGATACAACTGGGCAGATAGTCAAGCACCACGGCATAATTTCGCCGTTTGACACCGATCCCCTCGACGCCAATACTGGCATTGTAGCAGTAAAAATTGGGAAGCTTGCCAATCACCACATCCGGCCAGCAATGCCGGGATAAGCCATTTGTTTTGCCCGGCAGATGTTCCAGACTTCCACCGGTACCGACATGGATCACGGCCTGAGCTTTTAAGATTTCATCAATATAGCGATAGGTGGCCAGATACTGATGGGGTGGCGGACAGGATGGATCATGAAGGATTTTGCAGACTTCGCCGGTACACTTGGGGCCATAACAGCCTCGCTTTGGCTGGATCATTACCCGGACATTACCAAAAGAAAGCCCGGTAATGATCAGCTGCTCCTGATAGACCATCGCTTCCCCGGGCGGTTTCCCCCAGGCCTGTTCCAGTTGATCTCTAAGAATCGGATCCAGCTTCTGATAAAACTGATTATAACCGCCAGCCCCGGCCAATGGCATGCGATAGAGATCCCCGCCAGCCTTGACAATGTCCTCCACCGTGGTCCAGCGGAAATCCTGATAGGCTTTTTGATCCACCATCATTTTTTTCAGTGCCGTCCCATCTTCAGGAATACCGCAAACATGATAGCCTTCGATTTCCATGGTTTTCAGCATTTGGACAACACTCTCAAAAACATCCAGCCCTACCCCTGCTCCCAGGGTTGCTTCGACTCCCGCACAGGGTGAGCAGTGGAGCATCAGCACCACCTTTTTATCGGCCGGTTTAATCTTCTTTAGTTCAATCCGTCGGATCACCCGAGCCACCAACCGTTGAATCCGCTCGGGAAGTGGGGTGATTTTTAGCAGATCGTCGCTCTCTTGTCTGGTGCCAATCAGAACCGGTTCGATCATCCCCATCATTTCACTGGTTGTATATGCCCAGGCAATTTCCGTGGATAGTCCCGCTGGGTTATTCTCCCACTGCTCGCAATTCTGCAGACGACTGACCACTGGCCGAAAAACTGGTATATTCATTTGTTTGAAAACAGCCACACTTTGGACGAACAAATCGGCGGTTTGACTATTTCCGGTTGCCGCCTGCATTTGAAAATTGATCAGCCCGTCTATCCGAAGCCTTCCATTGCTGGAAAAATAATCCCGGATCACGGTTTTAAAATCCTTGACCTCATTTTCTTCATCAGCGGTGGAATAACTAAAAACGGCAATGACCCCCACCCCCTGGCTTTCCAGCTCCCGAACCAGGGCTGTTTCCACCGCAGCTTTTCGCTTACTCCAGGTATCGTAATGGGTTAAAATCGCCACTACCATTTTTTTCTCAGCTAATCGCCCGTACCAGGTTTCATAGGCTTCCAGAGTAGTAAAGACCACCTCGCTATCCGGGTGAAAAATCCCATCCCGTCTCAAATCAGCGGAATCAGGATGCCCCTTGTGATTTGTATTCATCTGCTTATTATTCATCTGTTGGCTCTTTTCAATACTCACAGTTCCTCCTAAAATGACGATTCTTTGGAAAGATCCCGGACGGCTTCGGCCAGCACATCAGCCTCCAGATCTTCAATCCGGTAATAACGGGCACCCATGGCGGCGGCCAGCTGTTTGGCCAGACCCAGTTTAATAAAATCCACCTCGGTATCTACCACAATCGTCTGGATGCCCTCCCCGGCAATCCGTCTGCCCATTTCCAGGGCTTCTGTAAAGGGATTTCCCTCCATTATGGCAGCATTGGTGCGGCCATCAGAAACCAGCACCAGTATCGGCAACAGATCCTGATTTTTGCGCTGTTCGTTTTTAATCACTTGATAGCCCTTTAGTAAACCCGCGGCTAGCGGCGTTTTGCCGCCGGTGGGTAAATCCCGCAAACATTTCTCCGCCATATCCACACTGCGGGTAATGTTTAGTAGTACCTCGGCATCTTTTTTACGAAAGGATACCAGACCAACACGATCGCGTTTCTGGTAGGCGTCGGTAAGCAAGGAAACCACGGCGCCCTTTACGGTTTCCATCCGCTTTTTGGCGCCCATCGAACCACTGGCATCGACCACAAAAACAATGGTACTGCCGGTGCGCTTTTCCCGGAGTTTTTCGCGCAGGTCTTCGGTTTTTATTATCAATGCCAGACCGTTATCTTCCCGTACCCGCTGGTAGGGGGCCGCCGCCCGTAATGTGGCATCGAAGGCCAGGTCATTGATCGTGTTGCGGGGAATGGCACTTTTAATATATTGTCCTTTTTTGGTATCCGTTTTTGTTTTAATTCGTTTGCCTTCACCCTTTCTCTTCTTACGGTCAACGGCTTTGATATTCAGGTTTTTAATCATAAAAGTTCGGCCAATGGCATCAATCTGATCCAGCAATTCATTAAGATCCGGCTGTTCCGGCGGCTCGGGCTCTTCTTTGTCAGCATCATCGGCATCATTGTCATCCGTTTCACCGTCTCCTGTTTCCGGAGATTCCGACGCCTCTGGCTGCGATTGATCCTCGCTGTCATCGCCGGCATCATTCTGTTCATCTTCCTGGTCATCTTGCTGATTTTCTTCTGGTTGCTCCTCCGTCGCTTCATCACTTTGATCATTCTGCTGTGGCTCCTGGGGATTATTGGGCTTTTCCCGTTTGCGATGGGGCAGCGCCAATTCAGCGGCTTCCTTGATGTCGTCAATGTTGATATTCTGACGTCCCGCCAGTGCCGCCAGCGCTCTGGCGGTCTCAATCATCACCAGCTCCGCCCGGTTACCCGCGCAATAGGCAGCATTGACAATATCGGCGGTCAGCTTGAAAACCGTCTCGGATATTTTTACCGCTGCCAGATTCTTTCTGGCTTCCTGGATCTGGTTTCTTAGCATCTCAGTATCACCTTGCCAGACTTTGATAAAACCAGCCGTATTGTGCTCAAAAGCCAGCCGTCGTTTAATAATCTCTTTTCGCTCAACCATATTTTTCGACCCTTCCACCGCCACATAGAGTCCAAACCGATCCAAAAACTGCGACCGTAAAAAGCCTTCTTCAGGATTCATGGTGCCAATCAGCACAAACCGGGCGGGATGTTCAATTGAGATTCCTTCCCGCTCAATATGATTCACGCCTGATGCAGCCACCTCCAGAATACTGTTAACGATGTGCTCACTAAGCAGATTCACCTCATCGATGTATAAGATATTGCCATCGGCTTTTTTTAGAATCCCACTGCCAAAGGCGCATTTACCCTGAGAAATGGTTTTTTCAATATCAATGCTGCCAATAACCCGGTCTTCGGTGGCATTTAAAGGTAAATCCACGACCTCCATGTTCGGGGCAATCTGGCCGAGATTGCGTACCAGCGTGGATTTAGCGGTGCCCTTTTCCCCAGCCAGCAGCACCCCACCGATCTGAGGATTAATAAGATTGAGGATCAGCGCTTTTTTTACCATTTCCTGCCCCATGACAGCGGCAAAAGGAAAGCGATAGACAATTGGTTTATGCTTACCTTGACGCTTCGGATTTCCTTTATTCATCGGGCATTCCTCCCCACTCGGCAGACCGCTCCCGGGGTCACTGTCCCGCAACTGATTATATGACGGCATCTCGAGCGCTCCCAACAGCATTGATAATCTGCTCAACCTTATCAAAATTGTAGACGCCTTCTTCAAATGGCGTGCGACGCAAGCGGTGAGGCAAGACCAGCTCTGCGGCTTCTCGCATATCGGCCGGGGCAACCTCGGTCTGGCCATTAAAAGCGGCAATGGTCATGGCGGTTTTGATCATGGCAATATCGGCTCGATGACCATCCACGTCCAGTTCGATGCTGATGTTCACCGCCATCTCCAGCACTTCATCACGATAGCTGACCTTTTCCAGCAGTTTCTTGGCTTTGAGAATGCGCTCGCGCAGATCCTGCTGGTCCGCCGTAAAGTGGTTGGCAAAGGCTTCCTTATCCTGTTCATAAGCCAGTCTGTTTTTAATGACAGCAATCCGCTGCTCGGGATTTCGTTCGCCGATCACGTCCACCACCATCCCGAACCGATCCAGCAGCTGGGGTCTTAAATCCCCTTCTTCGGGATTCATGGTGCCCACCAGAATAAACCGCGAGGGATGAAAAAAAGACACCCCTTCCCGCTCAATGGTGTTGACACCCATGGCTGCTGAATCCAGCAACACATCGACGATGTGATCATCCAGCAGATTCACCTCATCGACATAAAGAATGTTCCGGTTGGCCTGCGCCAGAATCCCCGGTTCAAACTTCTTTTCGCCTTTTTTGATGGCGTGTTCAATATCCAGGGTCCCCACCACCCGGTCTTCGGTGGCACTGACCGGCAGATCCACCACCTTCATGCGGCCAAAAACCTCCACAAAGGTCTGCTGATACTGATATTTTTCCAGACAGTCACTGCACATATTGGCTGGTTCCCGGGGATCACAGCCAAAGGCGCAGCCATCCACCTGGCTTCGGGTTGGCAGTAAATCAGCCAGTGCCCGAACCGCGGTGGATTTGGCCGTGCCCTTTTCCCCTCTAATTAATACCCCGCCCAAAAGGGGATTGATGATATTGAGAATCAAAGCCTTTTTCATCTTTTCCTGACCCACGATTCCGGTAAATGGATAGATAATATTTTTATTTTTCACGTTGTATCCTCTTTTATTTTAATATTTTATCTAATTATGCCCACAACTTCATTTTAGTTTGTCGTTACCATTTTATTCAACGGTTTTACAATGCCGCGCTCCCAGAACAAACAGCACCACCAGATAGGCAACCAGAATACCGGCGTGGAGCGCCATTTGCTGGGAAGATTCACCGGTCGTCCGTAAGGCAAGATTAGTATGGGTTAAGGGCAACAGGTAAATAATCCATTTTAATACTTCCGGCATCTTGTCAATGGGAAAAAAAGTTCCGCATAGAAATGACATCGGTGTGATCACAAAGCTGGTGAATTTGGCCATATCCGAATGGGAATTAACCAGCAGTCCAATTAAAAAGCCCAAAGCTGAAAAAACAAAACAGTTTAACAGCGCAATCACAATGAAGTAAGGTGTAATCACCAGATCATTGGTGAAAATTGATACCATGATAATAATCAGGGTGGCCGAATAAATACCATAGAATGCCCCCGATATGATTTTTCCCAATGCATAGACGGTCATATTTATCGGCGAGATCATATAATCTTCAAAGGTCTTGTAGAAAATTCTGGAAATATTAATGGTATTGGCGGTGTTGTTAAAACTGGTCATCATCGTGCTCATCCCAATAATCCCCGGGATAATATAGGCCATATAAGAGACCCCACCGATTTCAACCCCACTGCCCAATCCCCAGCCAAAGGCCACCAGATAAAGAACCGGTGAAATCAAAAAACTGATGCTAGTCGCCACAAATTTTCGTTTGAAAACAACAAACTCCTGCCAGAGAATACCGTATAATCCACTCATTATGATTCCACCCTTCTGTTTGTGAATTTTAAGAAGACATCCTCAAGGTTTGAGGGACGAATCCGGACATCACCTTCCAGAGAGCCGGCATATTCGTTGGCTTTTTCTCGGGTCGGAAAGAATTCTTCATGGGTTTCTCCGTCAGCAAAATATTCCACCGTTACCTTGCCGACCTCTTCGATTAAATTAGCTGGAGCGTCCAGTCTCAGCAGTTTCCCCTTATCAATAAGACCGACCCGATCACAGAGGATCTCGGCCTCTTCGATATAGTGGGTGGTCAGCAACACCGTTAGTCCCTTTGATTTCAACCGCTTTAGCAAATCCCACATTTTTCGACGAGCGGCGGCATCAAGCCCCACTGTCGGTTCATCCAGAAGCAGTAGTTCCGGCTCGTGAAGCAGGGCTCTGGCGATCATCAGCTTGCGCTTCATCCCGCCGGAAAAATTCTTGGTTAAATCATCTCTGCGTTCTGTGAGTTCGGTAAACTCAAGCATTTCATCAATTTTTTGGCGTCGCTTTTCTTTGGGCATCTTATATAGCATCCCGTGTACTTCCAGATTCTCCCAGGCTGACATTTCATTTTCCAAATTATTCTGCTGCGGCACGACCCCAATCTTTGCTTTGATCGAAATCAGATTCCGATCAATACTTTCTCCACCAATCACAATATCTCCACTTGTTTTTGGTGTCAGGGTACTGATCATTCTCACGGTTGTTGTTTTGCCAGCGCCATTAGGCCCCAACAGCCCAAAAAACTCCCCATCCGCAATGGTGAGATTAAGCGCATCAACCGCTGTCAGATTTTTATATTTTTTTGTCAAATCAATTATTTCAAGCATTTGTTTCCCTTCCTCTTAACCCTTTTAATTCTCCGATAATTGCAAAACTGTCCGCAACGCTCACGGCACTTTCGCAATTCCAAACAAACATTTTTTGTTACCCCTCGATCTTTTCACTAACTTATTCACTAAATTTTTCCATCTCCCCCTCAATGTCCATATAGATAGCCCGCAGTTTTTCCAGGCTTTCTGCTTTTGCCTCCCACATCCCTCGCTGAGCCGCCTCCAGCAGCCGTTCGGTCATGTTCTGGATGGCCCAGGGATTGACGTCCTTTATCCATTCCCGGCGCTCATCATTGAAGAGGAAGTTTTCGGTTATTTTTTCATACATCCAGTCTTCAACAATATCTGCGGTGGCATCCCAGCCAAAGACGAAGTCCACCATTCCCGATATCTCCTGAGCACCCTTGTAGCCATGTTCCTTCATGCCATCAAACCACTTGGGGTTTAAGATCCGCGAGCGCATGATTTTGGCGGTTTGTTCTTTAACATTGTTAAGTGCAACCCGCGCGGGATCACTGCTATCACCGCAATAGGAACGGGGTTTCTGCCCAGAAGCGGTACGGACTGCCGCGATCAGGCCACCGTGATAATTATAAAAATCATCACTCTCCAGCATATCAATTTCCATCGAGGATTCATTTTTTATAGTAATCTGCGCCTTGGACAATCTTCGGGCAAAAACCTCAGTGACGCATTTGCCATGGACTTTTTTGCCATAGGCATGGCCGCCCCAAAAAGTATATATCTTGCCCAGATCTGTAAAGTCTTCCCAGTTCTTGCTATTAATCAATTGGGTCACCCCAGCGCCATAGGTTCCTGGGGGATCACTAAAGATCCGCAGCCCCGCTTCTTCCTGGGCGGTTTCAATGCTGGCACCGTTTTGAATCAGCTCTCTTACCTCATTTTGAAAATTACGTTTGATGAAGTTTTCTTCATCGCTTTCATCCAGACTGGCCACCAGGTTAACCGCCTCTTCCACCGATTCAATCAGATTGGGAAAGGTGTCCCGAAACAACCCGGAAATCCGCAACGTCACATCCACCCGCGGTCGGCCCAGTTCGGAAGTAGGGATGACCTCCAGCCCAATCACCCGGTCTGAATTTTCCAGCCACTTGGGTTTCACTCCCAGCAGATAATAGACTTCAGCAATATCATCACCGGAAGTCTTCATGGTTTCGCCGGCATAGACCACAATCACCATGGTTTCGGGATAACACTTTTCGTCTTCTAAATAGCGGTCGATCATTTTTTGACCCAGTTGTTTACCAACCTCCCAGGCTGCCCGGGTCGGCACCGCCGCCGGATCAATGGCATAAAAATTGCGCCCGGTGGGTAGTATGCTGACTCGTCCCCGGGTGGGCGCTCCTGATCCCCCAGGCGGGACAAACTCGCCATTGACGCCCTTGACTAGATTGGTCATTTCATCGGTGGTGGCGGAAAGCTTTGGCATCAGGGTATTTTTCATAAATTTGAAGACCTTTTTTAAATCAACCAGATCAGCCAGATTAGCTGCTTTAAAATAATTTTTGATGTGGTCGTCAATGGCGTCTGATTCTGCCTTCTGTTGTAAGTAGTCCCGAACCAGCTCCCGACTGCTAGCTTCAATTTCATTAAATCTCATCAAGTTGGTGACCCCTTCGGCATCCCGATGCTGGGGATCATTTTTCAGAAATTCATAATCCATCCCCATCGCTTTGGCTGTTGCCTGGGTTAACGAAGGAATCTTTCCATTGGATAACCGCAGTAGGGCGCAAACCAATTGATAAAGCCGTTCCTCTTGCGGCACCTGTCCAAAAATATGGAGCCCGTCTTTAATCAGGGTATTCTTAATGCTTTCCACCCAGGTATGGAGTTTTTCTGCGAACACCGGGAAATCTGCTTCCATCTCGTCCTGGCTGATATTTAAGTCAGCGAGATAATTTTGTTCAATCACAATGGTTTCGATGTTTTTCTGAACAAAAGCGGTTTTTCCCTGATCGGTGCTAACTGCCCGGTAATATTGTTTGATCAGGTCGTCCAGCTCTTCCATCTCGTCATAGCTGCCGCTCTGCGCCATGGAGGGAATCAGATGATCCAGGATAACCGCATAAGACCGCCGCTTGGCCTGGATGCCTTCACCTTCGACGGTAATGCTGTAAGGGTATAGATTGGGCAGGTTAGAAATGGCAATATCAGGATAACAAGCTGCCGACAACCCGATTTCTTTGCCCGGCAGCCACTCCAGAGTGCCATGAGTTCCCACATGAATCACCACATCGGCCTTAAAGCCATTTTTCAGCCATTTATAATAGGCAATATACTGATGAGGTGGCACAATATCGGTACTATGATAAACCGCTTCGGCCTTGTCCTCATAGCCCCGGGCCGGCTGAAGACCGATAAATATGTTGCCATTGAGAATTCCCGGCACCGGCATCTGATCCTTAAAGACCATGTTTTCGCCGGGTGGATCGCCCCAATCCCGGATCATCTCGTCCTGAGCTTTGCTCTCCAGCGCCTTAAACCAGGGCTGGTAATCACGCTTATCAATCACCGCCACACTGCGCTTAATGGCCTGTTCGGCCGATAACCAGCGGGTGTCGTTGCTGACCGCATCGATGATTCTCTGGATAATCTCATCGCCGCCTTCAAAGTCGTATTCGGTTGTAATGCCATCGGCCACCAAGGCTTTTACCATGTCAAAAACACTTTGAGGTGAATCCAGACCAAAAGCACAACCGATCATATCATTTCGGGGTGGCATATTGTGAAAGAGGATGGCAATCTTTTTATCAATATTCTCCTTTTTCCGCAGCCTTGCCCAATTAAGGGCCAGTTCACAGACATTGACGACCCGATCCGCTATCGGTCGGTTAATGGTTTTATCGCCAATTTCATCTCTGACAAAAACTGAGTAGGCAATCGTAAACGACATAATCTGGCCGTCAAACTCCGGATAGTAAACACTTCCCGGAAAGGACATGGCGTCAATTCCGCGTAAATTTCCACACCAGTTTTCATAGCTCTGGAAGGTGGTCAGAGCCTTAATCACCGGTACATCGATGGCCTGATAAATGCTCTTTTCCACTGTTTTGGTGCCATCCCCGGGATCTGATAAAATACTCTGGGAATGGCTCATGGTATTAATGATCACATCGACATTTGCGATTCCGGCAGTGGTAAAAATATGATCCACTACCCATTTGAAGCCTAAACAGCCAATCGCCGGGTTGGGAGCCGAAGACGAAAATACCGCCAGCGGATAGGCACCCTGTTTTTTGACTTCTGCGATCAGGGCATCAATGTGTTCTAAATTGTTTTCCTGTACCAATTTGCTGTACATTAGAATAGCGACCACCGGTTTTTTGCTTGCCCGGGCTTCTTCAAGGGCGGTTTCAATGCTTTGTTCTTTGCTTGCTTCTTTACCCGGGCAATAAATGCCTTCCCAGTTGGAATGGCGGGGCTCGCCGTACTCGATGTTAAGCGAGCCATAATAAGCCCCCAAGTATTTGATCAGATTAATGCAGTTTTCAGTACTGGTATCCAGGGCATATTTCTGAATCTCGCCATGTTCCCAGGGGGAAATACCGGATTTTTTTAAGGCAAGGACGTTTTCTTCATCACAGCCTGACCAGATAAAAAAGCGTTTCTTGTTTTCAAATCGCTCCATCAAGGGTGCAAAGCTCTTGAATTGGGTGAGTCCGGCATGGATAAAGATGAGAATGAAATCGGCACTCTCCAGTTCTTCCAAGGCCGCATCGAATTCTTCGCTGGAATCATCCAGCTTGCTGCTGGTAAGAAAGCTGACAGCAATTTCCATTTCCTCTTTAATTTTAATGTTGTTGCGCCCTGCACTTTCAAAAATCCTAACGGCTTCTTTCAGATTATAGGTATGATCCATTGGTGAATGAATAAATGTTATCCGATACATGAGCGCTCCTCCAATAAACCAACTAAACAATCCGTCATCTTCTGCCCCATCGCTTCGATGAAACCTTCTTTTGTGATGCCTTGCCAGTCAATGCCATTAAACCCTGCCAACTGTGGATTCATCCGTTTTAATATCTGCTCGGCTTCAGAAGCTGTTTGTTCCATGTTAATCAGATCCCAATCGAACTGGTCTAAAAGATGGGCATAGAGAGAGATAAGAACAACCAGCTGAGGTTCTTTATCCAGTTTTTCCAGGTAGCAGACAAATTCCGGCTTGGCTAAATCATTCCCTGTTTTAAACTGATCCCAGATCCGATCCAGATTGATGCCAAATCGCTGCAGCCGTCTTAAAATGCTGAATTGCTGCTCGGGGCTAGCACCCGTCTGTAAAAAGAGCGCTTCTTTTACGGCTGGTTTAACCGCTAAACCGATCAGTTCCCCCAGTTTACTGTGTTTACCGGCAAACTGGTAATAATCCGGGGCTTCTCCGTTAGCAATCAAGATGGTTCCATCGGTTCCCGAACCAGTGGCCAATCCCCGGGAATACATACTTCCCAGCATCAGCTCTTGAATTGCCGCAGTTTTTGCCTCGGTGCAGGTGACCAGCGCCCGGGTCAGAGTCTCAGCCGGCATATTGCCATCGATATAGAGAATAATATTAATCGTCCCCGGTTTGATTTCATGATGCTTTCCATTGACTTCATGCCAGGTGGTGGGATCACCTACCCGACCACCATTGACTTCAATCCCACCAGTTACTATGGCAGTCACACTCAAGTCCTGATAGGAAGCAGTTTTAATAGCCACATTTTCCATCGCTGCGGCTGTCGTAATGCCTACGGTATAATCGGCATCCAAGCCCAGTTCTTCGGTAATAATCTTCATGTGTTCCTGATAAGTGTCAGCCCGGAGAGTACAAGCCACACCAGCACCCTGGGTGGCATCATGATTAAATACTGCCTTCAGTTCTTCAGAATAGCCGCCGTTCCGGTGGGCTGTTGATAAAACCTTTCGTTTTCCGTTAAAGGGTATGACGATGCTCTTCTGATAGCGATAAACACCCTCACCCGTTGGTAGTGTAAAAATCTGCATACCTTTCTCCTTCCATCTCATTACAAGATGCTCCCCAGTTTTTCCACTGGCATTGCGGTGGTGTTTAAATGTTTAAAAAAGTCACATGATTGATGGCATGAAAACATCTGTTTTTCTTGCCCACCGAAATAGTGTCGGCGCTCTTCTTCGGGCCGAAAGGTGATCACCTTTTTGCCTTTTGAAATGGCATAGCGAATGAGCTCCAGATTCTTCCGATTCATTTCTCGAACTGGAAACCCTGAATCAATCACCGTATCAATCCGGTCAATCATCTTTTTAGCACCCAAATAAGTGACATCATCAATCTCTTCAAAGGCAAAGGCACTTTTGATGGTCAACCCCATGGTTCGGGCGACCTCGTAATCGACATCATTTTCGTGAATGATGCCAGTCATGGCGCCAATATTATGTTTGGACAATAACCGATAAATCGGAATCCCGGTGCCATTTCCGGCGACCACAAAAACCGTGGGCTCGCCGCTGTTGGCAATTTCGATGGAACCGAGGAGGTTATTGTAACCGGCATTTTTTATCCCATAGAGCTGACTGATGGTTTCTTCATTAACCATATCTTCGGGGGCACCATAACCAACAATGTGGTTGTCACGAACGAGTAACACCGTTTCACAGCTTTTTAAGGCCAGATCAATTTCGTGAAGGGATAAAATAATGGTAATATTCTTTTCTTTGCTCAAATTTTTGAGGATATCGATTAATTCCAATTGATGCCGGATGTCCAGATGACTGGTTGGTTCATCCAGAATCATCACCTCCGGCTCCTGAACCAGAGCTCTTGCGACCATCACTTTTTGTCTTTCGCCATCGCTGAGCTCCTCAAAATTACGGGTTGCCAGATAATCGGCATTGACGGTAATCAGGGCTTCCTGAATCAGCTGATGATCGTGACTGGTCAGTTTTCCCAGCCGACTGGTGTAGGGATAACGTCCCATCGACACCACGTCGTAAACCCTCATCATTCCGGCCGAGAACTTTGTCGTTAAGACCACCGACAATTCTTTGGCCAGATCTTTCTTCTTTTTATCCAGCAGTTTTTCCTGATTAACATAAACCACCCCGTCAAGGGGATCCAGTAGACCCGATAAGGTTCTTAAAATTGTACTTTTTCCAGCGCCATTAGGACCCAGCAGACAGAGCACCTGGCCTCTGAAGCCAGAAATATCAACCGCGTCCACCACCACTTTTTTACCATAGCCGACTTTCAGGTTTTCTGTTTTTAAGGCAATCATAGACTTGTCCTCCTTTTCATTATCAAATAAATCACAATCGGAGCACCAATAAACGCCGTCACCGCACTAATGGGCAGTTCAACCGGAGCCAGAATCGTTCTAGAAATCAGGTCACAGCAGGCAGTAACACTCCCCCCCATCAGAATCGATCCCGGCACCAGTATTTTATTATCAGCGGTTTTAAATAACAGCCTGGCCAGATGTGGGATCGCCAGACCAATGAATCCCACCGGTCCGGCAAAGGCTGTCACCACGGCGGCCAGAATGCTGGTAATGGCCACTAAAAAAATGCGAAACCGTTTTATATTGACACCCATACTCATGGCATACTCTTCCCCCATCGAAAAAGCATTAAGCGGTTTGACTAAAAACACCAGTGAGCCGAAGATGGGAATACATAACGCCACAATAATCCGAACACTTGCCCAGGTAAATCCGGAGAAGCTTCCCAGTGTCCACACGACAAAGCCCTGCAGCGCTTCCTTTTCGGCAAATGATTGTAAGACACTGGTGACGGCACTGCAGATATAACCCATCATCAACCCGATCACCAACAGCGACACCACATCCTTTACCCGGGTCGCAAACATCAGCACCACGATCATCACAACCGAAGATCCCAGCAGGGCGGCCAGGAATAATCCCATTGGTGATACGGCCCCAAAACCGAGGCTAATCCCCCCCAGCATGACAAGAGCGACGCAGAGCACCGCACCTGATGAGATCCCTAAGACAAACGGTTCAACAATCGGATTTCGAAAGAACACCTGGAGCATAATGCCGGCCACTGCCAGGGCTGCCCCCCCCAGCAATGCCCCGATTGTGCGGGGAAATCGAATGTCCCAGACAATTTCACTCAAAACCGGGTCATAGTCACCAAAACGGAAGATTATTTTTATCAGTTCATCCAGTCCTATTTTAAGTGATCCAAATCCAACACAGAAAGAAAAGGTTAGAACCACCGCCACTGCCAATAATCCCATCAGCAATACCGATCTTCTGTTTAGTTTTTCTAATTCTGTGGTCATCTGGTCATTAAAATTATCCGTTTTCATTTCTTTTAGCATCAGTATTTTTTAAAATGTGTAGTTATTCCATCGCCATGGAAGATCGCGAACAGGTCGCTGATTACTTCATCGGTTTTATCAATGGACTGATAAAAATCTTTTCCCAGACACCAGACCTGACCATCCTGAACGGCCTTTAAGTTCGCCAGAATTGGCGATTGGGAGACCACCGAGTCCAGTGTTGGTGAGTACTGTTCTAGCGATGAGTAAATTAGAATGTCCGCATCCTTGGCGGTCGCATAAAATTCTTCCAGGGTAATGCCGCCGCTTCCAGCCGCCATATCCTTAAACACGTAGTCGCCGCCGCTCATTTCGATCATTTTTCCCACATAGGAATCATTCTCGGCAATATAAACCTTGCCACTGGATACCATCGCCCAAGCCACCTTGGGTTTTTCAGTTTTCTTTGCATCTTTAACGGTTGTCTCAATGTTCTTCACCGCCTGATTAAAAAAGGTAACTGCCTTATCCTCTTTGTCAAAGAAGGCGGCATAGAATTTAATCCATTCCATCCGACCGCGGGGATCTTCTTCGGTATACTCGTTGCACACGGCATAGTTAATTCCCAGTTCATCAAATTTTGCCATCATATCCTGGAGACCGTAATCACCCGAATATACTAATACCAGCTCGGGATCAAGTGACTTGATCATTTCATAGTCTGGTGCTTTATTGTCACCAACAAAAGTGATTGTTCCGGCCTTCATGGCATCAGCAATTTCAGCAATCGTCCATGATTCCTGTTTGGTGGTCACGGCTTTAATAAAGTCAACGGCATCCAGTGCCCGCATCATACAGCCTTGAGTCGCCGAAGCCAGCATCACACGATCCAGCTTGCCCTCAATAATCACGTCAGCATCCTGGTATTCATCGGGAACTTTTTTTCCTTCAGGAACCATCATAATAATGCGACCATCGGCATCGGTTAATTTTTTGACCTGATTATCCAGATATTCAACACTAAAGGCAGTGGAATAATCCAGTTTCAACATGTCATTACCACCCTCACTGGTTGTTTTGCCATTATTTGCACAGCCCATCACCAAAACTGTCAGCATTAATGCCAACATTCCAACACCAAGTTTCTTCAATAAATTTGTTTTCACGTTTAATGTCACTCCTTTTTAGTTTTTATTTCAGGTTATTGCGAAAGTGCTGCACGCTTCTCGTTCAGTTTCGCACTTGCCATTTTTTTATTTCCTTAACTACACAAGCTGATGCTGCTCATTTCATCCGAATCAAGCTTTAATTTTTCGCTATTGATCATAGCTCCAATCGTTTCAAATTGTTGAACCTCCGCTTTGCTTTTCAGCGTTTGCTTACGCAAGCTCAAAATGGATTTATTGGTGTTATAAGCCAGTTCTAAAAGCTGCCGGTTCCGATTGGTCTCGCCATCCAGATCAAATCCGGTATCGATGATAACCTCACATTTCAGCATCGCTTTGCAGGCCTGTTCATAAATCACATCACTGATTGGGCGGAAGCTCTTTTCAAAAATCGTCTGTCTGGCAAGACTCATCGCCACCTGATAGTCCACGTCATTGTGGTACAAAACCCCAGTACAAAATGAAATACCGCTTTTATGCAGCGCCCGGTAGCATCGTGTCCCATAGCCATCCCCGCCGAAAACAAACACCCGGGAGTCCGACATGCAGGTTCTCGGCAATTCCACACTTCCCATCAACATATTAAAGCTTCCGGCTTCAATACCATAGAGTGTTTTAATGACACCATCATTTAATACATCTTCCGGACAACCCGACCCGAATATTGTATTATCCTTTACCAGAATAATGGTGTCGGCCAATTTAGCAGCCAGATCGACTTCATGAAGAGACAGAATGACGGTTACATTTTGCTTTACGGCCATACTTCTGAGAATCCCCAACAATTCAATTTTATGACGGATATCAAGATAGGAAGTTGGTTCATCCAGGATAATGATTTCCGGTTGTTGACAAATGGCTCGTGCTAACAAAACCCGTTGTTTTTGACCGTCACTTAAATGGGTAAACTCCTGATCCATCAGATCCAGAACACTGACTGCCTCCATCGATTCTTCAATAATCCGGTGATCATCGTCAGTCAGCTTTCCAAAATGATTGGTATAGGGATAACGGCCGGTTGCCACCACTTCTTCACAGGTCATCAGTTCCGGTGCCACTTTTTCGGTTAACACCACTGATAAGCGTTTTGCTACCTCTACGCTATTTAAGCTGTTCATATCCTCTTTGGCGATAAAAACTGTCCCGGCTATTTTTTTTAAATGTTTGGAGATGCTTCTCAGAATGGTCGACTTGCCAGAGCCATTGGGACCTAGCAAACATAAGATTTTGCCTTTTTCGACCCCAATATTAATGTTCTTTATTAATGCCTTACCACCGTAGCCGACCGATAAATTATCTGTTTTAAAATACATCGCTATTCAGAACTGATTATTTCAGTCCCTCCTCCTTTTGATAAATGATCATTCAATCAATACGATTCCCTTCATTTATTTAGGTTTCTTAATGTACTTTTTTCTAAATAAACAAAATTCTGGCTGTCGCTAAATTTATTCTCTATTTTTTCTGTTTTAACAACAACCAGATCACAAATGGGGCACCAAAGAATGCTGTTACGGTCCCGATCGACAATTCAGTTGGGGCAAACAGTGTTCGGGCAAGGATATCACAGAAAACACAGAATACCGATCCGGCTAAAAAAGTCGTTGGAATGATAATAATGGGTTTTGAAGTATTCATAAGAATTTTTGCGATCTGTGGCACCGCAATTCCCACAAAAGCGATGGGACCGGCAAATGCAGTCACAGTGGCTGAGAGCAGACTTGAAAACAAAACCAGAAGAATCCGAAACCACTTGATATTGATGCCCATACTTTGTGCATATCCTTCTCCTAATTGATAGGCCCCAATTGGTTTAGATAACATCATGACAACAAGTAGCGAAATAAAGACAATGATTGCCATCACCCCGATATCTGACCATCCAATTCCTGAAAAACTACCCATCGACCAGTTCGTCAGATTTGCAATCTCCCGTTCCTGCGCAAAATTCACAAAGAAATCAGTCAATGCTGAACAAATATACCCAATCATCACACCGACCAGTAACAGCATCGACATGTTTGAAACTTTTCTAGCTGCCAGTAACACAAATCCCATCGACACCAACGAGCCGGCAAATGCTGCGAGCACGATAATCCCTGATGGCAAGGCGTTGACATACCGCATCAAAACAATCATCGTGAAGCCAACAAACATTTTCGACCCTGAAGAAATTCCCAATACATAGGGACCGGCAATCGGATTTCTAAAAAATGTCTGAAGTAAAAAACCAGCTACTGATAATGCTCCGCCCAGTATGGCTGCCGCGATTAATCGCGGCAGTCTTATTTTCCAGATAACATTACTTTCAACTGAGCCTTCCTGTGCTCCGAATACAATGATCTTAAAAATATCTTTGACTGGCATATCGACACTACCAGAATTGATACTAAAGATTAAAGCTCCAATTAATGCCAGCATCAACAGCATAAACACAATTTGATAATGCGCTATTTTGCCAACTCTACTTATTTTCATTTTTGAAACTGACCTACTGTAATCGATAGAGATAGGTTAAATCATCTTTGGAATTATCGGTTACCGTAATCGCCGTATTAATATCCGAAATCATATTACCCAGTGTCGCTGTTACCTGCCAGAAGTCCTGCCGGGTACTCCAGACCGTTTTGTTTTTTACCGCTTTCAGATCGGCAAAAAGCGGATCTTTGGCAACCAGCTCATCCAGCTTTGTCAATTGTTCTGTTGAACTGAAATCAATATAAATAATGTAATCAGCATCAGCAGCCGTCTGATAAAAAGTTTCAGAATCCATTTTTGTCGTTCCACCTTCATCCACTTTCAGATCCCCTGGACAATAGCTTCCACCCGCCAAATCAATCATTTTTGCGAAATAATCTCCGGCATTTCTGACATAACAACTTCCATTTGATACGCGATAGAACGCCAGCACGGTTTTTCCGGTTGACTTAGCGTTAATTGAGTCAACAACTTTTTCCTGTTCTTCAAACAAAGTTTGAGCTTCATCTTCTTTATCAAACAGAATCCCAAAAAGTTTTACCCACTCAATCCGAGCTAGAGGATGTTGTTCATCTGATGAACGATCCACCATATAGTTAAGACCCAGCTCCTTGAATTTATCCGACACTTCGGGGTGCGTATCCAACATCCCTGAATAGATCAGCAATTGCGGTTGTTTTGATGCCAGTATTTCGTAATCGGGTGTATCATAATTCCCGATATATGTAATCTGTCCCGAATCCATAGCTGCACCGACCGCTTCGATATACCAACTATCTCTTTTTTGTGTCGTTAATGTGGCGGCATCTAATGCATCAATACCCGTCATCAACGATGCCGCGGTTGTTGATCCCAGACAGACATTGGTTAACGGCAATTGCAGCACCACCAGATCTGCATCAAGATTTTCTGGTACACTCTTTCCTTCAGGAACCGCCAGATAACGTGATCCGTCTTTTAAGGTAATGATTTTATAGCCACCCTTATAAAAATCCACTGAAAAATTCTGTGCATATTTTAGTTCCATTGCTGAATCAAATTCTAGCTTTCCATCCACATTCTCCGACAAACTGCTGCATCCTGCCAGGCAGAATAAACCCGCAATCATCACGACACACAACGCCAACACACGTCTTAACTTTCTCATTATTAATCTCCTAAAATTTTTTCTAATCAGTTAGATAAAAAAAGGCTCATTGTCTCTAAATAAGACAATGAGCCCGTAAAACGGCACACAAATAAAACCTTTTTCTGTCTCTCGCAGAGTTTTGCATAAACAGGCAGGTCTTCTGGCTCAAGCGTCAACATTACCTCCTACCTTCCCATATTACTACAGTGGCATTCCTGGAGGAACTCTTCTCTTACAGCGGCGGGACCGCGTGGGATTTTCACCCATCTTCCCTTTTAATCGGCTCATAATACGTGATTACAGCCGACACCTGTTCTTTTGAATATTAAATTGAGTCAATCTGAATACTGAAACTAGTTGGCTTTACTCAGTCCGTCTTCTTTTTTCTTTCGTTCCACAAATCGACCCATAATAAAGGCAATAATTCCTACCCCAATACCAGTCTGAATACAGAAGAATAAACTTTCCAATTCCCCAGGCAATTCTCCCCCCAGTGCGGTTTCCATAATTGGTGTAAACCAAGGCTCATATTCGCCACCTTGAATTTCAGAAACAACAACACTTCCGGCATTATCGGCACCACCAAATTCAGCACCTCTTAAAGCAAATAAGGGAACAAGAATCATTAAACCTACCAGAATCAATAACCCAATCACTGTTTTTTTTGTCTTTGTCATTATCTTACGCCTCCAGTCAGGTATCCAAGATCATTTAATTCAGGTTGAGCATATGTTTCCAGACCAATAATAATTACAACCGTCAGAATCCCTTCAATAATTGCCAGCGGAATTTGAGTTGGTGCAAATACGGCCAGAAATTTGATTGAAGATGCTGCAACACCACCTGCTTCCGACGGATAAGCAAGTGCCAGCTGAAAACTGGTTATAAGGTAGGTGAAAAAATCTCCCAGAGCTGCCGCCAGAAATACAACCACATGTTTGTTAATTTTTAATTTTAAGCCTAATTTATAAATACCATAAGCAGCAAATGGACCGGCAACAGCCATCGAGAATGTATTCGCTCCCAAGGTTGTCACACCACCGTGAGCAAGCAGGGTTGATTGAAAAACCAATACAATCAGTCCTAAAATACTAATCGGAGCTGGTCCGAAAAGAATTGCTCCCAATCCTGTTCCGGTCATATGAGAGCAACTGCCCGTGACCGATGGTATTTTTAAAGATGATAACACGAAAACATAGGCTCCCGCCATTGCCAATAACGTGATGGTTTTAGGATTTTCTTTAAGCGTTTTTTTCATTGACATGTAACCCGCAATCAAAAACGGAATACAGATGACACCCCAGGCAATACAAAAACCGACTG
Source organism: Acetobacterium sp. (assembly GCF_030652775.1). Taxonomy (GTDB): domain Bacteria; phylum Bacillota; class Clostridia; order Eubacteriales; family Eubacteriaceae; genus Acetobacterium. The sequence goes on along the minus strand of NZ_JAUSPS010000046.1, from coordinate 21,995 downwards.
GAAGATAACCTTCCATAATGTGCATAGCGTTGGCTACCGGGGTAAACCCGAATACCAAAGCAATTGCTGCCACAACAGCAATGAATCTTTTTTCTCTGATGTTTAAACTTGTGTTCATAGTTCCTCCTCTTTTTTTATCTTTATCTTAAGGGTTCGTGACACTCTTGAGCGCTCATTTCAAATCTCACAAAACCATCTTAATCGATATAATTTAATTAATTATTTTTATTCTTCCAAACCATCAGCAATGATGGTTCATGCGAACTTAAATTGTTTTTCCAGTAAGACCTTCAGATCCTGGGGGCTGGTGGGATAGTCTTTTGTATCCGCTACCATTTTTTTCTCCACCAGCATCTCATAAACATCCAGCATCGCTGGCCGCTTCAGATTTGCCTGTTCCAGAATTCCAGTATTTTTAAAAATATCCAGCGGCGTCCCATCGGCAATGATCTTTCCTTGATCAAAAACAATAGCCCGTTCTGCCCATCGGTAGGCAAAGTCTACATCATGAGTAGAGATCAGCATGGTTTTTCCTTCTTCGCCAAGCTTCACCAAAACCTCCTCCAGCATCTGAGCATTGAGTGGATCCAGAGCTGCCGTCGGTTCGTCAAAAATAATCACTTCCGATTTCATAGCAATGACATCGGCTATGGTCACACGTTTTTTTTCACCGCCACTTAAATAATGGGGTGGCCGGTCTTTAAAATCCAGGATGTTCATATAGGATAAGGCCTCTTCAACCCGTTCGATGACTTCTTCTTTCGGTAATTTTAGATTCATCGGGCCAAAACCAACCTCTGCCATCACTGTAGACGCAATAATCTGATTATCGGCCTCCTGAAACACGATGCCAATATTTTTACGCAATTCTCGTAAATTCTTTTTGTTAATAACGGTACCCTGATAGCTGATTTCCCCATGATCAGCCTTTAATACCCCATTGGCATTGAGGAAAAAAGTGGACTTTCCGGAGCCATTGGATCCGATCACCGCAATTTTTTCTCCTTTATAAATATCCACACTGATACCGTCCAGTGCCGGATTACCGTTTCCATAGCTGTAATGCAGATTGTTAACCTTAAGTATTGGTTCTCTCATAATCGATCCCTTCTAATGTGTCATAATCCCAAGTATAATCAGAAAAATAATAAAGGCTGCGCCGATGACCAGATGCCTCATTGGCATCTTTTTTTCATCTTCCAGGAAAATCAGATCGCCTTCATACCCTCTCGCTTCCATGGCCGTATAGTAGGCATTGGCCTTTTTTAATGAAACCACCAGCAGATTGCTGGCGACACTACCAAAGGTAGTGCAGGACGTTTTAAAATCGCAGTACCCCTGCCGCGAATCGGCCGAATTTCTCATGTTGTTAAAAACATCCATCAAAATAAAAATATAGCGATAGATCAGGTTCATCAGCTCAATAATTAACTTCGGCACATGGGCTTTTCGGAGTACCCCAATAATTTCAGAAGACGGTGTCGACAAGGTCATCATGATCATCGCACTGATGGCTCCGAAAACTTTTAACATCAGAAACGCCATTTCCTGGAGTTTGTCCACTGAGGTGAATAGATAGCCAAAGCCTAGAAAAAGATTGAATTGTCCGATCGGCTGGCTAGAAAAATCAACCCCGATGGCAATGGTTCCCATGATAATAAAGGTAATCGGGATCATCAGTACGGAAATATATGCCGCCAGCGACAGGCCACCCTTTAGCACCGTTAAATAAGCCATCCCGATAATCACCGCGATCGACACAAAGGGATTATTCAGCCCAATGCACAGTAGCAGCGTCAAAAAAGAAAAGACGACCTTAAAAGTAGGATTCCAGCATCGGAGCTTCGAGGCATAGGCATAAAAATCAATGGCTGATCCTTCCCCATGTTTATGCCCGATTTTATGGTGGTGTGTCACTTGATGTTCGGCTTTTTCACTGGTTCTAATAAAGTTGATTGATTTACCTAAACTATTTTCCATTTGAAGACTTTACCTTTCAGTATTTCATGATTACTGATACAATCAACCCGCATCAATTCTATCCACACATTTCAACAGTTCTTCCACCGAACTGAATTTATTGTTGCAGCACGCTTCGATCCGATCGACGAGGATGATCTTCATTCCCAGTTTTTTAGCGGCATTGATCTTGTCGACCACGCCCCCCATATTACCACTTTCTTTAGTCACCAGTACCGCTGCCTGGCAATATTTGAACAATTCGATGTTTAAGGCCTCGTTATACGGTCCTTTAATCGCGATAATATTTTTGGGGCTGAATCCCAGGCTTTCGCATTTGCTCAAAACCTTCCAGTCCGGCAATACTCGCAGATAAACCCGCTGTGAATAGTCGGGAATTTTTTTAAACGTCTCAATCTTATTGCTTCCCAGGGTCAGCAGAATATTACCTTCGCAGTTCATCAGGACATCACAGGCTTCCCCATAGTTCTTGACAATGGTAATGTCCGGGTCATCCTCATAGCTCACCCGCTCCCGCTCATAACGAATATAGGGCAGGGCTTCATATTTGCAGACATTGATGGCATTGCGGGTTATTTCTGTCGAAAAGGGATTGGCAGCATCAATTAAACAGGTCGGTTTAAGTGTTCTGATTAACTGGGTAATATGCTCCTTGTTCAGTTTGCCCTGATAAATATCCAGATTTTTGAACTCATCCAACATACCAGCGCCTAATCGGGTGGTGACCGTCACTGCCGCGTCATAATTTTTTTCTAATAGTCTCTCAATTACTGTCTTGGCATCGGTTGTCCCGGCTATTACTAATACTTTTGACATCTTGCTCCATCACTCTCCATTTACATTTTTGCACAAAAAAACCTCATTATCTCTAAACAAGACAATGAGGTCGCAAAAATGCGTACAAAAATAAACCTCCTCTATCTCTCGTAGAGTTTGAGATATACAAACAGGCAGGTCTTCTGGCTCAAGCGTCAACATTACCTCCTGCCGTCCCAACAAAGTGGTGGCATTCCTGGAGGAACTCTTCTCTTACAGCGGCGGGACCGCGGGGGATTTTCACCCCTCTTCCCTTTTCACCGGCTTATAATACATTGATTACAGCCGACACCTGTTATATTATTATTAAATTTAAGTTTCAATGTACTATATCAAATAAATTAAAACTTGTCACGGATTTTTTTTTACAAAATGGCTGAACTATTCTTCTGTGAAGAGAGTTCAACCCTTTATCTTTTTTTATTTTAATCCTTAAATGATTTGCAACGATCCGTTTTAGTATTCTTCCCGGACACCAAATTCAGCATCTTCCACCCATTCCTCTGGTCGTTCAACCAGGTTGATCAGGTTATCAAAGATTTTAAAATGGTTTTCTTCCTGCTTGACCAGGTAACCGAATAATTTTTTCGTTTGTTCATCTGTTGTTTCTTTGAAAAATTTTTCATACAGTTCAATGCTATCTTTTTCCATTTGCAAGGCCATCCGATAGACATCTAATTGATTGGGAATTTTTTCAAATTTATTTTTAAATTCACCTCTGTCTTTAAATACGTTGTCGGTATGGGAGAGTGTTTCATTGTCGCCCAATTCATAGGTTATTTTTTTTAACTCATTTTCCAAAAGCACCGCATGACCTTTCTCATCATCTGCCAAAAATAAAAATATGACATTCAAAGGGTTGTCCTGATTGCTTTCCGCTTGTTCCCGGTAATACTTTTCGCCGTCGTGTTCCATTTTTATTGCAAATTCAATACTGTTCATTCACTTTCACCTCTCATTATTTATAAATCGTCGCTTTCGCGATTAACCGATCAATCTAATCAACAAATTTCAAATAGTCACCGTAACCCTGAGCTTCCATTTCGTCGGCCGGGATAAAGCGGAGGGAGGCACTGTTGATGCAGTATCGCAAGCCCCCGGTGGTGATCGGGCCATCCTCAAACACATGACCCAGGTGGGCATCGCCGGTGACGCTGCGCACCTCGGTGCGCTTCATCCGTAGGGTGGTGTCACTGAGTTCTTTGACAACTTCGGGATCGATCGGCTTGGCGAAGCTGGGCCAGCCGCAGCCCGATTCAAATTTGTCGCTGGAGGAAAAAAGCGGTTCGCCGGTGGTGATATCCACATAAAGCCCCTTGCGATATTCGTTATAGTATTTATTTTCAAACGGTGGTTCGGTGGCATTTTTCTGGGTCACCGCATATTGATCCGGCGTCAGCGTTTTTATTAAGGTGTCCTGATCTTTTTTTTCGTATTTCACAGTGGTTCCTTCCTTTCCTGTCATTACTTAGTTATTACCCCATTTTTATGAGTAATAATCAGTCTTCAATAATTTTAAGAAAGGCTTCAAGATCATTCACCGGCTGCTCACAGCGGTAGTTTTTACAGATATAAGCCGTGGGTTCGCCGTGAATCATCTGCTGATTGACGGCAAATTCATTGATTTTTTTCAAATCTGTTTCGCTTTTGTTAAAAAGCACCACCGAAAAAGGCAGAAATTGCTGGTTCAAGCGGCGGTTCATCTCCCGGATCGTCGTATCCTTCTCATATCCGGCAAAGACTACTTCGGTGGTTGGCTGTTCATGGAATAATTTTGCACAGAGCATCATCGTGCTGGCCATCGGTGCCTGATTCAGGTTTCCAGCAAAATAGGCAAACATGCCATTGACAATGTCAATGTATTTTTGTTCCCCGGTTATTTTTCCTAGCTTAAGCAGACAATAGGCCGCCAGTGAGTTTCCCGATGGCTTGGCGTTGTCATAGACTTCCTTGGGTCGGGCAATCAGTTGTTCGGCGTCATTTCCGTATAGAAAAAAGCCGGCGGTGCCAAATTCGTCGCCAAAGAGGTTGATCATATCGACTGCCCGGACAATCGCCTTTTCCAGATATTCAGTTTTAAAGCTAGCCTGATAAAGCTCCAAATATCCCCAGATGACGCTGGCATAATCATCCAGATAAGCCAGGATTTTCGCCTCACCCTTTCGATACCGGGCATAAAGACGGCCATTTAGCCTGGTCATGTTGGCTTCAATAAAGGCCATCGCCTCTTCGGCTTGTTTGATATAGACGGTCTTGTTGAATATCCGGCCAGACATAGCCAGAGCTGCAATCATCAGACCATTCCATGAGGTCAGGATCTTGTCATCCTTATGGGGATGAACCCGTTTTTCGCGTTGGGCAAAGAGATCGGCGGTCATCTCATCGAGGGCTTTTTCCAGCTCCGGATTGGCTTCGATCAGATCAAGGTCACTATCGATCATGTTGGGAATGTTCTTGCCTTCAAAATTGCCTTTAGGCGTCATCGGATAGAATTTAAAAAAGACATCGGCCCGCTTTTTTCCCAATATTTTTTCGACCTTATCCATCGACCAGACATAAAACTTGCCTTCTTCCCCTTCCGAGTCGGCATCCTCAGCGCTGTAAAAGGCGCCTTCCGGGGATCTCAGGTCGCGGTTGACATAGGTGATCGTTTTTTCGGCTATTTTTTTATATAATTGATTGCCGGAGGCCTGGTAGGTTTCGGCATAAACCATGATCAACAGAGCATTGTCATAAAGCATTTTTTCAAAATGAGGAACCAGCCATTGTTCATCGGTTGAATAGCGGGAAAAGCCAAACCCGACATGATCAAAAATACCGCCCTTGTACATCTGTTGCAGGGTTTTCTCCACCATTACCAGAGCATCGGGCTGTTTAAAGGCCTGATAGCAGCGCAACAGGTAAAACAGATGATGAGGGGTGGGAAATTTGGGAGCCTTGCCAAAGCCGCCATAGCGATCATCAAAGCTTTCATCAAAGAAATCATAGGCATCAAAAAAGATCGTTCGCTTTATTTCCGTTTCGCCTTTTCTTTCCTCCAGATCATTTAGTAGTCCGGTCATCTTATTGGCCGAATGAACAATGTCTTCATTGTTTTTTCGCCACTGGCTTTCAATTCCCAGCAACACATCGATGATGCCGGGATGTCCGTAGCGGGATTGTTTGGGCAGATAGGTGGTGACATAAAAGGGTTTTCGATCGGCGGTTAAAAAAGCATTGAGCGGCCAGCCGCCCTGACCGGTGCTGACCTGAGAAAAAGTCATATAAATCTGATCAATGTCCGGCCGTTCTTCCCGATCCACCTTAATGCTGATAAAATATTTATTCAGGATTTCGGCCACTTCTTCATCTTCAAAGGATTCTTTTTCCATCACATGACACCAGTGACAGGTGCTGTAGCCGATCGAAAGAAAAATCGGCTTATCCTGTCTTTTGGCGAGCTTGAAGGCCTCATCCGACCAGGGATACCAATTAACCGGATTATAGGCATGCTGTAATAAATAAGGACTCATTTCATGAACAAGTCGATTCGCTTTCTTTTGAACGTCGTCGAGAGCCATTTCTTCAACTCCTTTTTATTTTTCTAACTGATTTTACGAACTGATTTTGCGAATTGATTAAAATCATTCATATTAGCTATTATGATTCGCAACCATTAACTTAGGCTTTAATTTGTTATTCAAAATTCAGGAATTCCGCTTCCAGGCGATTGCTGATCACCTGGTAAAAAACAACACTGATGCCAATACTGATCAACAAAAACAAGCCATACCCCAGCAAAGGGTTAACAAAATATCCCAGCAAACCACTGATCCCAATCAGCAGCCCGGTATAGGCCATCCCGACAAAAAGCGTGATGACCACGTTCATATTGTTTTTGATCGCCTTTTGGGGGTTGTCCCAATTAAGCAACGGTCGATTCATGTCCATGAACAATCCAAATAGCAAAATCGGCAGTGATCCCAGAATCCCCAGAACAACCGTTAATAGCAGGGTGGACAGGGTTAAGGGAAAGATGAGTTGAATCGCAATGATGGTAAACACGATCCCCAGGCTTTGAATCAGCATCGCAACGCCGGTTCGTCCGACGATCTGATCCCTGGCTGTCACCGGGATCATCCGGGTCAGCCAGGAGGCTTTTCCTTCCCGGGAAAAGGTGGTGGCCGTAGTGGCTGAGGTACCACCGAAAAAAATAAAAAAGGAAATCAGTAAAAAGTTGATTAAAACCGGCATCGCTCTGAAAAACTCCTGCATTCCCTGCAGATCTTCCGGGGGTATTTTAATAAAATAAAAGCTTAAGAAGACACACAGCGGGGCAATGATGACCACGCTGACATTATTAAAAAAGTACACCGGCGTCCGCAACAGTAGCCGCAAATCCATGGTAAATACCGCCATGGCGCCATGGCTTTTTTTACCTAGCGCTTTACTTCGCTCAGCCCCGCTTAATTGTTTGCCTTTTTTCATGGATTTTCCACTGACAATACTCTTAATATAAACCCGTTCGCCGATTGCGACCATCAGGGCGCCGGATAATAAGGTAATTCCCAGTAGCGCGCCTACCCAGACAAAGGACATCAGGGTGATTTTATTCAGTGCCCAGGCCATTAAAAAGCTGGTCGGCATGGCATAACCAATGATGTTTAGAATCCCCTCATTATTGCTCAGCATGGTATTCATCAGGAGCTGAAAATCGACCTCATCGCCATTCCCCAATTGGCTGGTAAACCAGATCTGCACGCCAAAAATAACGGCAATGCCGATAAAGACAAAAACAATCTGCAGCATGTCCTTGCGGCCTTTGAGGGAAGCCGATTGCATCATCAACATGATCAGAGCAGTCATCAACGAAAGCGGCAGCACCGGGATGGTCAAAAAGATCAAAAAAGATAACAGCACATAAAGCAATCCCATGCCCTGACCGACTCCATAAATAATCAGAATCGGCAGAAAAATGAAGGCCGCAAAAATATATTCAAACACCAGAATACTTAAGAACTTTGCAATGATCAATTTTCTTTGGCTGATCGGCAGTGGGATCAGTTCTTCGATATTATCTGAAAAATAAAATTCCGAAAGAATATACATGATCCCAAAAACGATAATCAATACCGTTGCCATAATATACCCGATACTTAAAAAAACCGAAGTCTGATTAATCATCGTCAGCCCAAAATAGGTGGCTGACATTAGCGAAACATACATAAAAAAGGCAGGGATCAACGCCACCGGAACAATAATCAGGGTAAAAAGCTGTTTATAAAATTCTTTTTTATTAAACTTCTGATTATAGAAGAACAACGAAAATCCCAATGATTCGTTGATAAATAATTTGGTTAAATTTACTATCTCTTTCATTATTCGGTCAACTCCAGGAAAATATTTTCTAATGACTCCTGACTCCCGGCTTTTTCACGAATTTCGGCCATCGTTCCGACTTCAATGATCTTACCTTTTTTAATAATGGCAATCCGATCACAGATTTTTTCGGCGACATCCAGAACATGGGTGGAAAAGAAAACCGACCGCCCCCGATCACAATGATCGCGCATAATCTTTTTAAGCTCAAAGGATGCCTTAGGATCCAGACCAACCATCGGTTCGTCCAGGATAAAAACCTGGGGATCGTGAATAAGTGCCCCTACCAGTGCCAGTTTCTGCTTCATCCCATGGGAAAAGGATCCGATCGGATCGTTGACGGCATCCTTAATTTCAAAAATATCCAGATATTTCTCGATCCGTTCCTGTCTTTCTACGGCGGGTACCTGATATACATCAGCCATAAATTTCAGATATTCGATGCCCTTAATCTTTTCGAACAGCTCCGGACTGTCCGGTACATAGCTGAATTGTTTTTTTGCAGCCAGGATATCGTTCTGATTATCGATCCCATTGATCCTTATTTTACCGCTATTGGGAGCCAGCAAGCTGACAATCATTTTAATGGTAGTGGTTTTTCCAGCGCCATTGGGTCCGACAAATCCAAATATTTCACCGGGATGTACTTCAAAGCTGACATTATCGACGGCTTTTTCATTTTTATTACCATAGGTTTTTGAGACCTGTTCAAGTTTTAGCATAGTCGCTCCTTAATTCTTTATGATTCTGTTTATTTTAACACAACTCCAGCATTTTGCGACGGTAAAATTTAATATTGTTTTTAGAAACTAGGCATACAATAGAGAAAATAAAACATCGGCACTCAAAAAGAGTATCTGATCCGTGATGATAAGAATGAAGATCGCATCCGTGTCCACTTATTTTTGAAATTGCCTCAACCCTTTAAACGAAAGCAGGTAACCGCGTGATCACACAAAATGAAATTGCAGCATTGAAAGCCCAGGGGATCTTAGCCCAACAGCAGGAGGGTTATTTTTCCATTCGGGTTTTAAGCCGAGCCGGAAATTTCTCCTCAGCAGAATTCCAGACCCTGGCGGAAATCGCCGAAAAATATGGCCGGGGTTATCTGGGCGAAACCACTCGATTGGCCATTGAGATTCCCTGGATCACTTACGACGATATTGAAGCCGTTAAATCAGCCCTTACTACCGGGGGACTGGTTTACGGTGGCACCGGTAAAAAAATCCGCCCCCTGGTAGCCTGTAAGGGCACCGTTTGCCAACATGGTCTTTACGATACGCAAAAGCTGTGCGGTATCTGTCATGACCAATTTTTCGGCCGGGATCTTCATGCCAAAACAAAAATCACCTTTGTCGGCTGCCCCAACAATTGCGCCAAGGCCAACACCAATGATATCGGCTTGGTGGGACAGGCCTATATTCAATTTGACTGGGATGCCTGTATTAACTGTGGAAAATGCACCAAGGTCTGTCGGGCTCAATCGCTGACGATGCTTAATCAAAAGCTCCTTTGGAATGAACGAAAATGCGTCAATTGTGGCAAGTGTGCCCAGGTATGCACCACTGGTGCGATCACCGAAGAGGTTCGCGGCATTGCCGTTTATCTGGGTGGCCGGATGGGTCGGGGTTACCGCTTCGGCGACCGCTTAACCGACCTGTATGCCGCCGCAGAAATTCCCACTCTGATTGAAAAAATTCTGGCCACCTACCTGGAACTGGGCAAAGACGGTGAACGGATTTCTGCCGTGCTCGACCGCATCGGGATCAATGCCTTCGAAGATTCTTTGCAGGAACGGCTGGAAGATTAACTAATATCTTTTAGCAAAATGGTACCGAACGAACAATAAAGGGAGCTGATTTTTCAGCCCCCTTTTATTGTTTTTACTCCGTATATTTTACCGAATTTTTCTTTGTTCTAAAATTCTTTGTTACTATAAATCCGTAGCGAAATAAAAAAGGAAACAAACACCATTATGACGGTAAAGCCAAGCAGCAAAAAGAAATAAATCAATGGATTGGCCGCTTCTGGCAGAGGGATCTGCATCTGTGTCACCAGCAGAATCAGGCCGGTGGGAATCAGAGCGCTTAAAATCAGCATCAGTCGGGCTTTTTCGGTGCCAAACCGGTAAATCAGCGGCACCATCATTGAACCATAACTAAAGGCAATCAAATAGAGCACCCCAATAATGGCCAGAACTTCCGTAGAAAAACTTTGACCCATGATCATACTCCCGATTATTCCGACGATTAAGGCTAACACTGCCCCCAGGGTATTTAAGAGTGCCATCACCAGATATTTACTGAGCACTATTTCTTTTCGGGTCACCGGCATCGTCAAGGCGTAGGCGTCCCACTTGGCCAAATCGTCATAGCTAATCGTGGTCACCACCATCATCGAAACCATCAGGATAATCATACCAAAGATAAAACCATTTCCCTGGGGTATGTAAATAACCGCAAAAAGGAAAATCATCAATCCCAACATTTTAAATGTACTTTTCAGATTAAGCAGATCTTTTAAGATCAGTCCCTTCATTATTTTTCCCCCCTTACATAAAACAGCATAATTTGTTCAATGGTTACCCCATCCACAACGGCGTCTGGATATTTTTTTCGGATGGCAACCTTATCATTAACCAGCACCTCAAAACTGAACTGATTTTTGCGATAGCGGATATATTCATCGCTTTCAAGTTTTCGGAAGTCTTCTTCGCCGCATTTCAAAATGCCCATTTTAGAAAGCAAAGTCTCTTTTTCTTCATCCAGCAGAATTTCACCCTGGTGAATAAACACAATATAATCGGCGATCTTATCGAGATCACTGGTGATGTGCGAGGATATCAGGATGGCGTGTTTTTCATCCTGGATAAACTCCATAAAGACATCCAGGATTTCCTCCCGGACAATCGGATCCAGCCCGCTAGTGGCTTCGTCTAAAATTAGCAGCTCTGGTTCGTGGGATAGCGCCACCGCAATCTGCAGCTTCATTTTCATTCCCCGGGAAAATTCCTTGATAATCTTATTTTCCGGCAGTATGAATTTTTTCAGATAGTTCTGAAATAATTGCGTATTCCAGTTTTTATAGATGCTGTTCAGCATCTTAGAAATATCACCGGTTTTTAAATTGTCGTGAAAGTTGCAGCCGTCCATCACAACGCCGACTGATTCTTTGATCTTTTTCTCATCTTTTAAGGTATCCATTCCCAGCATTTCAATGGTTCCCTCATCCCGCTTGACCAGATTAAGCATCGCTTTTATGGTCGTGGTTTTACCAGCCCCATTCTCACCGATAAAGCCGACAATGCTGCCTCTGGGCACCTTAAAATTAACATCTTTTAGTTGAAAATCTTTATACTTTTTGTTTAAATTTTTGATTTCGATGGCATTAGTCATTTTATTCTCCCTTATACAATAGTTCCAACAGCTCACTGAGTTCCTCCCAGGAAATGTCACTGCTTCTGGCAATATCTACCGCTTTCTGCAAAAGCTCTTCGGCCAGCCTTAGTTGCTCTTCCCGAATAAACGATAAATTCTGGTTGGCCACAAAACTGCCCTTGCCAGTGACGGTTTCAATAAACCCATCCCGCTCCAGATCTGAGTAGGCCCGTTTGGTGGTAATCACGCTGATCCGCAGCTCCTTGGCCAGAAAACGCATGCTTGGCAGGGCGTCCCCGGGGCTCAGCTCGCCGCTGATAATCATCTTCTTGATCTGCTTGGCAATTTGCTCATAAATCGGTTTGTCACTTGAATTGCTGATGACGATATTCAACAAATCACCTCATTCCTTTCGTCTTAGTGTATATATACTATATATACACTATAAACTCTTTTTTCCCAACTGTCAAGTTTTTAAGCAAAAAAATAAGCGAGATGGTCTCGCTTCAGACTGTCAAAAAAGATAGCCTAGTACCGACAATTGTTACATCATGTTGTACGCATCGGAGCGGACATGGCGTAGCCTGTCCGATTCCGCAGCGAACAACAGATTAACAATTGGTCGGTACGGGAGTTTATCGACAACCTCAAGCGAGATTGTCTCGCTTATTCCCAGCACTGGACGCTTAATTTTTTCTGGAGTATTTTCAGCTTTTCCCGTTCCACTTTGTAATTGGGCAAAACCTGTTCTACGATACGCCAGAAGCTGGGGGAATGATTCATTTCGATGAGATGGGCCAACTCGTGAACTACCACATAGCGAATGGTGGCTTCTTCGGCCATCACCAGATACCAGGAAAAATTGAGATTGCCGGCGCTGGAACAGGAACCCCAGCGGCTTTTCGCTCCATTTATTTTGACGGCCTTGGGCTTTAGTCCCATATGTTTTGCCAGCGCATTCACCTGCTCCACAATTACTCTTTTGGCCAGGGTTCGGTAGCTGCCTACCAGACTGGTTTTTAATTCCGCGGCCGACATCTGGGCATAGCCGTAGAAGTGCTGGCCGTCAAAACCGAATGCCGATTTTTCTACCGGCACCAGGGGGAATTCATGGCCCAGGAATAGCAGCTTGGTGCCAAATCGCAGTTCGAAATTTTCCCGTTCGTTTACCTGTTGGGCTACCGCACCGTGGTGGGTGTTAATCCAGTGCTGGTGTTGGTGCACAAAATCCGCAATGATTTTTTTGGGAGTTCCGTTGGGAACCCGAGCCTCGATTTCGGCATTCTTAGTTATATAAAGTCCCATTGTTTTTCGTTTTGAATACTTGATTGTATAATCCTTAGTCATCTTTGTCCTTTTAATATTTCAATCCACTTTTTTCAATCCGTCTTATTTTTCAATCGTCTTATTTTTCAATCCGCACCTTGCTGCCGCCAACGCCGGCTTCGCCCGGGGTAATCAGCAGTTTTACCGGCATCCGGTTCTTGATCGATTCCACGTGACTGATGATCCCCACCTTCAGGCGGTCATTATGCAGCATTTCGATGGAATTCATCACCACCTCCAGGGCATCCTCATGGAGCGAGCCGAAGCCCTCATCCAGAAAGAAAAATTCCAGTGGCGCCCGTCCTTTTAGCTGTATTTCAGCGGACAGCGCCAGCGCCAAAGATAAGGAGGCCAGAAAGGTTTCCCCGCCAGATAATGTCGAAGCATCCCGGGCGGCACCGCCGTTTTTGTAATCCCGGATAATAAATTTCCCCTCATCGTCGGCTTCCAGTCCATAATTACCGTTACTGATATCGGTGAGCCGTTTGGATGCCTCAATCGAGATGTACTTGAGCCGGGATACGGCCACAAACTCGACAAAGCGCTTGCCGGAAAACAGTTTTTCCAGATCGGCAATCAGTGCCAGCCGATGATCCACTTTTTCCTTTTGTTCCAAATAGTTCGCCAGCTCGGCCAGACGTTTTTTCAGCTCGTCAATGCTGGTTTTTAGCCGGATTTCCAGGGTCTTCTGCTGTTCAAGGCTTTCTTCCAGCAGCTGATGAGATGAGCAAATCTCATCATAAGCCGCTGCGGTCATTTCCCGACCATTAATTTTTTTGTTCAGGTCTTCCAGCTTGCCATTTAGTTTGGTTCGGTTCTGGTAAAAATTATCAATCTCTATTTCTAAATTTTTGATGGTTTGGTCATCGATACAGGCGTTTACAGCGGTGGTCAGATCTTTAAAACCCAGAGCATCCAGCTGCTTTCTCTGAGCTATCTCGGTGGTTTCAAATTGGCGTTGCAGGGTTTGTAGATTCGCTTTTTTAATGGTCACTGTTTCCTGATTTTTTGCATACTCTTCTTGAGCGGTTTCCAGCTTTTTCTTGGCTGTATTCCAGGCATTTTCGATCCATTTGATATTGCCGCAAAATTTATCTTTTAATTCACCCAGCTCATTTAGTTCATAATCTTTTCCCAGCTTTTCCTCAATGGCGATTCTTTTTTCTTTAAACTGCCTGGCCTTTTCGCCAATCAACAGTAAATACTCCTGCAGCTGCCGGTTAATGCCATGGATCGTTTCGCCCAGTTTTTCAAGCTGCTGCTGATGGGCATTAAGTCCTTTTTCCAGTTTTTCGAGGCTATCCATCAATTCGCCCCGACGCTGATCCATTTTTTTAATGGTTTCATTAGCGGTGTGAAAATCAAAGGCTTTTGGGACTTTGAGCTTAATTCTTAATTCAGCTCCTTCTGCTATCAGCTCACGGGATGCTGTTTCCTTATTCTTTTTAAGTTCTTCCAGCTCCCGGGTCTGTAACAGCAGCGCTTGCTTGCCGGCTGTTTTTTCTTTGAGATCCCCTTCCAGCTTTAATAACTGGTTTTTTGCTTCATGGTTCCGGGTTTCCATTTTTTTCAGCAACTGTTCCCAGGCTTCCATAGTCTGGCTTAGCTCGGTATTAGCGGTTTCCAGTAACTTCGGCTGCCCCTCAGGAATCGGTTCGCCAAGGCTGGCGATTTCACTTTTCAGATTCTTCTGATTTTCAACCAGAATGGTAAAGCTTCCGGTTAATTGAGCAATCTCTGCGGCAAGTTCTGCCAATTCCTGTTCCTGCTGCAAATGAGCATTTTTGATGACCTCCGTCCGGATGGCATCATCCGATTCATCCGGATCCGCAGTTAGAGGATGTTCGGTCGAGCCGCAAACCGGGCAAGATTCTCCTGCTCTGAGTTGCTTTCTGAGGATAAGCTCCATGTGTTTATTTTCCAGCAGCATCAATTCTTCTTCCACCGCTGCCTTTTTTTCTTTTAAAAGCTTTTCGGTAGACTTTTTTGTCTCAATGGTCTGAATCAGGGTATCGATCTGACTTTCCAGCGCCGTGAGACTCTCCCTACTCGCCCGTTGTTTGAGAAAAACATTTTTGATGCGGATGCTCTCCTCTTTTTCCTTCCCAATGCTGTCCCAGGTCGCCGGCCGGGCCTTTTCATGAGCGTTAAGCGCCTGATTGATAACTGCCTGTTCGCTTTCTTTTACCTGTTTTTGCTCAGTAAGATTTTGTTCGCTTTCGAGGAGCTTGTTTATTTCAGTCTGGTTTTTCGCCAGACGCATTGTATCATTTTCAATTTCATTTTTTAACCGGGTGATTTCTTCGGTGATGGCCATCCCGCGGTTAATTTTTTCACGATGATCCGATTCAATCCGACACTGTTTTTCCTCCCGGCGCTGCTCATCAAGTAGCTTTTTTGCTTTTTCCAGCTCCTGAGTCAACCGTGTTTTTTCATTTTCCAGGCTGATCTTGTGATGATTTTCCGCATCCATTTTTTTATTCAGCTCACGGATTTCCATTTCCAGCGCCAACTGCGCTTCTTTCCAAAGAATGGCATCCGCCACCTTTTCCAGCTTGCTCTGAAATTTAAAGAGGTTTTCGCTTTTATAGTCATCGGTTTGCTTAAAGTTTTTTTCGCACGCTTCTTTTTCGACAAGCAGTTGCACCAGTTTTTCTTCGCTGCCAATCAGACTGTTTTGGCTTGCTTCAACCTGATTTTTCAGGGTTTCAAAGGCTTCCAGAAAAGGCCGCACTTCCAGCGCTTTTTTCCCTAGTACCACCTGCTGTTCTTTTTCCGCGATTTCCGTTTGCTTTATTTCAAGGTTTCGAACTTCGTCACGGGTCGTCTTCTGCTCCGTGAGCAAACCCATTAAAACCTTGACTTCTAACAGTTCGGCGTTCAGCTTTTCAAATCGTTCCCGGTTTTCTTTAAGCTGCTGATGGTTTTGCGTATAGCTGTCCTGCTTTTCTGCCAGTGCTTCCGGGCTGACCCCTTCATAGGTGTTCATGCTGCCGACGATTTGGTTGAGTTTTTCAATCTCATTGATCCGCTCCGATTTAAGCCGATTGGAGAGATCATCCCCATATTTGGACAAATTAAAAAGCCGCTCCAGCATATCCCGGCGGGGCTTTCCCTCCAGCTTTAAGAAATCGCTGAATTTGCCCTGGGGCAGTACCACCGTCCGGGTAAAATCGGTGAGACCCAGACCGATGATTTCCTCACAGGTGTTGGTCACCTCGGTGGTCTTGTCAGCCAGCACCAGCGGCCCTTCCGGCCTTAATTCCAGCAATTGGCATTTCCCTTGATTGATACCCTCGTTTTTATTGCGCTTAAACTCGCGGCTGACCTGATAGGTTTTTTCCTCAGCACCGGCGATGATAAACTCATACACGACACTGGCCTTCTCTTCGTTGACATTGATATAATTGGTACTGTTGCGGGACAGCTTGCCGTAAAGCGCCAGGGTAATCCCATCGAGAATGGTCGATTTACCGCTGCCGGTAGGTCCGAAAATGCCAAAAATACCCGCCTTAGTCAGGGTCTCAAAATCAATGAGCTGTTCTTCCTGAAAGCTGTTAATGCCTTTAATTTTTAGCCGGATCGGTCTCATTGTTTGTCCTCCTCAAGCACCAACGAAAGTAGCAGTTCGAGAACCTCATCATCGGCTTCGGTGCCCCTTTCCCGGCGGTAAAATTCTTTAAACACATCGCCAAAGGATTTCTCTGTCAGCGCTTCCAGGCTGGCCTCGGTTTCTAATGTTGTCAGCCGGGGGATCACCTCCAGAATATCATCCTTATGAGCCTTCATTTTTTTGATTTCGTCTTCCCGGATATAGTGATCGGTCTCAATTTCCAGATAAACCCAGCAGGATCGCTCCTCATTGGCTGCGCATCTGGCGATGGCGGCATCAACATTTTCGCATTTCCAGACCTCGATGGGCTTGTATACTTTCAGATCAATTTCCTGGATCTCATTTTTAACGGTAACGCCATCTTCCACGACAATTTCCACCACCATACATTTTTTTCCATAGGCGATTTCGCGGCGGTTAAAATGAATCGGTGAACCGGCATAGCGTCCCCGGCCATTGGTACCGGGAATCACCTGGGGTTTATGAATATGTCCCAGGGCGATGTAATGGGCTTTTTCAGGAAAGCACTGGCCATCGACAATATAGGTTCCGCCCAGCTGAATCGTTCGCTCTGATCCGGCTTCCTCGCTGCCCATAGCAAAAATATGGGTCGTGACCAGATTGATGGTATCGTCTCTGTAATGGCACTCCAGTTGCGAAAAATAGCTATGAATCCGATCACTGTAAGACTTTTGATTTTCGTCTTCGGCAGTGGTCAGGTCATATAAAACCTCATTGAGCCGTTTTTCACTGGGATAGGGTAGCAGCAGAATCACGGCTCGTTCCCCGTTGATTTCCAGCTCCACATAACCTTCTCCCGATGCCACGACTCGATGCTTACCATACGCACCAGTTGGGATGATCGTTTTTGGAACCCCCGCCATCAGAATGCCGTGATCCCGAGCCAGCGGTCCTGGCGCTTCAAGGCGCTGGGGATTGTCGTGATTACCGGCGATCACCAGGATCAGCCGTTTCCCGCCGTCGGACAATTGCTTTAAGGTCTCATAAAACAATTCCTCAGCTCGGGCTGGTGGATTATAGCTGTCATAAACATCCCCGGCAATGATCAGCAGATCTATTTTTTCGTCCTTGACTATTTTAACAAAGTCCGCCAGAAAGCAGGCCTGCTCATCCATCCGGCTATGACCTTCAATATTTTTGCCTAAATGCCAATCGGCGGTATGTAATATTCTCATTTGTGCGTCCTCACTCCTGTCCATTTTGTTTATTATCCCACAGCCGCTTTTTTTTGTATAGACCAAACAAAAAAAGCTCCGGCAAATGCCAAAGCCGGAGGGTGTTGTGTGCTTGTATCACCTTTATTCTCCTAATGCGTATGATCGTTAATCAAATTTAGCCATTTTCACTTTCTTTTGAAGCAAGTAAGCCTTTTGTCAAATAAAATCCAGCAAGGGTTGGGATGAGATAAAAGGCTGGTGCATTCGCAATCAAAACCGAGTTAAAATTTATATATGAAAAAAGAATAGATGCTGGTGTGTAAGGCATATAATATAAAAAGCCAACAATAAATGATATAATCAGATACTGTCCGTTTATTTCAATTTTAAGTGCTGCTGGTTTTCTGGTCAATAATTCCAACAACACTCCAAACATCATGCTAATCAGAGGCAGCGTAATAGCCATAAAGAAAAAACCATCACTGAAAAAAAATGGCAAGGTTGAATTAAAGTTTGAATCTATCGGACTATTCTTTACTACAAATTTCACCTTTTCAATAATACCTATATAGATTATCACTGATGGTATAACCAGATACGGATAAATCTTTTCTAAAATTCGCAAAACAACCGCTTCCTTTCTATGAAAACTCTTCACTATTTTTCAGCTATATATAATTATAATTTATTGGTATGTGTTTGCAGACGACCTACCTAAGAACAAACTCTCAAACATAAAGAATCCAGACAAAATCGGGATGAGACAAATTAACTGCATCATATATTTTCCGCTATAAATCCTTGGTATCGGAACAAGGATGCATAAATTTATCATAAAATATATCGCTGCCCATGTCAGTGCAGTCGCAAGATAAATGATGTCAACCTTTACTCTCAGCTTTCCGCCCTTACTCATAAAATTCAACTGAAAGCCAAGCATAAACCATTTAAAAAAAACAATCAGCATCATCCCCCAAAAACGACTGTAATGAAAAATATCGCTCCTCAGTTCCAGCGGATTAAAGCTGTTCTGAATGGATATGACCCAAAAATCCATCAATACAAAAAAACACAGGTAGCCGATCATTAAACCAACCTGTATCATCCTTCTTTTCATGTTTTCACCATCCTCCTTACAGATCCAAATTTACTGCACTAACTATAAGATTTCAGTTACCCACATCGCTCTTATTTTTGGTTGAAACGAATCCTTTTGAGAAATAATATCCTGCTACTACTGGAAAAACATATACTATAACCGGAGAGCTAACTAATAAATATGGTATTGAAATTGTAATATTTACATAAAAGCCAAGTATTGAGATATAACGAGCGTAATAAAACAAGATCAAGAATATCGCAATAATTATATCATGCACATTAATTTTCAAAGTCAATCTTAAATCATCTAAACTGAATATATATAAAAAAACACCGACTAATGAACCCACAATGGGTCTAATGATCCCCACATAAAAAAATAGTTGGTTTTCGGACATTATAAGCTTTCCATTACCAATAACTGCGATGTAAATGAAAAGAATGATTATAATCAGATATGGTTTAAATTGTTTGATTTTTTTTAATGAGTTCAAGACAAGCTCCCCCTCTTCGTTTTGAAAATTATTTCACATTCAGCTACTTAATTTCCAATTGAAGTTTATGATAATTAGAATCATTGAGACTCAGCTTAAGCGCTTTTTGGTTTTTCATATGAACAATTATAACATATGTATCCAAAGATTTTTTCTTCATTTCATACCGTTCAATATCCTGAATATCAATAACCCTTGAAAAATTGTAGATTAAATAACTATCATAGATATAAGCTGTATTGTGGAACATCGATAGATACCAGATAACAGGAATAAAACCGTAGATGATAAAATTATGCTGCTTATCTGAGTCCGTATTTACAAGATTTATTAAGCCAATGATGTACAACAGCTTTCCCAACAAAATTTGAAAATAGCCGGAATAATTACTGATACTTAGCTTACCCTCATAGGGATATTTAAAGATAATTCTAAATCTCAGATTGATATACGAGAAGATGATGGCAAAGCTAATCAGAATTATGGTATAAACTGGATTATCTACTTGTCCCAGCAAGTAAAGTGATAATCCCAGGATAATGATCAATAATCCTAAATCCAGGTAATATTGTTTTTTCATTTTTAACACCTCCGCTATTAAAATCTCCAGTATGATTGCGAGTTTTTATTTCTAATTTTTGCATTCGCCGGAATTTTACTCAAAACCCCATAAAATGACAGGACATCCATACTCGATAAAACCATGTTCATCAGGGCAATTTTTGACAAAAGAATATAATTTACATTTGTTGACAATATAATTAAAACGGGTATAACCGTCAAAACAATGATCGGCAATATCAATCCCAACAAAAACCTTTCTTTTTTTATATCCTGTAAATATTCAACATAAATTGCGCCTCTATACGTACCAATAAAAATATCCGTTGATGAAATTTTATCCGGAAAAACTATCACATGCAGCATTTCATGGATGGGTACTAAGGCTAGTAAAATCAAAATATCTTGAAAACTATCAATCATACTCAAATGATAATCCGCTCCCAGCCGGATCTTTAGCATTAGTCCAATGATAAACATGGATATGAAAATAACTGGAATTGCCATCAAGCAAAGTTTTAAAAAGCTTGGCTCATTAATGGCATGATACCCCTCATTTTCAGGATCAAAATCATTATTTTTGGGAAATTTTTCTATTAAGAATCTCATGTTACTGGCTCCTTTGAATTTTTTTACTAACGACTAAATTAAATCTACCATATCTTCATAAGTATTTTTCATATCATTGTCTTTGCGTCTCACAATTTCATTTTTAATGCATTTCTTTATGATTAAGTACTTTTTTTTAGCCTTTGAATATTCTGTCATTTGATTAATTGACTTAGTTTTTAAAATATTTACCATAAAAAATAAAGCGATATAAGTAAACACAGCCAGCACTAAAACACAAAAAAATGCGTCTTGACTACATAATAGTAAAACTGTAGATGCAATAATAAAAACCATCACTATGTACAAGACAGTTTCTAATGGATCAAATATTTTGGGTTTTAACCCTTCACTATGTGCAACTTTTATTTCAATTAAAAATATAAATTTTTCTAAATCATAAACTTCATATTTCGAATTTCTAAAAAGTTTTGAATACTTTTGGAAAATTTTATCGTAATTAAATACTTCATTGTTCTTATCTTGAGACATTACATACCTCTAACTCATTTTATATGAACATCAGGTGCTAAACTGAAAAAACATTTCCCGCATCTTCAATCTCCATCGACCCGTCATATTTTTCTAAAGCTTTTTTCCCGTTCTCTAGGCGTAGACCATGTACGCTTTTTCTTTGCGTGTTGTGAGATATCGATCCCCAACTTTTAAACACTTCCCATAAAAGGGTTTTCCCCCTGAATAATACAGCGCTCTTTGTCATAATTGAACATAAATGTGTACGATACATGTTAGCTAATAAATTGCTCAGGTTTTTTATTATTACATTATTGCACGCAAAGCGTCTGTTTTTCACTTTTTCAAAAAAAATAATCTATCGTTAGTATCAAACGTCATCTTTCTTTTTTCGTACCATCAACACCAACTTGCGAAATATCTTAGGCAAATAAAACAGAATTAGCCAGATTACACCTACATTTGCTACGAATTGCAATGGATTAATTCCCGCACCAGCAGGAAATTCGGAAATATGCCTATGCAGCGTAAGAAAAGCATCAGGAAATCCGAAATACAAAACATGTTCAACGTTTCCCTCTTTTATTGTGAATACCCCTGCATGCAAAGAAATTGCCGTTGCAAAAATAAGCAGTCTGACCTTATGGCTTTTTAATAATTTTTCCATGCTTTACCTCAAAATATTTCTAACAGCTTCTGCCAGCGCACCATTAACCACCGGCATTACAATTTTGTTTGATTAGAACATTCTTCAGATTTTCTTCTTATTAACGCTTCGTTAATACAGTCTTTTTCTATTTCTAATTTAGCATCTTTCTTCTCATCTATTCCTAATGCTTTTCGAATAAGCAAGTACAAAATAAATATTGGCAACCATCCCCAAACACTTAAAAGAAAGCTCATAGTGCCTGTTAGTGATTTAATAAAAATATCGGGAAGGATGCTAGTCCTAATTTTTGTCTCAAAGAGGGTGCTATATCCGATCGTAAACAAACCTAAGAAAACATATAAAAGTGCCATATTTTTTAACAACTCATGGGTTTTTGTTTTATATGAACTTTTCATTTTGAACAATTGACTTTCTAATGAACTACTTGTGGGGTATTTT
>NZ_JAUSPS010000044.1 GCF_030652775.1 Acetobacterium sp. | reverse complement strand
ACGTCACTGTCAGCGGAAGATGTAGTCGATCCACCGGAACAGCCAGCGACCATGGTAACAACCATCGCCAAAGACAACAATAATGCTAGAGTTTTTTTCAAGGTAAAGTCCTCCTTTTTCTTTTTTTCCTAATTTTTACCTGGGCTTATTATACCAAAGGTTAAGCTTTTATTGCAAGTTTATATTAAGAAATGTTTGAAGGATGCGGACACTTGTTTTAATAACGCTGATTCACAAATCCTGAAAAGAACGCATTAGTACACTAAAGTGATAAATTAAAGTGCGAATTGCAAAGCCCGATCGTCCGTAATCAGATGACAGATGGTTCTTTTCTTTGATAGAGCTGATTGATGTGATTATACCAATCCACATCAATTTGCGATAAGCCTTCCCGGGTCATTCGGAAAACCCAGTTGTTTTTAACCGTTCCGGGTTCATTCATCCGGGTATCGCTGCCATATCCACAAACATCCTGAATCGGTAGGATCACCAAATTGGCGGCACTTTGAAAAAGAGTGCGAATAAAGGCTCGACAGGAAGGGCTCTGGTGGCCGCCGATCTGCCATTGGTTTTCCCAGGCATCAGTATAGCCGCAGTAGTCAAAAGCATAACGACGATGCTCCGGGGTGTAGTCAAAAAAAGTCCCCAGTAGCGTATTATTGTCATGGGTGCCTGAGTAGGCCACGGTATTGGCGCTATAGTTGTGGGGCAGATGAAGATTGTTCTGGTCGTCGATGAAGGCGAATTCCATGATCCGCATGCCGGGGAAGCCGGTGTCCTTTAACAGTTTGACCAGGTCTTCATCCTGCAGACCCAGATCTTCGGCAATGATGTTAGGGTCGAGAAAGGTTTTTTGCAACTGCGCAAAGAAATCCATCGCCGGGCCGGGAATCCAGCGGCCATTCCGGGCCGTTTCCTCCGTTGCCGGAATCGAACAATAAGCCGAAAAGGCTCGAAAATGATCGATTCGGACGGTGTCAAAACGTTCCAGAGCGTGTTTGATGCGCCGCATCCACCAGCTATAATTATCAGCTTTCATGACATCCCAGTGATACAGCGGATTGCCCCAGAGCTGACCATCTTTAGCAAAATAATCCGGCGGCACACCGGCCACTTCAACGCAACTACCATTGGCATCCAATTGGAAAAGATCGGGATGACACCATACATCGGCACTGGTGTGAGCCAAATAAATGGGCATATCGCCAATTATTTTGATACCTTTGCCATTGGCGTAGGTCTTCAGAGCCGTCCACTGCTTATCGTAAAGATATTGCAGGAAATTCTGATAATCAATTTCATCTTGATAGGCACTGGTAACGGACAGCAGCGCAGCCGGCTGGCGTTTGACTAGATCCGGGTTATTCCATTTGGTCCAGTTTTTTTCTAAAAAGTGCTGAGATAGCACCGTATATAAAGAAAAATCGGGCAGCCATTCATGGTTGGCCAGGCAGTATTGGTCGATGTCGTTTTTTAATGAGGTCGATAATCGGGAATAGGCGATTTTGAAGATAGCGTTGCGATTGTTGATGAGATTAGGATAGTTGATGGAGTAGGGCGGATCTGCCGATTTGCTGGCAGACAATTCATCCGCAGTTAATAAGCCCCATTTAAATAGCAGTTCCAGGTCAATAAAAAGCGGATTCCCGGCAAAAGCCGAGGTGCTATTATAAGGAGAGAAATAGTCATCCACTGGTCCTACTGGCAGAATTTGCCAATAGTTGCAGCCCATCGACTGGAGAAGATCGACAAAATGTTGTGCCTCAGTACCTAAGGTTCCAATGCCGTAGTCCCCCGGCAAGGAGGAAACGGACATTAGAACACCACTGGAACGGTTTTTTAAAGACATATCAGCCCTCGTTTTCTTCAATCCGGGTCAGGATTGATTGGAGATCGGCTGGAGTAAAGAGATATTTTTCTTTGCAGAAGTCACAATTGATTTCAATATCTTCCTGATCCGAGATCATGTCGATGAGATCTTCTTTACCGATAGATGTCAGCGCTTTGGTGATGCGTTGCCGGGAGCAATCGCAGCTAAACCGGGTGATTTCTGTTTTGTTAACCTTTAAGTCCAGGTTTTTAAACAAATCATCCATAATTGATTCCAGGGTTTTGCCTTCATTCAACAGCTTGGTTAAAGAAGGGGTATCGGACAGCGCCGCCTCAAGGGCATCGATTACTTCATCATCGGTGTCGGGCATTAATTGAATAATAAACCCGCCGGCCTGTCGGACGGTGCCATCGTCGTTTAATAAAACACCCAGCGATACGGAGGTGGGAATCTGTTCGGATTGGGCATAATAATAGGTTAAATCTTCGGCAATCTCACCGCTGATAAGTGGTGAATAGCCAACGTAGGGTTCTTTCAGGCCAATATCCTTCATGATATTCAAGGCGCCGCCGCCAATCGCTTCGGACACGGGAAGGGGGGAGTCCATCGTATCGTGCAGATCATTGACATAAGGATAACCTTTAACATTGCCCTTAGCGTCTGCCGTTACCAATAAGCCGCTCAAAGGTCCGTCTCCAGCGATTTTCAAAGTGATTAGTTCATCGGCATTTTTCATCATTGAACCCATCAGCGAACCTGCTGTGAGTAATCGGCCTAGAGCCTGGGTAACCGCTGGGCTGGTTTGATGAAGTCTCCGGGCAGTTTCGGCGAGCCCTTGTGTTGTCGCCGCAAAGACCCGAATCTGTCCGTTTCCGGCGGTGGCTTTTAGTACATAGTCCGGCATGTTTTACCTCTCCATTTTATAATTTGTATTTGTTATTTATGATACGTTTCGCCACGGATTATTTTAAAAGAACGGTAAATCTGCTCTAGCAGCATAACCCGAAATAACTGGTGGGGAAATGTCATTTTTGAAAAGGATAATTTCCATTTTGAGCGATTGGTAATCTCAGGGCAAAGTCCGATGGATCCGCCGACAATAAAGGTGATCTGGCTTTTTCCCTGGATCCCATAATTTTCAATTTTTTTGGCAAAAGCCGGTGAATCGAGTTGCTCGCCCTGTATTTCCAGGGTAGCCAGAATTTCCTCGTCTTTTAAATAGGAAAGAATTCGACCACCCTCAATTTCCACGGCTTTTCGCCGCTGAGCCGCGCTGGCATTTTCGGGAATTTTTTCGTCTTTAACCTCAATGATCTCCAGACGGCAATAGGCGCTCAATCGCTTAGTGTATTCCTGGATAGCCTGGGTTAAGTATTTTTCTTTTATTTTTCCAACAGCAATAATACGAATATTCATTTAGCTTATAAAGCATAGACGACAAGAATACTCAGAATAAGCGCAGCGACTAAAACCAATGCGCCGACACGATAAAGCGGATTTTTTTTGTGCACGGTGGGTTCCTCCTTAACATAGAAAAAATTTTGTATTTGAGATTGTGTTTTTGTCTATTATAGTGTACAATATTTAAGTCGGAAATGCAACATATTACGGGGTGTGGCTCAGCTTGGTAGAGCGCATGGTTCGGGACCATGAGGCCGGAGGTTCAAATCCTCTCACTCCGACCATTAAAAAATAGTTAAGACAGCTAGTGATAGCTGTCTTTTTTTTGCGGAAAATTTTAGAAGGAAAGCTTCATTCGGAACGACGAAATACAGGAAGATATTGCGGAGTATAGAGCTACTTGAGGTGAGATGAAATAAAAGGGAATAGCTTGAAATAGTGCCAATAGAGATTTCTATTAACAACCACTTTGACATGGCCTTTCTTTTATTTTTTGTGATATAATTTACGAAAAGATTGGAGGCGATAAAAAATGGATCCGCAAGTTATTATTGAATTTTCTACTGAAGCGCTTAAAGCAGGTAACAATGTTATGGATATTGCAAAAGAGACTGGTATTTACGAACTAGCGAAAAGTTGGGTTGGGGCGTGGAAAACTGACGTAGATGCCAGAAGAAAAAAGAACTTAGTCAATATGTTAGAAAGTACAATTAAGGAATTCGAAGATAAAGGATTGCCGTATAAAATAATCCCTGTTGAATTAAGAGTGTCAGTTTCTATTTTAGAAGAGGCTTCATTAGAAGATGACGAATTTATGCGAAAATTGTGGGCAAACTTGTTTGCAAACGCAACTTATCAAAACAGCAAATCAAATGTGGACATAGCATGCGTTGATGTGTTAAAAAGGCTATCGCTTCAGGATGCAGAGATACTTCTAACTATTTATAAGCAACCATTCGAAAATTTTAATGATAACGTTATAACTAAAGAGTTACCTTCAGGAGTTAGAATTTCTAATGGCGGAAAAGAAGAACTCAAATTTGATCTTAGTGAAAATATAGAATTCTCATTAAGTAATTTAGAGAGATTAGGTTGCATCAATGGAATGCAGAGAATGGGACCTAGCAGGGATTATCACCTTATTTCTCGTACAATTTTAGGTAAAAAAGTTTATGAATCATGCACGCTGGATTTTTAATAATTTAAAAGGTTCCGAAGGGATCGATAATTTCTGGCAAACATAAATTTTTTCGCTATAGCAAAACTCAGAAGGGCGGTTCAAATAGTGCAGTGACCTCTTGTTCGAAACACTAAATTACCGTCCTTGTATACTCTACTTTCGCAGAGGTCAAATAAGTCTAAAACAAAGAAGGAGAACCATGAAGATTAAATTTACTCACACCAACATTATTGCCAAAGACTGGAAAAAACTCTCCCAGTTTTATCAGGAAGTTTTTGGATGTGTGCCGGTACCCCCGGAACGGGATATGCAAGGAGATTGGATCGATCGGATGACGGGGATCAGGGGGGCACATATACGGGGTGAACATCTCTGTTTACCTGGCTATGAAGATAAGCTGCCAACCCTGGAAATTTTTTCCTATAACGATTGGGTCGAGGGCGGATTGCCGCAGATTAATCGGATCGGCTTTGGACATATCGCTTTTGAGGTGGATGATGTAGCGGCGATGCTCGAAAAATTACGGGCTGCCGGTGGCGACCAGATTGGTGAGGAGATTGTCGCCGACTATCCCAATAATGTGGTAGCAACAATTGTTTACGCCACCGATCCCGAAGGAAACATCGTCGAACTGCAGAACTGGAGTACCCGATAGTCGATTAGGGGTTGTAATCTTTGATGATTTTAAACGATGCAGGAGCCAAGTACCAACTTAACGTAACCCCCCGATACTGGCTTAAAAAAAGAAAGAGGAGTTTTAAAATGATAGCGAGAACATGGCATGGAATGGTGCCTATTGAAATGCGGGATTCATTTGAAAAATATGAATATCAGACAGGCGTCAAGGATACCCTGGCGATCAAAGGAAACCAAGGGGCATTTTTGAAAATTGTTGAACAAGGCGAGTATGCTCATTTTTTCTTGTGTACGAAATGGGATTCAATGGTAAGTATGATCGCCTATGCAGGGAATAATCCGACAATTGCGGTGACATATCCGGAAGATGAGAAATATGGTCTCATTTCTGATCCCATCGTGATCATTCAGGAAGTTGTCGATGATGGTGATCCCTTTGCTGCGAGTAAATATTATTAAAAAACGACTCGTTATCCCTAAGAATATGAAAGGCAGGGTAAATTTATGAAAACTGAAGATAAAAAAGACTTAAAGTACTTTTTGAAAGATGATATTCGTCAGGAAACCGATTTTCGTAGAACCGATCAGAACATCGGGGAGCCGGTGCCACCGATTGAAAAACCAGCGCCACCGGACGCCAAGAAAATTTCATTGCTCAAACCAGAAAACTTTGGGATCGGGGAAGTTCCATTAAAATCTGCCATTTTGCACCGGGAATCACGGCGGAAATTTACCCGCCAGGCCTTGTCCATGGAAGAGTTGTCTTTCTTGCTCTGGTCAACCCAAGGGATTCGTGAGTGGCGTCAGAAAAATGCCCTGAGAACCGTTCCCTCGGCGGGAAATCGTCATGCGCTGGAAACCTATCTGGTGGTTTTCAATGTCGGCGGCCTGGAACCGGGGATCTATCGCTATTTGCCTTCTCAGCATCAATTGGTGCTGGAAGCAACACCGGATCAACTAAAAGAACGGATGATTGATGCGGCTCTCAATCAGCAATTTGCCGGATCGGGTGCGCTCACTTTTATCTGGACAACCATTCCCTATCGGATGGAATGGCGCTATGCCCAAGCCTCGTACAAGGTGATTGCGTTGGATGCCGGACACGTCTGTCAAAATCTATATCTGGCTTGTGAAGCAATCGGTGCGGGAACCTGTGCCATCGCTGCCTACAATCAGCAAAGTGCCGACCAGTTATTAAATGTTGATGGTGATGAGGAGTTTGTCGTTTATATGGCTCCAGTCGGTAAAATTTGATCAAGGGAGTGCCGATCGAAGATTGGTTGATAGCATCTTAAACAGATGCAAACGTTTGGTCAGAAAACGTCTCACGACTCAGGAAGAAATGACATCTCCGTACACGGCTGCGGCGGCGGTGCAGAAATCATCAGGACGCAATTCAATCTGCAGCCCGATTTTACCGCCGCTGATGTAAATTTTATCTAGCTCTTTGGCGGTGTCATTGATGACGGTTTTAAACTGCTTTTTCATGCCAATGGCGGTGCAGCCACCCCGGACATAGCCGGTGATCGCAGTCAGATCTTTTAGATGAATCATCGCCACTGATTTTTCGCCAACCGCTTTGGCGGCTTTCTTCATATCCAGTTCCTTGTCGATGGGGATTACAAAGACAAAATAATTTTTGCTTTTTCCTTCAGTTACCAGGGTCTTATAGACCTGTTCATAAGGTAGCTTCAGCAGATCGGCGGTCTGCAACCCGTCCACAAATTCATTACATTCATAACTTTGGTGGGTATAGTCAATTTTTAATTTATCCAAAATGCGCATGGCATTGGTTTTCACTTCTTTTTGTTTAGCCATTGGTGGTATTTTCTCCTTTTAGTAAAGCTGGTTTTGTAACATGTTTATTTTATCAGAAAATGATTGTTTATGCTTCTTTTTTTGCAGTGGTCAAAGATGAATGATTGGTGCGGATTGGGGTAGATAGCAATTGTAACAACACGCAAACAGATGGAGGGGTTATCATGGGAAGAAGTGGTGGTTCAGGTGGCCGTAGCAGTGGCGGTTCCTTTGGTGGCAGCCGCAGCAGCGGTGGTCGCAGCGGTGGCTTTGGAAGCAGCCACAGAAGTGGTGGCAGTGGCGGATTTGGCAGCTTTGGTAGTAGTTCCGGGGGCGGTTTTTTTATTAGTGGGCCCAGAATGAGTTCTGGAGGCGGCAACTACGGTGGACCGGCGGGCTGCGGTTGTGGTGCATTCATGATTATTCTGGTGATTGGCCTGATTTTTCTGTTGATTATCAGTTTTTTCATCGCATCTGCTTTTACAGGATTTACCGAAATCACTAAATCAACAGTGGCTCGACAGCCGCTGCCGGCCGGCTCAGTCAATGAAACCGAATACTACACCGATGAGTTGGGATGGATTAATAACCAGACAAAAATGGAGGAAGGGCTAAAATACTTTTATCAGAAAACCGGGGTGCAACCGCATGTGGTGATCATTGATAACGTCAATGGTTCTCATAACCCTACCGAAAATGAATTGGATAGTTATGCAAATGCTCTTTACGATCAGTTGTTTTCTGATGAAGCTCATTTACTCTTTGTTTTCTATGAGTATAATGATTTCTATATGGATCGTTATGTGGCCGGGACTCAGGTGAAAACAGTCATTGATACGGAAGCGGCTGATATTCTGCTAGATTATATTGACCGCAATTATTACGACGGTAGCCTCACCGATGAGGAATTCTTCAGTAACTCGTTTCGGGATGCGGCCGACCGGATCATGACCGTTACCAAGTCGCCATGGATCGCAGCCATGACTACTATTGGCATTGTCTTTGCAGTGGTGATATTAGCCATTCTCTTGTTCGTCTGGTGGCGGCATGCCAAAAATCAGAAAAATCTGGAGGCCAAGCGGACTGCAGAAATGTTGAATACCCCGTTGGAAAAGTTTGACGATGTGGAAATCGAAGACCTGGCGAAAAA
Source organism: Acetobacterium sp. (assembly GCF_030652775.1). Taxonomy (GTDB): domain Bacteria; phylum Bacillota; class Clostridia; order Eubacteriales; family Eubacteriaceae; genus Acetobacterium. The sequence goes on along the minus strand of NZ_JAUSPS010000044.1, from coordinate 31,717 downwards.
ATATCAGGATAATCCGCCCGATCAGCAAGATGAGCACAAAGAGTCATGAGTAAAATCTAAGGAGGAAAGAGATGGCAATTTTAGAACGATTTAGTGATATTATCCGGGCCAACATCAACGATCTGCTGGATAAGATGGAAGACCCGGCGATCATGATCGACCAGTATTTAATTGATCTGTTGGAGGATCTGGCTGAAGTGAAGCGCAGTACCGCCGAAATCATGGGCGAAGAAACCCGCACTAAGCGCTTGGTAGACAACAACAAGGCCGAGGTGGGGAAATATGCCGACTTGGCCAAAAAAGCCCTAGTGGCTGGGAATGAAGGGGATGCCCGGGTTTTTCTCAAGAAAAGACAGGAGCTGGAAAATCTCGACTCTGAACTGATGGATGTGTATGCTGCTGCTCATGAAAATGCCATGAAAATGCGGCAGATGCATGATAAACTGGCGGCAGATATCCAAACCCTGCAGGCACGTCGAACCATGATCAAGTCCAAGGTGTCCATTGCCAAAACGCAGGAAATCATCAATGAAGCCAGTAGCTCAGCTAATCAAACCGAGGATGCCATGGATGCCTTTACGCGAATGGAAGCGAAGGCCGATCGGATGCTGGATGAAGCCAATGCCATGGCAGAACTGAACATTGAACCGGTTGACCCCGCAGAAGCGTTGGAAGAAAAGTATGGCGAAGACACAAATGCTTCGGTGGATGAGGAATTGACTAAGCTTAAAAAAGAGTTGGGGTTGCAATAAATAATAGAAAAGCCAGACGAGAATGAGCATCATTTTCGTCTGGCTTTTGATATTATAAGTGTTCAATTTCTTTTACCGGTGTCAATTTCTTTTGGCGGTTTTTTTCCACTGTCACACCTGGCCAGTTTCCCGCATATTGGGAACTCCCGGTGAGCGCATCAAATAATGATTATTCCCTAGCAATCAAAGGGAAATAGTTAGTTAGAATTAATCTTTTTTATGGTATAATTAAAAAAATTTTGTACAGTTCACACCGATTTATCTGTACAACAACGGAAAGGCTATGAGAATGATTGAAATATTAAAAAATAAAATGACACCAGAAAGTATTTTAACTGCAGGGTTTGGAGTAGAAAGAGAAGGACTCCGGGTGACAAAACAGGGAAGACTTGCATTGACACCTCATCCGCCGATTTTTGGCGATAAACTTAAAAATCCTTATATCACCACAGATTTCTCAGAAAGCCAGATTGAACTGGTTACCCCAGTTTTTTATTCAGTAGACGAAACCTATGATTTTCTGGAAGCGCTCACTGATATTGTAATAAGCGAGATTGGCGAGAATAATGAGCTGTTTTGGCCATACTCGATGCCATGTAATATTCCAGATGACAACCAGATCCCGATTGCCTCCTATCAGGGGGAGGAAGGAAAAAAAGCAAGGGAATATCGGGAAAAACTGATGGTTAAATATGGCGGAAAGCGACAGCTAATCTCTGGTATCCATTATAACTTTTCTTTTAGTGAAGAATTTTTAACGACGCTCTGGCAGGAACTGGGCACGGAGGAGAGCTACAAAGAATTTAAAGATCGAATCTATTTAAAGGTCTTACGTAACTTTTTGCGCTATCGCTGGCTGGTCATCTATTTAATGGGCTGCACTCCCGGTCTCCATAATTCATACATTGAGGAGTGTCTGCAATGTATGGGAGACTGTGGTAATGAAACCTATCTCAGTCCCGGTGGAACCTCCGCCCGAAATGGCAGCTGTAGCGGTTATAAAAATGAAATAGATCTCTACCCGGATTATAGTTCGATCAAGGATTATATCAGGAGCATCAACGAGTTTATTGATCGGGGGGACATTTCTGAAGCGAAAGAACTTTATGCACAGATTCGCTTAAAACCAAAAGATTATCGAAATGTACTGGACTCTTTAGAAAAAGAAGGCATTCAATATCTGGAAATACGAACCATCGATCTCAATGTTTTTGATAAATGCGGTATTGCAAAAATAGATCTGGAATTCATGAATATCTTTATGCTCTTTTTGCTATTGGAAGGAGAAGAGTTTTTTGATACCTGGCAGCAGGAAGCCCTTATTAACGAGGTAGCGGTGGCTGAACATGGGCTTGAGCCAGATTTGGAATTGTTGGATCATCGGCATTGGACGCTGAAAACAGCCTGGGCAGAAGATATTCTGGAAAAGGTGGCTGAGGTCAATGAATACCTGGGTTTAAATCAGGAGCAGTGCATCAAAGAAATGCAGAACCGGGTAAAAAAACCGGAGACTACCTATGCGGACCGATTAAAATTATTAATGCAGGAAAATGGCTGTTTGGATGCCAATCTGGAAATGGCCAAAGAGTATAAAAAACAGTCTGATGCGGATCACTATCGTCTGAAGGGTTTTGAGAACTGGGAAATGTCGACGCAGATTTTAATCAAAGAGGCGCTGACCCGGGGAATAAAAGTGAGTCCCATGGATGCGGCTGACAATATTGTGCGCTTGGAAAAAAATGGTCGCCGGGAATATGTCAAACAGGCGACAAAGACCAGTGTTGATAATTATATTACACCTTTGCTCATGGAGAATAAGGTCGTCACAAAAAAAATTCTGCAAGAAAATGGTTTGCCGGTTCCAGATGGTGAAGAATACTTTTCTATGCTGGAAGCAAAACAAAAACTGGCAAAGTACGTTGATAAAAAAGTTGTGATCAAGCCCAAGTCAACCAATTTTGGTTTGGGCATCTGCATTTTTGATCAAGGCGGAACCTTAGATGAACTTTTGGAAGGTGCCCGGATTGCCTTTGAGCACGACAATACAATACTAATAGAAGATTATATCTCTGGCCTGGAATACCGTTTCCTGACCATGGGGGATGAGGTAGTAGCAGTGCTCCATCGCCGTCCGGCCAACGTGATTGGTGATGGCGTTTCCACCATCTTGCAACTTATTGATGAAAAAAACAAACATCCTTACCGGGGCGATGGCCATACGAGTCCGCTTAAAAAAATTGAGCTGGATGATCAATCTCTAATGTTTCTCAAAAAACAGGGTCTGACAAATCAGTCAATCCCTAAGAGAGAAGAAATGATATTTCTCCGGGGAAATTCTAATATTAGTACTGGCGGGGACAGTATTGACTTCACTGAAAAAATGCATCCTTATTTTTCTGAAATTGCCTTAAAGGCCGCCAAGGCTTTCGATGCAAAATTTTGCGGGATAGATATTATCATAGAAGATTACCGCAAGCCCGATTCAAACTATGGAATTATCGAGCTAAATTTCAATCCGATGATTGTTATGCATGCCTATCCTTATGAAGGACAGGAACGAAGACTAGGTTATAATATCCTGAAAACTATCGGACTGGCAGACTGATAAAAATTACGCTCAATAATTGATCAAAAATTGCGCAAGGTGTCCTAAAACAGCTATAAATTTTTGTGCTTGACATTAACTTTCCTTTAATCCATTGAATAAAAGGTAAAATTTGAGTATAATGATAGTGGTTACAAATAAATAAAATTTAGGAGGCGTACGAAATGTTTGGTTACATGGGAAAAATTTTACGTGTCAATTTGACGACCAATGAAGTGACAACTGAAGATCTGGATTTTGAGTTGGCAAAAAAATATATTGGTGGTCGTGGATTAGGAACAAAGTTGTATATGGATGAGGTTGATCCACAGGTTGATCCTTTTGCAGCAGAAAATAAAATCGTCTTTATCAATGGTCCGTTGTCGGGGACAGCGACTCCTACCGGTGGTCGGTATATGGTCGTGACAAAATCACCGTTAACAGGCTGTATTGCATCTTCAAACTCTGGTGGAGAATGGGGAGCCTATCTGAAATATGCTGGCTATGATGCCATTATTGTTGAAGGTAAGGCGAGTCTGCCTGTTTACCTCAGTATCGATGAAGATAAGGTTGAGATTTTACCGGCTCTTGATTTGTGGGGTAAAATGGTTTCAGAAACCAGTGATATGTTAAAAGAAAAACAACCTGGTTCCAAGGTTTTAACCATCGGTCCTGCTGGTGAAAAACTTTCTCAAATGGCTGCCATCATGAATGAAAAAGATCGGGCAGCTGGTCGTTCTGGTGTTGGTGCAGTTATGGGTTCGAAGAACTTAAAAGCGATTACCGTTAAAGGAAATTTAAAACCGGAAATTGCCAGACCGGAAGGATTAAAAGCAGTTACCAAAGAATGCCGTACCTTATTAAAAGAAAACGGTGTCACTGGTGGAGGTCTGCCAACTTACGGAACAGCCGTATTGGTTAATATTATCAATGAACATGGTGTTTACCCGACAAATAACTTCCAGGGTGGCCAAGATCCCAACGCTGAAGCTGTCAGCGGCGAAACCATGACCGAAAAATATCTGATCAAACGTAATCCTTGTCACCATTGTCCAATTGGCTGCGGTCGCTGGGTTAAAAGTGAACATAGTCCTGATGGTATCGGCGGACCAGAATATGAAACCCTTTGGGTATTTGCCGGCGATTTAGGAATAGACGATATGGATATCGTTATCGATGCTAATTACTGGTGTAATGAAATGGGTATTGATACCATTTCAGCCGGCGCAACCTTAGCAGCTGCCATGGAATTGTATCAACGTGGTTACATCACCGACGAAATGTTAGATGACGAAGTGATCCTGAAATTCGGCAATGCTGATTCCGTTATTCACTGGCTGAAAAAAATGGGTAACAGAGAAGGTTTTGGAGATTTACTGGCCAGAGGTTCCTACCGATTGGCGGATTTCTTCGGCGTTCCGGAATACTCCATGTCAGTTAAGAAACAAGACTTACCAGCCTATGACCCTCGTGGAATCCAGGGAATGGGTCTTCAATATGCAACCTCCAACCGTGGTGGATGTCATGTTCGGGGCTACCTGATTTCTCCCGAAATCCTTGGCTTGCCTGAAAAACTGGATCGTTTTGAATTAGCGGGAAAACCAACCTGGGCTAAAATTTTCCAGGATCTGACTGCTGTTATTGACTCGACTGGCTTATGTCTCTTTACCTCATTTGCTTTGGGTGCGCAACAATACGCTGACATGCTCAATGAAGTTCTGGGAACCGATTGGACGGCTGATGATGTTCTGTTAGCTGGAGAACGTATCTGGAATCTGGAAAAACTCTTTAATTTAGAAGCTGGTATTTCTTCAGAAGAAGATACCTTGCCACCGCGTTTCCTGGAAGAAGAAATGCCAGATGGACCAACAAAAGGTTGGGTACATAAACTGGATGAATTACTTCCACTTTATTACAAAGAACGTGGATGGGATGAAGATGGTATTCCGACGGAAGAACGTCTTGAAAAATTAGGTTTATTATAAAATAAATTTAAGGGACGATCTTAGATCGTCCCTTTCGTTTTAGGAGGAAATATGGCAATCAAGATAAAATTATTTGCTAACTTTCGAGAAGGCCGGGGAAAGATTGTTGAAATGGAATATACCCCGGGGATGACCGGGCAGGATGTCATTGACAGCTTGGGTATTACCGCACCGGAAATTGCAGCACTTATTGTCGATGGGGTTGATGGGAAGGTTGATGCCATGCTCACTGTTCCCATAAAAGAAGATGGGTACATGGCTATTTTTCCTCCTGTTGCTGGGGGTTGATTTTAGAACTTCAAAAGAACAAGCCCTGATAAGCAAATGCTTATCAGGGCTTGTTCTTTTGAAAAATTAGTTTACAAAAAAAACCAAAACCGGTTGGTTAGTCCGGTTTTGGTGTCTAAAGAAAGTGTCCTGATTAATATTATTTCGGTTACAAATAAATAAAATTCAGGGACGTTCAGGGAAAAAAAAGACCACTCCAGATGGAATGGCCTTTTTTTTCTGCACTAAAACAATGCAAACTGACAAGAAAATAATTCTGTCAAGCCCCTTTTCCACAATGGGAGACATAACCGTTTCCGATCATACCCTACGGGTTTAAGCTCATAGTTAAATACCTTAGAAATCTTAAACTTCGGAGTAACTATATTATACACGATAATCGGTATGAGTGCAATACAAATCTGCGCTATCATTGGTTATTATTCAAAAAAAAGCAAAGGAATAGTGCTAAGCTAGCTGTAAAACAGCTTAAATGATGGACAATATAACTTGACAGAATCATACTATTGGATTATTTTAGAATCATACTAGTATAAAAGGTAGTTTAAATTAGGATGATTAAGTTTTGGATAAATCCAAATGAACTGGAGTGGAGATAAGATGAAAAAAATTGAAATATATGATCCGGAAATATGCAATAGTGGCAATGGTTGTGGTTCAGGAGCAGATCAGGAATTATTGAGGATTAGATCAATGTTGCGGGCGTTAACAAGGGAAGGAAAAAAGGTGCTGAGATACGGCTTGATTGAAAACCCGGATGTATTCGCCAGGAATAAGGAAGTCAGTGAGATTGTCTCAAAAAGTGGGAAGAGTGCTCTGCCAATTACGGTGGTGGATGGTGAAATCAAACGTAAAGGTTCCTATCCATCAAATCTTGATTTAGCTACCTGGTCAGGGATGACCCAGGATGAGCTGGTGATGATGCTGATGAAAGAAAAAATGACCAATCGCAGTTTTTGCGGCGGCGATTGCTGTTAGGTAGAGCGATAGGGGGCGTGACAAACGTCCCTTTTTTGGTTGGAAAATTTTACTGAAAAAGCCGATTAAAGTTGTTTAATCGGCTTTAAAAATGCTTATTTATGGCGTTTGGTCAGTTCATGGAATAACGATTCCAGATCCACATTCTGGTTGTTGAGTAATACCAGCAAGTGGTAGATAAGATCTGAAGCTTCGTAGATCAGCTCAGCAGGATCGTCGTTTTTAGCAGCAATAATCGTCTCGGCGGCCTCTTCGCCGATTTTTTTACAGATCTTATCCACTCCTTTTTCAAACAGATAGTTGGTATAAGAACCAGCAAGAGGGTTGGTTTTGCGATCAGCAATCAGATCATATAGCATCGTTAAGATCTCCATATTTCCGAGGTTGGCATCTTGATCAATGGCTAAACTGCGATAAAAGCATGAAGTATTTCCGGTATGACAGGCGGGACCTTGTGGGTTTACTTGTAGCAGGAGGGTATCGCCGTCGCAATCGTAGTTAATTTTAACCACCGACTGAGTGTTGCCAGAAGTTTCACCCTTTACCCACAGCCCTTGCCTGCTGCGGCTGTAAAAGGTGGCTTTTTTGGTATCCAGGGTCAATTTTAAGGCTTCTTCGTTCATCCAGGCCATCATCAGCACCTGACGAGTTTCATAATCCTGAACGATGGCAGGAACCAATCCCGCTTCGTTATATTTTATTTTTTCAAAATCCATTTTTTGCCTTTCTATACCCGTCTGACAGGTATTTGCTGATCGTGTAAATAATTTTTCAAATCAACAATGGGAATTTCTTTATAGTGAAAAACGGATGCCGCCAGAGCAGCATCGGCGCCTACTTTTAATACTTCGGCAAAGTCTTCCATTTTTCCTGCTCCGCCAGAGGCAATAATCGGAATGGTCAGAAGACTGGAAAGTTTCTGGTTAAGTTCCAGATCATAGCCTTTTTTAACCCCATCGGTATCGATGGAGTTGATACAGATTTCTCCGGCACCCAGATCCTGACCCTGTTTGGCCCACTCAATCGCATCGATGCCGGTGTTTTCCCGGCCGCCTTTTACATATACATCCCAGGAACCCCTGTTATTGCGCTTGGCGTCAATGGATAAAACCACACATTGAGCCCCAAAACGAAGGGCGGCTTCGCGGATTAGCTGGGGGTTTTTAACGGCTGATGAATTAACCGAAACCTTATCGGCGCCGGCCATCAGCACTTTGCGGAAATCTTCGACCTTGCTAATACCGCCGCCAATGGTAAAGGGGATGCGGATGGCTTCAGCTACTTTTTCAACAATATGAATAAAAATATCGCGATCTTCATAGCTGGCGGTGATATCGTAGAAAACCAGTTCGTCAGCGCCCTGGTCGGAGTAGTACCGCCCCAGTTCGACTGGATCGGCGACATCCTGAATATTCTGAAATTTTTTACCTTTTACCACCCGGCCGTGATCCACGTCCAGGCAGGGAATGATCCGTTTGGTCAGCATGATTTGAGCTCCTCCTGCAACAGTTTTTCCAGATCGATGGCTCCTTCATACAGGGCTTTTCCGGTAATGGCGCCGTAAAGCCCCATTTCCTGAAGTCGGATCAGGTCTGCTGATTTAGAGATGCCGCCAGAAGCGATGATATCAATTTTCAAATTATCATTGAGCACCTTGAGCATATCAAAATTAGGACCAGTCATCATGCCGTCTTTTGATATGTCGGTGTAAACCAGCGTGGACAGACCCAGTTTTTCCAGGTTGCTGGCCAGTTCAAGCGCTTCAATATTGCTACTTTCCACCCAGCCTTCGGTGCAAACTAAACCGTTTTTAGCATCAATGGAAACGCAGACTTTTTCATCATAGAGATCTAGGAGTTTAACAATAAAATCGAAATCTTTAACGGCCTGGGTACCAATGATGATCCGGGCTACGCCACTGTCGATATAGTCTTTGGCAATTTCCAGCGTTCTAATACCACCGCCAAGTTCCACCGGAATATCCAGAGCGGCAACAATCTCTTTAACCAGTTCCAGATTTTTCGGCTGGCCGTCAAAGGCACCATCCAGATCCACCAGATGCAGATACTGGGCGCCCTTGGACTGCCATTTCAGGGCGACATCCACCGGGTTGTCAAAATAAATAGTTTCGGCATCCTTCTGTCCTTGCATCAGACGGACGCATTTGCCGTTTTTTAAATCGATGGCCGGAAATACAATCATGATATCATCTCCTTAAAGTTCGTTAGTAATTGGAAGCCCACGTTGGAGCTTTTTTCCGGATGAAATTGCATGCCAATGACGTTGTCCTTCTTTACAATCGCGGGTACCTTGACGCTGTATTCGGCATAGGCCACGACATCATCAAAGTTCTCCGGATTGGCATAGTAGGAATGGACAAAGTAGACATAGTCTTCGGGGCCAATGTTTTTGACCAACGGGCTGTCCCGGTTAATCACCAGATTGTTCCAACCCATATGGGGAATTTTTATCCCGGGAGCGTCGAATTTGACGATTTCTCCGGGGATATAGGAGAGTCCGGAAAATTCACCGTCCTCATAGCTTTTATCAAAAAGCAGCTGCATGCCGAGGCAGATTCCCATCAGGATCTTGCCCTTTTTGACATTGTCATTAAGGGCATCAATGAGATCAAATTTTCTGAGGTTGTCCATGGCGTCGGAGAAAGCTCCAACCCCTGGTAGAATGATGGCGTCAGCTGCATCCAGTACCTTTTTATCGCGGGTGATGGTGCCGGAAAGACCGACATCACCCAGAGCCGTATAGACATTTTTAAGATTTCCGACATCGTAGTCGACAATTGCGATCAATGGTTGTCCTCCTGTTATTCTATTATTCCTTTAGTGGATGGAATTTCGGTGTTGCCAGCTTCGATTGTACAGGCATCTTTTAGTGTTCGACCCAGCGATTTAAAAATTCCTTCCACGATATGGTGGTTGTTCTTGCCGTAGAGGGAGGCCACATGGAGGGTTATTTTGCTGTTGCTGGTAAATGCGCTAAAGAATTCCTCCAGCATTTCAGTTTCAAAGTCACCAATGAATTCCCGGGTCAGAGGGACATCGAAAACAAGGGTGCTGCGGCCGCTGATGTCCACACAGGTGCGGCACAGGGCTTCATCCATAGGGGTGAACTGGAAAGCATAGCGATTAATGCCGGCCTTGTCACCCAACGCATCATAAAAGGCTTTTCCCAGCAGAATACCAATGTCTTCAATAGCATGGTGGTTATCAGCTTCGTCACCATGGGCATCGATGGTCAGATCAAATTTGCCATGTTTAGTGAAGAGCGTCAGCATATGATCAAAAAAACCAACTCCGGTGTTGATCTTGGCCAGACCGGATCCGTCAATATTTAGCGAAAGTGATATTTCGGTCTCGGTGGTAGACCGGTTTAATGTGCTTTTACGCTTCATTGTACACGACCTCCTTGATAATATCCAGAATCTTTTGGTTTTCCTGGGGTTTGCCCATGGAAAAACGAATACTGCCAGGAGTGGCGTCATTTTCAACAAAGCGTTTGATCAGGATATTCCGTTTCAGGAGCGCTTCATAGATAGCTTCAGCTCGATCGGTTTCAAAATATATGAAATTGGCGCCGGAGGGATAAAGGGTCAGGCCGGGAAAGGTTTCCAGTACACTCATCGCTTTTTGTCGCTCTGCCCTTAAAATTTCCAGATTGCGCAGGATTGCATCGCGATTTTTTAAGGCGATGACGGCCAATTTCTGGGTCAGAACATTGAGGTTGTAGGGACCCTTAACCTTGTAAAGAATATCAATAATTTCTTTGTTACCCAGGGCATAGCCACAGCGGATACCAGCCAGACCGAAGGCTTTGGACAAGGTTCGCAGCACTAACAAGCGGGGATATTTCTCCAGCAGATCAACACCAGATTCACCAAAGAACTCAATATAGGCTTCGTCCAGGATCACCAGCGAAGGGACAGAATCCAATAGTTTGATAATATCCGCGCGACTAAAAATATAGCCAGTGGGATTGTTGGGGTTACAGATATAAAGCAGTTTGGCTTGATTTTCGCAGGCGGCCGTAATCATGCCCTCCACATCGGGAATATGCCCCGGCAGATCGGGCACCATAATATGTCTGGCATTGGCAATGGTGGCCCAAATGTCGTACATTGAAAAGGAGGGCGAGTGGGAGACCACGACATCACCGGGATCCACAAAGGCCTGGTTGATCATCGCAATCAGCTCGTCGGAGCCGGAGCCGCAGATAATGCCTTCGCCCGGGACACCGGTATAGTCGGTGATGGCTTCAATCAGTTCGGGAAAACAGGCCTCCGGGTAGCGGTTTAAATCAGTGTTACAGATATCGTCGCTGAACTTTCGTTTAAGCTGCATGGGAAAGTCATAGGGACTTTCATTGGCATTGACGATGATCTCAAACTGCGGAGCGTCCACCTTGTAGGCAATTAATTGCTGGATGTTTTTTCTTATCAGGGATTCCATTAGTCTTCAAACCGCCTTTCAACTGCTTTGGCATGGGCATCCAATCCTTCGGAACGGGCAAAGGCGGCAATCTTTGGATAGACTGACTGCAATGCGGCCTGATCATAGGATAGAATGCTGGATTTTTTCAGATAGTCATAAACTCCCAGAGGTGAGGAGAATTTGGCTGTGCCGGAAGTCGGCAGGGTGTGGTTGGGTCCGGCAAAATAATCACCCAGAGGTTCTGGGGTGTAAGCGCCCATAAAGATGGCGCCAGCATTTTTTACCTTTTCCAGTGAATCCATGGGGTCTTTGATGAGCAGCTCCAGATGCTCGGGAGCAATCTGGTTGGACAACTCAAAGGCTTCGTCGAGATCCTTGACAATGAAGACAAAGCCATAATCATCGACTGATTTTTTGGCGATTTCTTTGCGGTTGAGGTCTTCACTGATCTGTCGGTAGACTTCTTCAATGACTTGTGCTCCCAGTTTGGCTGAGGTGGTCACCAGAATTGGCATCGCCAGTTCGTCGTGCTCGGCCTGAGACAGAAGGTCGGCGGCGGCATAAACCGGGTTGGCATTTTCGTCAGCAATGATCAACACCTCGCTGGGTCCGGCAATCATGTCAATATCGACCTTGCCAAAAACTTCTTTTTTAGCAGTGGCTACATAAATATTACCGGGTCCGACAATTTTATTAACTGGTTTGATGGTTTCAGTGCCGTAGGCGAGAGCGGCAATCGCCTGAGCGCCACCGAGCTTATAAATTTCGTGGACGCCGGCAATTTTCGCCGCAGCCAGGATTGTGGGGTTGATTTTCCCATCCCGTCCTGGAGGAGTCACCATCACCAGGGACCTTACCCCGGCCACCAGTGCCGGAATGGCATCCATCAGCACGGTCGAGGGGTAGGTGGCTTTGCCACCGGGGACATAGAGTCCCACCCGTTCAATCGGAGTGATATGTTGGCCTAGGACGACCCCGGGTTTAGGTGTGTAGGTCCAGGTTGTTTCCAGCTGTTTTTCGTGAAAATCGCGAATGTTTTGGGCGGCCTCCCGGATGATATCTAGAAGTTCATCGGGAACCGATGAAAAGGCAGCTTCGATTTCTTCCTCGGTGACCTGTAAATGGGTGAGGACACAGTGATCAAGCGCCTGAGTATAATACAAAAGGGCAGCATTGCCTTCTTTTTTTACCCCTTTAATAATTTCCAGAACAGCGTTGTGAATATCCTCCCGCTCATCTTCATTGCGTTTTAATATCGTATCAAGATCCATGCCTTGTTTATAGATGATAGTTTTCATTTTATTCCTCTCTTAAGTAATCTACAGCTGGTTTTCAAATGCCTTGATAATGGGATCGATCATTTCTCGTTTGGTCTTCAGGCTAACCTGATTGACAATTAGTCGGGAGCTGATCTCGCAGATTTCTGCCAATACAGATAGTCCGTTTTCTTTCAGCGTATTACCACTTTCGACAATATCGACGATACAGTCGGCTAAACCAATCAGCGGAGCCAACTCCACCGAGCCATTGATTTTTATGATGTCTACCAGTTGGTTCTTGGTATGAAAATAATCTTTTGCGATGACCGGATATTTGGTGCCCACCACCATTTTTTTGCCATAGGGGATCGGATGGTTTTCAAAGCCGGCTACACACATTTTGCATTTGCCGATGTTCAGGTTTAGCATCTCATAAACCTGGGCTGGGTGCTCCAGTAGCACATCCTTGCCGACAATGCCGATATCAGCCGCACCTTTTTCCACATAGGTGGGAACATCCGGAGATTTCACCAGAAAAAACTCAATCGTTCCGGTGGTGTCGGTAAAAATAAGCTTTCGACTTTTTTCCGAGTAATCTTCAAAAACGTAACCCAGATCAATTAACAGCTCAATTGCTTTTTTAGCCACCCGGCCTTTGGCCAGGGCGAATCGGATTACCATTTACGCCACCTCGCTTTCAGAACCAATTGCTTTGATTTCTAAGAATTTTCCATTGTTTTCAGATAAGAGTTTGTCGTCAGTCAGGAAGTACAGCGCGGCATTCTTATAAAGGGCATTCTCCTGGAAAGACGCCACATGGATTTCTTTAGTATTATTCATCAGGAAAACTTCAACTATGGATCCGTTTGAGCGCAGTTGTTCCGCCATTTTGTAGGCAGCGGATTTTTGTGACTTTTCATAAAAAAGCACATGGATCTTCTGATCATCCTGGGGGAGCAGCTGGTGTTGCTCCATGTAATCAATCACCTTGAGCAGATCGATGGCAAAACCGCAGGCCGGACGGGGAATACCGAATTTTTCTGACAGATGGTTATAACGTCCGCCGCTGATCACCGGTTCAGCACAGCTGTTGATATAACCTTTAAAGTTGATGTCGCTGTAATAGTTCATCTGATTGGTAAAACCAAGATCAAAACTCACGTACTCAGCCAGGTTAATGACTTCCAGATGGGCGTAAATTTCAGAGATTTTTTCAACTACCTGCCGCATTTTGTCATTGATGCACAAGGCTTCCATCTGTTTTAATACGGTTTTAGGTTCGCCATAGAGCAGTGGTAGTTTAAGAATGATGGCTTTTTTATCATCAGGCAATGCCAGTTTTTCCAGATAGTCAGCGATATCGCCAATGTTTTTGTTTTCGATGTATTTAAATAGGGTCGCTTTTTCTTTGTCGGAAAAGGCCAGATCATCAAAAAGAAAATTGATGAATCCCACATGACCCAAATCAATGTGCACGTCCTTAATGCCATTTTCTAACAGCGAACGAATCGCCAGGGCGATTACTTCGCCGTCGCATTCCGGGCTATTGTTACCAAAATATTCAATCCCGATTTGGGTGATCTCTTTCTTGATGATTTCTGGTGATGAAAAATTCCGATAAATATTGGTCTCGTAAGAGAATTTGATGACATCCTGAGAATTGGGGTGGTTCATGGCAGCCATGCGAGTGACCGGCAGCGTGGCATCCGGTTTTAGAACAAGAACCTTACCTTGATGATTGACCAGCTTGAAGAGATCATCGCTGGGTATGGAATCTTCATTGACGTACAGATCATAGGTTTCAAAGGTGGGGGTGGAAATCTGATGATATCCAAAGGAGCGGTAAAGTGACATGAGTTTATAGTTGATTTGCTGCAGTGCGAAATAATCCTGATGTTGGATATTTTCGAATCCGTCGATGGTATAATTAAAAAGCATGTGAACCTCCTTGTTCAAACAAGTACTTTATTACTGTAGTCTAGTGAAGCGTTAAATATATTGTAACATTAATTTTCAGTTTGTCAAAGCTTTTAAGATAATTTGTTTGATTTTATTGGGAATGATTTTTAAAAATCTTGACTGCACTTATGAACAGCGGCAAGATCGGTTTACGTCAGAAGATGATCGACTACGAATCATCAGTTGAGTTTTGCGTCAGTTGTAAAATCTCATTTTTCAATATTTAAAATAATGATGGTCAGTAATGGATTTTGTTGACAGTATGTATTATAATATATCTATGAATTGAAGGCAAATATCCTGAAGGTCATCTTTTGCAAAGATATGATCGGATGGTGGTGTCGACAACATCAAACATCAGAAAGCAAGGTGTTCACTATGCTGAATGAGATAAATAATTTTTCAGAAGAAAAGATAATATCAATGGTAATTTTAGGAGCCATTATTTTTTTGAGTTTGGCTGGGGCAGTAGCATACCACCTTGTTAAATTTAAAAGAAGGCGAGAAGAATGGGAACGGGTTGAAAAAATGTTTCAAGGGGTTTTCAACCAAGTTACGGACAGCATCGTTGTGGTTGATAAAGACGGAATTATATATAAGGCTAATGAAACGTTTTTGAAATACCAGGGAAAGCCAGCGGATAAAGTTATTGGTAAAAGTATTCAGCGCATTCCCATGGACTTTGTTTTTGAAGATGAACTGGATGAACTAAAAAAAGCGATTGCCGAAAAAGGTGTCTACGAATGGGATATCAAATTTTTCCATAAAAATGGTGAGGTGATCCCGATTCATCTGGTTTTTAAACCGTTGAAAATAAACAGTGAAAAGGGACGTGAAAAAACCTATATAGTCGTAACCGGCACAGATTTAAAAAAAACCTATGAGAAGGACGAGTATATCAGTCAGCAGAAAGAAGAGCTCCTGGAAATCCAGCATCTTGCCCATCTGGGCTACTGGGAAATGAATTATTTAACAAAAAAAATCTACTGGTCAAGGGAACTTTATAGTATACTAGGTTATGAAGAAGGTGAAGTTGAACCCAATCTTGATGTCATTTACTGGATGGCCTATGAAGATGATCAGAACCGGGTATGGAAAGCCTTTCTACGGGCATTTCAAGCTCAGGAAAAGGTTGATACTCATTACCGGATAAAAAATAACCGGGGTGAAATTCGGGATATTTATTTAAGAATCCGACATTATTTTACGAAGGATAATGAGCATCAGAGAACGATTGGGATTCTTCAGGATGTTACGAAGCAGGTTGACCTGCGCGAAGAATTAAACGCCCAGCTTATTTTTACTGACAAGGTGTTGAACAACAGTAGGCTCTTATTTATTGAATTTAATAGTAATTTTGAAGTCAGAAGCATTAACCACATAGTGCAGCAACTAAGTGGGATTGCCTATGACGATATTGAAAATAAAAATTTGCGGGATGTTTTCGGGAATCTCAATCGTACGCATCGAAAATTTGTTAATGATAATTTAGATTTCAGACGACCATTGCCATTTAAGGATCGCAAAGGTGATGTTCATTACATCCAGTGGGATCATGCGACCTTCTCCAAAAGAGATGGGGAAAATACAAACATTCTGCTTGGAATTGATATCAGTGAGACCATTGAAAAACGTAAAGCACTAGAAGCCGCTTTTGCACAGGATCCCGTAACCAATCTGCCCAATCGTTATAAATTGGAACAGGTTTTAGAAAACTACTTTAATAAAAATGGTAATAATTCTGAAAAAAATCTGGCCTTAATTTTTATTCATGTTGATGGAATTCATACGGTGGGGGATGCTTTCGGTCAATATATTGAAGATCAGTTGATGCAGTCTTTAAGTGAACGATTATATGGCGCCATCGGCAAATATGGTCTTTTTGTCCGCCGTTATACGGATCAGTTTGTATTATTTTACCCTTGTGAGGCCAGCATAAAAAAAATAATGGAAATTTGTCAGTTGGTTGCTGAGTTGCTGAAAAAACCTTTTATTATTGAGGGGAGCTCAATTACCTTAAGAAACCATATCGGGATTTCCAAATACCCGGATCATGCCAATACAAAAGAAGATCTGATCCGTTTTGGCAGTGCAGCCATGCATGAAGCTCGGCGATTGAATTTGGATTACTATTTTTATCATGAATCGCTAGGGAAGAAGTTGAAAAGCAAAGTGAATGGATATGAACCAAACAACAACTAAATTTGAGGAGTCATATATGACCTATAAATGTGTGGTTTTCGATTTTGACGGTACCCTTGCGGATACTGAAGAGAAAGCCTTTAATATATACAATGAATTAGCGACAAAGTATAAATACAGCACCGTTACCATGGAAGAATTACAACATATCAAGAATCTTCATGTCAAAGAGATTAAAGAAATTGTTGACATTCCCTTTTATCAATTTCCCCGGGCGCTTCGGGATGGACAAAAGATGATGCGAAAGGAATCGACCGAAATTCATGCCTTTGCATCCGATATTCACGATTTCTTTACCGCTCTGAGAAAGGAAACCAATCATATCGGAGTTCTCACCTCGAATATAAAAAAAACGGTTTCTGATTTTCTAATAACCTATGACATCAGTCATGAAATCGAATTTATCATGTGTTCCGCTCTCATGTCCAAGTCAAAAAAAATCAAAAAAGTGCTGCGAAAGCATGACATTAATCCAGGCGAAATGCTCTATGTTGGGGATGAAGTTCGCGACATCGAAGCCTGTCATAAGGTTGGGGTGGATGTGGTCGCAGTGAACTGGGGATATAATACACCATCTGCACTTGAGAAGTGCAATCCCACTTTTATGATTGACAACATATGGGATGTTATTGATATTGTCAAAACAAAAAATAAAATTTGAGTCGGATCAGCATGCTAGCGGATGGTCTGAAGAAAGAGGGACATTCGGATTGAATGCGCCGCAGTGTTTATGGTGTGATCAGACGATATTTGCTGGGGGTTTTTGATACCAGCACAGAGACATTCATGTCACTGTTGATTTCATTAACTACGGCGGCGATGGATTCGTCATCAGCACCATAAATCACGCAATTTAATGTAGCTTCGTCAACAATAAAAGCCCCTACATAATAGTAACCATTGGAGACGGTGATGGTGACACCGCTGACATGACGTAACAGTTTCATTTTTATTATTTCAATGGCCTCCTGGGTGTCCATGATCTGTTTGCCGGTGCCGACATCGTTCAGTCCAATGAGGAGTTCATAGCGGTCGGTGGATTCCAGACCCAGAGTATCGGATTTTTTTTCAGATGTTGGGATGCAGCCGGATAGGGTCACGACACAAAGAATAAATACACCTAATAAATACAGTTTCTTTTTCAAAATTATTCTCCTAACTATTTTATGATTTGTTATAACATTTTTCAATCATAACATATTTTAATGGCAAAAGAAATGATGATTCAAATGAAAGCTCATGAGCTTTGCGATCAGTTTAGTAATCATCGAATATGAGTTATCGGAGAAAGGGGATTTTATGACGGGATTAGTTTTGATGATTACATTTGTGATCGCAATCGGTTTGATGATTTTGGCCATTTCCAAATGGGGAGTACATCCCTTTTTAGCGATTATGGGCGTTTCATTGTTGCTTGCACTAGTAGTCGGATTGCCGCTTTCAGAGATTCCCGGAATTTTGGGATCCGGATTTGCAGGTATTTTCACAAGCATCGGTATCGTAATTATCCTGGGTGCTTTAATTGGGCTGATCCTGGAAAAAACAGGAGCTGCGATTAAACTGGCAGACATGGTAGTAAAGGTGGTTGGTCCTAAAAATCCGGAGCTGGCCTTAATGATAATGGGATGGATTGTGGCGGTGCCGGTTTTCTGTGACAGCGGGTTTGTGATCCTGAATCCAATTCGCAAGGCAATGTGCGCTAAAACCAGAACCTCATCAGTGGCTATGACCGTAGCCTTATCAGCAGGGCTTTATACTGCCCATGTTTTTATTCCGCCAACCCCGGGACCTATTGCGGCAGCAGGATCCCTGGGTGTTGGTAATAATCTGCTGCTAGTCATCGGTATGGGCACCTTGGTTTCCGTACCAACTTTGCTTGCAGCGCTAATATTTGCCAAATTTATTGGCAGAAAAGTTAGCTCGCGGGAAGAACTGGGGGATCTGGATTATCAAAAAAGTGTGGCGGAACTGGTTGCCGAGTATGGGGAAATTCCCAGTGGTTTGGCTTCGCTTTCACCGATTCTGGTGCCCATTTTGCTGATGGCATTGGGGTCGATTAGCGGTCTGCTTGCCATTGGCGGAATATTGGGACAGCTTTTAGTTTTTTTAGGAACGCCGATGATTGCCTTGGCGGCAGGTTTGCTATGTGCATTGGGACTTTTGGTTTCAACAAAAAAAATGGCTGATTTTTATGAACTCACCAATGAAACCTTAAAGGTGGTCGGACCGATCCTTTTTGTTACGGCTGCTGGCGGGGTGTTAGGTAAGGTAATTGTGGCTGCTGGCTTTGTCGACTTTATTCAGGCAAATGCGGGTTTCATTTCCCGGGCAGGGATTTTTTTTCCGTTTTTAATTGCCGCTATCTTGAAAACCGCTCAAGGGTCTTCAACCGTTGCAATTACAACCACAGCAGGGATCATGGGAATCTATTCGGATCCGGCCTCAATGATGTCGGCCTTAGGTCTAACAAGTCCGATGGCCGCCGTTCTGGCAGTGTTGGCTATTGGTGCCGGAGGGATGACCGTATCCCATGCGAATGATAGCTATTTTTGGGTGGTGACAAACTTTGGTGGAATGGAACCCCAGGATGGCTATAAAACACAGACCCTATTGACCCTCATTATGGGGGTGACAGCGATGACAGCAATTTTTATCCTGGCAATAATATTTATATAATTAAAACCTGCAGATCCCCAATCAATTGATCTAAGATTAAAGGATTATTTCTGAAATTGTGATATAATATTTAAGTAAATACAAATTAATACGATAACAGATATAGGTACGTTCTGCTCATAATAAACGGCAGAGATTAAATTTGATGGAGTTGATTCATGAATTTTTTTGAATCACCCGAAAGAAAGGTGGAATGAACATGGATATTGCAGCACTTTCGATGGGAATGAGTCAAATGCAGGTCGCTCAGCAGGCCAGTATATCAGTGATGAAAATGGCCATGGAGACTGGAACCGAACAAATGACAGATATGATGGCGATGGTGGAAACAAGTGCGCCGGTTGCTGCTGTCGCTGGCCCCTCACCTGACGCCAATATTGGACGGTTATTGGATATCTCGGTTTAAGAAAAATCCAGCCGGTCTACTTACCGGCTGGATTTTTTCATAGGGTACTGCCTATAAAACAACAGTAAATCTTGAAGTAAACTTAATATTAGATTTTGCGTGGCTGCTAAAAGAAGCATGCTTTAAACGCTAAAATAAGGGTACGAAGCAAATATAATAAAGAAAGCTGGAGGAAATAAAATGTGTTGTAATAAAAATGAAGACAGCCAATGCTGTGTAATGTCTCACAAGGACAAAATTGTCCCTTGCGCCTTAGTTGCGCTAACAATTGCCTTTACGATGGCAGGGTTCATCATCGGCCACCGATTTATTGGTAAAGGGTGTTGTAAAAATAAGGACGAAGAATAGAGAGAAAAAACGGAACGGACGGAGTGTCAACAAAAAAGACCGAAGCATAAGAAATGCTTCGGTCTTTTTTTTATAGGGTACTTGCTTCCATTTTAACTGGATATTTTTGCTTGAGGTCTTCGACCTTGCCGATAAACGCCTTGTTCTGTTTTTCCCGTAATAAGTAATTACGGGCATTTTCCTTCACGGCGTCAAAGGGAATCGTTTGAGCAATCTTACGATCAGTCAGCTTGATAATGTGGAAGCCAAACTGGGTTTGTACAGGTAGTTCAGTCATTTCATCAACTTCCAGCGCAAAGGCAGCGGTTTCAAATTCGGGAACCATCTGGCCTTTGGAAAAATAGCTCAAATCTCCGCCTTTTTCATTGGAAGGACAAATAGAATATTCTTTTGCTGCCGCTTCAAAGGATTTGCCGTTTTTGATTTCGTCAATAATGGTTACAGCTTGTTCCTCATTCGGTAAAAGAATATGGCTGGCTCGAATGCTGTCTGGAGCAATGAACTGGCTAGGATTTTCATCGTAGAACTTCTGAACTTCTTCATCGGGCACGGCGATGTCCATCATGAATTTTGCAATCATATGGGTTTTGAGAAGTTTTTCTTCGGCATCAATGAGCATTTTCTGAAACTCTTCGCTTTCATCAAACTTTGCTTCCTTACCTTCTAAATAAAAAAGTTCCTGGGCAATGAGTTCTTCCAGTAGTTGACGTCGTCCTTCTTTTGAAGTAAACTGACTCGCCTGTTCCTGGGGTAATTGTTTTATTAAGGCATCTAAATCCGCAGTGTAAATTGTTTTGCCAGCCACGGTAGCCAAAGGTGTTTTTTCCATAATAGTCTCCTTTAGGTCCAAATTAATTTATTATTCTAAAATCATAGCCTTTCAAGAGAATTTTGTCAATATGCAGAGTGATAAAGGATAAGAATCTAATCTTTTCATAAAATAGACCGATAAATTCTGTACAATAGTTGATTAAAGGCGATGTATCAAGCGATAATGAAGCAGAAAAATTAAGTAAAGCTTAACGATTCCGAATAAGAGTAAGCTTTTATTGACAATAATGGTAAGTGGAGCTATACTAATAACAAGTAGTTAGGTAAACACTAACTAATAAAGAAGTTGGGTGATAATATGACATGTAAGAAAAATGAATTATATGAGGCCTATCATAAACTACTGAAGCTGGATGCAGCCTTGCATGAAAATGAAACCTGCCAGTGTCAGGCGGAAGATGTTACCTCAAAACAGAAATATTATCTGAAAGTCATCGACAAGAATTATCGGGTTACCTTCAGTCAGTTGGCTCAGGAAACCCAGAATTCGAAACCGACGATTACCGAATTGATTAGTAAATTTATTTCCATGGACTGTGTGTATCGGGAACGTTCGCCAGAGGATCGCAGGGTGTATTTTATCTATCTTACACCAAAGGGACAATCAATTGCCAGATCTGAGGAAAGAACTAAGATTCAAGTCATTGAAAGAATTAAAAACAGTCTCACCGATGAAGAGCTGGATCAATTGATCACCTTACTAAACAAAATCCTTTAATAAAATAAATAAATCGTTAGAGGATGAGGAGGAAGAAAAATGAGCACACTAGAAATCAAAAACGCACCATTAATCCCGATCACAGAAACTGTGATTTATCCGGGGATTTCAAATCGTATTTTTGTGAACGAAGATATTGGTAACAATATCAAAGAATTGATCATCAAGAATAATACCCTGGCCATTGGTTTATCAACAAAGGATTATAAAGGATTAGTTCAATTGACGGCTGATTCGTTTTATCGTATCGGTGTGTTAATGAAATTTGACAATATCCAAAAATCCGATAATGGGTTTATTATTGATATTACCACCATCAATCGCGTTAAAGTTCTGGATTTCACTTTTGAAGAAAAACAGATTACTGCTTCTTACACCATCCAGGAAGATGTGCTGGATATTAGTGCTGACGAAGAGCAGGAAATGATCATATACATTAAGGGCTTGATGAAAGATCTAAGTCATAATTTTAAGGGGGCTGAGTATTTTGTCAGTATCCTGGAAGGTTTGCCTTCGTTAGAAGAAATTATGGGTTACACGATCCCGATGATGGGTATTCCGTTAAAAAGCAAACAGGTTCTTTTGGAGATTGATTCACTAAAAGAACGTACCCTGAGTTTTATTGACTATATCATCCGGGAAAAGGATTCCGTACACCTGCAATTGGAAATCAGCAAAAAATATTCTCAACGTAAGGATAAAACTTATCGAGAAGCGATGCTTCGGGAACAGCTTAAAAATATTAAAGCTGAGCTTGGTGAACTGGATGAGGAACTCGAAGAAGAAGCAGACTACCGGAAAAAAGTTCTGGATACGGACATGCCTGCTGATATCAAAAAAATCGCATTAAAAGAAGTTCGAAAATTCGAAAATTCACCACCAAACGGGGGCGAAAGCAACGTCATTATGAATTACCTTGATCTGCTTTTAGAACTACCCTGGACCAGTGAGAAAAAAGAAATAGACATTGAACACGCCAGACAGGTACTTGAATCACATCACTTCGGCATCGACGATGTGAAAAAACGAATCATTGAACATTTGGCCGTGATGAAATTAAAAGAAGATAAACAAGGCTCGATTCTTTTGCTAGTGGGACCTCCGGGAACTGGAAAAACCAGTTTAGGTAAGAGCATTGCCGAAGCATTAGATCGAAAATACGTGCGAGCCAGCTTAGGTGGGGTTCGTGATGAAGCCGAAATTCGGGGACACCGCAAAACTTATCTGGGGGCCATGCCAGGACGTATTATTAAAGGAATTGCCAACGCCGAAGCTAAAAACCCAGTTTTCATCTTAGATGAAATTGACAAGATGGGGATGTCCCACCAGGGCGATCCTGGTTCAGCGTTGCTGGAAGTTTTAGATCCAGAGCAAAACTGTACCTTCTCAGATCATTATCTGGAAATTCCCTACGATTTATCCGAGGTATTCTTTATTGCGACAGCCAATGACCTCAGCACAATCCCAGCGCCATTGTTAGATCGTGCCGAAATTATTCAACTGTCAAGCTATACCAACGGTGAAAAGAAACGGATTGCCATTGATCACTTACTGCCCATTGTATTAAAAGACCATGGATTAACCACTGAGATGCTTCAAATTGAAGACACAGCCATTGAGGCAATTGTCGAGAATTACACCGCTGAAGCTGGCGTCCGTGGCTTGACCAAGCAACTGGCAAAAATTGCCCGGGTTGTTTCTGAAAAAATTGTCTCGAAAAAAGTTGAACTGCCATTTGTTGTGACAACTCAGAATATCAGTGAGGTATTGGGGAATAAAACCAGACGTCATGAAAAAGCCGGCGAAAATAATAAGCCAGGTGTCGTAACCGGAATGGCATGGACAGCTGTCGGCGGAGAAATTCTCTTTACCGAAGCAAGCCTGATGCCAGGAAGTGGCAAGCTGACCCTAACCGGTCAACTGGGCGATGTCATGAAAGAAAGTGCCACCATTGCGATGAGCCTGATTCGCTCACGTTTGGGTGATTTGGCCAACGGTTTTGATTATTTCAAAAATGATACCCATATTCATGTACCATCTGGTTCAACACCAAAAGATGGACCATCTGCCGGGGTTACCCTAACGACGGCACTGGCTTCCTTGATCTTGGGCAAACCAGTGGATTCAAAACTTTCCATGACCGGGGAGATTACCTTAAGTGGTCAGGTGCTGCCAGTTGGTGGCATTAAGGAAAAAGTTATCGCCGCTCAGCGCAGTGGCATCACAAAAATTTTATTACCAAAAGATAATGAAAAAGATGTCAGTGATATTCCTGAAGAAGTGCGAAATGCCTTAACCATCATCCATGTTTCAACCATTGAAGAAGTGCTGAGAGAAGCATTGGGAATTGAGTTGCCGGAATGCAAACCGGTATTAAACAGACCCAAAGGCGATTCTAACGTACAACTGAGCATGGTTGGACAATAAAAATACTGTAAACTGAAGGAGTGGAAACTAAGTCCTAAACAGAACCGGACAGGCTAGTAAGCGTTGTTGAGGCAAAGATCTGAATCTGCGGGTCAGCAACCGCCATCCCTTTTCGCTCGGGGGATGAACACCTGATATGGAAGGTGACGTTTAGCGCAAACCATTCCGTCATTAAGGAAGCTGTCAGACGACAGCTTCCTTTTTTCTGTCAGGTTTTGTCGACGGTCTTATTTTCTTATGATATAATATTTTCCATGAAAATCAAAATGTTAAATAGTGAAACAATTAATAAAATAGCTGCCGGTGAGGTGATTATCCGGCCGGTATCGGTGGTCAAGGAATTGGTGGAAAATGCCATTGATGCCGGCGCTGACCAGATTACCGTGATCGTTGAAGCGGGCGGAAAAAACCGGATTACAGTCCGGGATAATGGCTGTGGGATTGCCTATAACGAGATTCCGCTGGCTTTTAAACGCCATGCCACTAGCAAGCTATCAACCATCGGAGACCTTGAATCGATCGAATCGTTGGGCTTTAGAGGCGAAGCGTTGTCCAGCGTGTCGGCCGTCGCCAAGGTGCAGATTACTACCCGCTTCGCAAACGAAGAAGTTGGAAGTCTTACCTTGTTTGAAGGGGGCAAGCTGATCAATCAGCGGGTCTGCGCCTATAATTGCGGTACGGAAATCACGGTGAGAGATCTGTTCTACAATACGCCTGCTCGTCGAAAACATATGGAAAAGGATAAAAAAGAAGAAACAATTGTCCGGGATCTGTTGGAGAAAATTGCTATTTCCCATCCGGGGATTCGCTTTCAGCTTAGCAGTAATGGGCGAATTGTGCTTGATACCCCAGGTACTGGGAAGGTGATGGATGTGGTCAAGGGATTATATGGGGTTGATACGGCAGATAGTCTGATCGCTCTGAGTTATGAAAACAAACCCATGAAGCTGGAAGGATTTGTGGGAAACCTCAAAACCATGCGAAACCATCGTGAAGATCAGGTGTTTTTTATTAATGGACGCTATATCAAAAACAACCGCCTGGCACAGGCTTTGGATGATGCCTACGAGGGTTACAGCATGAAACATCAACATCCCCTTGGTATTATCTTTATCGAACTGCCCGGCCGGATGCTGGATGTAAACATTCATCCGGCTAAAACTGAAATAAAAATACTAAATGAAAGTCTGATCTGCCTGCTCTTCAAGCAGGGGATCCGGGAAACGCTCAGAAATACCAACCTGATTGTCGAGCTGGGGACAGCAGATAATGATTACCTTGAAAACAATGAGAAAAAGACTCGGTTTAATAACAAGATAGCGGATAACAGTGACCTGAAAAATCATGAATTAAACAATCAAAACAGCGAAACAGAACCTAATGTGTCATCGACGCAAATAACCCGGACCGAATCTCAAACCACCATTGAGACGATGTTACAGAAAACCCCCACTACTTCCTCAGGGGATGATCCGAATTTGGTAAAACCGATTACAGAAATCAGCAAAGATAAGCAGCGGGCGCCAGCTGCGAAAGGTGAGGCTTTGTTAGCACCAGACCTTAACAATCGGGTTGCCGAAGCTCCGAGGATATTTGAGCTAGATCAGGCAAAACCAGAAAAAAGCATCCCAGGATCAGAACCTTTACCGGTTTTAAAAACGGACGTTAAAGATCTGGCGAAAATGAAAATTGTGGGGCAACTGTTTAATGTCTATATTCTTTTGGAGGGCGAAAAGGAAATCTATCTTCTGGATCAGCATGCGGCCCATGAGGCTTTCATAACCCAGGAGCTGATGGAGATTTTTGATCGCAAGGAGAGTATTCCCAGTCAGGGCTTGATGACTCCAATACCCATAAAAATTCGACCCAAAGATTTAGCGGGGATTGAGAATGCATTGGCCGAGTATAAAAGATTTGGTTATGACTGCGATGTTTTTGGGGAAGATACCCTGCTGGTGCGCAGTGTTCCGGTATTATTGGGGGAACCCCAAAGCCTGGACTTATTAAAGTCAATGATTGAAGAAAATCTCTTTGATAGCGACGAGAATACTAATACTAATATGGTTTTTTCCGAAAAAGCGAAAAATAAGATCATTACCATGGCTTGTAAAGCTGCCATTAAGGGGGGACAATCTTTGACTCAGGCTGAAATCAGAAAACTTCTTGAGAATCTGATGAAGCTCAGTAATCCCTATACCTGTCCCCATGGCCGTCCCATCATAATGAGATTAAAGGAGTATGAATTAATGAAATTGTTCAAGCGGGTGATATAAGTTGGAAACGAAAAAACCCAAAGTATTAGTCGTAGTAGGGCCAACAGCCAGCGGTAAAACCGCATTAGGTGTGGCGCTTGCCAAAAAACTTGATGGGGAGATTATCTCAGCTGACTCCATGCAAATCTATAAATATATGAACATTGGCACAGCCAAGGTTACTTTAGAAGAAATGCAGGGAGTACCCCATCACCTGGTTGACTGTGTGTCCCCGGATGAAGAGTTCAGTGTGGCAAAATATAAAACAGCGGCACTGGCAGCCATTGAAATGATTCTTTCAAAAGGAAAGCTTCCTATTATAATAGGGGGAACGGGATTGTACATCAATAGCCTCAGTCTGCCCTGGGATTTTCAAAAAAAAGACAGTGATGAAATAATACGGTGGCGACTAACGGCCGAAGCGGAAGTCATGGGGAAGGAAGCTTTGTACGAGCGGCTAAAATCCGTGGATCCAGCTACGGCAGAAATCGTTCACCCCAATAATCTGAACCGCATCATCCGGGCGCTGGAAATTTATGAGCTCACCGGTAAACCGAAGTCTTATTTTGACGAAGAGACAAAAAAACAGGATGTGCCCTATGACTATATCATTCTGGGTTTGAACTGGGATCGGGAGACGCTTTATCAGCGGATTAACCGCCGGGTTGATCTGATGATTGCGGAAGGCCTCGTTGATGAGACAAAAATGCTGATAGAAAGGGGATATGACTGGAACCTGACGGCATTGAAAGCGATTGGCTACAAGGAGTTGAGACCATATCTGGAAGGGGCGTCTGCCTTGGCAGAAGCAGTAACCATTTTAAAACGGGATTCCCGGCACTATGCTAAACGTCAAATGACCTGGTTTCGGAAAGATAAACGGATCCAATGGCTGGAAATGAATGAAACCAGAGATTTGGAGACCTTGGTTGACGAATGCCTTAATCAGATTCTTCCCCAATTCCAACCAATAAATGAAAGTGAGTAAATTTTTGAACATACAAAAGGACATTAAAACCTATCTTGAGCAGGAATTTGAAATTTCAGCAGAAGTTATCGATTTCGTAAAAAAAGCAGAAATTGAAGTCCAGTCCCAACTGAAAAAACGCGATGATCTGTCAGAGCTTCATCAGTATCGGGTCATCAAAGCGATGCAGAAGGCGGGGTTGGGAGATCGCCACTTCACCGTTTCTACCGGTTATGGTTATGACGATGTCGGACGGGAAGTTGTTGAAACGATCTACGCCGATGTTTTTGGTGCCGAAGACGCTTTGGTGCGACCGCATATTTCATCGGGGACCCATGCGATTTCGTTGGCGCTATATGGGGTATTGCGCCCCGGCGACCATTTACTGGCCATTACCGGTTCGCCTTATGATACCATATGCAGCGTTATTGGACTGGAAGAGGCCTGTGTGGGGCAGGGAACCATTAAAGAATTTGGAGTAACCTATGATCAGATCGAATTGCTGTCTGACGGCAGTTTTGATGAAGCGGCCATTCTTACCGCTATTACTCCAAATACGAAGATGATTTATCTGCAGCGATCCACTGGCTATAGCTGGCGGGCGGCGCTTAGCATCGATGACATGGCGGCGATGATTAAAAAAATTCGAGCAGTAAAAGCAGATGTGATTGTTTTTGTCGACAATTGCTATGGCGAATTTATGGATCGGGTCGAACCAGTGTCTGTTGGTGCCGATCTGATGGCCGGATCGCTGATCAAAAACCCCGGCGGCGGTTTGGCTCCGACGGGCGGCTATGTCGCTGGTCGGGCGGATCTGGTTCATCTGGCCGCCTGCCGTCTGGCCGCTCCCGGAGTAGCTAGAGAAACGGGTGCGACCCTAGGAATAAACCGAACCTTGCTGCAAGGTCTGTTTTTGGCGCCAACGGTGGTAGCCCAGGCAATTAAGTCGGCGGTGCTTTTAGCCGCCTGTTACAAAAAGTTGGGTTTTGCCGTTTGCCCTGAAGTAATGGACTATCGCAGTGATATCATTCAAAGTGTCTGTTTAAAAACAGCTGAAGCGGTGAAAACATTTTGTCGGGCAATTCAGGAAGCGGCTCCGGTGGACAGCCAGGCCACCCCTGAACCATGGGAT
The DNA here is from genome assembly GCF_030652775.1 of Acetobacterium sp. Lineage (GTDB taxonomy): Bacteria > Bacillota > Clostridia > Eubacteriales > Eubacteriaceae > Acetobacterium. Next base: position 3,508 of record NZ_JAUSPS010000044.1, on the reverse strand, counting down.
ATGCCCGGCTATTCAGATCCCATTATTATGGCAGCCGGTGCTTTTATTCAAGGTTCTTCGATTGAACTCTCAGCCGATGCCCCGATGCGGGAACCTTATTATGTTTATTTTCAGGGCGGTCTGACCCATTTTCACGGAAAGCTCGGCGTTTTGCTCAGCCTTCAACGCTTACTGGATAAACAACTCTTAAAAATATAAAAATTCAGATAAAAAAACAGAGGAGAAAATATGATAACGAAAGAAAACATTGATCGGATCAACGAATTGGCGCGAAAGAAAAAAGAATGCGGGCTGACCGAAGATGAATCGGATGAGCAAATGACACTGAGAGCCGAATATCTCTCAGCGATCAGAACAAATTTAAAAGATCAACTGGATAATATCGAAATCGTCGACAAGTAAATAAGGATCATAATCAGATAGAAACTAAGGAGGAAATTGCGATGAAAAATAAAGACAAAGAAAAGAGTCCTGGGACGCTGCTCCAGGAGCAACTGGGTAAAAAATGGGAACTGGCCTGGAAGGACCTCAGTGATGAAGAATCTATAAAAGTTAAAGAAATCAGCGATGACTATATCCGCTTTCTGACTGCTGGAAAAACCGAACGGCAATGCGTAACGCTCAGTGTTGAACTGGCCGAAAAAGCCGGGTTCAAGCCATTGGAAGCCTATCAGAAAGCCGGCAAAATCAATTGCGGTGATAAGGTCTACCTGGTGCACAAAGATAAGACCGTGGTTTTCTTGGTGGCCGGCAGGGAGTCGATTGAGAAGGGGATGGCCATTATCGGAGCTCATATAGACTCGCCTCGGCTGGATTTAAAGCCATCACCACTGTATGAAAGCGACGACATGGCCTTTTTCAAGACTCACTATTACGGCGGCATCAAGAAATATCACTGGGTGACCATACCCCTGGCCATGCATGGCACGGTAGTAAAAAAAGACGGCGAGACGATTAACATTTCCATTGGAGAAGCACCAGAAGATCCGGTTTTTTGTATCACCGACCTATTGCCTCATTTGTCGCAGGAACAAAATACCAAAAAAATGACCGAGGGGATCACTGGGGAAGGCCTTAATATCATTGTCGGTAGCCAGCCCTATCCCGAAAAAGACCTGAAAGATGGGGTAAAGCTCAATATCCTCAATCATCTCTACACAAAATACGGGATGCGGGAAGAAGATTTTGCCACCGCCGAACTGGAAGTGGTACCGGCGGGAGCAGCCCGAAACGTTGGTTTTGATGAAAGTCTGATTGGCGGATATGGTCAGGATGATCGTATCTGTGCCTATACGGCGCTACGGGCTATTCTTGACCGTGAGGAGGCACCGGATCGCACCCTTTGTGTGATTCTGGCTGATAAGGAAGAAATCGGTAGTGTTGGTAACACGGGTATGCATTCTCGTTTTTTTGAGAACACAGTAGCCGAGCTGATCGATTTGATGGCTGTAAAAAAACCGGAAATGGCGATGCGTCGCTGCTTTATGAATTCAGAAATGCTTTCGGCTGACGTCACTGCTGGTGTTGATCCAAATTTTACTGGTACCCATGATAAAGGAAATGCTCCATATATTGGCAAAGGAATGGTTTTGTCAAAGTACGGTGGAGCCCGTGGAAAATCTGGATCCAACGATGCTCATGCTGAGTTTATGGGGAAAATGAGACAAACACTGGAAACTGCCGGTGTAATCTGGCAGATGGGCGAGCTGGGTCGGGTGGATCTTGGCGGCGGTGGCACCATTGCTCATATCCTGGCTGAGTATGGTATGGATGTTCTGGATTGTGGTCCGGCACTGCTGAGTATGCATTCACCCTTCGAATTAGCATCAAAGATTGATCTGTACATGTGCTATAAAGGGTACAAAACATTTCTGGCGTAAGGAAAATGACAAAATAATACCCTTTAGGACAAAATGATCAAATGAAAATCCCATTTGTTAATATAGTAACAAATGCTATATAATGCATTAATGATTTTGTCCATATGAATGGTCACTTTAAAATGGTAATTATAGTCTAAAAATTATACTTTTAGAACTATAAATTACCATTTTTTTTATGAACCCGGTGGGTACAGTATTATTTTAAACAAATTTATCAATACGTATGGAAAAAAAATAATTTATATGTTATGATACTGCCTGAATATACAAGTATACAGTTACTCTTGTGTAAAAATCTAATTTGAGGGGTGTTTGACTTAAGATGAATGTAAAACATGGAACCTTTAAGGGGGGAATCCACCCACCCTATAGAAAGGAAAGTACTGCTGAAGTTCCGCTGGGTTTTGGCGCTAAGCCGGAAATGGTGATCATACCCATGTCGCTGCACATTGGGGCACCTTGTACACCGATCGTAAAAAAAGGCGAGCAGGTATTTCTTGGCCAGAGAGTCGGAGAACCAAACGGTTTTGTTTCTGTACCGGTACACGCCAGTGTCTCGGGAACAGTTGTTGCGGTTGAAGAACGTCCACATGCATCGGGAGACCGAGTTATGGCGGTTGTTATCGAATCAGATGGTTTGGATACCATTGATCCAAGTATCAAACCATATGGTACTTTAGAAGAAATGGATGCCGATGCCATTAAAAAAATGGTTCTGAATGCTGGTATTGTCGGTCTCGGCGGGGCAACCTTTCCATCGCATGTAAAACTGGCGATTCCGCCGGACAAAAAAGTTGATTGTGTAGTTTTAAACGGAGCTGAATGCGAACCTTATTTAACAGCCGATCATCACCTGATGCTGAATCAAGCTGAAAAGGTTGTCATGGGATTAAAAGTTACCATGAAAGCGGTTGGTGTTGAGAAGGGTTTTATTGGCGTAGAAGATAACAAAACTGATGCCATTGAAGCACTGGTCAAAGCGATTGGAAACGATAGCAGACTGGAAGTTTATTCACTGCACACTAAATATCCGCAGGGTGCTGAAAAACAATTAATTGCGGCAATTACTGGTCGCGAAGTTCCGTCTGGGGCATTGCCAGCAGATGCCGGCGTTGTGGTTATGAACGTGGGTACAGCTGCACAAATAGCAGAGTCAATGACTACCGGATTGCCTTTGTACAAACGTTATCTGACTTGCACAGGGGATGCTATCAAGAATCCGCAAACCATGGAAATTCGGGTGGGTGTACCTTTCCAATCCGTTATTGACCAGTGTGGCGGTTTTTCTGCTGAACCGGGAAAAGTAATCTCTGGCGGACCGATGATGGGTGTTACCCAGTTTGAAACCGAAATCCCCGTGATGAAGGGAACATCAGGAATATTATGTTTAACCAAAGAATCAGCTAAAATTTCCACTCCGTCAAATTGTATTCACTGCGGTAAATGCGTAGGGGTCTGTCCGATTCATTTACAACCATTATATATTGCTGAGTATTCGCAACGAAATAACTGGGATAAATGTGAATCAAATCATGCCATGGATTGTATTGAATGCGGAAGCTGTTCTTATATCTGTCCTGCGAAGCGAACCCTGGTATCATCCATTCGTGTGGCTAAACGTGAGA
>NZ_JAUSPS010000036.1 GCF_030652775.1 Acetobacterium sp. | reverse complement strand
CGTTGGTGAGCCATATGGAGCGGTACTGTTTGCCATTATCGACGTAGATGGCATCGGGTTTTCCGTACTGCATCAGGGCACTGCGCAGGCTGTCTTCAATAATATCCACCTTCTGGTTGTCGTAAAACTTGGCATGAACGATGGATCGGGTGGCATCATCAATAAAGGCGGACAGGTAAACTTGTTTGGGCTTGCCGTTTTTGCCAATCGGCAGGTACGGACCATACTTAATATCGCCCTGGTACAGCATCCCCCGGTGTTTTTTTTGAAACCGGCGGGAAGCACTGCCTTTCTGACGATAGAGTTTCATCTGTTTGGAGGCATAGCCGTTTTTTTGAAGATGCCCCTGCAGGGTGCTGCGTTTCAGGTCTCCCGGTTTGGCATAGCCTTCCATTTCCAGGATGGTGATAATCTGGGGCACACTCCGGGACGGGAGTTCCCGCCGGAGAATAATGGCCTGTTCAACCACCACATCATAATTGGGTGGCAGGGTATGGGCATTCCGGCGCGTCCCTGTTTTGGGCTTGAGCCCTTCAAAGCCTGCTTTTTGATAGGCGGCAAGGTACCGTCCCAGCGAGCGTGGGGAGGTACCTTCCTTGTGACTGATGTCATTTTTTAACGCCGTGATCTTGGCCGGATCCAGCCCCTCCTCCAGGAGTGGGGTGATATACATCAATCGCTTGGCTGCGGTATCGTCTCTTTTTGTTTCCTTATTCATGAGCATCGCTCCTTTCATTCCTCGTGATGAGATAATGAAAGTATACTATGCCCATTGTTTGGACAAAATGCAAAGCAGGTGTGTTGCTTTTTTTAAAAACAGGACTCAATTCCCGGAATTGGCAAGCTGGCGCATGGCCTTCTTCAACCATCCGGGACCGGTATTGCGCAGCGACTGGAGTAAAGAAGTGGGATCCATCAAGGGGGAGGCCGTTCGGGTGAAGAAGAGCCCAATGGCCATCAGAATGCCATTGATCCTGGCCGTCGCCCGGTTAAACCACTGTATCCATCGCCTGATGGTGGAACCTTCGGCCGGACAGCTCGTTGTTGCCTGATCCAAAACGTCCTCAATCACCTGAGAGACATAATGTTTAAAAGGCTGCAGAAAATCCGGTAGCTCAGTATGGATTTTCCCGCAGGACCGGCATTTAAGCCGGCGTATCCTTAATTCAAGCCGATCGCCTTTGCCATTGAGGCAATGACGATTACGGCTGTCTTTGACCATGAGTGAACCGTCACAGTAGGGACAGATCGAATCTTCTTTACTCCTGATAAAAAATCTGTTGTTCGTTATTGAAAATCATCTCGTACTGTGATATTATTATCATGTTTTAGGGGCACCCCAGTACGGCGGCAATCTTGTCGGATATAGTCGTATTGGGGTGCTTTTTCTTCACCTCCATGCCAGTTGATACTGGCATTATATATGGCTATTCACGGCATTGCAAGAAAGCTGTTTCTTGACAAACTTCCATCCCTAAAACACCTGACAGTGCGGCCGAGCCAGGTCGTATCATGGATGATCGTTACCTGTTATCGTTACTCCGGTATATCCATCAAAATCCCGTCAGTGCGGGGATTTGTCAACGCATCAATGACTATGCCTGGAGCAGCGATCAATTTTACCGAAAAAACACCCTTTGGGATCTGGTAAACATTGATTTTATTTTGGAAATATTTTCAGCGGACAGAAAGAATGCTTTAAAAGCATACTGCAACTTTATGGATGAAAAGATCCTGGAAGATGAGCACATTTTTGAAGGTTCGGATCGGGTTGAAAACAAGGAGAAAAATACCACCCCAATCAAAACGGACGCCGCTAAAAAAATGACTAAAAAAACATTAGATGAACTATTAAAAGAAGTTACCATGGATGACGAAATCTATGAAGCGATAAAATCGGGTTCAAGAAAAAGAGCATTGAGCAGCTATAAAAAAGCGTTCATTCAAATGGCATTAAAAGAAAATTATACCATGCGGGCAATCGGAGAAAGTATCTCTGTGAGCGAAGTGGCAATCTATAAAATGGTCTCAAAAAATCAATGAATTCACCAACCGGGAGGAAACGATGGCTTCTATTGTAAACAGTTTTGCTATTTCTGGAGTTGAAGCCTATCTCGTGGATGTGGAGGTCAAAACGATCAATGGCCAACCGATGATTTCCATCGTTGGGCTGGGTGATACTGCCGTAAAAGAAGCCAGAGAACGGGTTGAAGCGGCAATCAATGACAGCCGATATGTTTTTCCGCAAAAGAAGGTGGTTATTAATTTGGCGCCTAGTGATTTAAAAAAGAGCGGTTCCCATTTTGATTTGGCCATTGCGATCGGTTTATTAATGGAAACCGGCCAGCTGGTGTTGCAAAAAGAGGAGCGTTTTGGCATTATTGGGGAGTTATCTTTAAATGCCAGTTTGCGGGCGTGCTCCGGTATTTTGCCGATGGTAACTGCGGCCAGGGCATCCGGCGTTAAAAATATCATTGTTCCCATGGATAATCTCAAGGAAGCAACCCTGGTTAAAGATGTCAATGTCTTCGGTTTTGCGGCACTAGTGGATGTGGTCGAATTCTTAAAAGGAAATAAGCCGTACAACCAGGAACATAATCTGTCCAAACCTAACCAAATCAAAGGTCTGGATGACCTTGATTTTAAAGATGTTCAAGGACAGGATGGCTTGATCGAATACATTGTTGTGGCGGCGGCCGGGGGTCATAATCTGCTGATGATTGGTTCACCGGGGTGCGGTAAATCAATGATTGCCAAACGAATCCCAACCATTTTGCCAAGTATGACGGAAGAAGAAGCACTTGAAGTCACAAAGATCTACAGTGTTGCCGGTATTTTAAGAGAGAAGGGCGGCTTAATTCTGAATCGGCCATTCAGAGCCCCCCATCATAATGCCTCCACTAATTCTTTAATCGGCGGCGGCAATGATGCAACCCCGGGTGAAATCTCACTATCCCATAATGGGGTGTTATTTTTAGATGAAATTGCCGAGTTCAGCAAGAAAACCCTGGAATCCCTGAGACAACCAATGGAAGATCAGGTGGTAACCATATCCCGGGTGAAATATACCAATACCTATCCGGCCAGCTTTATGCTGGTGGCAGCAATGAACCCTTGCCCCTGCGGTTATTACGGTACCGATCGATGCAAATGCAGTGATTACGAAGTGTTGAAATACCGGCAAAAAATATCTGGACCGATTATGGATCGCATGGACATTCAGAAGTATGTCAGACCGGTTAATTTTATGGATTTATCCAGTGATTTTACCGGGATCAGTTCAAAGCTGCTTCGGGAACGGGTGGAATTTGCCCGGAAAATTCAGCAGAAACGCTTTGCGAAGGTCGATCGAATTAACTGCAATGCGCAAATGGGAAATATTTTAATCAAGGAACATTGCCAACTGGAAGATGAGGGTCACAAGTTACTGATGTTGGCCTATGAGCGGTATAAATACAGTGCCAGAGCGTATCATA
>NZ_JAUSPS010000029.1 GCF_030652775.1 Acetobacterium sp. | reverse complement strand
ATATCGTTGTTTCTTCATGTTGTCAAGCTGTTTTTTGAAATTCTTTTAAGTTCATTTCAATGTTTCAGCTGTGTGTGCGCCGCCTCTGTTCGAGACAACTTCATTAGTATACGCTCTTTCACCCCTCCTGTCAACATGTTTTTGAAAGTTTTCTCATTTCTTTTTTATAGCACTGTATTTATGCCTTATCCACCGTGATTCCGGATTTTTGTACGATCACAATAGAGCATAGTTCAGCATTTATTATTTAAGTACTTTTCCTTCATGACACACAAATGACCTCACGTCTACACCGCTTACATTCAAATTGTATGAAACCATGACAAATCAGCGATAAATTTCGTTTGGCGGATTTTCCATACCGATAATACATTTGTTCAATTGAATCATCTTGTCGAGTTTTTCAACCGGCACTTCCACAGCGCCCAGTTTGCAGATTACCGAGCAGTGATAACAATGAATACACTTTTCCAGGTCAATCGTTGCTACGCATTTTATACTAATAGCAGCCACAGGGCATTCTTTTACACATTTTCCGCAGTTTTTACAGATATCCGGTTTGATGGTAATGGGCAGTTCCCGCTTTTTCCCGATGATGTGAACCAATGGATAGATCAGATTGACTCTTTTTTTTCGAGGTGAAAAAAGCGCTTTTAGTCGATCATTCAAAATCAGTGCGAAGTCCTTCGCCTGAAGGGCTTCATAAAACTCCTGAATAAAGGCTTCAGTTGTTTGCGTCGGAAACGAATCGAGGTGATGAAAATGAGGGGCCATCACCTTCATGGCACCGATCAGGGGTATATCCATTGACGCAAATAATAAAGCAGTGTTTGAAAAAGCCTTGCCTGAAGTGATGCCGCCATAATTCAAGTATAGAAACGCCCCAAATTGATAGACACGCCCAGCCGTCTGCATGGCCTGAAAAAAACGCTTCATGGGTTCAAGCATATCCATGTGGTAAGCCGGTGCACCGAATCCCACAATATCGGCTTCATCGATGATTTCCAAAATCTGACCAAAATCTTCCCGGTTCTTACCTGCGCCCAAATTGATGAGTTCGACAGTATGCCCGTCTTTTTCAATGACATTTTTAAGTATCTGGGTTGTTTTTTCTGTGGTGCCGTTAGGCGAAATATAGATTAGTTTAAAATTCATTGCTACCTCCTTGAGTCACCGACCTACCAGCCGTTGCTGAATCTCTTTCGCAATTTGCCAGTGCCTGAGTAATATTACATGATAGATTCCATACCGATATCACGACCTTTCTAAATTTTTTTCAGAAACGACCACTTCATTGGTTTCTTTATCCGTGATGGTATATTTAATCGGGAAGGGCTTTGAAACTTGCGCCATTAATTTTGCCGCAAAGGATTGCGCATAGTTTTGCGCTAGTTCAACGGTTTCCCATTCATATCGTCCCGAAAATGTTTTGGCTTCCTTATTGATCATAAATTTCTTATTGCAAAAACCAGGCAACCCAGCAAATATTGGAATAGTTGAATTCGTCCACTTAATTATTGTGTCAACAGATATTTTTGAAGCATAAAAAATCACTTCAAAAACCGCTCTGCCTTGTTTGGGCTGGTTGTCTTTTGTCAGGATATGAATCTCCATGAATACCGTGTGGGGGGCAGATCCCATCACTATAACACTTCCACCAAGGTTGGAAGTGTCAAAACGGATTCTGCCTGAAGTTTTAACCGGCACATATTTGACAATAGAATAACAGGGATTGTACTTGAAACGGTTAATAGTTTTCATGTTATTGTGTTCCTTTCTGGACGATGCCGTAGATCACCATCTTAAAGCTCTCCCTGATTTTTTCGCCGAATTGTTCAGGATTGCTTTTTGAATAATAAATGATCAATGACTGCATAATTTCAATAATCGTATCGACATCCGCTTCAGAATTTACGACACCTTGTCTTTGTCCCTGTTGGATATAATTCTTGATATCCGCTGTAAAGCTCAGACGGTTATTAATCAAATGCTCCTCAATGGTAGGAAATTGTTTGAAAATATCCTGGATCACCCGTGAATTCATTTTCATGATCAAGGCAGGATATATATCCAGTATGGTTTCTAGTCCTGTCAAAAAGTCCGGAATATTGCTCAGTTGCTGCACAAGGGCTGCTTGTGTGTTTTGGATATAATCGAAAAGCACCTTTTCAACCAGTTTCTCCTTGGAATCAATGTACTTATAGAGCGTTCGCTTTGTTACGCCCGCCTCCTTTGCGCATTCGTCCATGTTCCAGCCTTTGATTCCATAAAGGAAGACAAGAGTCTGCGCTGCTTTATTGATTTTCTCCTGGGTAGTTTTTTTCTTATCATTATCCATGTATACTATTTTAGTCTACTTAGTATACTTTGTCAATGCAATTGTTAGGCCTATATAAACAAGACACTCTAAGCCGGAATCAACCAACCTAGAGTGTCTTGTTCGTTCACCCTGCCATTCTCTCTGGACAAAGCTTGAGGCGAACACCGAAAAAACCTATTCTTTTCGGTTGTTATGTCATCGAGACCGACCGGCAGAGTCACAGTGCTACTCAAATCCGGTCTAACAATTCTACCTTTTACTATACCGTCAACGCATGGCTATTGATCCAAGCTCCATGTCTGAATCTGATTATAGATAATCATTTTTACACTTTTGGGATCTAATGCATTTCTAAAATTTTCTGTGATACTTTCTTCAAACATTTCTTGCGACGCATTTTTAAGATCAACCATTGATGACCAATGCTGAATCATTACCCATTCAGCCTTCTTTTCGTCAAACATCAGTTCCGAATCTATGTAACCAGGTTTCTTGGCATGGAACTCTACCTCTAGTTCATTTACCCATTTGATAAAATCCTCTTTCGCAACACCTTCAGCCGTTTTCATTCGCACTATCTCTGTCATAATTTTCATAAAAAACCTCCATATCAGTTTCTTTCATTATAGAAGAAACTGATATGGAGATATTGTATAAAATCGACAACTGTTTTAAAAAAACGCATAGTGGCTATGTTCTTTTATTGTCAACCCTTCTTTATTAAACTTTCCTGGCGTCGTCCCAGAAAATTCTTGAAACTCTTTGATGAAATGAGCTTGATCATAATAGCCACTGTCACAGGCAAGTTCAACAAATGAATTTTCTTCATTATATATCAATTGTTTACTTGCCGACTGGAACCGTCCGATCCGAACAAGTGTTTTCGGGGTATATCCTGCGTATTTCAGACACTGTCGTTCCAGTGTTTTAATATTCAAACCATTCTTTTCACAAAAATGATTAATTGACTGCTCTTTATTTTCGCTACAAAAGCGTTGAACCAGGTCGATGTTTTTCATTTCCACCGTATTTTGATCCAATAATAGCAACAGTGCTTTTTCGATCACATTAACGACTTCGCTGGTTTCCTTGGTATTTTGAATTGCTGCTTCCAGCTTTTGAGCAAACCGTTTATCCACCAGTTCCAAATCATTCAGTTGATTGCTAAATTCCAGCATTGGCACCTTTAAGAAGGGATACAAGCCAAATGGATAGAACGAAATGCCAAACACCCTTATTTTCCCTGCTTGGATAATAAAACCCGGTTTGTTGCGCGTTCCATTAAAATGAACAGTACCGGCACGATACCTTTGTTTTTCAATTTGATAGTCTATTTTATCAGAAAGGTTAATAATTACGTCAATGTTATCGGTTGGCAATAATTTGTGATTCAAGCTGACATTTGATGCGGTTTCCAAATACCAGATAAATTTAACCCAGGGCTTCAGTCGTTCTGATTTAATTGCGTATCTTACAATCTGCAGCATTGTTCGTTCTCCCTATTTTTAACCAGCATAACAAGCTACTTAGAAAATATCAATCTTATCTTCAACATTTACAATTGTGGCAACTGTTTAATAAAACTGCCGTCTTCCAAATCAGCAAAGGCTTGTTTTAATTCAGCTTCCGTGTTCATCACGATGGGGCCGCCCCAGGCTACGGGTTCATTTAGCGGCGGTGCCGAAAACACGGCGAAACGAAGCGGCTTTTCATCAGCCGTTATTTCAATATATTCACCTTCGCTAAACAGCAGCGCCGATTTCTCTTTATAAATGGTTCCCGCCACTGCACCTTGGCCTTCAATTAGAAATGCAAACACGGTTTCTCCTTTGGCGGTTGGAATCTTAACCGATTTTCCCGGTTCAACAGCCACATCTAAAATCATCGCCTGGATGTGATGGGGATCAGCCCCTTTTACGTCCTCGTAAGCTCCGGATATAACACCAACGTTAAACCCTTCGCCTTTATATGTCGGAATATTTTCTTTTCTGATCTCAAAATACTTGGGATTTGTCATTTTTTCTGACTTGGGCAAATTCAGCCATAACTGGAAACCCAGCATTCTTTCACAAGCCTGGGGCATCTCTTGATGAAGAATCCCACTTCCTCCAGTCATCCATTGGGAGCAGCCGGATTCAATGGTACCCTTATTCCCCAAGCTGTCCTGATGTTCAATCAGCCCTTCGACTAGATAGGTAACCGTTTCGATTCCCCGATGGGGATGCATGGGAAAACCTTTGATGTAATCCTGGGGATTTTTAGAATCAAAGGAATCCAGCATCAGGAAGGGGTCAAATGCTTTTACGGTTGAATGCGACAAGACCCGGGTCAGATGAACCCCGGCTCCATCGACTGCTTTAATCCCCTGAACGACCTGGATAACTTTTCTTGCTTTCATAAAAACGCCTTCTTTCTTTTTCTTCTTAAAACTTGTTACTTGAAATTATACCGCCCAAAACTTTAATTAAACATTTTGAAACAAAAAAACTGATGGTGCTTTCTATCTTTGTTTCTATAGATTGTATTCACTATAATAAATCATTGCTTCCCGCAGCTACTTAACTCCGTTAGTTTTTTTGACCATTTCAACCCGGTTTGGCTTCGTTTGACTATTTACTAAACCGGCTGAAGCCGTGGCGAAATCAACTTGAACAAACCGAACGTCACATAACCACTCGAAAGCCATCGCAACGAATCGAAATACGATAAATTTAATAATAATCAAAGGAAATATTAGTCGTTATCTCCTGAATGATCATTTTTAATTATTCCGATCACTCATGTTGATCTGTTCCCTTTAAAACGCCATTTAATTCGAAATTAAAATGAATTTTAGAAGAATTTTTAAGTTTTATTTAAGTTTCATATGTTTCAATATACGTAACGAAAATTATTCGCTACTACAAACAAATTCTAGGAGGAAATTATGAAACTAAGTGCAAGAAATCAGTTAAAAGGCAAAGTTGTTGGTATTGAAGAAGGTTCTGTCAATGGAATCGTGAAAATTGACATCGGCGGCGGAAATGTTATTTCCTCAACCATTTCGATGGCAGCCATCAAAGATTTAGGTTTATCAATTGGTTCTGAAGCAACAGCAATTGTCAAAGCAACATCTGTTATGTTGATGGTTGATTAATTCCATTCTTATCACAAACACCAGAGCGGATGATTTTATCATCTGCTTTTTTATTGAAGCCGTGCAAAAAATAGATTGAAACATTGATTTTAAGTGAACTTAAATCAGGCTCTTAACTTCACTGCCGTTATACTCGCTCATGCGACACTTCGTCTCCGCTGCGCTACGCCTACGTCGCGTCAGTCGCCAGATGGCTCCTTCCTAAAAATATAAAAAAGAGAGATCAAAAAACAAATAAATTTGCTCTTTGATCTCTCTTTTTTATATTATTCGCCGCATGGCTCGTTGTTTCACGCAAATAAAAAGTCCCGCAACGTCCTATCCTCCCAGGCAGTTACCCACCAAGTACTTTCGGCGCTGGAAGACTTTACTTCTGTGTTCGGTATGGGAACAGGTGTGGCCCTTCCGCCATCGTCGCGAGACTAGTTTAGCTTTGTTTCAGGCGATTGTAAATCGTCTGAAACAAATAGGTTCAATGGAGCGTTAGCGGTTGAACCGGCTAAACTGTCCATCAATTGTTGTAAAAATCATCCAATTCTTCTTGAAAGGTTTTTACAGCAATTGATGTTCCTTATCCCTATTTGCTATGTATATTTAGTTATTGTTTATTTCAACTTCTCTATTATACGTCGTCCTATTTCGTTTGTCAATCTTTTTTTGATTTTATTTTTCCATCAATTCCTGGATCAATGTCTGCGCTTTTAAAACACTCTTTTCCACCTCAAACGAATTGTCGGCTCTGAAAATACACTGGCTTTGTCCCGATTCATTCTGGTAGGTAACGACCAGCTTATTTTTCTTCGCTTTTTCGTGATCGGTTTTATCTTTTTTGAGTTCGTCTTTAAAGCAGATCGCCTGCCAGGCCTGATTTTGTTCAATATCCAGTGTTGAAGCAATGATGACGGATTTAATATCCGAAAATTGAATCGTAAACTTGGGTCCCATTACCGCAAAATCAATGCCGGCTTCATGAATTTCCAGGGTTCCTTTAATGGATTTTTCAAATTCTTTGTAACCACCGAGATAGCTGGCCATAATTGATATTTTTACATTGGAGCCGTTTTTGCCCCAGGAAAACAACTTCTTTTTCGTTTTGGGCTGTTGATTATTTCTGGCACTTTCCGGTTGTTGTTCCTGAGCGGCTGTTTTTTCTTGATTCAGATAGCTATATATGGTCTTGATATTATTTTTATTGGTGCTGCGATCATTTATCTGAACGTTTGAAATCAGCTCTGACCGCACGTTAACTTCGGTCGAGTGGTCATCAACATTTTTTAGCTTTACCGTAATCCGCTGGCCATTGTCAACAAAAACAATCTTCGTATGGAAAACAATCAGACTTTCTTCTTTGTCTGCGATATGGTTTTTTAGTTCATATTTGCCGATGTCAAAAGCCAACAGGTGTGCTTCACATTGGTCTTTTGGCCGATTAATAAGGCGGGTCTCTTCACTGTGTTTTCCCATATGGCTATCTCCCATCATCTTATTTGCTACTACGTAAGGGGGTCACTTGTTTTGATCATCTATTTGTTTACACATGATTTTTCCCAGCAAGTTGACAAGCTTTTCTTCGCAGCTTTCAATGGTAAATTCATCATTTTTCAAAAAATCAAAATAGCTTTTTGACCGCGCTACGGTGATGACCTGAGCCTGCTTGACCAGATCTGCAAAAATGCTGTTTTGATCGAGATCCAGCTCGAAATTCTGCAAGCGCAAAAAATAGTCCAGATCAATGTCAAGGATCAAATCCGCGGCGCTGATCTTTTCCAGTGGCAGTTCGATGCTTTTAAACATGGCGTCTTCAAGGCTGCCACATTGGTTTTCCGGAACCAGATAGTGACTGCCCCTTGAATAAACGTGTTTTTCCATACAATTAATCATGTGGTAATCCCTCAAATAGCCTAATTCCATGGCGGTATTGATATGTTCATCATTGCGCATCTGACCGATGACCCTTTGGACACTATCCAAATCGAGCGGCTCCAGGGCGGCCAGCATTCGACGCTGAAATTTTTCGACCAGTTCCGCTTCCCGATCAGGATCGATGGCCATGGCTTTTTGATAAGCCCATAGCCAGAACGGCGGGTTGGTGTCTGGATGATAATCAATACTCACCAGCACCATTGGTTGTTTTCGGGTTTGAAACAAGGTTCCCCAGATCAGCAGCACATATTGATGGTCGTCGACGACCCAGATGTCTTTACCACCGATGCTCAGGCAGCGGGGATTTAAATTACTGTCACTCATGTCAGGATCAATTCCCCCAGCTGCCAATTATTATTAATCAATATATGAACGAACCCGTAATTCGGCTCCCACCGATTGACTGATTCTACGACAGGCTTCCTGATCCTCAATGGGCAGTATATCGACAATAGTTAAAACCACTTTGGTATATCTTCCCGCCAGTCGGGCAAACTCCAACAGCTCGTCATAGGCATCTTCAAAAACAGGACGGCACAATTCATCGTATTCATTTTTGTTTTTAGCATTTAAGCTGATCGACACCACATCAATGGCATCTTTTAATAGCGGGGTCATGTCTTTTTTAAAGATCAGGTTGCCATGACCGTTGGTGTTAAGCCGAATTGGGATCGCATGGCTTTTTTTCACATCTTTGGCGATGGCACAGATTTCGTCCAAACGATAGGTCGGTTCTCCGTATCCGCAAAAAACAAGCTCATCATATTGATCCAGATCCCGTTTTAAGATATCTTCTCGTATTTCTTCCTGAGTTGGTTCTTTCTCCAGCCAGAGATCGTCAACTCCATTAATTGTCGGTTCATCTTTTCTTACGCAAAACGTACAGGCGTTGCTACATCGATTCGTTATGTTCACATATAAAGATTTCCCTAATTCATAGGTAATCGTCATTTTATTTTCCTCCAGGAATTTGTTTATCTTTTATTTTTCTTCGCCGATCCGTTGACTTCGTCAGTACTTGCGAAGCATTCAGATATGCAGTTCAGATATGCAGTTCAGATATGCGGTCAAATTGTTTTCTCCACTCATTGCTTTCAAACAAATCATATAAAAAGTTATCAACATTTTACCATATTTAATCATGATGTCACGTTAAATCATGATTTTTTTAGGAACATCCCTAATTATTCCTCTTGTCATCGGGAATTATTTAAGTTTTCTTCCGGCTCCAGCTGCTGGAATCTTCAGTGCGTTGTCAAATAAAAAAGCACATCTTCCAATCGACTTTGTTGGCAAATGTGCTTCCTTCGGTTCTTTATTCGTCTGTTTTCTTTAAAATACCGGACCAACAAGCTTTAAGTCACAGCCTTCACATTCCCAGTCAAGCCCAACGCCGTTCATTTTGCCGCCGCATTGGGGACAGATACCGATTCCGCTTTTGGGGTAGGTATATTCAGTCAGTTCCATTTCAACTATTTCCACCACATCAGTCTCAGGTTGTTTTTTGAATTTTTCAATGGTTTTTCGTGACATTTAACTTTCTCCTTTGTATTCGATTAATAATCCTTTTTTCATTATAGACCATCACTGCTGCGCTTACAAATCATTTATAGGAAAAAATAACGGCCACTTTGGGGATTAATCCTGCTTATTGGTCAATAATGCGGCTTTCCACTGCTCTTCTTTGAAGCCAATCAGGACAGTATCGGCCAAGATAACCAGTGGCCGCTTCACCAGCATCCCATTGGTGGCCAATACTTCTGCCATCTGTTCGGGCGTCATTGTTTTAACCTGGTCTTTCAATGCCATATCCCGATAAACCAGACCGCTGGTATTAAAAAATTTTTTGGCGTCACCCTGGTAAAGACTCATCCATTTAATCAGTTCGTCTTTGTGGGGATGATCCTCGACAATATGCCGTTCTTCCACATCGATCTGATTTTCTGCCAGAAACTTTTTCGCTTTCTGACAGGTTGAACATTTAGGGTAGCATAAAAATAATGGTTTCATGTTTAGCCTCGATTCCCTTATTTAAACTTTTTATCTATTTGAACTTTTGAACCCGATCATTGGCCACGCCCTGAGGCAAGGTAACTTCCAGCAGTTTTTTTCCAGTGTTAAAATCTATTTCAGAAATCGCTACTTTGCCGTCTTTAAGCAGACCCCATCCAATCGTGTAGACTTCAATGTTGTCGCCGATTTTCTGAGCACTGCCGTAAGCCAGGGAAGTTTTTTCCGGCACCTTATATTCCTGGTATCCGATGATTTTCTTATTGGCTTCATCCAGTTTTATTTTCAGGATTCGCGTTTGACCGGTGCTAGTGGCATTGTCAAATACGGTTAATTCTTCCTCAGCGGTGATCGCCAAATCGCTTTGTCCCGATGTTTTTTGTTCCGGTGACATTCCAAATTCATCACCGTTGCCGGATAATTTCCAGATGACATCCCGGGTTTCCCGATCGATTTTCATAATTGTATTCATGTTTCCAAAGGAGACAATCAGATTATTATCGGCAGGATCGATGATCATCCGATTCAATCCTGCATAATCGGGACTCTGGCTGGTGGTATTGCTGTAATCATGATCTGCGACGCTCAGGCCATAAAATTCCGGATGGGAATCGGTGGTAAACTCAAAAACTACCTGATCATCTTTGACTTCCTGAATCAGGTTGCGAACCACCTTTACTCCCATTGCGTTGGCGCCCAAACCGTCCGGCACATTCTGAACCAGCACCAATTGGGAAGCTTCGACAATATAATGGTTATCATCAATTAAGATGAAATCCCGGCCATCGACCGGATCTCCTGCTTTTGTCCGATCACTTTGAGCCAGGGTAATAACATCTATTTCCTGATACCGATCATCCAGGATCACCCGTTCGCCGACGGCATAACCAATACCGTTGCTGTCGCCATATACCCGTTGATAGCTGTAACGGACAGTGCCATTTTCATAAACGTGCTTTTTGAAATCGCGATAGGATTCGCCGTTGGCTTCTTCCGCTGACTTGGCGATATAATAAACAACTTCACCCTGATTATTCAGTTCGTATAAGGCCGCCCCTCCGGTTGCCACTGCGGCAAAGTAATTTCCATCATAGCTGCTTGCTCCAGCAGGAATAATTTCCGGCAGCTGGGATGACAGAGTTCGCAGATAAATCACCCGCTCATCCTTTTCATTGCCCACCTGAATTTTTATCAGTTCACTGGACGAAAGCTCGTCAAGCTTTAAATCAATCGTTGTCCCGGCGCCAATGCCCTTGCCGTCTATTTTGACGGTAGCCCCAACTTCATTGAGTAATTTTATTTTATTTTCAGTGATACTGCTCAAACTCACCGCATCGTACACCGCATCGTTTTCTGAAAGCGGCAGCTCCACATTAAATCCGTTGATTTCAAAGCTCAGGGTTTTGTCTGACATCAGGGTATTATCCCGCCCTGAGTAGGCCAGCGTGCAACTGACTAAAATGATCAACAGCACCGCCGCACTGATTGATACAATAAGAAATTTTCTTGAACTATCCATAAATTCGTCTCCTTCTGATCCCCAATCATGTCAATGTCATTTTTGTAAATACGCCTTTGTATTTTTAACATCGAAATGATTTTATCACAGCTTCTTTAAATTTTCATATGACCTTACTTTGATTTTCTTCAATGAACGAACCATCCACTCACCAAACTATTGTAACGTATTCCCGTAAAAAGGTAAAGGCCGGAAATTATCTCTTAATTTTTGGCATGAAAAAACCCCATCAATGATGCGATGGGGCATGACTTTTAACAGATAATATCGGCCAGTTCGTCAATATTGATCTGGTAGAATCCTTGTTTGATACCACTGGCTGCAATCGCTTTTTTAATGCTTTCCTTATTATAGGTGGTGCCAATGAGCGCATCACTCAAGACCTTGATGTCCATGGTTCCGAAGAAATCGCCGTAGATCGTGCAGTCGGTTATTTTACCATTGTTCACATCCAGTTTAAATTCCATTTTGCCACCGTCAAAGCGGCCGGTTCTGGTGATATTAAACTTGGGTGATTTGCCATAATTCCATTCCCAACTGGCGAATTTTTCTCTGGCAATGGCGTTGATCCGGTCAAGATCTGCCGCCGTTAGTTGATATTCCGCCTTGGAGCCCTGCATGATGCTCTCTACCATCAATTTTCTAAACGTATCGGTATCGATCGGCTTGGTTAAGTGCTCTGAAATATTGGTCACCCGTTCCTTAACGGATTTAATGCCCTTAGAAATGATTTTATAATCATCCACCGTCAGACATTTAACCATCTGTTCAAAATCAGTATCAAATAACAGTGAGCCATGATGGAGGGTATATCCGTTTAGCATGCACTGGGCGTTGCCAGAAAACTTTTTGCCGTGAATAACCAGATCATTGCGGCTATTAAATTCAGCCGGTACATCCAGTTTTTTCAAGCCTTCAATCACCGGGCCGATATACTTGTTGAAATCGATGGTTTCCGCCAGCCCTTTGGTGATAAAACTGAACTGCCATCCCCCCATGTCGGTGTAGATGGTACCGCCGCCAGTGATGCGTCGCACTACCTTGATCCCATTCTTTTTAGCATAATCTTCGTTAATTTCTTCGATGGTGTTCTGGTACTTGCCAATCATCAGGGTTGGCTCGGTTCGCCAGAAAATAAAAATCTGATCCTCCGGCAACTGTTTTTCGGTAATAAGGTAGTATTCCAACGCAAAATTAAAAAACGGATCGGTGGAGTTGTTTTCGATATAAATCATCAGCTTTTTCCTCCTTCCAGAGCTTCCTCCGCCCGGTACGAGCTACGCACCAGGGGACTGCTGGCAATATAGTGAAAGCCTTTTGCTTCCCCAATTTTCTTGTATTCTGCAAACTTTTCCGGGGTCACATAAGCTTTAACGGCAATATGTTTTGGCGATGGCTGCAGATACTGACCAATGGTAAAAATATCGCAGCCAACGTTTAAACTGTCATCCATGACCTTAAAAACCTGTTCATCGGTCTCTCCCAGCCCCACCATAATACCGGTCTTTGTTTTGATATGGGGCGCCTTTCTTTTGACATACTCCAGCACCGCTATGGATCGATCATAGTCAGCTTCAGGCCGAACCTCCGGGTAAAATTCCCGGACGGTTTCGACGTTATGATTAATCACATCCGGGTTGGCTGCAATGACAATGTCCAGGTGTTCCTCAACCCCTTGCAGATCAGGAATCAGCACCTCTATCGAAACCCCCGGATTTAATACCCGCACGGCGTTGATGGTATCAGCAAAGTGTTTGGCTCCGCCATCCTCCAGGTCATCCCGGGTGACACTGGTGATCACCACATGTTTTAAATCCAGCTCTTTTACGGCCTCTGCCAGATGCTGGGGCTCTTTGGGATCAACCGTTTCCACCACCCCACTGGAGACATTACAGAAGCGGCAGTGACGGGTGCAAATACTGCCTAAGATCATAAAGGTAGCAGTACGTTTTTTATAGCACTCCCCCAGATTGGGGCAATTCGCTTCTTTGCAGACGGTATTCAGTTTCAGTTTGGCCATCAACCCAGTGACTTCTTCCACGGCCTCTTTATTGTAGCTGACCTTTAACCATTCTGGTTTCTTTTCCATTTTGTCCCCTTAATCAATCACATTTAATGACAGCAATGATTTCATCCACTTTTATTTCATCGCCCGCTTCGAAAAAAACCGCTTCCAGAACGCCAGATTCCATACTTTCAACTTCGCTGACCACCTTTTCGGTTTCGATTTCAAAAAGTACCTCACCCTTCTTTACTACATCACCAGCTTCTTTATTCCAGGCCGCCAACACCCCGGTTTCCATTTGTTCACTTAATTTTGGCATTTGAATGTTTTTTTTCATCTTAGTTTCTCCTTTTTTCAGTATTTTAAATAAAACAATTAGTTAGCTTAGCTATCTTTATTTGAGACGCTTCATGAAACCGGGTTTCTTCCAATTTATGTAACACTTCTTGATAACCATATCTGGCGCCGGTAAGACGCTCGATCAATTCAGCATTTGCCAAACCGTCAACTGTCACTTCACACTTGGCAATTCTGCCTTTGATAATTTCCAGTTTAACATCAAGCTGTGTTTTTATTCCTTTCATACTAAGAAGCGTATTATCTTTTTCAAATGAAAACTTCGGCGATTGACCGTAGTTCCATTCCCACTGCGAATATTTTTCATCCACCAGGATCTGGATCGCTTGAATATCTGCTTCCGTCAGACTTACCTTTTCAAATCCATCCGGCAACAGTTTCTCGAGTAACGTGTCCTTAAACGCCGCCATTGTCATCGATTGATCGGTCATATGTTTTTTGATATTAGTAACCTCACTTCTAACCGACTTAACCGACTTCGATGTGATTTTTCCGGCGGTGGTTTTCAGCAGATTTTTAAGCAGGCTAAGATCCGAATTGTACAGCAGGGTTCCGTGATGAAGAACTCTTCCCTTTTTAACCGTTTGGGCAGACCCGGATATTTTCTGTTCTCCGATGGCAATATCGCTGGTTCTTCTTTTTACTGCCGGTATTCCCATCTCATTTAGTGCCTTGATCACCGGGGTCAAAAACTGCTCATAATTGGCGAATCCATCACCTTCACTATTACTGATAAATGAATAGTTAAGATTCTGCTCATCGTGAAAGACCGTCCCTCCACCAGTGTTTCGTCTGGCCACGGGGATCCCTGATTCCGCCACGGCGGCTAAATTGATTTCCTCAAAAATATTCTGGTGTTTTCCCAAGACGATGCTGTTATGGTTTTTCCATAATAGCAAATATTCAGTATCAACACAGTTCTTAAACAAGTATTCTTCCATCGCAAGGTTAAAATAAACGTCCGTATTAGTGCTGTCAAAAACCTTCACCCGCAGTCTCCTCTCTTTCCCATCCTGGTATCCGACTTCTCCAGCATATCTGAAGTATAACTTTATTCTACCTGAGCGCAGCCTGATCGTCTACTTTAATTTGATCATCTTTCTGACCTTTAAATGAAACCCGCCTTCGCAACCGGATTTGAACAGCTTAAACAACAGGCAATTCTTCCTTAAATATGCTAAAATAAAGCCACGGAGGAATTGAAAATGAAACGAAAACTTTTGCTTATTACCGCACTTATTTTAAGCGTACTTATTATCGTCACTGGCTGTCAGTTTTTAACCGGCACTCAGACCACCTTTTCGCCCGAAGATTCGCTGGCGGTTCACTTTCTCGATGTTGGTCAGGGCGATGCCGTGCTGCTGGTGGATAACAACGAAACGATGCTGATTGACAGCGGCAATCCGGAATATGGCCACGAAATCATTGACTATCTTGCCGATCTGGGCATCACCCAACTGGACTATGTGGTGGCCACCCACAACCACAATGACCATGCCGGTGGGCTGACCGATGTGGTTGCCAATCTGGATGTCGGCAATTTATATCTGACCGACTCCGAGGAAACCAAGGCTTCCAAAAACCTGATCGCCGCGGCCGCAAGTAAAAATATTCCCATATCCACCCCCAGCCCGGGAACGGCCATGGCTTTTGGCGGCTCTGTCATTAATTTTTTAGGCCCACTCAATGTCCATGAGGACGTCAATGATGATTCCCTCGTGATGAAGGTAACCCATGGCAGCCATCGCTTTCTGCTGACGGGCGATATGGAAGAAGTGGCTGAAAAAGAACTGTTGGCTGCGAACCTCGATCTGGCGGCCGATGTCCTCAAGGTCGGTCATCATGGCAGCTACTCATCCACCGGTTATCTGTTTCTGCGGACGGTCAACCCCCGTTATGCAGTGATCTCCTGCGGGGTGAACAACGACTACGGCCATCCCCATGAGGAAACCCTGAGCCGGCTTAACGATGCGGGTTCTACCATTTTCCGCACCGACCTGCTGGGAACTATTATTGCCACCAGTGAAGGCGATCAGTTGAACTTTAACAAAAATGGCGTTACCCCAACCCAACCATATCAGGATGTAGATAATGGTCTCGCCTCAACAACCAACCCCGTTTCGGAAACGCCAGCAAATGAGGCCACGGCAGAAACCGCCACTTATATTGGCAATAAAAACTCCAAGGTTTATCATCTGCCCAGCTGTTCCGGTTTGCCGAAAGAATCCAACCGGATTTATCTAAACAGTCTGGAAGAGGTGCATGCCCAAGGACTGACACCTTGTGGAATTTGCAAACCGCCAAGCTAAAACAGCAAGAAAATTATCAAGGCCAGTGTTTAGCGGTAGTCATCTCCGCTAAACACTGGCCTATTTTTTTGTTTTCTATTTTGCTGTTTCTTTTACTTTATGTTTACCCGCCATTGATTAACCAGTTACGACATCCCGCCGTTTTAACCAGGTGATGGCAAATAGACAAAAGCCAGCGATAAAAGCAGCACAGGCGATCAGAAAGGAAATTTCGCCCACCGACATCGGTGCCGCCGGATCGTTGGCTCGCATACCCAGGGTTATTAGCGCATAGGGAAAATAGATGCCATAGCCTTGCGACAACAAAGCCAACCCGGCAATCCCACCCATCAGAGCAATCCCCACCGGCACGGCAAAGCTGCGAATCACCAGCGATAGACAAAGCTGCAAAGCGCATACCACCATGCCCCCCAACGCTCCAAACAACAGCCAGACTGGTAATTCCGGCGGGATCGGTCCCGCCAGCCCGGCCAGGAATCCCGAAATGATAAACAACAGTCCAATCCAGAGCTGGGTCAGCATCACCATCAGCCAGCCCATCATCAGTTTAGCCATAAATACCTGTGTTATTGGAACCGGGGCGGTCATCACCGCATTCCAATTATGATTGGCATGTTCCAACCGAAAAAGATAGGACGCATAGATTCCAATCAATACCGGCAGGAAAAAATAACAGGTAAAGATCGTATGCTGGGTCCACAGGCTGTACCACTGATTCTCCAACATTCCCAGGTTGTTCAAATAATTAAAGGTTCCCATAAAGGCCGGAATAATGGGAATCAGTAAAAAAGCCAGCCACACCGGACTGTGGCGCATCTTGATCATTTCTGCTTTTAAAACACGTATCAGCATCGCTCAGACCTCTTTTCTCACAAATAAAATTCGGCCGATTCCATAAATCAGTACAAAGAAAACCAAAATCAAACCGAGCCCTGACCAATCGATGGCCGTCCAGTAAAAATCAGTCGCCCGGGTGGTCTGATCCCAATTCATGCCAACCTGCATCAGCACCCCATAATAGCTCCACAGAATCAGCTTTTGCAAGCCCTGGGGGAAAAACATACTGAATAGACCGATAAAACCGCCGATGAGTCCCAGGGTCATCGGTACCATCTGATTGGCAACGAACATCGAGACCCCCTGCTGGAAGATATATATGGTCAGACTCACCACCAGGGTAAAAAACAGATAACTCGCCAGCGCGCCCCAGGGCACCGGTCCACCAAAATGCAGAACAAAACCCATGCCGATCATAATGGCCAGCTGTCCCAGGGCGGCGCCAAGCATATAGATACTGCCCCAGATAAACTTGGCAGCAAAGATCCGCTGCGCCGGAATAATGGTTTCCAGCAACTTAAAGGTTTGACCCTTATGCTCCACATCACTCAGACGCGAAGCGACTACTGCGGCGATTACCGGCATGATGATGCAATTGAGCATCGGAAACTGGTAGAGAAAAAACATCCAGCCCTGGACCAGATCATTGGCATCCTTGTTGGAAATAGCCCAACCGGCCCAGAGCAGCTGAACCGCCATCATCACCGCCACCACCAGCCAGATCTTGCGACCCTTTGTTTTTAAGACCTCCATCCCGATTGCGGCGCTCATAAACTCACCGCCGTTCCCGTCAGCTCCAGGAAAATATCCTCCAGGCTTTTTTTTCGTTCTTCAATCCGAACCAGGCCAATATTATTCTGTCCCAGCGCCTTACTGATTTCGGCTATCATCGTATCTTTCATCTGCGGGATAATCAGATAATCATCCTCAGCTTCCCAGGCCACGCCGTTTCGACTAAGGAATGATTTGGTCACCTCATTATTCATGGTTCGCACCGCCAGATGCTGTTTACTGTACTGATGCAGCTTGGTCAGGCTGTCCTGGTAAACCAGTTCTCCTTCGCGAATGATCCCCACCCGAGTGGCCAGCTGATCAATTTCGCTTAAGAGGTGGCTGGAGACCACCACGGTCATGCCAAATTTTTGCGGCAGCGACTGAATCAGTTCCCTCATTTCCGAAATCCCGGCCGGATCCAGCCCATTGGTGGGTTCATCCAAAATCAGCAGCTTGGGATAGCCCAACAACGCACTGGCCAGCCCCAACCGCTGTTTCATCCCCAGCGAATACTGGCTGACTTTTTTGTTCTGCTGATTCTCCAGCCGGACAATTTTTAGAACTTCGGCAATGTTTTGTTTGGATACCCCCCGCAGCGTTTGAAAGATCCGCAGATTTTCCTCTCCGGTTAGATGCCCGTAATAGCTGGGAGACTCAATCAGAGAACCAACATTTTTAAGATTTTCCAGACGGTTTTTGCTGTTGACCCGTTTTCCAAAAACCGTGATCTCCCCTTCTGTGGGCTTTGCCAACCCCAGAATCATCTTCAGTGTCGTCGATTTTCCGGCGCCGTTGGGCCCCAGAAATCCATAAATCGCCCCTTCCGGCACCGACAGATCGACATCCTTGACCCGATAAACATTTCCATATTGTTTGCTGAGACCCTCAGTCTCGATAATATTGCTCATAATCATGCACTCCTTCTTTTTTCGATACCTTTATGATAGCCGACGAACCTTACGGCGGGTTGTCACCGGCCTTACTTTTACCTTAATTTTGATCGCTTATGCTAACACCAACAATTTTTTCGGGTATAATAACTTGGGGGTGATTCGAATGAAAACAATTTTCGAAGCAAAGCTTCTGGTTGTCGATGACGAACCGGAAATTATCAATTTATTAAAAACAATCCTTCACCAGGCAGGTTTTGCTCAGATTATAAGCGCCGAAAACTGTCGGCAGGCGCGGGCGCTTTTTGCTTTAGAAAAGCCCGATGGGGTAATTTTTGATGTAACGCTGCCGGATGGCGACGGGTTTTCGCTGATGCAGGAACTGCGGCAGCAGTCAAATGTGCCAATGCTGTTTTTGTCGGCTCGGGATGAGGATGAGAACCGGCTCCTGGGACTGGGGCTGGGTGCCGATGACTACATTACCAAACCCTTTCTGCCCCGGGAGCTGGTGCTGCGTTTAAGCGGAATCCTGCGGCGGGTTTACCAGCCGCTGCTGACTCAGCCGCTACCTGACGAAACGCTGGTGCTGGGGGCGGTGACCGTCAATTTTAAAAGCGGCATCGTTAAGACTGGTGATGGTGAAAAAAACCTGACTGCCAAGGAGCACGCCCTGCTGAAAAAGCTCTGGGAAAACCAAGGCAATATCGTCACCGCCGACAGCCTCTGTCGCAGCGCCTGGGATGATGATCTCTATGGCTATGAAAACACCCTGATGGTCCACATCCGGCGGCTCCGAGAAAAAATCGAGGTGGATCCCTCCCAACCCCAATATCTGCTGACCATCCGGGGTATGGGTTATAAACTGGCCAAGGAAACCAAGCAATGAAAAGTCTGCGAAAAATCATCACCCGTTCGATTCTGCTGACAGCCGCAATTGCACTCTTGTTAGTCACCATCAATATGGCGTTCACCACCAACTGGATGTTTAAATATTCTGGAAGTCAGCCCCTTAAATATGCCATTGCCGATATTTCCGATGGACTAACCAACACCGAGGGGACTTATGCACTTAATCCCTCTGCCGCTGCGATGATGGAAGAACAATATGTTTGGGCGATGCTGATTGACCGGGATGGTCAGGTGATCTGGAACAAAAACCTGCCTGGGGATATTCCCCGGCAATACACCCTTACTGATGTGGCCTCCTTCAGCCGTTGGTATCTCAACGACTATCCGGTCTCGGTTTGGGAACATCCCGACGGTTTACTGGTTCTAGGCGACCCTAAAAGTAGCATCTGGAAATACAATATTACCTCCACCGAAGATACCATTTCCCATGTCCCCGGTTTACTGCTCGGTTTTTTGATCTTGAACGTACTGTCGGCTCTGGTGCTGGCCTTGTTTCTGGGACTCTGGCTCTACCGCAAGCTGAAGCCCCTGTATAACGGCATTACCACGCTACCCAAAAAAGAACCCCTGGCACTGCCCACCGGAGGTGTTACCGGGGAAGTGGCAAGGATTCTTAATGAAACATCGGTGATTCTTTTCCAGCAGGAACAACAACTGGCTCACCGGGATCAGGCTCGGACGGAATGGATTGCCGGGGTTTCCCACGATATCCGTACCCCGCTATCGATGGTGATGGGTTACGCCAGCGAACTGGAAAACAACCCTAGACTGCCCGCCACCGAACAAAATCAGGCTCGGATTATCCGTCAACAGAGTCAACGAATCAAGTCCCTGATCAGCGATTTAAACCTGGCTTCCAAACTGGAGTACAATGCCCAACCGATGGAGCTGGCTCGGGTTTCGCCCGCCGCCTTAATCCGGGGCGTAGCGGTCGATTTTATCAATGATGGTCTCACTACCCCCTATTCACTCGCTGTCGATGTGACCGAAGAAACCAACAGCCCCATTTTACTTTGCGACCAGGCCTTGCTTCGTCGGGCACTGACCAACCTGATTGAAAACAGCATCCGGCACAATCCCCGGGGCTGTGATATTAAACTATCGGTAACTAAATCGACGGTCGGCCTGGAGATTAAAGTCAGTGATGATGGCAAAGGCTATCCCCCTGAACTGCTAGAAAATTCAGGGGGACTGGATGAATCGCTATTACTCGGAAACCACGGCTTGGGACTGATTATTGTTCGTCGGATCATGAAAATCCATGGCGGGAGCGTTGTTTTTGAAAATCTGCCCCACCAGGGCTGTGCGGCTGCACTTGTTTTTAACGCTTAATACGTATCCTATCTTTATAGCTATACTACTTCATCCAGCGGCTTTCACAAAATTATTTTGCGAGCATCCCTCGCCCGATCATCGGTGCCAGTCGTTTGGCCAACAGTACGCTGAGGGCAATCTTGATTATCCCCCCCGGTAGAGTCATCACAAATCCCGACATCATTACCGTTGCCGCTCCCACTGGCGTATTCAGATAATAATTGAGGATCACATAATACCAAGGTAATCCCACGGCGTAGATGACGGCGGTTCCAGCCACCGCTGCGATAATCATCTGCCTAGTTGAGTTATTAGGGTTTCTTTCCGCCAACCATCCGGTGACATAGGCGCCCAGTGCAAAACCAATAATATAGCCGAAGGTTGGTTTAAAGACATACATTAATCCGCCGCCACCGGTAAACACCGGCAAACCCACCAGACCCATAAAGATATACACTAAGACCGCAATCAGACCGCCTCGGGAACCCAGCAACAGCCCTGCCAGAAGTACAAACATCGTCTGGAGGGTTAAAGGTATTCCCGGTAGCGGCACTTTAATCATCGCCCCCACCACGATCAATGCGGAAAACAGACCGCACAGCACCAGCATTCTTATATTGAGGGTATTTTTATTGATTCTGTTTTTTTCGATCATTTCTTCCATCCTATTCTAATTTTCTAATACTGATTTCTCCTGAATTCAGGGTTTCCGTCTGTCCAAATTGATTTTTGATAATTAAACCACCTTCGTCACTGATGTCCAGGGCGGTTGCCACTTCCCATTCATTGTTCCGAAAAACCTTAATCTGTTTTCCTAAAACCATCGAGTGGGTTTTGTATTCCTCTAAAAAATTCCGATTAGTCAGATCGTCACAGATAGTTAAGACCTCGTTGATAATTTCTGCCGCCAGCCGATTACGGGTCAGGGCATCCGGTTTTTCATCAAATAGCGTCCCGACAATGTCTTCCAGCTCTTTCGGTAAAGCCGCTTCCGACTGTTTAAAATTCACCCCGATGCCGATGATCACAAACTCGAACTGTCCGTTCTCAAAGTTAGTCACCGCCTCGGTGAGAATCCCGACAATTTTCCGGTCGCCCCGATAAATATCATTGACCCATTTGATCTGGGTATCAATACCCGTCACTTTTTTGATGGCCCGGCAAACCCCCACCGATGCGCCGGTGGTTAACAGCACCGCATCCCGGGCGGCCACATCGGGTCGCAGCACCAGACTTAAATAAATCCCGCTTTTGGGCGGTGAATAAAAGGAACGGCCCATTCGGCCCCGTCCCTGGGTTTGCTCTTCAGCGATAATAACAGTTCCCGTTTTTGCCCCTTCCAGTGCCAATTTCTTGGCTTCCTGATTAGTAGAGCCAACGGTTTGATAGACAATCAGTTCAAGCTCCTGATTGGTCGGGGACAGCCAGGGATGTATTCCTTCCGCCGACATCAGATCCGATTCGCTTTTTAACCGGTAGCCTTTGTTGGTGGTGGACTCTATTTCATAACCTGCTTCTTTTAGTGTTTTGATGGCCTTCCAGATGGCTGACCGCGAGACAGCCATGGTGCTGGCCAGCACTTCTCCGGAGAGATAGGTATCGCGATTTTCTTCCAAGGTTTGTAATAATTTTTGTTTTGTCGACATTTCATCACCTCTTGTTGCTATTCTAACCAAAAGAAAAGCGATTGTCAACCATTTTAGTTTAAATGGTCGACAATCGCTTTTCATCCCGGTTACCGGGTTTTATTTACTCATTTTATTTATTCACTTTTGAGATGGTATAAAGAAATGACCGTATCCTTGGTGATTAATTCATATTTCTTCCCCAGAACAGCATAGAGCGTCTGGTTTTGTTGGGGATCATTATTTAAAACGATCCATTTAGGCGGATCATTTTCCAGTAGCTTATTGGTATCAATAAGCACCTGCGGATCGTAGCGACCCCACCATTCCTGCATCGTAAAATATTTATAACAGGGTGTGATATCCGCCTTTAGAAACCATCCGGCGGGAACCGAATAACCCAAAACGCTGTCTAAATCGTCAGCCGGGATTAAATTTTTGATGGTCTGGGCATCTTCATAATAGCTGTTATTCGGTTGTTCGGCAACAATTTCCCGAACCGTCTGATCTGCAAAGTTCAGGTAGCTGCCCACCGTTATCAGCAGCAGTGCCAATACTCCGACTAGCACCACGCGATAATTTTCTTGGATCAGCATTTTCCCATTTATTACATAGAGCTCAATCAGTAAAATAATGGCCAAAACAAAGCATGGCGTCGTTAAGATAAAATAATGGTAGAAAACCCCGCCGAGTAGCAGCGAAAAAAAGGTTGTCAGGGATCCGGTGATTAATAACCAGCCGATTTCTTTACTTACTTTTTTCAGCAAATAATAAACGCCCATACTAAAAGAAAAAATCACTGGAGTAATGCCATAACCAAATTTCACAAACTCCTCTGGTGTTGATATCCCTGACATCCCCCCAGCATATTTGAGATTAAACAGAAAGGTTCCATAAATCATATCACCCAAAGCATGATTTGCCAAAAAATAAATAGCTACCAGTAAACAGACAAAAATCGAACCACTAAGAAATGTCAGGACATTATCAAAAAAATTGCGAAACGACTGATTGGCCAGCAATTGGATCATCACGACTAAGACGATCGCACCAATAAACACGCTGTTGTTTAAGCGGATAAAGATGATCAGCGTAAAGCAGATCCCATACACCAGCGCATAGAGTGGCGGATGCTTGGCCTTTCCCAGCGGCTCTAACTTAAAATATTTTGTGGCCAGGTATAGCGGTAAAAATAGAAACGGCAAACTATATTCCTCGGTTAAGTTTCCGCCTTCAAAGGTGGCGGCCAGAATCAACAAAAAGAAAACAACCGGAATCCAACACCACTTTTTTGCTAAAAACAATCGCCCCATTTTAAAAATCAGCACCAGGTTTGCGGCCATAAAAAGCCATTGCACCAAAAAGTTGCCAAAACGATTGGGACTGATCCACCAGCCAAAGGCTTCGATAAAAAACATGACTGGCCCCTTATGATCAAATAAGTCCACATAGGGAATGTAACCAGCGGTTAGGCCCTTACCAATCAGTAAAAATATCGCCGAATCGGAGATACCAAAATTATCGATAAACAGGGGGCTGGTTCCATAAGCAAATACCAGTAGAAAAAGAACCGCGATTAACGCCAGAATTCCATAGTCCAGAAGCGAATTTTTGGATGTCTTCATTTAATTGCGTTCCTTAACAATGAAAATCGGTCGTTTTTTTGTTTCCAGATAAGTTTTGGCCAGGTATTGACCCAAAATCCCGATGCTGAATAACTGAATCCCACTGATCAGAAAAATCAAACACACCAGCGAAGCCCACCCATAGGCGGAACCATGCCATAATATTTCCCGAATAATGATCACGACAATGGCCACAAAGGATAGTCCACAAAAAAGCAGCCCCGTGGCGGAGGCAAAGGCCAACGGTGCGGTTGAAAAACCGATGATCCCTTCCATTGAATAAAGGCATAATTCCCAAAAAGACCACTTTGTTTTTCCGGCTGCTCGCTTAGCATCCTGATAGGGCAGCCATTTTGTCTTGAAACCAACCCATTCAAAAATACCCTTTGAAAAGCGATTATACTCACCGACCGCCAAAACAGCTTCGACCACAAAACGCTTCATCAGTCTAAAATCTCGTGCCCCTTCGACAATTTCCATGCCCGTCATCCGATTGATCAGCTTGTAAAAGCGTTTTGCAAAAAAAGAACGAATGCGCGATTCTTTGGCGCGGCTTTCACGACAGGCTGCCACACAGTCAACATCCTCATTAATTAGAGCCTCATACATGGGCATGATTAAGGCCGGCGGATCCTGCAAATCAACATCCATAATCCCGATGTAGTTCCCGGTGGCATAGTTTAACCCGGCATAAATGGCCGCTTCTTTACCAAAATTCCGGGAAAAGGATATGTACTTGATGCGACGATCTTTTTTATTGAGATCTTTTATGATCGTCAGGGTCTTATCTTTAGAACCATCATCAATAAACAGAATCTCAAAATCTACCGTTGGCATCTGAGAAATAACCTCATTCACCAGTGTATCATAAAAAAGGGGAATGACCTCTTCTTCACAATAACAAGGAATCACCATACTTATTGTTTGTTTCTCCATCATTCTTCACCTTAAACATTATTTTAATCCGCCTCAAAAACACAACAAATCTCTTAAAACATAAAAATCTCTAAAACACAAAATACCTTTGTAAAAAAATAAATCCTGTCTTTGATTTTCCATTGGGTTTCAAGACAGGATTTTACTGCTAATATTTTTTATTATACCACGTATCGTCTTATCGAATCAAAAAAGCCCGCAGTTTCTAGATTTTCTTCTAAAGTCTTAATAATTGTTTTGGCGAGATTTCTTAGCACTGTCCGGATTCTAACTAAAAAAATGATTATCGGCCTTTTAAAAATAACGGTCGATAATCGTTTTTGAAACTGACCCTAGTCAGTTAATATAATTTTTGGAACACCAGGCTGGGAAAATTATTAAAAACACGGTGTTTTGGTGATAATTCCACCATTTCAGCTTCTTCTATCGCACTTCTTGCATCATAATCAATTAATATTTTATTTCGTTCATAAATTGGATCTGGCACCGGCACTGCTGATAATAAGGACTGCGTATAGGGATGAGCCGGTCTTGTGAAAATTTCTTCGGTTGGCCCAATTTCCATAATCTTTCCATGGAGCATCACTGCCACCTTGTCACAGATAAATTTAATTATTGAAAGATCATGGGCAATCAAAAGAAACGAAAACCCATGCTCCCGTTGCAACCGCTGAAATAAGGTGATTATTTGAGCCTGTATGGAAACATCCAGTGATGCAATCGGTTCGTCAGCAATGATTAAATCCGGACTTGTGCTCAAACACCGGGCAATCGCAACACGTTGTCGCTGACCACCCGATATTTCGGTTGGGTATTTCTTTTTAAAGGTGTGATCTAGTCCCACTTCCATTAAAAGGGTGTCCAATTTTTCCTGAATTTTATTTTTGTCTTGCAGCAATTTATTTACAACAATTGGCTCCGTTATAATTTCTTCAATTGTCATTCTGGGGTTAAGTGCTGCTGCTGAATCCTGAAAGATAATCTGCATATTTTTGTTAATATCGCCTTTGTTTTTTCGATACACCCCCTTGTCCGAAATCAGATTTCCTTTAAAATAGACTTCGCCCGCTGTTGCCGGATAAATACCCATGATGGTTCGGGCAACTGTCGATTTACCCGATCCCGTTTCACCAACTAAACCAACCACTTCGCCTTTTTTAACCTCAAAATCGACGCCATTGACGGCTTTAATTGTTAAATCTTTATTGATTTTAAAATGCTGCTGCAGATTTGACACACTTAAAATTGGCTCTGAGTTCATCATTCTTTTTCCATCCTTTTCAATGAAATTGGTGGTTTAATTTTGGGTGCTTTTTCATCCATCAGCCATGTTGCCGCATAATGGGTGGGTGAGACTTCATACATCGGGGGCATTTCTTCATAATCAATGGCGAGAGCATATCGATTTCGTATCGCAAACGCATCGCCTGGGGGTGGGTTTAGCATAATCGGTGGGGTTCCGGGAATGGTGGCCAACGACTCACCCGCCTTAGTCAGTGCCGGCAAAGCCGACATCAGTCCCCATACATAGGGATGTCTGGGGTTATAAAATATATCTTCTGCGGTTCCAATCTCCACAATTTTTCCGGCATACATTACTGCCACGCGATCGGCAATTCTGGCAACAACACCCAGATCATGCGAAATAAACACAATGGAAATCCCGGTTTTATTACGGATATCTAACAGTAAGTCTAATATTTTTGCCTGAACCGTTACATCAAGCGCGGTGGTCGCTTCATCAGCAAACAAAATTTGGGGATTTGATGCCAGGGCGATTGCCAGTACACAACGCTGTCTCATTCCGCCGGAAAAAAAGTGTGGCTGCAACGAAAACATCTCTTCCTCTCTGTTAATCCCCACCAAATTGAGCATTTCGATTCCCCGTTTCTTTGCCTCGTCCTTACTGACTTTATTGTGTTTAACAATAGCCTCTGTTATCTGTTTACCAATCGGAATTGTCGGGTTGAGGGTGGTCATTGGATCCTGAAAAACCATCGACATAACACCACCTCGCAGTTTTCTCATTTCCTTTTCCTTATAGTCGGTAATGTCTTCGCCATCGACAATGATTTGCCCTTGTTTGATTCTTGAAGTTTTCGGTAGCAGTTTTAGAACGGCTTGGCTCATCACCGTTTTTCCACAGCCGGATTCCCCGACAATGGCTAATATTTCACCTTTTTTCAGTGTCAGACTGACATCTCTGACCGCTTCAACCTCACCATTTTTAGTATCAAAACTCACTGATAAGTTTTTCAATTGCAAAATCGGTTCCACCATCTATTGCCCTCCCTATTCTATCGATAGATGCCGGATGCTCAACTGAACATCCGGCAAACAAAGAATGCTTACAGCCTTTTATTTTGCGCTTAATTATTTATTAAGCGTCCAATCTTCAATATTCCACATAACACCAACGGCATGATGTCCAAGAACACGATCGGTATTGAGTCCTTCAAGCCCACTGATACCGACATAATTTCCATCCAGATAGGCAATCAGTACTGAAGCTGGCTGTTTTGCGAACGCTACTTCAAATTGGCCATATAAGTCTTTTCTGGCCGTGACATCTTTCTCATGTCTGGCCTTTGTCAATAAATCATCCACGACAGGGTTTGAGTATTTCATAGTGTTAGAACTGCCATCGGTGGTAAATTGGGCATAAAGTGCATCTGGATCAAATTCGACAGCGTAGCCTGATAAGAATCCATTGTATCCCGATTTCCAGTCAAATTTTGTAACCAGAACAATTTCCATATCCACACCGGCTTCTTTTAGCTGTTTTGAAACAATGTTGGCAATGTCAATTCGTTCTTCTTCGTAATCCCGAACCTGAATGGTAAAATGGAATCTTTCCCCATTTCGTTCATAAATGCCATCAGCTCCTTTTGTCCAACCCAATGCCTGCATTTCCTGGGCAAATTTGTTCAGATCAAATTTATAAATATCAGCGGCAGTATTTCCACCAAAGGCATTTAACTGAATCGGGCTGTATGCGGAGCTTCCCTGATTATTGAGCACACTCTTAACCACGGACTCTTTATCAATTGCATCGTTGAGAACCCCAACAGAATCTTTGTTTTTTATCCAGAAATCGGTTCGATTATCCACTGAAATCGCCCGATAGTCGGCGGTTGTAAAATCGATATTTTTATAACCATCTTTACCTCGGAATTTTTCTGCATAGTTTGCGTTCAGCCAGGCTAAATCGGCTTCACCGGATTCGAGCATCAATGCTTTAGTATTTTCCACCGCAACGGTTTTATAAACTACCCGATCAATATTTGGCACCTTATCGTAATAATCGACATTCTTTTCCAGGGTGATGGTTCCTCCGGTTTTATCCCACTCAACAAATTTGTAGCGGCCGGTTCCCACAGGCGCCTGATTAAAGGAGGCTGTGGTCAAATCCTGACCATCCAATAAATGTTTGGGAGCAATTCCAATGGTAAAATTATCCAGCATGGCGGCGTTGAATTGGGAAAGCGTAATCGCCACGGTGTTGTCATCAATTGCCGTCACGCTGGTAATGTCGGTATAGTTACTTAATACACTGGCCGATAAGGTGGTATCTTTTGTCAGCTTATCGTAGGTGAAAACGACATCCTGTGCTGTTAACGGTTGGCCATCATGCCATTTCACCCCTTTCCGCAATTTAAAGGTATATGTTAATGAACCCTCATCATAGGTATAACTTTCAGCCAAATCGATGATTGGCTTGCCTGATGCATCATACTTCATCAAACCTGAGAAAATGATCCCAGCCAATTCACTGCCCTCGTTAATAATCGGGTTAATGGAATCTGCGGTTTCCCCAGCGTATACCAGGGTGTTTGACAAATCCGACCCAGTCGATGATTTTTGGTCAGCTGATGCTGACGAGCACCCCGTAAAACTAACCATGGTGCTTAAACAAAGTAACCCAACTAACAATTTGACAATCTTTTTCTTTACATTCATAACTTTTTCTCCTCTAAAATTAACTAAACGCTATCTCAAAAATCAGAGATAACTTTCCCGCTTATTTGTTTCTTTTCTAAAATAGTATGCAATATTGGTAACACACACCAGGGTGGTAATCAGAAATACTCCCGGAAAGATAATGACCCACCATGAATTTGACAGCAACGCTTTGTTAGCCAGAGACAGCATACTGCCCCAGGAAACGACATCAACGGGCAGTCCCAAACCCAGAAAGCTGAGCGTAGACTCCATAGAGATGCTGAGTCCAATGCTGGAGACTACCACAAACATAATGGTGGAGATAAAATTGGGAATCAGGTGTTTTATCATTATATGAAAAAAGCCGCTCCCCATACATTGCGCCGCCAGGACATACTCACTACTGCGGATCTGTCTGACTTCACTCCGGACAATTCTCGCCAGACCGCACCATCCGGTTACCCCAATGACAAATGATATTTTTACAATATTCTGGGTTCCCATGACCGATGTCAGCAATAAAATCAATAGTAAGTTAGGAATACTGTTTATCAGCTCAGGAATTCGCATCATGATTGAATCGACCCGGGAATTCGCAGTTCCGCTGACACAGCCATAAATAACACCAATCACAGTGATAATCGCCATCCCCAATAAACCGATCAGAATGGATACCCGGCCGCCATACCAGATCATCGAATAAATATCTCTTCCCAGGGAATCAGTGCCAAAATAAAATTCTGAGTTTGGCGGTTGATTAAGATTTTGTAGATAAAAACCGGTCGGATCATGATTATAAACCTGTTCCGCAAAAATACAGCCCAGAATGATAATCCCAAGAATAACCATAGACAGGATCGGCATACTTTTTATTCGCTGCCAGAAGGAAATCTTTTTCTCTGCAGATTCGTATGTTTTGTAATTCGCCCCGACTAGGACAAAGGGGTCTGTGGCGTTTCCTTCCATGCGGTCACCTCCGTTAATTTCATTCTGGGATCAATGGCTTCATTGATAAACTGGGCAATAATACTACTGGAAACAACCATAACGCCGGTAATGAGAACAATCAACATCAATAAATTGTAATCATGATATTTGGCACTGGTAACCGACAGCGCTCCAATCCCTGGATAATTAAAGACGGCTTCAGCAATAAATGTCCCACTGAGAACATGGGGAATGGAAATAGCCATAATGCTGACAATGGTTGGTGCCACATTTCGAAAACAGTGTTTCAAAACGATCTCCGACTTCGTACATCCTTTTGATTTAGCCAGCAGCACATATTCTTTTCGGATTTCATCCAGCAGTTTATTTCGGATCATGTAGGCGTAATACCAGAGATGACTAAGTATCATTACCGTTAGGGGCAAGATCATATGCTGGATGCGGTTAAAAAGATCGTCCGATTTACCAATATCATAAGCGCCACTACTGGGAAGCCATCCCAGATTGATGCTAAAAATCAATACCAATACAACTCCCAGCCAGAATGACGGGATATAATAAGCCGCCGTTCCCACCTTACAGATAATCCGGTCAATCCAGGTGTCTTCATGCATGGCACAAAATAATGCCAGTATCGTTGCCAGCGCAAATACCAGGATATAGGCAACGCCCCCCAGAATCAGGGTGTTTCCGATTAACGGGGCAATCACATCCAATGCCGGCATTTTGTATTTTAACGACATCCCAAAATCACCTTGAGCAGCATTGCTGATCCATTTAACATATTGGAGTGCGATGGGACCATCCAATCCCAACCGTTCCCTTGCGGCATCCAATTCAGGGGATGTCATCGACTCGACTGCATCTCCATAATATGACTGTAGCGGATCACCTGGCGCCAGACGAGCAAAGTAGAAAACCACAATTGATAAAAGCAGCATCGAAAGTAAAAACCATAGGGTTCGTTTGACTATTTTCTCAATTAACATCGATTTGCTGTTCAATCCTCACACTCCCACCTTATGGATTTAATTGCGTTCTTCATGAAATCAACGCACTCGCTTCTGATACCTTTGTTCCCATCAGAACAAACCATGGATCATAATCATATCCCGGACGGGTCAAACCCGACAACTTCTGTATCTGCACTTCAACAAGACCATTTCTTTCCAAAAGCTCTTTCAGTTCTTCCATACGAGCGCCCTTTACTACCAGATGGTTATCCACTTCTTCATCTTCATAAATATTAACCTTGCCAATATTTAATCCAACACCCTCCTTCATCCGGTTAAAACACATAATTTTTCCCCCTGGTTTCAAAATTCGCAGCCATTCTCTGATTGCCAGATCCGGTTCAACCAGTGTCCAGATCAGCCGGGAATTGATAATAAAATCAATGGTCTCGTTCATAAAGGGCAGATCTAAAACGCTCCCTTCCATAAAAATGGCATCCGACGCTGCTGTTTTTGCATGCTTAACTGCATAATTCATCATCTCTCTTGATATATCAATCCCGATGGTTGAATGACCCAGCTTTGCCGTCATATTTGCCAGAAAACCGGTTCCGGTTCCCAGATCAAGAACATTTTTATTCTGATCCGTCCCTAAAAGATTGTTAAGCGCTTCCATCCATGCCTGTAAATCCTCCGTATCATGATCAGCATCAAACGAATCAGAACGCTTGTCCCAGTACGCTTCAATTTTTTTTATCACACCAACTACTTCCATTTTTAACCCCTTTCAAAAAAAACAAAGCCACGAAAATTGATTTCTATCTACGATAGAACACTCAACCTTCATGGCTAAATTAATTGATTAAATTTTAAAATAAGTTCTCAGACAAGTCTTTTAATATTTTTACATTTGGCAGTATATACCTGTAGATATGTTATTCCAGTGAAATCGATTTGTCAATCATTATTTTATAAAAAGTGAATTTAAATAATCACATCACACTTCATTTTATATTTTATCGCAACACTCGAAATCGTTCTTTTGAGTCATCTGATTCCCGCGATTCTCCTTTTGGGATTAAACTTACTTCTACTGAGCCAGCACTGCCAGTGCCTTCACAATAATGTCAAAATTCTTCGCCATGCTGTCAATGCTCCAGAATTCATCGGTCTGATGACAGGTATTGACCTCACCGGGAAAGACGCCGCCAAAAGCCACGGCATTCTCAAAGGCTCGGGCATAGGTTCCACCGCCCGAGACAATCGGACCGCTGGTATCGCCAGTGTAGTCGGCATATACTTTTTGCAATGAGGTGACCAGAAAACTGTCCTGATCCACATGCAGGGGCAGCGTTTCATGATCCATTTTCAGGGAAAAGCCGAGATCGCCAGTGGCTTTCTGGATCGCTGCGCAAATATCGCTGCTCTTTTTCGTCACCGGGTAGCGGATATCACATCGAAGCACGGCGATATTTTCATCCCCATAAGCAATCGCCGGATTGAGGGTCAGATCGCCGGACACCTGATCCGAAAGGTTAATCCCAAAACCTTCGGGGGTTGCCCGATCAAGCAGCTCCAGAATCGGATGCTGGATGCCCGCCGCCCGTAATTCGCTCGCCAGTTTAATCAGGGCATTGTCGCCCTTTTGCGGATCGGAAGCATGAGCGGATTTGCCCCTGCCTTCATAGGTCTGGCCGTTGTAATCAGCCCGGGCAACATCCGGAACCGAATTGATCTGTTTACCGCTGCTTAAGTTTAGCACCGGTACATTACCATCTAATTCTTTTTCAAAAATCACATTCATGATGCCCTTTTCGGCAAAAATAACCGGGTAACCGGAATCCGGTGAAAAGGAGTAGACTGGCGTCTCTTCGGTTTCTTTGTAGCGTTTCATACAGGCCCAGCTACCGCCTTCTTCATCACCACCGATAATCAGGCGAATCCGTTTATTAATCGGAATCTGGGCATCTTTCAGGGCTTTCAAGGCAAACAAAGCGACCATCGTGGGGCCTTTATCGTCCAGCACCCCACGGCCATAAATCGTATCGCCGTCAATGGTTAAATCAAAGGGCGGCACGGTCCAGTCGTCGCCCACTTCCACCGTATCAACATGGGTGATGGCCGCCACCATGTCCGGCCCTGTCCCGAATTCCACGTAACCACAATAACCGTCACAGTTTTTGGTAGTCAAACCAAAACTTTTGCCTAATCCCAGAACGTAATTGATGGCCTCATTGATCCCGGTTCCCAAGGGTGCTTCTTGGGTGACCGCTCCGGCATTGGCGTTCACTGACTTTATTTGCAACAGCCCTCGTAAGGCCGCTAAAACGGCTTGTTTATCAAAATGAATGGTCATGTTTTCCCCATTTCTATTGCTATGATTTTGGGTTACCACATGGCCACCCCTGCTATTATTGTACCAGACTTTCCAGCGCTTTGGTGATAATATCAAAATTCTTCTTCATGCTGATAATGCTCCAGTATTCATCGGTCTGATGGCAGGTGTTGGGTTCCTCGGGAAATCGTCCCCCAAAAGCCACGGCATTATCAAAGGCCCGGGCATAGGTTCCCCCGCCAATCGCCTTGGGTCCAGAAGTATCCCCAGTATAGTCTTCATATATTTTTTGCAGTGCATCAATGAGATAACTTTCTTTCTCAATATGGAGTGGTGGTAAGTCATAATTGATGTTAACCGTAAAACCCAGGGGAGTAACGGCTCTTTCAATGTGGTCGCGGATCTCCGTTCCTTTCATGGTTACCGGATAACGGATATCGCACTTTAGCACCGCCTTTTCCTGATTGACATTGGCAATCGATGGATTGATGGTGAGTTTGCCAGAAATTTCATCTTCAAAATCGATATTCAGTCCTTCAGAGGTGGCAATGTCGATGAGATCCAGAAAAGGGTGTTCCAAACCCAGCATTCTCAGCTCACTGGCCAATAAAAACATCGCATTAATCCCCTCATGGGGCTGAGATGCATGGGCTGGCTTACCGGTGCGTTCATACACGGCATCACTGACAATGGCCTTGGCATAATCAGGAACGGTATTGATCTGACTGCCGCTGAAAAAGCCCAGGTTGTGAATGGCGGGCTCTAGTTTCTTTTTGATGCAGACATTCAGAATGCCCTTTTCGGCAAAGATGGCCGGATACCCAGAATCCGGCGAAAAGGCATAGGTCGGGGCTTCTTCGGTGGCCTTGTAGCGGTTCATACAATGCCATTCCTCTCCTTCTTCATCGCCACCGATAATCAGCCGCACTCGTTTATTGATCGGGGCACCGCTATCTGCCAGTGCCTTCATGGCATAAAGCGCCACCAGGGTGGGACCCTTGTTGTCAATGGTTCCCCGGCCATAGGCCTTATCCCCGTCGATAGTCAGATCAAAGGGATTCACCGACCAGCCGTCGCCCACCGGAACGGTGTCCACATGGGTCAGAATGCCGATCATTTCTTCACCCTGACCCATTTCAATGTAACCGCAATAGCCGTCACAGTTTTTGGTTTTAAAACCAAAGCGCTCGCCCAGTTTCAGCACATAGTTGATGGCCTCATTAATGCCAATCCCCAGGGGCGCCTCCGGCATGGCCGGCCCCGCATCAGCATTGGTCGAATCAATTTGCAGCAGCCCCTTCAGGTTGTCTAGCAGGTCTTTTTCTCTAAGTTTATAGTTCATCTTTTTTTAATGATGCCTCTCCAATATATTCAAAACGTTTCATTGTGACTCCGTCTTTTGTAATGATTTCGTTCCACATCGTGGCGGGCCGAACCCAAAGCCCGCCTTCGCCATACAGGGGCCGGTAAACTACCATGGCCTCCAGGGTCTCACTGTGGCTGCCAACTCCGATTACTTCATATTCATTGCCCTTATAATGACGATAACGGCCGGGTTTAATTATCTCTTGTTTCACCACTAATCACTCAACTTTCGCTTTCTTCTTGCCGTAAGTCGTGATATTATATACAAAGATTCTTAAGAAATTACCAAACTTTTCTTAAGCCTATCGCTCAATTTTTATTATTATTTTTTTAGACAAAGGAGCTTCTTATGCAAAAATGTTTTTCCTGCGGTACTGAACTTGAAGACGATGATATCTATGAAGTAAAAGGCAAGATTTTTTGTGATGACTGTGC
This sequence comes from Acetobacterium sp., assembly GCF_030652775.1. GTDB lineage: Bacteria > Bacillota > Clostridia > Eubacteriales > Eubacteriaceae > Acetobacterium. The sequence continues at coordinate 39,915 of NZ_JAUSPS010000029.1, read as the reverse complement.
TTTAGGCCAGCATAAACTGGTTCAAACCTGTGATCCCAGTGCGGTTCACAGCGCCAAGCTCGATCGCCAGCGATCCGGCCACACCGGAACCCAGGGTCTGACCCCTCGTCAAAAAGAATTCTATGAATACATCGTCGCCAATAATGGGGTAACCGTTCCCCAGTTTGTTGAAAAATTTGGTCTGACCACTGAAGAAATCAGCGCTGAACTCAGTGTTTTAAGACATTCGGAACTGGGCAAAGGACAAAAAAGAGCCGACGGCGTTTATTTTGTTACCTGGGAATCCTGATTTTTTAATTCCAATAAAAGTGCCGTGCGAACTTTTAGCCGGCATTTTTATTGTTGATTATAAAATAAACAAAAAGGAGATTTTATGAAAACGAGACAAGAAATTAAAGCCATCGCCAAGCAGAGCTTTTCCGAGAATTACTGGATCTGTGTCGGTGCAACCGTATTGGCATTTGTTGTCATTGGTGCTGCTTCTGGGGTTACGTCGTTTTTAGGCGGTCTGGGTGGTCTGATTGTCTGGGCGCCGATGATGGTTGGCCTACAATTTTTCTCACTATGGATTTACCGTGCTGAACTCCCCGCCCCGACCATTGAAGACATGTTTAAAACCGGCTTTTCAGATTTTGGGCGAAAACTGGGGGGCATGCTGTGGATGGAATTATTTATTTTTCTCTGGTCCCTACTCTTTGTTATACCTGGCATTATTAAGTCCCTCGCCTATTGTTTTACCCCCTATATTTTGGCTGAATATCCCAATGTTCCGGCCACCGAAGCCGTCAAAATTTCGATGCGGATGACCGATGGCCACAAGGGTGAGATTTTTATGATGTCCCTCAGCTTCCTGGGGTGGTTTTTACTGAACGGTTTTACCTTTGGTATTCTTGGTATCTTCTATGTTAACCCCTACTTTTTTACCAGTATGGCTGGACAATACGAAGATCTCAAGGAACTGGCGCTTCAAAATGGCGTCGTCAGCCTTGACGAATTAGCTTAATTTTCACCCAAAAGAGGGGGCAGGAAATTCCTGTCCCCCTCTTTTTTTAGTTTGTTATTTCATTAATCAGATTGACCATTTCAATCGCCGTCAGGGCACAGTCATAACCTTTATTACCAGCCTTGGTTCCCGCCCGTTCAATAGCCTGTTCAATGTTTTCGGTGGTCAGCACCCCGAAGATCACCGGTATTTCTGACTGTAGGGAGACATGGGCGACGCCCTTTGAGACCTCGCTGCAGACATAATCATAATGGGTAGTGGAACCGCGGATTACTGCCCCCAGACAAATGATGGCATCATATTTTGCCAGTTTGGCCATTTTGGCAGCAATCAGCGGAATCTCAAAGGCTCCCGGTACCCAGGCCACATCAATATCGTCTTCCTTCACATCGTGACGCTTCAAACCATCAATCGCCCCGCCCAGCAACTTAGATCCAATAAACTCATTAAACCGTGCCACCACAATCCCCACTTTAATTCCCTTTGATACTAACTTACCTTCATATACATTCATTTCGATTCTCCTTTTAGTTATAATTTAAAATATGGCCCATTTTTTCCTGTTTGGTTTTCAAATAAAACAGATCGTGGCTGGATGCTTCCATTTGGATCGGAACCCGTTCCACCATTTCCAACCCGAATTCTGACAGGCCGTCCATTTTTTTGGGGTTATTGGTTAGCAGCCGCAGTTTTTTTATCCCCAGGTCGCTTAAAATCTGGGCGCCGATATAGTATTCCCGCAGGTCTTCCGGGAATCCCAGTTCAATATTAGCCTGGACCGTATCCATCCCCATATCCTGAAGGGCATAAGCTTTTAATTTATTGATCAGACCAATCCCCCGGCCTTCCTGACGCATGTACAGCAGCACCCCTCGACCTTCTTTTTCGATAGCAGTCATCGCCGCCCCAAACTGGTCGCCGCAATCACAGCGGATCGAACCAAAGGCGTCGCCGGTTAAGCATTCGGAATGAACCCGACACAGTACCGGGCTAGCTCCGCTCACATCGCCCTTAACCAGAGCCACATGGTGTTCGCCGTTAAGCTTATTGACATAACCATAGGCCATAAACTCACCGTATTTGGTGGGCATTTTGGTGATCGTTACACAATCCACCAGTTTTTCATTTTGTTTGCGATAGTTCTGCAGATCCTTGATGGTGATGAATTTCATCTGATGAGTCTGAGCAAACTCGATCAATTCGGGGGTCCGCATCATGGTACCGTCTGCCCGCATAATTTCACAACACAGACCGCATTCTTTCAGTCCGGCCAGCTTGACCAGATCGACGGTGGCCTCGGTATGGCCGTTTCTTTCCAGAACCCCGTTTTCCCGGGCGACCAGCGGAAACATATGACCAGGGCGGCGGAAATCCTCTGGTCTGGCATTCTCGTCGACGCACTTGATGGCGGTAACCGAACGTTCCTCAGCGGAAATGCCGGTGGTGGTATCGACATGGTCGATGGACACGGTAAAGGCGGTGCAGTGATTATCGGTGTTATCCGTCACCATTTGAGGGACGGCTAATTTTTTAACCAATTTTTCGCTCATCGGCATACAAATTAGCCCTTTTCCGTAGACAGCCATAAAGTTGACGTTTTCGGTGGTGGCAAATTCAGCGGCACAAACAAAGTCGCCTTCATTTTCGCGGTCATCATCATCGGTCACGATAATAATTTTGCCGGCTCGCAAATCTTCCAGTGCTTCTTCAATGGTATTAAATTTAAACATAGTAACCTCTCTTAATTTTATTAGTTTTAAAATCCGGCCTCAGTCAGAAAATCAATGGTTAAACCAGCGGATTTTTCCTGGTTGCGGTCTGTTTTGGGGGCTGGATTCAACAACAGCTTTTCAATATATTTTCCGACCAGGTCATTTTCCAGGTTGACCAGATCCCCAGGTTTCTTGATTCCCAGGATTGTCTGCTTAACGGTATGGGGAATGATGGACACCTTAAAGCTGTCGGCTGCTATTTCGATTACTGTTAAGCTGATACCATCGATGGCAATGGAGCCTTTTTCGATGATGTAGCGCCGTATTTTCGGCGGTGCCTTAATCTCAAAGATCACCGCATTATCATCTTTTGTGATTTGAACAATGTGACCGGTTCCGTCAATATGGCCGGCCACCATATGTCCCCCGAAACGGCCATTGGCGGGCATCGCCCGTTCCAGATTGACGGCTGAGCCGCCTTTTAGATCACCCAGGTTGCTGCGATTCAGGGTTTCACTCATGACGTCGGCCATCCACTTATTGCCACGGAGCTGAGATACCGTCAGGCACACCCCATTCACCGCCACGCTGTCGCCCAGTTTTAAATCGTCGATGATGACTGCTCCCTGAACCCATAGCTGGGAAGACCGCTGACCCTTGATGACAGCAGTGATTTTGCCAACTTCTTCGATAATTCCTGTAAACATGTCCTTACCTCTTCACATATTCGAGGCAGATATCTTCCCCGAAAATCTTTATTTTTCTGTCCGTAAATTGGAAGGCCTCAGAAGGCAGTTCCACGCCCAAACCTTCCACCGGAGTTTTGGCAGCGGCACCACCAAATATTTTAGGCGCCAGATAAACCTGAAACTTATTAACGATGTCACTTTTTAAGGCACTGAAATTCAGGGTGCCGCCGCCTTCCAGCAGAATACTGTCGATCCCTGCTGCGCCCAATTTTCTCATCAACTCATTGAGATTAAGATGATCCCCAGCTTTTGAAACTTCTAAAATTTTACAGCCCATAATTTCAAACCGTTTTATTTTGCGCTGATCCCGAGAGCAGGTAGCCAGATAGGTCGGTATTTTCCGAGCCGATGCCACGACCTGTGCTGTCAGCGGGGTGCGCAAATGGGTATCGCAGATAATCCGGCTGGGGTTTCTGCCGCCCTCGATCCGGCAGGTCAGCAGGGGATCGTCCTGTAAAATTGTATTAACCCCGACCATAATTCCAGTATATTCATTGCGGGTCTGATGGACAGCTGCCCTGGCCTCTGCCCCGGTAATCCACTGGGATTTCCCAGTACGTGTGGCAATTTTACCATCCAGGGTCATGGCGTATTTCATCAACACATAGGGAGTTCTGTTTTTGATGTAGTGGAAAAATACGGCGTTCATTTCCTGACAGGCCGTTTCCCTAACTCCGGTTATCACCGTGATCCCCTGCTGTCTGAGGATCTCAATCCCCCTGCCACTGACTTGCGGATTGGGATCGGTAGACCCAATGACCACCCGACTGATCTTATTTTCAATAATCGCCTCAGTGCATGGTGGCGTTTTGCCATAATGACAGCAGGGTTCCAGCGTCACATAGAGGGTTGCTCCGACCACCGACTGGGTACAAGCTGCCAGCGCCTGGCGTTCGGCATGAAGCCCGCCATACTGTTCATGATAACCGCTGCCGATGATCACATCATTCTTGACAATCACTGCTCCCACCAGGGGATTGGGATTTACCTGGCCGCGACCTTTTTGGGCCAGGTCGATGGCCAGATCCATATATTTTTGATGATTTTCCACACGTTCTCCTCTCTCAAAAAAGAAAAAATACCCTGATGTCATTCAGGGCAATCGTTTTTTTGCAAGCTTATGTCTTTTTGGGATAATGAATCTTTGTATAAAAAAAGCTCTGAAATGATTACCATTTCAGAGCTAAATAAACAAAGATCATCAACATGCAAAACAACATGCAAAGCTTTATTATCTTCTTTCATCCAGACTTTAACTGTCGGCCTCGGAATTACACCGAATCATACCTTGCGGCTCGTGGGCTATACCACCGGTAGGGAAACTATCCCTGCCCTGAAGACTTCATATTTAATTGACTACACTTTAACATAATAAATATATTCCTGTCAATACATTAAAAATTAATTTTCTTTATGATCTTTTTCGTTTATAATAGGAACATGAAAAAGCAAGTTGAAACTAACAGTTATGATATTGACTGAAACTTCAAAGAAAGGATGGAACGCCCGTGCAGTGGTTTAAAAAAAGCCTGATCCGCCGGATTGGCACAATTGTTATCGGATTTATTATTGTTGCCTTTGCCGTTTATGGAATCATATCCATCCAAATGTTGAGTGATTTTTTTGTGGCCAACAGTAAGAAAGACATATCCAACGATGCTCAACAGATTGCCACCGAAATTGACAAATTTATTGAAAAAAATGTTGTTATCGTCGAACAGATGAAAACCAACCAGGATTATCAGGCCATTACTGAAGCCCTCAATATCCGGGAGGAAAAACGTCAGCACCCGCTATTCAATGTGGTGACCCAGGAACTCCTGGCGATTAAAGCCTCGGACCCCAATATTTCACTGGCTTACATCGGCGTAACAAAGTCCAATGATCTGATTTCTTCGACCCCCGATTTTGATCCCAAACCAGATTATGATCTGAATAAGCGGCTCTGGTATATTGAAACCTTAAAATCCCGGGGCATAACGGTCACCAGCCCTTATATTGATATAGTCACCGAAAAAATGGTGGTTTCCATCACCACCCCGCTCCTAAAAAATAACAGCGTGATCGGCGCCATGGGCATTGACTTACAGGTATCTGATATTTCGAAACTGATGGACACCTACAAGGTTGGCAGCAACGGTTATACCCTATTGATTAATAAAGACGGGACGCTCTTTTATTACCCCACTGATCTCAAGATTTTTTCTGCCGAAGGAGCCAATCCTTTTTCCTATCTCGACCCCTATATGACCCAGATCACCTCAGGAAACAGCGGCGTCATTGAACACAGCCTGGGGAATAATGCCAAATATATTGCCTATGTGCCCACCCAGTCATCCAACTGGATTGTGGCCACCGTCATCCCCCGCTCTGAAGTTCTGGCCCCGCTGAACCAGTTTATTTTCAGCCTTTTCTTTATTTCACTGGCGCTGCTTCTTTTGATTGCCCTGTTTATCAAACGGATGACCCGGCTTATTTCCGAACCGATTGTGACCATTTCGGACTCCGTTGAAACCTTCAGCCAGGGTGATCAGGAAATCAATCTGCCAGCTGCGCTTTATCGTCGCGAGGATGAGATCGGTATTTTATCCCGAGGACTTAATCTGATGAGTCACCGGATTACCCAATATATTGAAGAAGTCCAAACCAATAATGAAGCTTTGAATGAAGAAATTGACAAACGCCGGGTTGTGCAATCCCAGCTAGAAATGATTCTGGAATTACTGTCCGGTACTGACGAAGGCATTTTTATCCTGAATGATGGATTTTTCTGTATCTACCACAATGCCGCCTTTTCCAGAATGATCGGGATTCCGGAAGCAGAAATCCCGGCGCTGAACTTATCAGACCACAATATCCTCATCGATCAGCCTTTGATTGACAGCCTGCAAATGAATCCAGTCTGGTCTGGTGAAATTGAATATACTCAGAATTCAAATGAGACCCTGTTTCTTTTTTTGCGGATCAGTAAGGTGCAAAATGGAGGTACTGATTATTATATCGGTAATATCACCAATCTCACGGCCCATAAGCAAATCGAAAAAGATATTTACTATCTGAAATATTTTGATCATCTGACCAAACTCAACAACAAGGTATTTTTGGATGAATCGGGTGTGGAACTCATCAGCGCGGACACCGACAATGTCGGCAGCCATGCTTTGATCTTGATCAATATCGATAATTTCAGAATTATCAATGAAGCAAAAGGCTTTGATTTCGGTAATAAGGTTCTGATTGCTCTAGCCAATCGTCTTAAAAACTTGATCAGCGACCAGGATGTGCTGGCCCGTTTGGGTAATGACGAGTTTGGCATCCTGAAAGCCCATGTTTCTTCCAATGAAGATTTATATGAGTATATTCTGTGTTTGAGCAAGGAACTGGAAAGACAAATCGCCATCAATGATGAAGAGCTCATCATTGACGTCAGTATCGGGATCAGTCTCTACCCCAGTGATGCCAACCATTATCCTAAACTTCTAAAAACCGCCGCTTCAGCCCTGAACAATGTCAAAGCCAATAAGAGCCGCCGTTTTGAATTTTATGACAAGGATATCAACAGCCTCTCGATTCAAAAATACGAGCTGCAGAATAAACTGCGTAATGCCCTGAACAACCAGGAATTTATTCTCCACTACCAGCCCCAGGTCGATATGGCCACCAATCAGATCATCGGTCTGGAGGCGTTAATCCGCTGGAACAGCCCCGATGGCATGGTTCCTCCGGGAAGCTTTATTGCCATTGCCGAAGAATCAAATCTGATTATCCCGATTGGCGAATGGGTGCTAGAAAACGCCTGCGAATTTGGAAATAAATTGTCAGCCCTGGGTTATCAAACTCCGATCGCTGTTAATCTGTCGATGCTTCAGTTCAAGGCCCCGTATATCGGGGAACTGATCCAGTCCATTTTGACCCGCACCCAGCTCCCGCCGGAGCTGCTGGAGCTGGAAATTACTGAAGGGATCCTGATGGACAATGAGGATGAATGTGAATCGATCATCAGTGAATTCCACGGGATGGGGATTCAGATCTCCATTGACGATTTTGGAACTGGTTACTCCTCCCTGAGTTACTTGAAAAAATTTGCCGTCGATAAGATCAAAATCGACCGCTCCTTTATTAAAGGGATTCCCCATCTTGATAACGGCGCCATTGCCAAGGTTATCATTGAACTGGCTGGCAATTTTAATCTTCAGGTCATTGCCGAAGGGGTGGAAACCCCAGAACAAATTGACTTTTTACTCAAAAATAATTGCCATATCGCCCAGGGCTTTTATTACTCCCAGCCTCTGCCCGAGGAAGAGATCATTGCTTTTATCCAAAAATTCAAGAAGGATCCTGGGGTTTAACCATGATCCTTCTTTGAAATGTTTTTAAGTTGCTATCATTTTGTTGTTTTGTTTCGCTATTTGGGTATATATTCTTGAACTAACATGAGTTTTTCGATAAATCTATTAACGAAAAGGGTGAGTTCAGATGGAATGGTTTAAAAAAAGCTTAATCCGACGTATTGGTATGTTTCTGACTGTTTTTATTATTGGTGTATTTCTAATTTATGGCTTTATCTCCATCCAACTGATGAGTAATTTTTTTGAAGAAAAAAGCAAAACCGAACTGCAGCAAACTGCACATCTCATCGCAACTGAAATCGATAAGTATTTTGCTGAAAATATTGTCATCGTGGATCAAATGAAAACCAACCAGGACTACTTTACCGTAATCTCAGAAATCAAATCACAAGCTGAAAAACGCCAACACCCGTTATTTAATACCGTTACCCAGGAGCTTCAGGCTATCCAGGCTTCCGAGGAAAATATTTCCTTGGCCTACATCGCAATTGTTCAGGCCAATGATTTAATTACCTCTGACGCTAATTTTGATTCAGCAGTCGATTATCAGATGAATCAACGAGACTGGTACAAAGAAACCGTCAATGCCGGTAAAACCACCATCACTAAGCCTTATATTGATCTTGTTACGCTGAAGATGGTTGTTTCTATTACAACACCCATTATCAAAAACAACGAAACTCTGGGAGCTTTCGGAATTGATTTATTGGTTGAGGATATTTATGATTTGATGCAATCCTATCAAATCGGAAAAAATGGCTACACGCTGTTACTCAATCAAGATGGCAGTGTCTTTTACAGCCCCAGCCAAAACCCTGATATGCAATCAAATGCCAGCGATATTAATGGCTATCTTGATGCCTTTCAAGATGAAATTTTTTCTGGAAATAGTGGTATCGTCAAATATACTAATGGAAACGATCCCCTCTATATCGCTTATGTACCGACGGAAACCAAAAACTGGATTGTGGCTACGGTCATTCCGAGCTCTGAAGTAATGGCACCGCTATATCAATTATTAATGATAAATATATTAATCTTTATGTTCTCACTTTTTATCATTATTATTTTTATTAAAAGTCTGACCAATCTCATCTCAAAACCGCTAGTCATCATATCCGAATCGATTGATTCTTTTAGTCGGCAGGACGAAGAAATCAATCTACCAAAAGAGTATTATTCCCGGGAAGATGAAATTGGTGTTTTATCCAGCTGTTTACATTTAACAAGTCAGCGTATTACCCGATATATCGACGAAATGGAACTCCATAATAACGCCCTCAATCTGGAAATAGACAATCGAAAACAAATTCAATCTCAGCTTGAATTAATTTTGGAATTACTGGCCGGGACTGAAGAAGGTATTTTTATCCTTGACCATAAATTTCATTGCCTCTATAACAATTCGGCCTTTTCGATCATGATCGGATTCTCTGAATCGACGATTCAAGAGCTGGATTTATTAGAAAGCAATATTCTAATTAATCAGGAAATTATCGAAAAACTCAATAATGATACGGTCTTTTCCGGAGAAATTGAATATACTCATGCCAGTACAAAACCCTTGTTTCTGTTCTTGAAAATAAGCAAGTTGAGAAACATGGAGAATGACTATTATATTGGTAATATCACCGATTTGACAGTTCAAAAACAAATCAAAAAAGACCTGCACTATTTGAAATATTTTGATAATACCACCAGACTTAATAATAAACTTTTTCTTGATGAATATGCTACTACTTTAATCAATGCCGATACTAACCACCTTAGCAATCATGCTTTGATTCTCATTAATATTGATAATTTCAGAATTATTAACGAGGCCAAGGGCTTTGACTTTGGCAGCAAGTTGATCCGTGCTTTTGCCGAAAGACTAGAAAAGATCGTTGACGATCAGGATCTTATCGCCCGATTGGGAAATGATGAATTCGGGATCTTTAGAACAAGCGTTCACTCGAATGAAAGTCTATATGTCGATATTATGGAATTGTACAAGGAATTGACTCATATGTTTTTTATCGATGAAGAAGAAGTTGTCATTGATATAAATATTGGTATCAGTCTCTATCCAAATGACGCAACCAATTACCCCAGGCTTTTAAAGACAGCTTCTTCCGCTCTAAACAACGTTATTGAAAATAAACTCAGTTCCTTTGAGTTTTATGACAAAAACATCAACAGCCTTTCCATCTATAGATATGAAATGCAGAATAAGCTGCGAATCGCCCTTAATAAACATGAATTTCTAATTTTTTATCAACCCCAGTTTGATATGATAAATAATCAGATTATCGGAATGGAAGCCCTGATCCGCTGGCAAAGCCCATCAGGGATGATCCCCCCAAATAACTTTATTCCCATTGCCGAAGAATCTCATCTGATTATTCCGATTGGCGAATGGGTGCTTCAAAATGCCTGTGAATTTGGAAACAAGCTTCATCAGATGGGCTATTCCATTCCCATTGCCGTCAATCTTTCCAAATTACAATTTAAACTACCCTATATCTGCGAACTGATTCAATCCGTCCTGGATAAAACAAACCTACCGCCACACCTTTTGGAGTTGGAAATAACTGAAGGAATTTTAATGGACAATGAAGATGAGTGTGAATCGATATTAAGAAATTTTAATGCCATGAATATTCAGGTCGCTATTGATGATTTCGGTACCGGATATTCTTCCCTTTCTTATTTGAACAAATTCACTGTTGATAAAATAAAAATCGACCGATCATTTGTTAAAGGGATTCCTGAACATGATAATGGTACGATTGCCAAGGTCATTATCGAACTCGCTGATAACTTTAATCTTCAGGTCCTTGCTGAAGGGGTGGAAACAACCGCACAAATTGACTTCTTGCTTAAAAACGAATGTCACATTGCCCAAGGCTTTTATTATGCCAAGCCGATGTCCGAGGTAGATCTTATGGCTTTTGTGAAAAAATATAAAAGGGATAATGGTGATTAACCATTATCCCTGAAAACAAAGCGCTGAGCAAGGGTTTCCGGATTGGAGCAGGTCATTGCTTCACTCATAATACAGACCCCCTGGGCGCCGGTTATTAAAACAATTTTATAATTGCTTTCGCTGATGCCGCCAATGGCATAAACCGGGATGCTGACGGAATCGCATACTTCTTTGAGAAAACGCAGTCCCCGGGCCGGCAGGCCTTTTTTACAAGCGGTGGGGAAAACATGACCAGCGATTAAATAAGCCGCTCCCCATGCGTCGGCTTCGCGAGCCTGTTCCACCGAGTGAACCGATACCCCAACCTGATCAAAATTTTTGATTGCTTCGCCCTTTTTCCGAATATCATCAATCGACACCTGAACAGCGCCCAGCTTTAATCGTTTGGCCGTCTCGAGATTATGATTGATGATCAGCTTCACCTGCTGCCGCTCACAAATTTCTTTCACTTTGATGGCCAGCTCTTGATAGTCTGGTTCATCCAGTTCTTTTTCTCTTAACATAATGGCATCGGGTTTCCCACTGGCAATTTCATTAATGCGATTGAGAAAATCGTCCCGGCACAATTTCTGGTTAGTTATACAAATCAGCATAATAGGCTCCTTCATTTTTCTTGCTTATAGTCTATCATATTTGGAGAAAAAGAAAACGTCAATTAGTAAGCTTTATACCCGGATATAGTCACGATAAACCGGCTGGAGCCCCCGGTTTAAAATCATCTGATGCACCTCAGATACACTTCGGGGATCGGAAATCTCAAACTGTTCATCGCCTTTTTCTTCCTGTTCATGACCACCCACTCCGACCCTGACACCGGCGGAAATTTTTGTCGCCACCATCCCGATGACATGATCCCGAAAGCCGGCTCGTTCCCGAGTTGAAATGGTGATCCCGGCAAAGGGCATCAGTAAGCGGTAGGCCAGCATCACCTGCAGCAGTTGTTGCTCATGGACGTCATTGGGGTTGTTATCAGCATTGTTAATAAAGGGCCTGAGCCGAGGGGTGGAAAAGCCGATTTCGGCATGGGGGTATTTCTGCTGAATAAAAGAAGCATGCAGTCCGGTGGCAAAGGCGTCTTTTCTGAAGTCACCCAAGCCCAGCAGCGCCCCGAAGGATACCCCTCGCATGCCCCCCATCAAGGCTCGCTCCTGGGAATCAAACCGATAGGGAAAGACCCGCTTGGGCCCACTTAAATGAACCTGTTGATATTTGTCGAGATTATAGGTTTCCTGATAGACTGAAACAAAATCGGCGCCGCATTTTTTAAGATAGGCGTATTCATCAGCATTCAGGGGATAGATTTCAATCCCCACGGTAGCAAAATATTCTGCCGCCAGCTTAACCGCTGCCCCGATATATTCGACCCCGGAATGATGCCGGGATTCGCCGGTTAAAATCAATATCTCTTTTAAACCAGTTTTGGCAATAGCTTCCAGTTCTCGCTCCATTTCTGCCAGACTAAGCTTACCTCGACGGATTTTATTTTTACAATTAAATCCACAGTATACACAGTTGTTTTCACAATAATTGGCAATATAGAGAGGCGTAAACAGACCGATGCTGTTGCCAAAGTGTCTTCTGGTTTCAATAACGGCTTTTTTTGCCATTTCTTCTAAATATGGTGTCGCTGCCGGTGATAATAAGGCTCCATAATCTTTCATCGATAAATGATCTTTTTTCAGAGCCTCTTCCACATCCCGAGCTGAAATCTTGGAATAGTCATAGTTATCCACATTTTTCAAGACCTTATCCAGAATTTCCGAAGTAATTATCGCCATCCCCGGTTGATAGGCCAGCGGATCCGTTCGTTTCACTGCCATCCTAATCCTCCAAAAATCCAGTTAAGGGACTGGATGCTTCCGCCTGGTTTAAGACCCGACCGAGGCCAGCCAGATAGGCATTTCGACCCGACTCAATCGCCTGACCAAAGGCCCTGGCCATCAATGGAATGTTTTTGGCCGTCGCCACCGCTGTATTGCACATCACTGCATCGACCCCCATTTCCATCGCCTCACAGGCCTGGGATGGCCGCCCAATGCCAGCATCAACAATAATCGGAACCGGGATTTCATTGACCAGAATCTCAATAAAATCCCGGGTGCTCAAACCCTTGTTGCTGCCAATCGGCGAAGCCAGCGGCATTACCGCCGCTGCCCCGGCACTGACTAAATCCCGGGCGACATTTAAATCCGGGTACATATAGGGCATCACCACAAAGCCGTCTCTGGCCAGGATTTCCGTGGCTTTAATGGTTTCATAGTTATCGGGAAACAGATATTTGGAATCCTTGATGACTTCCACCTTGATAAAATTCCCGCAATTGATTTCCCGCGCCAGCCGGGCGATTTTAACCGCTTCTTCAGCCGTTCTGGCTCCAGAGGTATTAGGCAGCAGGGTAACATTTGGGGGAATATAATCCAGAATATTTTCTTCGCCCCCTTGATTCGCCCGCCGCAGCGCCAGGGTTACTATTTCTGCGCCGCCATTCTCAACCACCGCCTTCACAATTTCCAGTGAAAACTTTCCCGACCCCAGAATAAACCGGGAATTAAAAGGGTGTCCGCCAATTACTAATTGATCTGTCATTTTGTCTCCTTTTTGACTTTATTATTGGTATTTATAAAACGTCTTGTTTGAATAATTATTGCCTGTGTTCAGTTGCGTAATGACGATCAGCCACCACCCACAAAGCGAACCACTTCGAGGATATCCTCCTCGCCAAGCGTCACCGTCTCATAGGTCACTTTTGGAACGATTTCACCATTTCTGGCCACCGCCAGAGTAGCCACATCAAACTGATTGACTTCCAAAAACTGCAATAGATTTTGATTGTTACCCAGGGTCATTTCTTTTCCATTAACTTTCATTTTGATTTTTCTCCTTCACTGTTTTAAACGCAAAAAAAGCACAAAACGCGATTACACCCTTTCGGTGGTGTACCCCATTTCGTGCTACTATTTATCTTTTACTGTTCTAATATTATTACATCACATCGCTAAAGTCAAGCCCCGATTTTAATCCGGATTCTGCTATTGACGAGTGTAGGCATTGAAGGCCGCCATTTTACTCTTATCTTCTTCAATTTCCTGGATTTCTTTTTTTAAGGCTTGCAGTCGGGTTGTCAAGGCGCCAACTTCCTCTTCATCTACCGAACGATTGGTCACTTCTTTTTTAATCCCCAGTGCCAAAAGCTGATCGTCTTTTTCCTCATATTCTTTGCGAAGCAGTTCCAGCGTTGATTCACAATTAATCAGCTGTTTTTTAATCATCCGCATCACACGCATATCATCATAATTTTTTAAGATTGTCTCCATTTGGGTTCCTTTGCCTTCCTGAAATAATATTTTTCCTGTTTTTTGAGTTTATCACAGTTACCCCTGCAAATACTTATGCGAAGACGAAAAATTTTTGTCAATCCTGTTTTAAATCAAATTTTTACATTTATTTACATATTTTTACATAAATTAACCCTATTTTTAAGATGAAACCTGCTCAAATAGGGTATAATAATGTAAATAACTGAAAATGTATTGGAGGAACAACAAATGAATGAAGAATTATTAGCACTGATTAAACATAAAAAGGGCTTTATTTGCGATATGGACGGTGTTATCTACCACGGCAATCGGCTACTGCCGGGAGTCAAGGAATTTGTCAACTGGCTCTATGCCGAGGATAAAAATTTCCTCTTTCTGACCAATTCCAGTGAACGTTCACCCATTGAACTAAAGGAAAAACTGGCGCGTCTGGGTCTGGAAATTGATGAAAGTCATTTTTATACCAGCGCCCTGGCGACCGCTAAATTTTTAAAGGATCAATCCCCTGGTTGTTCGGCTTATGTCATTGGTGAACCGGGACTGGTCAATGCCCTTTATGACGTCGAGATTACCATGAATGATGTGGATCCGGACTACGTTGTTTTTGGTGAAACCCGCTCTTATAATTATGACTCTGTGCTCCGCGCCGTGAAGCTGATTCAAAAAGGCGCTAAACTGATTGCCACCAACCCAGATTTAACCGGCCCCACCGAAGACGGCATTGTGCCGGCCTGTCGGGCCTTCGTCGCTCCGATCGAACTGGCTACCGGCAAGGAAGCCTATTACGTTGGCAAACCGAACCCACTGATGATGCGTACCGGCATTAAACGTCTGGGGGTTCATAGCGATGATGCCCTGATTATCGGCGACCGCATGGATACTGATATTATTGCCGGGATCGAATCTGGATTAACCACTTTTCTGGTTCTCAGTGGTGTGTCCACCCGGGAAACGGTTAAAGATTTTCCCTACCGCCCTAACTATATCCTCACCGGCATTGATGAGATTGTCGCCGGTCTGGGACTGCAATAAAAATCGCTTAACAGCAAAAAGAACTGCTCTGTTTCTTCTGTAAACAGATCAGTTCTTTTTTTATTGCTACTTATTCTTATTCTCTTTGTTGTCCCCTGCATCAATTTTACAATCACATGATGGATCGCTTTCTTTTTTTGCTTCTTCCCGATCTTTTTTAATCAGATAATAGGATGCCCCTCCGGTTACAATTAATAACGCAATCATCAGAAGCATAATTGTTCCCATCCCCAGATTGAGTTGCTGTGAAGCCACCTGATAGGTGCCAATAAATCCAAATAACATAAAGGCCCCGGCCGATACCAGCTTAACTGTCCGCTCGGGTATCTTTTTACATAGTACCACCCCGATGATAATCCCGATGGCATCGGCAATCAGCATCCCGGTGGTCGTTCCCACCAAAACGCCAATGGCATTCTCCGGAAACTTGGTGGCCAGCGCAATCGTCGCCAGCTGGGTTTTATCCCCCATTTCAGCGATAAAAAAGGCGATCGTAACGGTGATAATCGGACCAAACCGGGTGGTTCGGTTCTCTTCTCCGTCGAGTTTATCCCCTCTGATGGTCCATAATCCAAAGAAAATAAAAGACAACGAAGCGATCCCCTGAATCCAGATTTGGGCACCATCAAACCGGGTGATATAGTTTCCCACTGCCACCGCCAGGGCATGATTAAAAACCGTGGCAATAAAAACCCCGATCATAACCTTGGAGGCCTTATACTTGGTGGCAAAAGCCATTGCCAACAGTTGGGTCTTATCCCCCATTTCAGCCAGAACAACCGCCCCGACAGCAACTAAAAAAGCGACAAAATTCAAATACATTTTTCTTTCCTTCCAACCGTATTTAGGCAGCACAACCTTTTCCCAAATAAAAAGACTCTTAGCATAATCCACCCGCAAATGGACTACGCTAAAAGTCTCGTTACCAGAATTGGCTACAAAGCCAGGTGACGAATCACCAGCATGTTGACTTTGTATAACAACTACTCCCTCTTAACATTGCTATTTTACAACAGCTATATAAACTTTGTCAAGTTCGAAGTCCAATTTCCAATTTTAAAAAAACCACCAACGCCTTTTACCCTTTCTATTTTGTGCTTTTCATTCCATTATGCCGATACTTCTCGTCCATAGGTGGGTGTTATGAATTGACCCTCTATGATTCTCGTATCAACGCCATACACCTCTTTTATATGCTTTTGATTTAAAACTGATTTTGGCAGACCTGCTGCTTCTACCGCACCGGATTTTAGTAAAATGACCTGGTCTGAATAACGCATCGCCATGTTTAAGTCATGAACCACCATAATGACAGCCTTGTTTTCCTTATCAACCATGTTTCTGGCCAGTTCCATAATATCAATCTGATTTTTGATGTCCAGAAAGCTGATCGGTTCATCAAAGAGATAGAGATCCGGCTTTTGAACCAAGGCTCGGGCAATTAAAATCTTCTGTTTCTGTCCACCGGATAATTCCTGGAATTGTTCGTGAGCCAATTCCTCAAGCTCCAGATCTTTTAACACCGCCAGCACAATTTCTACATCCGCATCAGAAACCCGCCATTTGATATAGGGTCGTCTGCCCATCATCACCACATCCATAACTGATCCACTTAAATAACTGTTCGTGAACTGCGGCACATAGGCAATCCTCCTGGCCATTTCCCTTGCCGTCATCTTCTTTACATCCTTACCATCAAGTGCAATATTTCCGCTCGTTGGGGTTAGGATTTTATTAAGACATTTTACAATGGTCGTTTTACCAGAACCATTAGGCCCAATAAGTGAGATAAGCTGACCGGGTTGGGCTGAAAAACTGATACCTTTGACCACTAACGTTTTTTTTGTGTAACCAAATTTCAGATCATTTACTGACAGTTCCAATTTACTTGCCTCGCTTTCTTACAATTAAATACAAAAAGAAGGGAACTCCAATCATCGATGTAACAATTCCGACTGGTAATTGAGTTGGAGCAATAATATTTCTGCCGATGGTATCGGCTGTCAACAGCAGCAGCGCTCCAACCAGAGCTGATCCCGGAACCGCATAGCGAAAATCGTTGCCAATCAACATCTTCGTCACATGCGGGGCAACTAACCCAATAAACCCGATGACCCCTGTAAAGGCAACCGCTACCGCTGTCAATAAGGTTGAAATTCCAAAAGACATCATTTTGATTTTTTTATAATCCACGCCGAGACTGATGGCCGTTTCCTCACCCGCTGACATAATATTGAGATCCCAAGCAAACCACATCATCAAAATCATTGTCACGGTAATAGCAACCAGCATGATAATAATGCCTGCCATCGGTACCCCCGAAAGGCTTCCCATCATCCAGAAAACAAGTTCTGGCAGATCTTTGACATCACTAAGGTATTTTACCAGCGAAACCAGCGCCGAAAACAGATACCCAATCGCCACCCCTGCCAGGATTAGCGTGCTTGAAGAATCACTGGCGGCCTTCGCCACCCCGTAAACCATCAGCATGGTCAGCACCGCAAAGCCAAAGGCAAAAACCGGGATCAGAAACTGACCAAAATTAAGAAATGAAAAACTCGCGCCAAAAATAATCGCCAGTGATGCGCCAAAGGCAGCACCATTAGAAACCCCTAAGGTATAAGGGCTTACCAGAGGATTTTGAAAAATCCCCTGCATCAGCAACCCGGCATTGGATAGTGCCATACCAACCAGAATAGCAGTAATAATGCGTGGTAAACGAATCTTGAAAACAATATCCCGTTGAATGTCAGTGATGGCATCATTTCGGGCAAAAACATCCCCAATTACCTGAAGCACTGTTTGAAGATCCACCGAAGAGGCTCCCATCGTAATCGAAATGACGGCTGTCATAACCAGGGCAATACTCAAAAACAGAACGAATAGGATCTTTCGGGATCGTTTATTCATATAATTCAGTTTTGCCTGATCAATGTTTTGCTCCATGTTTTTCTTCTCATTTTTTGTCATTTTCATTTATAAGATACCATTACCTTTTTTAACCTCTAACGTATGTTTGATTTTACTTTTTGGTGGGGTAGGCAAATATTCCAACTAAATCATCCCCATATAAGGTTGTCTGTAATTCCTGATGAACCTTATTGACATCAACATCCTTAAATTGTTCCGGGTACATGGTTTTAGCCAGATATAACTCGCCGATAATACTACCCAAAGCCGTTGTTCCCACATCACTGCTCAATAAAATGACCTTGCCATCTTTTACTGCCGCTAAATTAGACCAACTGGGTCTTGCAATCAAGGTATCGAAAAACGCCTTGACCGGTGCTTCATCGGTCAGATCAAAGCCCATGATTTTCTTCGTACTGCTGACCAGTTTGACAATCGCATCCGGATTTCTTTCCAGTACCCACTCATCACTAATTTCCGGATATTTTGCGGTTTCGGCGGCAGCAATGTTGATTCCACCAGCGGCAGCAATCAGAGCCTGTCCTCCAGCATCCTTGTTGACGGATTTATAGTCAGTATAGCCTTCGTAATAGATGCTCGCCTTATCTTCTTCTTTCACATTTTTTAATTTTTTTTCAATCAATTCCGCATATTTATCATGGAATTTAACAAACTCTGCGGCCTTTTCTTCATTTCCAAACAGGGCTCCCAAAGCAGTAACCTCTTCGGTTGCTTTGGACACATCGGTTAACTCAAGATAGATACATTTGATTCCGGCCGATTCCAGGAGTTGTTCGTTTTCCGGGGTCATATTGGCGGCGTAGGTGAATACGGCTTCTGGTTTCAGTTCCATAATCGCTTCAATATTCGGCTCATTCCATTTTCCAACCGTGGGAACGTCGACACTGGGGTCGGGATTGGGAACGGAGTCGCCGCGACCGATCACTGTGCCTTCAGCGCCAAACATCACCAATACATCGGTTAGCCCAGAGTTATAAGTGACGATTTTTTCCAGTGGTTTTTCAATAGCAATCTCTCTTCCCATCGTATCGGTAACGGTAATACCATCTTTGGAGTCCGCCGCCTTGGTCTCTCCCTGACTGGCGCTACATCCTCCAAAACTCAACACCATGGCTCCCAATAAAACCATACAAGACATCCACTTCAACATTCTTTTTTGATTGTTTTTCATTTTCAAGCTGCTCCTCTTTCTATTTTCTTTTTTTTGCGCCATGAAGTTGAGACATTGTTTTTCTAAATTCTTCAAATTCATCGGCTTTTATTATTTCAATGGCTGAACCCTGAAATTCACCAGTATCGGAACCCATATCCTCTTCCAGAAAACCTTCCAGTTCCAGATAGGAGTCCTGTATCTCTTCGATCATCCCATCCTCAGGCTGCCACAACCCTCTCTGATATGCTTCCAAAAGCCGCCGCGACATTTCTTCCAGCGCCCAAGGATTATTATCTCTAAAAAAAGCTCTATTTTCAGCATCGATAATAAACGTTTTGGTGATTTCATCAAAGATCCAGTCATCCACCTCTTCGGTGGTTGCTTCCCAACCATAAACCCGGCCAACCCGCTTACTGATATCGCCGGCACCCTTGTAGCCATGTCGTTTCTGTCCTTCAATCCATTTAGGGTTGAGTAGTTTTCCTCTGACCACCCGGTTGATCTCTTCAGACAGGGTTCGGACTTCCACGTTGGTCACTTCCCGGGTATCACCGTAATAGGTTTTAATATCTTTGTTGGATAATTCTCTAGCGGCGGCGGTCATCCCGCCATAATTCCCAAAATAACAACAGCAACCCAACAGATCGTGTTCATCAGTCATCACCTTGTCATAGGTGATATCCACCGTTTTTAAGCTATTTTGAAGTTCGGTATAAGCCCGTTTTCCGTAGCTCTCCCGCCCATACGAATAGCCATTGTAATAGGTAAACAAATCGGTAATATCGGTTTGATCTTCCCAGGCCGAGGCATACACCATCAGGTTAACACCGGACATAAAGGTACCTGGCTGTACCCCGAAAATTCTGGCGGTCGCTTCTTCCCAGGTGGTTTCCGGATTTTCAGCGGTTATTTCCAGGGCATGTTTTCTGACATAATTTGCTTCCCGATCTTCATCCAGGCTGGCAACGGCCTGGATCGCATCGTCGAGCAGACTGACACAATTCTGAAAATTGTCCCGGAGAATTCCCGATATCTTCGCGGTCACATCGATCCTTGGCCGTCCCAGTTCGTTTAAGGGAATCACTTCAATTCCTTTTACCTTACCATTGGGTAGCCATTTGGGTTTGACCCCCAGCATATAGAACAGCTGCGCCATTCCTTCACCATCACCCCACATCACATCCGCCGCCATCCAATATATGGCCATATTCTCAGGATAACGCCCTTCTTCATCAAAAAATTTCTGAATAACCGAATCCGCCAGTCGCTTGCCAATTTCCCAGGCCGCTTTTGTGGGTACGGTTTCCGGATCCAGGGTATAAAAATTCCTCCCGGTGGGCAAAATATCATCCCTTCCCCTGGTAATAATCCCGGCCGGGCCCGGAGACACGTATTCCCCATTCATGGCGGCGATCAGGGAATCAATCTCTTGTGAAGCTTCAATGCGGCTGTCAATATCAATAATCCGTAACTTAAAGTAATTAATCTGATCCAGTGCGGCCGGATTCTTAATCACATAGGGTTCCGGCAACAAATAATCTGCCGTGATATCGATGCCGTTTAAAAAGCTTGCAATGATCGCCTTGCCGATGATATCCAGATCAAAAAGGATTTCGCCATTGTTCTTGCCCATGATTTCAGAAAAGACTTCGGGCTTACTAAGAAGGCTTTTCAGTTCCAGACCGATCAGCTGACAAACGGCACTGCGGAGGGATGCTTGTTCAACTCCCTCGTGCCGGACAATGGCATTAAGCATTTCCACCCGAGCCTCTCCGGTGGGCAACTGGCCGAAAATATGCATGCCATCCTGAACCTGGGTATTTTTAACGGTTGTCAGTATTTTATGGGCGGATTCCACCACCTGATCAAAATTGTTGTGGTAATCTTCCAGATTGATTTCTTTTTCCAGATTGTTTTTCTGAATCTCCTCAATCACCAGATGCTCCAACAAATGCGCCTGGGTTTTATCGGCCAGCCGAACCTTGTCATACTGTTTTAAGAGGTTGTCCAATTCTTCCAGATCATCATAAAGACCGCCCTGCGCCATCACCGTCTGCATATGATCAATGATGGTAGCTAAGGCCCGCCGCTTGGCAATCGTCCCTTCGGGTGGATTATCGGCGTTGTAAATATAGAGGTTGGGCATGTTTCCGATACAGATATCGGGAAAACAGCTATCCGAAAGACCCGCACCTTTGCCTGGAAGAAACTCCAGATTACCGTGGGTTCCCACATGAATAATCACGTCTGCTCCGTAAATGCGCTCAAAATATCGGTAGCTGGCCAGGTATTGATGAGTTGGTGCAATATGGGGATCGTGAAGGATTTTGCAGACCTTACCGTCACACTTGGATCCGCTACAGCCTCTTTTGGGTTGAACACAAACCAGCGCATGCTTATAACTGACTCCTGTAACCAGCATCTTATCTTCATAAACCATAGCCGGCGGCAGGCCCTCTTCAGTTTCGCCAAAAGGCTCACCCCAGCCTTTAATCATATTGCCTCTGGCTTCCTCGGTGATCTCTTCAAACCATTGTCGATACTGTTCTCTGGAGACAAAATCAATAACACCGCCTTTTTGAACCATTTCCTTAACAGTTGTCCAGCGGAATTCTGAAATCGCCTTTCGCTCCATGATGGTTTTAATGAGGGTATCGCCATCTTCAGGAATATCTTCCAGATCGTAGCCCTGATCCTTCATGGTTTTTAAAATCCGAGCCACACTTTCCAGAGTATCCAGATTGGCCCCACCCCCCACTGATGCTTCGGTGGAGGTACAAGGATTGTTATTTAAAATAAAGACAACTTTTTTATCCTTGTTTTCTTTCTTTTTCAGCTCAATCCATTTGATCATCCGGCTAACCAGTTTTTCGCAACGCTTGCCCAATGGGATTCTCATATCAACCGCGGTACTTCTGTCTTCTGCACCAATAAAAATGGGCTCAATCACCCCTTCCAGTTCAGGAAGGGCAATGCTCCAGGGCAGATCGGCAATGGTTCCGTCCTTGCTCGCTTCCCATTCTTCAATCGACATGGAGGTCGAGCAAATCGGCTTGGCAATCGGACAGTTCAAGCGCTTCATAATGGAACTGGGCTTACTTTGCTTACCGTCATTGTTGGATTGTAGAAAAAAACCACTCATCCGGATCATGGCATCGATCACTGGTTTTCCGGCATGATCAAAGCAGAACTGCGCCACCGCAAATTCCACTCCTTTAGCGCCGATTTCAGCATCCGGCCAGGAATAGGTATAGATCGGTAATGCCGAGTAACCCTTAGCTTCAATGATCCGAATCAGTTCTTTTTCGACCGCAATATCCTCATTGAGCCAGGTCGTTCTGGAGGCGATCACGGCGATCACGCCTTTAGGCGATTTTCCCCGACTAGCAAAATAGTCCTGTGAACTCTGAAAAACTTCCTCCGTGTCGGGATGAAAAATCCCTTCCCAGGGAATAAATAGTGGCTCTTTATAGCTATAACTTTCTCCCAGAACCTCGGTGACCATATACAGAATCATATTAACCAGATTTTCTTTACCGCTATAATGGTAATATTGATTGCAGTAAGCCGAATACTTCAGGGATTCTTTGTTTTTTACATGGCTCATGGCTTCCCCGCCGACATAGACAATCGGTGTGGTTTTTGCTGCAGCATACTCTTCAATCTCACTCCATACCGAATCGGACACGGTGACATTAAACAAAAATCCGTCAGCTTTGTCCATTTCCCGATATAAGGCATCAAGGTCTGCCCTGCCGTCACCCAGTTCAGCAGCGGAATAAATTTTCAAATTCACCCGGTCTCTTAAATAGGGGGTGATCATGCGGAGTCGGTTGGCTGATTTATGCCATAGAATTGCAATAATGGTTTTCATTTTCAGCCTGCCTTTTCCTGATTTAATAACACCGCCTCTTCATCAATGATCGAATTGACCAGATTGATGTTAAAATTCTTTGTTTTTTCAAACGGCAGCGACTTCAGTCGATGAAGGAATACCATTTCAACTACTGCCCGAATGTCTTCTTGGTCAACTGGCTGATGCCCTTTAAAGGCCGCCATGGCCCGTGCCGCTTTCATCAGGGTCAAGTCACCACGGTGACCATCAACTTCCAGCGCAATGGCGATTTTTGCATTGGTCAGCAGCAGTTCATCTCCGATGGTCACCTGTGGTAGCAACCCTCGGGCTTTACCAATCTGATCGCTGAGCGCTGTTTCCTGCGCCTGATAACGATGCAGAAATTCATGGGGATCCGCTTCAAAAGCGCCTCGTCTTTTAACGATGTCAATTCGCTGCGCCGGATCTTTGATTCCTTTAATATCCACAGAAAAACCAAAACGATCCAAAAGCTGCGGCCGCAGTTCACCCTCTTCCGGGTTCATGGTTCCGACCAGAATAAATTGAGCCGGGTGTGAAAATGAAATGCCTTCCCGTTCCACCGTATTCACCCCCATGGCTGCTGAGTCCAGCAGCAAATCGACAATGTGATCATCTAAAAGATTGATCTCATCGACATAGAGAATGCCCCGGTTGGCCTGCGCCAGTACCCCCAGATCAAACTTTTTCTTGCCATGCTGGATGGCTTCTTCAATATCCAGAGATCCCACCACCCGATCTTCAGTGGCCGAAACCGGGAGATCAACCACCCGCATCTTATCTTTGACAACTTCCAGGGTTTCGCCATTTTTCACCCTGGTGCGGCAATTTTCACACAATGATCCGTGATCATGGGGATCACATCGGAACGGACAATCCTTGACCACGTCAATTTCCGGAAGCAGATTGGCAATGGCTCGAACCGCAGTCGATTTCCCGGTTCCTTTTTCACCAAAAACCAATACCCCGCCGATTTTTGGATCGATAACATTTAAGATCAACCCCAATTTCATTGCTTCCTGCCCGATGATGGCGGTAAACGGATAGGTCATGTTTTTCTTCATATAATGTGTCATGCTGTTCCCCTTATGCTTTCTACCATAGTTAAAATTTTGTCACTATTTAGTTCATCCATTGCCCGGTATTCCGAGTTCATCATTCCTGCCAGTTCTTTGGCGATACCGAAACGCATCATTCCCTGTTTTTCGATATCGATAACCATCGTATTAATCTGCTTGAATTCTCTAATTTTCTCGCCGATTTCAAACAGTTCCGCTTTTGGTTTCTTGTCATCCGCAAGACTGACATTACCCTTTCCATCGGTGATGACAATCATCATCGGCATCAGTTCCGGTGCCTTTTTCAGCTCACTCTTAATCACCTGAATGCCTTTGGTCAAGCCTGCATTTAAGGGGGTCTTGCCACCGATTTCCATGTTTTCCAGCAGTTTATAACCCCGTTCCACACTACGTGTGGGCGGAAGCAGAACCTGCGCCTCTTCGCCACGAAAAGCCACTAGGCAGATTTTATCCCGTTTGACGTAAGCATCTTTAAGCAGCGACATAATGGCTCCCTTGGTCTCCACCATTCGCTGGTTGGCACCCATGGAACCGCTGGCATCGACCACAAAGACCAGCAGATTAGCAATCTTCTTTTGTCTCACCTTTTCCCGAATATCCTCTTCCCGGATATTAATCGCCATTCCATTAGACTTTCGTTGCCCCTGAAAAGGAGCGGCGGCACGAATGGTGGCATCCAGTGCCAGATCATTGTTTTTCCGCTGCATAGTCGTAAAGATATAGCGTCCGGATTTGGAGGCACTGCGACTATTTGTCCGTTTGCCCTGTCCTCGTCTGACTCTTCGATCTGATCGATGTCCGAAATCTTTCAGTTTAAAGTCCTGTCCGATTTCAAAATTCTCGGTCTGCGGTTTACCCGGTTTCGGCTGTTCCTTGTTATTGTCATCTTTTTCTGACTGCTTTTCTTCATCCTGCTCCGGATGCGGGTTCTCCTCTTCCGAAGGGGCATCATCATCTTCCAGTTCTGGTTGATTCTCTCGCTGTTCCGGTTCCTCTTCTGGTTCCTGAGAATCAGTATTTTCCTCTTCCTGTTGCTGCGGTGACCGCTCTTTTTGCCGATGCATTAAGGCAAAAAAAGCCGCTTCCTCAATGTCCTGATCGTTTATCTCAATGCGACCATTTAAGGCCGCAATTGCTTTGGCGGTCTGTTCCATTACCAAATCAGCCCGGTGACCCATCACGTTGGCCTGTAGACAAAGCGAAATAATTTTTTGCAGATTTTCTTCGGTCACGATTATCTGCTTCATCCGCTCTTTGGCTTCTGAAATCAGACCTTTAAATTTTGTTTCCTGATCCCTAAAAGACTGACAAAAAACCTGACGATTTTCTTCATATGCATGTCTATTTTTTAATATTTCAACCCGTACCCGAGGATCTTTCTCCCCCTGGATATTCACATAAAGCCCGAACCGATCGAGAAAATGAGGCCGCAATTCGCCTTCTTCACGATTCATGGTACCGACCAGAATAAAATCACTTTGGTGGGAAAAGGAAACCCCTTCCCGCTCAATTCGGTTCATCCCGTTGGCACTGACATCGAGTAGAATATCAATGATATAGTCCTGGAGCAAATTAACCTCATCGACATATAAGATATTTTGATCCGCCTTTTTCAGCACGCCTTCTTCAAAGTAAACTGAACCACCTTCCAGGGTTTTTTCCATATCAATAGAACCCACCAGACGGTCTTCCGAAATTGATAATGGCATTTCTACAATCTTTTTATCAATCAGTGGTGACAAAGCCCGGACTGCCGTGGATTTCGCCGTTCCTTTTTCCCCATTAATCAGGACGCCGCCGATTTTAGGATTCACCACATTAAGCAGTAATGCTTTTTTCATGGCTTCCTGTCCGATGATGGCGCTAAAGGGGTAATAATTTTGATTCATATCTGAGCCTCCTTTCCTGCTATAAGTTTTTACTCTTATTAATTTTAATCAACGCAATGACCATAAAAAAAATGGTATAGACGATCAGGATGCAAAAACTGGTCAAACTGGCCGGTTCGCCATAGGAAATCTGCCTCAGCAAACCACTTGAATGGGTTAATGGTAGTATTTGCACCGCGCCCTTTAACAGTGGGGGCATATTGGCCACTGGAAAAAAGGTATTACAGATAAATGTCATCGGCAAAATCACAAAGGTTGAAAAGCGGCTGATATCTGCGTGGGTTTTTGAAACGATTGCCGCCATCACACCCAGAGCCGAAAATGCCATCCCATTAAGCAACATCACCAGAAAAAAGAGCAGGTTTACCTGAATCGGTGCTCCAAAAATAAAGGTAATGCCCAGAATCAGGCTTCCGGCATATATTCCCCTTAAACTGCCGCCAACCATCTGGCCGATGATATACTGTCCCAAAGGCGTGGGTGATGCCAACACATTATCAAAGGATTTTTCATATAGCCGCTGAACGTTTAAAGACATGCCAATCGCATTAAAGCTGGCATTCATGGTGGTTAGTGCGATAATCCCGGGAATTAAGAAAGCCATATAGGTATGACCGTCCACCATTTTGTCCATGCCCAGACCCAAACCAAAGGTCAGCAAATATAAAATGGGGCTGATCATTGCCGTCACCGTGATTTTTTGCCACTCATGTTTAAATTCGATCCATTTTTCCCATAAGACGGTTAGTATCGCCACCTAATCAATCCCCCTTCCTAAACGCTTAATAAACACATCTTCAAGGTTTGTTTCCCGCAGGGTAAAGGGATCACTTAAATTTTTAGCATAATCCAACGCCCGTTCTCTGTTTTTAAAATATTTTTGTTGAATCCCCACCGGCGTCACCACATTAATGGCAATGTTTCCCAACTGGTTAATCAGTTCTTGCGGCGGTGCTATTTCCAGAAGCTGCCCCTGATCGATCAGGGCAATTCGTTGGCAGAGCATCTGGGCTTCTTCCATATAATGGGTGGTGAGAATAAAGGTCATCCCCTGTTGATTCAAGCCACTGATCAAATCCCATATCTGCCGCCGGGAAAATGGATCAAGCCCTACAGTTGGTTCATCCAGAAGCACCAGTTCCGGTTTGGGCAACAATGCCCGACACAGCATCAGTTTTCGTTTCATCCCACCTGACAGTTCCCGAACTCTTTTTTTTCGATGTTCCATTAGCCCGCAGAATTCCAGCAAATTTTTCGAATCTTTCTTTCGTTGTTCCCGGGGCAGCTGATAAAGCCTCCCCTGATATTCCATAATTTCATCGACATCCATATCCCCGCGTAAGGTGTATTCCTGGGTTACGGTAGTGATTTTCTTTTTTATCTGCACATTATTTCGGGTTATTTCTTTTCCATCCAGCAGAATTTTTCCATCAGAAGGCAACAATAGCGTGGAAATGAGTTTGATCATGGTCGTTTTACCGGCGCCATTAGAGCCAAGCAAACCAAAGAATTCCCCTTTATTCACGATAAAATTAATATTATCCAATACCTTCTTGTTATCAAATTTTTTTTCAATCGCGATGATTTCCAGCATCTTACTCCCTTTTCAAAAGAACGCATTTTATTCTTTTACTTTTGATATTATTGTTAAACCCTATTTCAGGCATAAAAAAAAGACATGAAGAATGAAACGGTTTCCGAACCGCAAACAAGCCTTCATGACTTTGTATATACAAGTATTCATTTCTTATATTTTTACACAGATCACTATTTTTGTCAACCAAAACTACTTACTCACCATTTCTATCAATGAAAAAAGCTGAAAGGGTTTGCCCTTCCAGCTTTTCCGGCTTCTAAAAAATCGATTCGATAAGTTTTTGGGTGTATGCTTCCCGGGGATGCATAATGATCTGATCCGGAGTTCCTTCTTCCACCACCCGACCGTTATGCATAACCAGTACCCGGTCACAGACTTCCTGAACCAGAGCCAGATCGTGACAGATCATCAGCTGAGCCATTCCTGATTTTTTCTTGAATTGAGCCAGCAGCTTAACAATTTGAGCCTGAACAGTCACATCCAAAGCACTGGTTGCTTCATCACAAATCAGTAACTGGGGGTTAATGGCAATAGCTCTGGCAATCGACGCCCGCTGGCACTCGCCGCCGCTGACCTGGTAGGGATAGCGGTCGGCAAACTCCGGGCTTAATCCGCATATTTTCAGATACTCCTGAGCTCTTGTTTTAGCTTCATTTCGCGCTACCCCCTGATTGATCATACTTTCCATAATCCCCTCTCCCAGTTTAATCCGGGGATTGAAGGAATCCGCCGGCATCTGAAAGACCATTTGAATATCCCGGTAAACCGCCCGCTGGGCTTTTCCGTTAAGACCAGTGATGGTTTTTCCATTGAGCAGAATGTCTCCCTGGTCAGCCGGTTCCAAACCGGTGATCATTTTTGCCAACGTGCTTTTTCCACTGCCGCTTTCGCCAACCAGACCCAGACACTCCCCTTTTTGAACTTCAAAACTGATGTCTTCAACCGCATTGATAAGATTTTTTCCTTTTTTATATGTTTTCTTCAGATGTCGGACTTCTAAAACTGCATCCATTACTTCACCTTCTCCTGATTCGCGGGACTGCCTGTATCAATTGTCTGGTGTAGGCTTCCTGAGGATCATCAATGACATCCCGGGTATTACCATACTCAACCAGCTTTCCCTTGCACATCACTGCAACCTGATCGGCCATATGCGAAACCACCCCGATATTATGGGTAACGATGGCAATCCCAGTTCCGAATTCATCTCGTAGCGCCATCATTTCCCGCACCACCTGAGCCTGAACTGTTACATCCAGAGCCGAGGTGGGTTCGTCGGCAAAGAGCAGATCCGGTTCCAGAATCATCGCCATCACAATCCCCACCCGCTGATTCATTCCGCCGGACAGTTCAAACGGGTAACTGTCTAAAATCCGGTCACAATCTTTGAGATTAATCTTATTAAACAGGATTTCGGCCCGGCTCTTTACTGCTTCACGGTCTTTATACCCATGCTGTTCCATGGTTTCATATAGCTGATCGCCGATGGTTCTGATCGGGCACAGGGCACTGCCGCAGTTCTGAAAAATCATCCCCATTTCCGGCCCCCGCATGGTTCGGAGCTGCTCATCACCAAGTTCCAGGACATTCTGACCCTTGTAGAAGATGTCGCCCTTATTAACCGAACCGCAAGCGTCCAGCAGACCCATAGCCGCTTTGATCAAGGTGCTTTTTCCGCTGCCGGATTCCCCTACAATGCCCAGAATCTCGCCCGGGTTCATCGTCAGGCTGACATTTGTGACCATCGGTTCTCCGTCATAGGATATTTCGATATTTTGAAGTTTCAATAATGGCTGCATGTTTTCTTCCTTTTGATTGCAATTTGATTATTTATTTTAATTACTCATTGATATCCAGATCGATTTAATTATTAATTGATATCCAGGTTGGCGGTGATTTCATAATAATCCGATGGGTGAGCGGTAAATCCGGTCACGCCTTTTTTCATGACGAAGGACATTTTTAAATGGGATGCATAAATATAGGCATTGTCATTTAAAACCTGTTGGCTAATTTGAACCGCCAGATCACTGCGTTTTTCGGTATCAAATTCATTTCGGAGCTGGGCAACTAAGGTTTCGACTTTGTCGTTGTGATAATGTCCCCGGTTATAATCGGAGCCGTCAACCACATGAGTGGTAAAATAATATTGCGGGTCGCCGGTAGGTGCGGTGACAAAGGCATTGGCAAAGACATCGTAGTCGCCCGCTTTCAAGAAATCTTTATAACTGTCAGTGGCATTGACTTGAACGTCAATTCCAACTAGTTTATAGGAGGCCTGAACCGATTCGGCTAACAGCGGCAGTTCTTGTCGGGAGGTGTAGGTCAGCCATTTAATTGACAGCTTCTGGCCGTCTTTTTCCCGGATCCCGTCGCCGTCTGTATCAACCCATCCGGCTGCCTCCAACACTTTTTTAGCCCCTTCAATATCGTAGCTGGTATCTTTAACTGCATCACCACCAAAGGTAAAGTTAGCAGGGAATGGGCCAATCGCCGGGGTTCCGTTCCCCTGTAATAAAACAGTGGTAAACCCATCTTTGTCCATACTCATAGCCATGGCTTTGCGGACAGCATCATCCTTGATCGCAGCTGAATTATAATTCAAAGCTGCCTGATAGACTCGGGAGGTATTAGTGGAACTGATGGTATAGTCATCATTGCTCTGGAACAGTTCCAGGCTGGCATAGGGCAGCCCCTGAGCCGCATCAATTTCGCCGCTTTGCAGTGCCATGGTCAGGGTATCGCCATCGGTAATACTCTTCACATTAACGGTGCCCACCTTTGGTTTGCCACCCCAGTAGTCCATATTGGCTACCAGATTAATTTCTTTATCGGTGATTGTTTTGGCCACATAGGGACCAGTTCCGACCACGTTTTTATCGGCAGTAACTCCGGCTTCCATATCGATGATGCATCCATAAGGATCACATAGGTAGTTGACCAATGACGGGGACTTGATCTCCGTTGTGATCGTAATGCTTTGACCATCGGCGGTAATCGATTTGATCTGTAAATCTTTAGGGGCACGGTCATGCACAGCGATCAGGTCATCCAAACAAGCCTTGACGGCTTCGCCCGTCATTTTTTTACCGTTGGAAAATTTAACATCGTCTCTCAGATTAATTTTCACGGTATACTCATCAATCTGTTCATAGTCTTTTGCCAGCCAGGGTTCCAGTTCCATCTTTTCATTAAATTTAAATAGGGTTTCACCCACCCCATAACGCAGGGTTGACCAGCCGATATATGATTCATGGGGATTCATTCCCACATTTGAATTGCCCGTACTATAGGCCATGGTGCCATAATTAAACACCTTTTCCTCCGCACTTTTTGTGCTGCCAGCCGTTCCACAACCGGATAACATCCCGGCAACCAACACCCCTGTTAACACTAAGGTTAACACCTTGCTTTTCTTTTTCATTTTCTCCTCCAAGTAAATTTCTCTTTTTTTGTTTTGGGATCCAGCACATCTCTAACTGTATCCCCCAGTAAGTTAAATAACATTACTGCTATAAAAATAGCACAACCTGGTGCTAGAATTACCCATGGTGCGGTCTGTAACATACTCCGTCCATCACTCATCATTGATCCCCATTCGGCAATGGGCGGCATGGCTCCCAGCCCTAAAAAGGATAAGCCGGCCAGCTCCATCATCATGGTACCAATATCCAGGGTCGCAGTAACCAGAATCGGGCCGGTTATATTGGGCAGAATATGCTTAAAGACAATTTTTGTGGGTCGAGAACCACTGAGTTTGGCCGCGGATATATAGGGCATATTTTTAATGGCTAAAACCTGCCCTCTGGCCAGCCTGGCAAACTTTGGCCAGGAAATACAGGCCAGTGCCACCACCGCATTGATGATGCCGCCGCCTAAAACACCGGCCACAGCAATGGCAAAAACCATACCGGGAAAGGCCAGAAAAATATCGGATACCCGCATGATGAATGAATCAATTTTGCCGCCCTTATAACCGCAAAATAACCCCACCAGGGTACCAAAAGTGGTGATCACCCCCACCAGCAGCAAGGCTGAGTAAATGGTGGTTTGGCCGCCCATAATCACCCGGGATAACATATCCCGACCATAGCGGTCGGTTCCAAAAGGATGCGCCTGACTGGGTGCCTGTAATGCAATTGTCAGATCCTGAGCGTAAGGATCGTATGGTACCAGCTGTGCTGCAAACGCAGCTATAAAAAGCAGCAATATCACCAGAGCCATAAAAATAACTAACTTGATCATAATCCGGTCTTGCTGTTTTTTATGGGCTCTGATCTTAATTGTCGTCGCTTTAACGGTTGTCAATTCCATGTCTATGCCTCCTGTTCCAGTCGAATTCGGGGATCAAGATAATGATACATCAGATCGGTAATCAGGTTGACCAGCACATAAATAAGTGCCATCCAGATCACATAGGCCTGAATCATCGGGTAGTCCCGCATCATAATCGAATCCACTGCCAGTTTACCCACGCCATCCCACATGAAAATCGATTCAACAATGGCAGTCCCCCCCAACAGTGATCCAATCGATAGCGCCAGCAGGGTGATAATCGTCAGCATTGACGATTTTAGCACACTGGCATAAAGCACCACCGGCTCCTTTACCCCTCTGGCCCGGGCTCCCAGAACATAATCTTTATCCAGTTCTTCTAACACTGTGGTGCGAACCTGTCTGGTATATTTGGACGCCATGGCGAACGCCAGCGTCAGCGTCGGCAGGACAATGCTCTTCCAGCCGCCGCTCCCCATCACCGGAAACAGTTTGAGTTTTAAGGCAAAAAAATAAATAAGCAGCAGTGAAACAAAGAAACCAGGCAGGGAATTTCCAATAAAACTGAAAAAACGAATCAGGTAGTCGGTGAATCGATTGTGGCGGACTGCCGCTAAAATTCCAAAGGGGATGGAAATCAGAACGGTAAGCAGAATCGAAGTAAGAGTCAAGAAGATCGTTGCTGGTAGTTTTGAAACAAAGGTATCGAAGACCGGTTTATTAGAAATATAGGAAACCCCCATATCCCCGGTGACCACACCGCCCAGCCAGGTCGTATATTGAATTAAAAAAGGCTTGTCCAATCCCAGCTCTTCCCGTTTTTCTGCTTT
Organism: Acetobacterium sp.; assembly: GCF_030652775.1. Taxonomy (GTDB): domain Bacteria; phylum Bacillota; class Clostridia; order Eubacteriales; family Eubacteriaceae; genus Acetobacterium. Next base: position 7,157 of record NZ_JAUSPS010000029.1, on the reverse strand, counting down.
GACAGCTTCGGACACGCCCCCGCTATTGTCATATAGCGCATCCACCGCATCTCCCGCAGCAGTCTGCATCAGGGTGAATGATAAAAGCGTAATCCCCAGAATGATGGGAATCAACTGAAACAAACGTTTCCCGATATATTTTTTCATTTTCTGTTATACCTTTCTTGCATAGCTGATGTTTTCTCTTTCTATTTATTAATCCCGCCCTTCATAAAAAGATCACGGATCATTTTTTTAGTCTTATATAAATTGGCTTAAAAAAACTCCTTATCTCGAAAAAGATAAGGAGTCATCGGCACAATAAGGCAGAATTCACCATTATAAGCGTTTAACATCCATCTACCTATCCTTCTCGTAGGTCAACAACGAATCTCATTATAAGCAGGTCTTCTGGCTTGCGGGTCATCATCTTGATTTCGCCTTCCCAGTATCTATACGGATACCAGTGACATCATGAAATCAGACTCCTCGCTTACAGCTGCGGGACAGCATGGGATTTCAACCCATTTTCCTATTCTCTATTGAATTTCTATTCAACAGCACTCATAACAACTTATTCAATTTTCTTATACGACATTATTTCAATAAAATCGTGATACTTATTTAAAATATGATTAATTTCTTACGGTTATTCATACCTTCTGTTTGCTATTCTAACATTGAAGTTTTTGCTTTACAACCCCCCGCAGGGGTCTTTAGCTATTCCAATTTTGCATACTTAAACATTCCTTCAGCTTATTGGGATTTCCTTGTCTTTGCTTTTACGACTCCAGATTGCTGATGATGAATTCAATAAATTTGTTTCCCCAGTTACTGAGATCTTCATTGGATCTTTTAATATAGCCAAACATCACCATATTTTCCTTTTCATACAGGGGTATCCCATTGAGTTCTTTTTCATCAATCTGATCGGTGATATATCCACTGCTGATATTGGCAAGATCGGTGGTTTGTAGCAACTGCTGCATCACGCAGTCACTGTTGGTTACCACAACACTTTCTAGTGTGGGCACATCCTTTCCCTGGGGATTAGTTATTTTCCAGTAGTTATTGAGATCAAATTCGTCCTCATAACACTGAACTAGTTTCAGTTTTTTTAATTCCTCTTCACTGATTTCTTTAGCCGTATAAAGCGGATGTTCTTGTCCAATATAAAGTACCACCTGGGTTTTTTTGAGTTCGACAAATTCCAGATGATTTCGGGATAATACGTATTGAAAGGCGGTATTCTGATTGCTCATCACATAGACAAAGCCGATTTCGTCCTGGTAACTAGCCACCCGTTTAATAATATCCTCCACCGAAGCGGAATACAGTTGAAAATGAAGTCTCTCCACATGAAAATGATTGTAAAAATCCGCAAAAACATTGGCTATCCAGGAACTGGGATTACTGGAGATCTGCAATTGTTCAATGCGATCTGTTTGTGAAAAAGAAGACAACATTTCAATGTTTTCAATGGCTTTGCAGGCATACTCATAGACGTGCTTACCCCTAGTGGAAAGCAAAATTCCGCGGCTTTTCCGGTGAAATAGATCAAAGCCCAGATGCTCTTCCAGGGCTTTAATGGCTTTACTGACGTTGGGTTGAGTGGTATATAATATTTCTGCCGCCTTACTAAAAGAACCCACATCGGCACAAACAACAAAATATTTTAATTGTTTTAATTCAATCATATCACAAACCTTCTTAAATCGATTGTCTTTCATCGTCTGGTTACTTCTCTTTCTAATGCTAAACAACTGGTTGTCCGATGGTTACACTAACACGTTAGCGCTAGCGCTAGCCTATGTATAAGTATACTGATTTGTCTTACTGATTTATCTTATCTAAACCGCTACTTTTCCATAAGTGATCAGGATATCATTTTCAATGACACAAAGAGAGCTAACCTGATAAAGCACCACACCATCGTACTCCGCTTCACTAATCGCCAGAACGTTGCCGAAATAATCTTTGATCACACCCAGAGTCGCGCCCTTTTTTACAAATTCGCCCGGTTTCTGATTGGGATACCAACAACCGGTTACCCGTGCTGTTTCATAAATAACATCGACCACATCAACTGGCTTTTGGGCACTCTGATTAACCGCCCCATTTAATACTTTTAATGATCTCAGAACGTTTTTAACATCCGCCTTATAAAGATGAATTTCTGCTTTAGACCAACGCGCTTCGCCGCCCCGCTCAATCAAAATACCGGGAATCCCACAGGAACCGGCATAATTATAGGCGCCCCCAGTTGCCGTAAATGACTTGACCATATAGGGAACATTGATTTTTTCGGCCATGGCTTTTGATTGTTCCACCACCGCCGCCGCTGCGGCGCCCACATAATAAACATAAGGGGTCAATGTTTCGAAACCGTCCCCGGCATGGAGATCAATATAATAATCCGTCTGGCTCAAAAAGGCGGTTACAATAAAATGGGCGATTTTATCGCCCATCGTGCCATTGGCGTTACCAGGGAAAAGTCGGTTAAGATTTTTTCCATCTTCGGCAACTGCACTCATGGTGCGGTTTTCAAATCCGCTGATATTAACCGGATGGATCAGAATCAGACATCCGTTTACTTCATCCGGCTGTAATTCGGCGGCGAGTTCGATGGCCGTTTGAATCCCGGTGTACTCGGCATTATGAATACCACTGGTAATTAAGACTGTTTTTCCGACCTTTTCTCCATTAATGATAGTAACTGGCAGGCTTAGATCTGTTTGGGGAACCGGGATATAAGCACTTGTTTTATGCCCTTTTTCGACGCTTAAATTTTCGATTTTTATTTTCACTGTTATGCTCCTTACTATTCTTTGATTTTATTATTTCATAAACCGGTCGATGGCCTTGTTTAATTCCTCGATGGCCTGATCATCGCCTTCACGTACAGCACTGACAATGCAGTTTTCAATATGATCCTGGAGAATGATCTTACCGGTGTTATTAATGGCCGCCTTAACCGCTGCAAGTTGGATCAGCACTTCGGAACAGTCTCGCCCGGATTCAACCATCTTGCGAACCGATTCCAGATGGCCAATCGCTTTTGACAGACGGTTGATAACAGCTTTTGAATGGCTATGGGTATGGGGTTTTTGATCATGATCTGTCGTACTAATTTCTGGTGTGCTATCTTTTGCATGGGTGTGATTCTTAACCTGACTCATGCTTCCTCCTTAAGAATGTTTTCTGTTTATTTTGGGGTAATACATCATCGCAATTTACTGCAGTTAATATTTATTCAACTTTGTTACACAGTATAATTATTTTATAATAAAAAAAAGCATGAGAAACCAAACCGATCTTCTGATCGCACTTGGTCTTCATGACCTCATTCGTTCTATATTTTCATTTCTATGTTTGCGTCATTTTCTCATAAGCCTTGCTTCCTGTCAATTAAATTATCGGGATAGCCTTTCTGCCATTTGCTTATTATTCTTAGAGAATTTTATAATTCCAAATGCCGGTTCAAGCTCAACAAAGCGAAAATACTGTTTTAGTTTTTCATCAATGAGTCGCAGACACAAATCGCCCATATCCATCATCCCAATAATGTAGAGATTCTCCGGTATCCATAAATTCCGATCCCGCTTCGGTTTGTTTTTAGAATCCCTTGGCACCATCTTATCTCTTTTGAACAAGAGCAATAAGTCAACCAGAATGGTATTTAGATTTTCACGGTTTATTTCATCGATAATGAAATAGTAGTCGTTCCGATGATCAGTGATTGCTTTTTGACAAAATGCCATAAAACCAGATTCATCCAGCAAGGAGTCACACTTTTGATATCTGGGGATATTGTTTGAATTTTTTACGCAATCGCCACCCACTTGATTATGACTCAGCTTAAATAGTAGCACCCGTTCTTCATCTTTTTCTTGTAGTAGCGAATACGCCAGTCTTTTTGCCATAAACTTTTTACCAGCCCCTGGCACTCTTTTTATTATTAAACGTTTCTCTTCTTTAAGAGCGCTGCAAATCTCATCATATTTTTCCCCTTCCATCAATGTTTCAGCCAGAAACATATCTTTTGAGTAAGCTTGAACGGGTTTTTTTGACATTTCCCGAAGACCCCAAACCTCACTGGCGAATGATTTCCGGTAGAATAAATCATCACCATTAGCAAAGGATTTGGAATCGCTGCTTTGTTTTTGCAGAGTAAAGCGGATTTCTGCCCGCCAGTTGGGATTTTTTTCGATATCTTTTATTTTTTTTCTTTTGCGTATTTCTTCCTGGATGTAGGAGAGATGAGCTTCTCCATCCAACTGTTTTAAAACTGTGATAATTTCCTCCGTGTAGGTAACGTCTTTCATAAAACGCTTTTTCCAATAGGGTTCATTCCGGAAACGATTAATATCCTGAGGCATATTATTAAAGGTAAAATCAATGAGCTCTTTGGACATCCAATTCTTGGGGTTTGGTTTAATTTTCCAGATGCTTCTGATAAATGTAAAAAAGTACCACTCTTTTAATCTCTCAACCTTAGTCCAGTTAACCGCTATTTTTTTGCCATCATAATAATTTCTGGTCACGATCCCAATGGCCTTAATCTCCATGACTGAAACAATTTTTCCATTGGTATTGAAAGGGACTTTGTTTTTTTTGTTGTGGGTCGCTTTTAAGGCAATCCGATCGCCAATCTTAATCTCTTTGATCAGATCCCCGGATTTTTCCGAATAATAGTTTTCCCAAAAACCTTCTCTGATAAAACGTGATGTTTGTTCTTCGCCACCGTCATAACATACACTTACGAACCAGCTTGGTCTGTTATCCATCATTTCTCCTTTGTCGTTTTTGTAATCCTCGGTACATCAATTTAAATTTCAGGTTTAACTAAAAAAGTGAGGTAGAATTCTCTTCAGAGAATAACTACCTCACTGGCTTATTGTTTATTTTGTCTTTTAAATCCAATTCTACATAATTTACTTTTCAGCAAAAATCATAAACATTGGGGTGGAACCATAATTAACCTGTTCCTCTTTGTTCCACACCAACTCGCCAATTTCCTGCTCAACCAGCACCTTTTTAAAACCGGTATTGATCAGCACTGCGGTATCCCATTGGGGTCGCATGGTGCGGCTCAACGGCAGATTTTTGGCAATTTCTTCCATCGCCGTGGCATCGGTATGAATATAGTGATCATTGACACCCTCTTCCTTTGAGTTAATCCGATCTTGAAAATATTCCTCTCTTTTTTCTTCATCGAAGAGATGGAGATACCAGTTCGCATCAAAGTTCAGCATCCGTCCACCTGGTGCCAACACCCGATGCCATTCTCGATAGGCATCGTCCGGACGTTCCAGATTCCAGGTCAGGTTCCGGGTGATAATCAGATCGAAGCTATTGTCTTCAAAGCTAAGTTGATGGGCATCCATCTGCATGAAGTTAATTTGGGTCTGGTAATGACCAGCATTTTGTTTAGCCTTATGGAGCATGGCATCAGTATAATCCACCGCCGTCACATCATAACCGCAGGATGCCATGGTAATGGCAAAGAAACCCGGGCCGGTGCCAATATCCAAAACTTTCAGTTTACGACCAATTACCACTGGTTTATGACGATTGATCAGCTCTTTCCAGACATCCATTTTATAACTATTCAGCTCTGCCACATTGACCTCAGAATAACCTTCTGAGCGTTTATCCCAATATTGTTCCACTTTTTCCAGAATGTTTTCCATTATTTTTCCTCTTCTCATCTGTTACAATTAAAAAAAGCCACAAAGAAATAAGCTGATCTTCTGATCCGATTAAGTCTTCATGACTTTGTTATCTACTGTATTCTTTTTTAGTGTTCTTTTTGTTATTCTCTCATAATCAATGGCGCATGTCAACCGAAATCGATGAACAACGCAATCATCCTTTACGCGTCATCGTCAATTTTTTATGGCTCCTATCACTAATTAATTGCTATTTAATCCCCCATAGCATAAACATTGGCTGATATTTATAGAGCTTAAATCGTTGTTCATTATATACGTCTTTTGAAACATCTTGCCAGCCAAAATCCTTAAACTCAAGCTGATTCAGGATTTCTAAATCCCAATCTGGTCTTTTTTTATCCGCCAGGGGAAGATTGACTCTAAACCCGCGTGCTTTTTCGTAATCTTCAAAACTAACCTTGGGTTTACCATACAAATCAATATATTCTTTTCTATTTGCTTCGATTATAGTTTTAAGTGCCTCATCTCTGATATCTGCCAAATAGTCAGCATCAAATACGATCAGCTTTCCTTCTGGTTTTAACACCTTATGCCAATTACAATAAGCACTTAAAGGCTGATCCAGGGTCCATACCACATTTCGGCTGATAATGAGATCAAAGGTGTTTTCTGGAAACGTCAACTTCTGACTATCCATTTGCAAAAACAACGGTGCTACGCCTTCTTTATCCGCATTATTTTTGGCAAAATAGACCATCTCCTGGGTAACATCAATCCCTACAACCTGGTGTCCCAATTTTGATAAAATAATTGCAAAAAATCCGGGACCGGTGCCAACATCCAGTATTCTAAGCGGCTTCTCGCTTTTTGGCAACAGCTTTTTTAGCATCTTTGTCCAGAGAACCGCGTCATCTTTTATCAATTCATCATTAATAATGTCGCTATAGCCCTCTGCTGATATCTGCCAGCCTTCAACAACTCTTTCGTGTAATTCCATTTTTACCTCCATTCGTTACATTGACATACCGGAACAATATTGGTATAGCCATCACTGGTTCTAAATATTTCTGTTCTCATTTTATAAACATTCTTGAGTAATTCAATGGTCAGCACTTCTTCCGGTGTCCCTTGTTTGTAAACACTTCCTTCATCCAGTACAATCACACTATCCGCAAACCGTGACACTAAATTCAATTGATGCAAGGTAGTAATGGTTGTAAAACTTTCACTTACGGTCAAGTTCTTAATCATTTCAAGCATTTCAAACTGATAATATAAGTCAAGACTACTGGTTGGTTCATCCAAGATTAAAATTTCTGGTTCAGAAGCCAGGGCTTGAGCAATAAAAACACGTTGTCTTTGTCCGCCGCTGAGCTCGCCAATTCTACGGGAGCTCAATTTTCTGATATCCAGGCGTTCTAAGATGCCTTCGACTTTTTCTATCTCCTCATCAGAAACCCGATAATACAGATTTCCGATTCTGACCAAAAGCTCGACTTCAAA
>NZ_JAUSPS010000023.1 GCF_030652775.1 Acetobacterium sp. | reverse complement strand
GGTAAGCTTATCGAGGATCCTTATTATGAAATCATCCCGGCAAAGTACTTTGAGATCAAAACCCATGAACAGATTGCTGAGATGTTCGGCAAAGATATATCAACGATAACCAGGAATAAAAGCCGGCTGGTGAATGAGCTGAAGATCATTCTATTCAGTGATGAAGCCATCACCGAACTGTTTACCTGAGCACTTGACAAATGCACAATGAGCGCACAATTAATGCCATTGTGTGCGCCATATATAGAGTTTACAATGTGTATAAGTAAAATTATGTAAATGAGGCATCGGGCAACCGGTGTCTTTTTATATGCAAGGAGTTAACTCATGACTAACGATCACTGCACATTCTGCCTAAATCGTTGGGGATGCCATGGATTATGTACTCGATGTGAACGAATTGAATGTGGGTACAATCACGACGGACACTGCTTAGATGTTGTGGCATTGAAGCATCCGGACAAACAGACCGGCTGTATTTATTACACGAACCGTAACCGTAGTAAGGGAGAAGGATGATGAAGAGTGATCCATACTATCAGACCAAGAAGCACAAGGCATGGCGAGCCAAAGTATTAAGGCGAGACAACTACCAATGCCAGGAGTGCAAGCGTTACGGAATACTCCGGGAAGGAACCATTGCGCACCACGTAAAACCCAGGGAAGACTATCCAGAGCTGCAGTATGACGTAGCTAACGGCAGGACACTTTGTGCAAAACACCACAACATTGAACATCCGGAAAAAGGGACAAAAGCTTTGAAGTCCAGAAGATGATTATGAGAAATGATGTAACAAAGCCAATCCCCCCCACCTAAAATGAAAATTATCAAAAATAATATTCATTGGATAGGGTAACTCTTTCCAATAGAGCGACCGCCAGAAAACTTTTTTTGACCACGAAGGGAGGTGATCGAGTGGCACGGGCGAGAAGAAAAAAAACGGAAACAGAATATGAATTTAACGTCCGGGTGGAAAAAGGTAAAATCATTGAGGACATGAAAAGACTCGGAACGCACAAGCCAGAATATGAGAGCATCATAAATGTATACGCAGATCTGTTGGTTCAATATGCAGATGCGAACAAAAAGTTTGCCGAATCAGATTGTGCATATGAAACATCGACCGGCGCCGGCGGTACAAAAAAATCTGCAATCGTGGCGACACTCGAAAGTCTGAGAAAAGATATCCTCGCATACTCGGATCGTCTTTGTCTTAACCCTAAAGCGGTGGAGTCAGTGACGACTGAACAAACCAAAAGATCTGGCCTGGCGGATATTCTGAAAAACTTCGATGGCTAAAAATTACGATCTTGTGATGGAGTATGCCAACAGCATCGTTGAAGGTCGAAAAATAGCATGCCGGGAACAGATCCAAGGTTGCCAACGGTTTTTGAATGATTTGAAAAATACGGATTATGAGTTTAAGACAAAAGATGCAGAATTTGTAATCTACATCATCGAAAACACGTTTGTCCATATGCAGGGCGAAATGCTGGACGGTACGCCGCTCAGGGGAAAACCGTTTTTGTTGGAGCCTTTCCATAAAGTTATTATTTACAACCTCCTGGGGTTTTATCATAAAGGTACAAAGATTAGGCGTTTCCATGAAGCGCTTATTTTTATACCCCGAAAAAATATCAAGACCAGTTTTGCCGCTGCTTTATCATGGGCGCTGGGGTTGTTGGAAAGAAGGAGCGGCAGCAAGGTATATATTGTGGCCGCCGCTATGAAGCAATCATTAGAAAGTTTCAACTTCATAAATTTCAATCTTCTTCAAATGGAAGAAAAGAAAAATTTCCGGGTGATTGATAACAACCAGGAACATTCGATTTCTGGCGACCTGGGCGACGGATCATTATTCATTCAAGCCCTGGCTGCCAATCCGGACAGGCAAGATTCATTAAACTGTAATCTGGCCATCGCCGATGAGATTCACGCTTATAAAACTCCGAAGCAATACAACATCATCAAGGAGGCCATGAAAGCTTATACCAACAAATTGATGATCGGGATTACAACCGCCGGAGATGATGCGAATTCTTTTTGTTTTCGCAGGATTGAGTATTGCAAAAAAATATTAGCCGGGACGGTAACCGATGAACAGTATTATGTTTTTATTTGCAAAGCTGACCAGGATGATGATGGTGACGTTGATTATACTAATCCGGTTATTCATGAAATGGCAAACCCGGCCTATGGGGTGTCGATTCGTCCGGAGGAAATTCTAAACGATGCCAGGCAGGCCCAGAATGATCCGCAGCAGCGAAAAGATTTTTTTGCAAAATCTTTGAATGTCTACACCAGCGCCTTGAAAGCATACTTTAATCTTGATGAGTTTCAAAATTCTGATAGTCAGTATAACTGGACACTGGAAGAACTGGCCGCCCTTCCAATCAACTGGTATGGCGGAGCGGATCTTTCTAAGATGCATGACTTGACAGCCGCGGCTCTGTATGGACGGTACACCTTTGAGGGAAAAGAAATTGATATCTGTATCACTCATGGGTTTTTCCCGATCGCTGCAGCGGTGGAAAAGGCAGAAGAGGATAGCATCCCTTTATTCGGCTGGAAAGACGATGGTGTATTGACCATGTCCAATACGAAAACCGTCCACTATGACGATGTGGTCATGTGGTTTGAAAAAATGCGAACCATGGGTTTTAGAATTAAAATAGTCGGGTTTGATAAAAAGTTTGGAAAAGAATTTTTTACAAAGATGAAAAAGAGCAGATTTAAAATTGTTGACCAACCGCAGTATTTTTATAAAAAGTCTGAAGGGTTTCGGAGGATTGAAAAAAAAGCAAAAGATGGAGAGTTTTACTATCTCCATAATCAGGGTTTTGAATACTGTCTGCAGAATGTACGGGCCATTGAGAAAACAGATGACATGATCCAGTATGAAAAAGTAGACGGTGACGGTGGAACGATGAGGATTGATATGTTTGACGCTGGTGTTTTTGGAGCAGTACAAATGTTAGATGTCATGGAAAAAGATGGAAAAGCAAACCAATGGTTTAATTAGCAGAAAAAGGAGGAGTGAAGATTGGGAAGACGAAACAGAAAAACAAATGTGATCCGGGGTGAACCGGAGAAGAGAGAATCAATTTCATCGTGGCTGGTTTCGAACGATGCCTTTGAGACTCTGGTTGTAAGTGGGTATACCCGATTGGCAGATAACCCGGAAGTTCAAATGGCCGTTAATAAAATTGCGGACCTGGTATCGTCCATGACGATCCATCTCATGCGGAACACCAATAAAGGTGATGTCCGGGTCCAGAATGAGTTGTCTAAAAAAATAGATATCTCACCAAATAAAAACATGACCCGGAAAACGTTCATGCATGCGGTTGTTAAAACAATGCTGCTGGAAGGGAACAGCGTGGTTTTTCCAAAAACAGCCAATGGCATGATAGATGATCTGGTACCGCTGAAGCCTTCCCGGGTATCGTTCCAGGAAAATGGAGACTCATATTATGTAAGGTATGGCGGTTTAACATACCAACCAGAAAACATGATTCATTTCCCAATTAATCCGGATCCCGAAAGGCCTTGGATGGGGTTAGGGTATCGGGTCGCACTCAAAGAAGTTGTCCAGAATCTCAGGCAAGCAGCGGCCACAAAAAAAGGGTTTATGGAATCCAAATGGAAACCGTCCCTGGTAGTTAGGGTTGATGCCCTGGCCGATGAATTCAGTGGCAAAGATGGCCGGACAAAATTTCTGAATGAGTACATTGATACCCAGGAAGCCGGACAACCGTGGGTGATCCCTTCGGAGCTGCTGGACATTCAACAGGTTAAGCCGCTGTCACTCAATGACCTGGCGATTAATGAGGCGGTCACCATTGATAAAAAAACAGTCGCCGGCATTATCAATGTCCCGGCCTTTATTGTGGGCGCCGGGCAGTATAACAAAGATGAATATAACAATTTTATCAACTCCACAATTTTACCAATCTGTAAATTGATTGAACAGGAGCTGACCAGGAAGCTGTTAATTTCACCGGATTTGTATTTTAAATTTAATTCCCGGGCGCTGTATGCCTACGACATCAAAGATCTGTCCAGTGTTGGCCAGGAACTATTTGTCAGGGGGATTTTAACCGGCAATGAAGTCCGGGCCAGTCTGGGGTATAGTCCACTCGATGGACTGGATGAGCTGGTCATATTAGAAAACTTCATCCCGATTAGCAGCATCGGAGATCAGAAAAAATTAAACCAGAATGGAGGTGGCAGTGAGTGAGTCGAAATAAACGACAAGCCAGGGATCTGGTAATGGAAATTGAAAAGCGGGAAGACGATGGAACCGGCGATTTATTCCTTGAAGGATATTTCGCTATTTTTAATTCCGATTATGAGTTGTGGCCAGGCGCCAGTGAGAGCATCGCACCCGGAGCATTTACAGGCTGTATAAGCGGCGATGTCAGAGCGCTGTATAATCATGACACAAATTTAGTTTTAGGCCGCACAGGAGCCGGTACGCTTGAATTGCGTGAAGATTCCCACGGGCTATGGGGCAAGATTAAAATTAATCGCAATGACACAGATGCCATGAATGCCTATACCCGGATCATGCGGGGTGATGTCACCCAGTGCTCATTCGGTTTTGATATCGAAGCCGAAGAATTTAGAGACAATGGTGATGGCACTTGTCATTGGACAATCTTAAAAGTAAATCCATTATACGAAATTTCGCCATGCGTGTTCCCCGCCTATAAGGAAACAACCGTTTCCGCACGTAAGGAAGATTTTGAAAATATCCAAAAAAGACAGCATGAAGCGTGGCAGCAAAAAATGAAATCAAAAATTAAAGGAGGTCAGTAATGGCTTTAAAAGTATTGATGAGGAAAAAAGAACTGACGGAAAAGCAAAAGCAACTTGTGGAGCTTAGAAAAGTTTCGGAAACATTCCCGACCCGGGAAATTAATCTGGAAAAGGCGATTGAAGAGGCCGAAACCGAAGAGGAAAAAAAGGTCGTCGAAGAAGAGGTTGAAAAGTTTGAAGCCGATAAGGCTGAAAATGAAGCAGCGATTGCAGAAACTGAGACTGAAATTGCCGGCATCGAAGCGGAGATTGAAGAGATTGAAAGATCCGCACCCGTTGGCTCCCCAGCAGAACAACCAAAAAACAAAGAAGAAAAGAGAGGTAATATTATGCCAATGAACACCAGAAGATTTTTCGGAATGACTCCAGAAACCCGGGATGCATTCCTTGCCCGTGAAGAAGTAAGAGATTTTATTGAAGCGGTTCGGGAAATAAAAACAAGAGGTATCACAAACGGGAGCCTGTCTGTTCCGGAAGTAATGCTGGAACTTTTACGGGACAATATGGAACAGTACTCAAAACTTACAAAATACGTAACCTTAAAGCCAGTTGGTGGAACAGCCCGGGAAAACATTATGGGCGCCGCACCTGAGGGCGTATGGATGGAAGCAGAGGGCGAATTGAATGAACTTGATATGTCACTGAACCAGGTTGAAGTTGATGGTTATATGGTCGGTGGAATCATCTGGATCCATAACAATCTATTAAAAGATAGCGATCTGGCACTTGGCAGCGAAATTATGGACCAACTGGGTAAAGCCATCGGCAAAGGTGTTGATAGAGCGTTGCTGTACGGAACGGGAACAAAAATGCCGGTTGGTATTGTAACCAGACTTGCCCAAACATCGGCACCATCTAACTGGCCAACGTTCGCCCCAGCGTGGACAGATCTGCACACCACAAACGTTAAAAAACTAAATATCAATGGCACCACGGGAGCTGCGTTTTACGCTTCACTCATTGAGGCCCTTGGCGTCGCAGCACCAAATTATTCAGATGGTAAAGCCTTTTGGGTAATGAACAGAAAAACGCATATTAATTTAATGACAAAAGCCCTGGCATTTGATGCAGCAGCCGCTCTGATCGCTGGTGTTAACAATCAGATGCCAATTATCGGCGGAAGCATTGAAGAAATTGAACTAGTTGGAGACAATGAAATTATCGGAGGTTTTGGTTCTGTTTACATTTTGGCAGAACGGGAAGGATCTGCCCTTGAAAAATCAGAGCATGCCAGATTTGCACAAAACCAGACAGGGTTTAAGGGATATGCCCGTTATGACGGGATGCCTGTTTTTGGTGAAGCATTCGTGATGGTATCATTCGATAATACCGACGCAGCCACAACCTCGACATTCGAAACTGATTACGCCAACACCGAACTGGGAGCCTTGGCTGTAACCTCGGTAGCCGGTACACTTTCCGGTGATACCTTAATTACAGTGGCCGGAGCTGAAGCCAGTGGAACAACCTTGGGTTATAAAGTCCTTGGTAAAGCAGCAGCGGTTAAATCCGGTGATTCAAGCACTGGTTATACAGCCTTTACCACGCCAGACGATATTACCGCAGCAACCGGTAAGGTTATTACAGTTGTCGAATTTGACGCCGCTGGCCGGGCCATTAAAGTCGGTACCTGCAGCGTAGTGGCAAAAGCCTAGTCACAGGAGGTTAGAGGATGCAGGATGATCTATTACTGGTAATGTTAAAGCAGGATCTTGAAATCCTGCATACGGTCAAAGATGACTACCTGAAAAACTTAATAAGTATTGCCCAAGGGATGATTGCTCGGGAGGGCATCACCCTGGGCGATGATTTTGAGGACCAGGGGATTGTTGTGATGTACGCCGCCTGGATGTACCGGAAACGGGCTGCCCCTGATTCGGCAATGCCCCGGATGATACGGGCCGCCTTGAATAACAAACTGTTTGCCCAGAAAGCCACGGTAACAACCGATGTTTGATGGGGGATTGGTAAAGATCTATAAGATTGGTAATGTGAGCAACCCCGGCGATACGCCGGCGGAGGGTCTCACATTTTACCAGTCTTTTTATTTTGAAGAAAAAACAATCGGTATGACCAGAGCATACGCCGCCATGCAAGCCGATTCAAAGATCGACCGGTTAATAAGCATCTGGCAAGACCGAATTGTGACTGATCAATGTGTCTGTGTTATTTTTGATGGTTCTAAGATTGAGGACAATGTTGAGGTTGGGATTCAATACCGGATTACCCAGGCGCAGCATAAGACAAATAATGATGGTCTAAGAATATCAGATCTGACGCTGGAAAGATTGGACGGTGGGTTGTATGACATTAGCTGATGTAAAAAATGCCTTATTGGGTGTATTGCCAGGAAAAGTATACCATCATATTGCAGCACCCGGAGCAGTGGCTCCGTACATCGTTTGGGCAGAGGATGGGCAGTCCGGAAGTTTGTATGGTGATGGAAAAATGGTTAAACAGGTCATGGAAGGAACAATTGACTTGTTCACAAAACAGGAATATGATCCGTTGTTTTCAGAAATACAGCATGCATTAAACAATGCCGGGATCGGGTTTCGTCTTAATTCAGTGCAGTTTGAAGAGGACACACAGATATTTCATCACGAATGGGTGTGGAACATACCGATGGAGGTGTAGATATGGCTATGGCAGCATTCATGGCGGGAGATGATTTCATGCTGAAGCTTTCAAGACTGGAAACAGATCTTGAAATGATTGCAAAGAAAGCCATCTATGCCGGTGCAAAAGTTGTGGCCGATGCCATGAAAACAAATCTTAAAGGGGTATTGTCAGATGAAGCAACCGGGGAGCTAGTTGAAGCCATGGGGATCACGCCCATTAAATTGATGGGCGGACAATGGACAGCAAAAATAGGTTTTGATGGTTATGATGCAAATGGTGTTGCATATCAGCTAATTGCCCGTGTTCTGGAATCAGGAACGAGTAAAAGAAAAAAGAAGCCATTCATGAGAAAAACAATGAACCAGGTTAAAACGCAGGTTGCAGAAGTAATGACGCAAGTCATCGATGAAGAAATGGCAAAGATATTTGGTTAAGGCGCCTTATGGCGTCTATTAAATTTTAAGGAGAAATCAAAATGACGATTAAAAAAATGAATTTACAGTTATTCGCTGAAACAGTACCGGTAAATATCAAAAACTTTTGTTATGCAAAATTAGATGTTTCCACCGGGGTATATGAAGAACCAGTCGTAATTCCCGGATTGATGGAAGTAAAAATGGAAATGAAAGTAGAAGAATCAAAACTGTCTGGGGATGGAAAAACCAGATTCATTGTCAATACCGAGGGTGACATCAGCATTGAGGCAACGGTTAATAAATTTCCATTGAAAGATCGGGCTACTTTGCTGGGAAGAACGTTCGACGCTGAAAAAGGGACCTTGCTGACAACTGAAAATGATGTAGCCCCATATGTGGCAACTGGATTTGAGATTGAAAATGAGGATGGCACCAGTGCGTATACCTGGTTATATAAGGGGCGGTTTGGGCAGCCATCAGAAAGTTACAAACAGACAGAAGAAGGAAAAGTCACATTTGCAACACCAACACTGAAAGGAACATTCATCGCCGATAAAGACGGTCACAAAGGTATTATCATGGATGAATCTGAAGGGATTACGCCACCAGCAAACTTTATGGCCTCTGTTTACAAACCGACAATTGATTTAGTGGCACCAACGGTAACGAGTGTACCGACTGATGGCGCCACCGGCGTATTGGGAACCGCCAATCTGGTGCTGACATTTAGTAAGGCAATTCTGGCTGACACCATCAATAGTGCAAATATCTTTGTGATGAAATCTGACGGAACAGCGGTACCGGCAACATTATCAGTGAACGCCACGAATACCATTGTAACTGTGGATCCGGTTGCGACACTGACGGCCGGAGATTACATTTTAATTGCGACCACCGGCGTGAAGAGCGCTGCAGCAGGCGTCAACATGGCGGAAAGATACATCGTAAACTTTACAGTGTAATGGCTTGGGGGCTTAATTGCCCCTTTTTAATTTGAAAGGACTAAATGATGGAAATTAAATTACTACTTGGAAACGAAGAAAAAACATATACCGCAGCAAGACCTAAAGGAAGAGCGGTTCGGGATGCGATTAAGTTGGCAAGAAAAATGGATCCTAAGAACATAACAGAAGAAGTGTTTGATGAGTTAGTCGATTTTACAGTCGATGTTTATGGGAAGCAGTTTACCCGGGATGACGTATATGACGGGCTTTATGCGGATGAGATGTTACAAGAACTGACAAAAACAGTTAGTGCTATCGCCGGGGGAACATCGAAGAAACTAGAAGTAAAAAACGACTAGGCGGGGAAGACAGTGGAAAGCTGTTAACCCTGCAGGAATGGATCGACGAATTCTACATCAATCTTATAAAAGAGGGTTGGAAATTAACCGAAATAGATGAAATGGATCTCTGGTATTTTCTGGAGCTGATGAACTATAAACAAGAAAAAGAATACTGGGAAAATCAAAGAAAGGCAGTTGCGATGCTGAAAGGCATATTGTAGCTGTTTTTTATTTTCGGGAAAGGAGGGAAACATGGGATATGATGCAGGGCTAAAAGTAGGGATTGACGGTGAAGCGGATTTTAAGAACGGACTCAAGAGTCTGAACAGTGAAATCAAAACAATTGGGTCAGAATTAAGAGCCGTAACAAAAGAGTTTGAGAACAATGCAGCCTCGATGGAAGCCTTGACGACAAAAAACAAAGTTCTGGCCAAAGAAGTCGATTTGCACAAAGCCAAGGTCGAGTTGCTCAGTAAGGAATATAAAACACAAACCGATGAGCTGAAAAAACTGGAACAAAAGCTGGAAGATGCAAAAAAAGCTCACGGTGACGATTCTGAAGAGGTTAAGAAAGCCCAGAAGGAATATGAAACCCAGGCCGGGAAAGTCAGAAAACTGGAATCAGATCTGGGAACAGCCACATCTACTTTAAATCGCTTTACGAAGGAAATGGATATAAACAATCAGTCCATCAAAGACCAGATAAGCGATACCGCAAAGTTTGAAAAAGAACTGACTGATCTGAAGACAGAAATGGGAACGCTGGAAAGTGATCAAAAAAAGCTGACCAGTACCTTTAAACTACAGCGGGCAGAACTGGGACTCAATGTTACAGAAGCCGAAAAGCTGGAGCTGGCACAGCAGCAGTTGAAAGCACAGATGGAATTAACTGATAAAGTTGTTGGAAATCTCGATGCCCAGCTGGGCAAAGCAAAGAAAGCTTATGGTGAAAATTCCAATGAGGTTAAAGATCTTGAGACTAAATTAAATGATGCGAAAACAAAGGTCATTGAATTTAAAGAAAAGCTGGAAGATGTCAAAGAAGGTGCAGACAATGCTGGCGATGGACTGGAAGATCTCAATAAAAACGTTCAGTCAATCACACTTTTTGAGATGGCAGATGCGCTGCAGGGGGTGACGGATAAGATCATAGGTCTCGGGAAATCCGCCTTTGATACTGCAATGGCATTTGGGGATTCTCAAACAGATATACAGGCAAATCTGGGGTTAACCGGATCAGAAGCAGAGGCACTTAATGACGTTGTAAAAAATGTGTTTGAAAATGGCGTGGTAGGATCCGTTGAAGAGGCTACAAATGCGGTAATCATTGCAAAGCAGTCATTCGGAGAGTTGAACGACGTTGAACTGGAAGGTCTTGTTAATCAGCTCACAACAATTGCCGAAAGAACCGGGACCGACGTTAATGACAATATTATAGCTGTAGATAAACTGATGAGCGCATTTGGAATAACGAGTACTGAAGCGTTAGACCTTGTTGCGGCGGGCTTTCAAAATGGCCTAAACAAGAATGGTGATTTCCTGGATACCTTAAACGAGTACCCATTTTACTTTGAACAAGCTGGATTTTCGGCGGAAGAAATGATGCAGATCATTGACAACGGCATGGAAAATGGGGCAATGAATACCGATAAAGCAGCAGATGCTGTTAAAGAATTCCAAATCAGACTTGGCGATGGATCAATTGAGGGAATTATCGGATCATTTTCTGCAGAAACCCAGGATATGTTCCAGAAATGGAAAAATGGAGAAGCGACCGTTGCCGATGTGGCAAAGTCGATTGGTTTAGACTTGCAAAAGATGTCGCCAGCCGAACAACAGGCTGCAGTTTCACTGCTGTCTTCTCAGTTTGAGGATCTCGGAGTTGATGGCGCCACGGCTTTATTCAAAGTTGGAGATGCGTTTTCAGATACAACTGGAAAAGCAAAAGAGATGGCTGAACAAAGCCCCGGGGAAAAGTGGGAAGCATCAATCAGAAAGCTTCAGGATGCCTTATTGCCAATAGGGAATACTCTGAAAGACGCATTTACACCAATAATTGATGCCGTCGCACAAGTTGCAGAGCAGTTTACAACATTACCGGCGCCTGTTCAAACGGCTATCAGTGGAATTGTGATTGCAATTGGTGGGATTATCAGTGCCATCCCAATCGTTGCTATGTTCGCAGCGTCGTTTAATACACTGGCACCGTTATTTACAGGAATTACCGGAAGTGCCGGAGGCCTTGGCGGTGCATTGGCAGCACTGACAGGGCCGATTGGAATAGCAATAGCAGCAGTGGCAGCGATCGGCGCAGTAATCGCCGGGGCCTGGCAAAATTCAGAGACATTTAGAACGTCAGTCGGGACAGCATTTGAATCGATCAAGACAACTATTTCAGAGGCATTTGTAAAAATCAGTGAGGCGATGGCACCGGCACTGGAAGCATTTCAAGGGTTTTCAGTAAATGTGCAACCAATATTGCAGGCGATTGGTGATTTCCTTGGAATCTATGTTGTGCCATTGATTCAGTTATTTATAGAAACATTTGTAAATGGATTTACAGCGATCATTGTGGCCATTGCCCCATTCATAGCGGCGATTGGCAACCTGTTTTCATTTATCGGAAATTTCGTAGGTATGGTGTTTGCATTGCTCACAGGTGACTGGGCATCAGCTTGGACATTTGCTCAGGGAATGGGACAAAGCGCCGTGGATTTCCTGGCAAATGTATTTCAGGGATTATTCAAGTGGGTTTCATTAATCTAACAGGGAATCTTTGATTTTATCAAATCAATCTGGGATGGCATTGGTCAAAAAACAAATGAGATCTGGACAAGCATCACCGGTTTTCTGCAAACAACATGGCAGGCAATTTACGACAACACATTTGGAAAGATTTCTGAGCTGGCCACTACTCTTGCTAATAAATGGGAAGAAACTAAGACCGACACGCAGGCCAAGTGGGAGGCTATAAAAAGTGACCTGGCCACCAAATGGGAAGCGATTAAAACGAATATCGCCACGAAGGTACAGGAAGTATTTACGAATCTGGCAACTAAGTGGCAGGAGACCAAAGAAGATACCCAAACCAAATGGGAGGCCATAAAAAGTGACCTGGCTGCCAAATGGGAAGAAATAAAAACAAACATCGCCACGAAGGTTCAGGAAGTGGCCACAAATCTAGCAGAAAAATGGAAGGAAACCAAAGATGACACCCAGGAAAAATGGAACGATATAAAATCAGACCTCCAGGAAAAATGGGATGCGATTTACAAGAATGTCAGTGAAAAAGTTCAAGAAACATATAAAGAAGTATCTGCCAAATGGGAAAGCACAAAAACTGATTCCCAGCAAAAATGGAAAGACATTACAGATGATTTAACCCAAAAAGCAAAAGATATCTTTACTAATATTACCGACAAAATTGAAGAAATTGTAACGGAGCTACCAAAAAAATGGGATGCTATTAAAGAGGCAGCGGAGGATGCCTGGGGTAAAGAACCGAATGGGATTGTTCCTAAAATTTTAAGCATTGCAGGATCATTACCAGGTCAAATCTTTACAATTGCTGGTAACATGATTACCGAACTGGTCAAAGGAATTAATGATAATATTACCAATGCAACGGATGGAGTTGAGGCACTTGTTAAAGCTGTTCTAAAAAAATTCAAGGATGGCTTTGGGATCGCTTCACCATCAAAAGAACTCTTCAACATCGGTAAATTCCTAATGCAAGGGTTAATCGATGGACTGAACGGCGATAACCTGATGACATTTATTAACAACATGGTTGAGGAAATCAAAGCGGCTTTTGCTGCAGGAAACTTCAATCTCAAAGCAGCAATTGACTTTGTAGGATCCGGAGCTATGGAGTTTTTTAAAAGCATCGGTGTTGGAGGTGCGGCTGCTGGAGATCTAAAATCACCAGTCAGTGGGGACATTACCAGCGAGTTTGGTTGGAGAACTCACCCGATTACGGGCGACCAGAGATTTCATGAAGGGATCGATATTGGCGCAGCAGAGGGAACACCTGTTGGCGCAGCAGGAGCCGGAGAAGTAACAACAGCCGGATGGTATGGCGGTTATGGAAATGCTGTAATCATTGATCATGGAAACGGATTATCAACATTGTATGGGCATCTCTCAGCAATAATGGTAAGCGTGGGGGAACTGGTATCACAATTGCAAACAATTGGCTTGGTTGGCTCGACAGGGAATTCGACTGGTCCACATTTACATTTTGGTCTATACCAGGATGGTTCGCCAATTGATCCATCAGCGATTTTTGGGTTTGATGTCGGATCCCGGTATATTCCCCAGGACATGGTGGCCATGGTGCATGAAGGTGAGATGATCGTGCCAAAATCTGAAAACCCTTATGCAAACAGTGGTGGCCAGATCATGCCAGGAACAAAAATAGAACAGAACGTTTATATCACCAGCCCAAAAGAATTGAGCCCATCAGAGACTGCAAAAATAAATAAACGGGCGTGGCAGGAACTGGCATTGAGTCTGTAGGGAGGGAATAATGAAGACCGTTAAATTCATAAATGGAATTGGCGCTGAGATAACACTTACAACAGATTCAGAGCCTTTTTTAATGGAAAAGTTTAGCCAAAGCACCGGAGCCACGCAATACACAGTCAAAGGATCCGGGCAGGATGGAACGAAGTTCATTGAAAACACATTGAACGAAAGTGATGTGACAGTCAAATTGTCTGTTATAGGAAACTCGAATGATGAATATATGCGGTACACAAATCAGATAAGAAGAATTTTTAATCCGAAATTGGGACAAGGATACTTTGTTTATAACGATGGGGAAAAAGATTTAAAACTGACATGTGTGCCGGATAAGGTATTTTTTCCGGAAGAGGTTGGAAGAATTGCCGGAAAAGGAATAATAAGCCTCACCGCCCATGATCCATACTGGCATGAGTTGCTAGAGACAAAAGAAGAAATAGCACTCTGGGTAGGAGATTTCGAATTTGACATCATCAACGGCCTGCAGATCCCAGAAGAGGGAATCATCATGGGCCACCGGGAACTCAGCCTGATTGTGAACTGTCCCAACGATGGCGACGGTGAAGCTGGAATGATTATTGAATTCCGGGCTTTGGCCACGCTCACAAATCCATCACTCCGAAACGTTAACACCCAGGAATACGTAAAAATAATCAAAACCATGGTCGCCGGCGAGATCATTCGGGTGAATACACATTTCGCTGAAGAGGATGTGGAAATGGAGCTGAATGGGGTGATGTCCAATGCATTTAATTACATCGATGAAGATATGACCTTCCTGAAGCTTTACCAGGGCGACAACCTGTTTCGGTACGATGCAGAAACCGGCCTGGATAACCTTGTGGTGAACATCTACCGACAAAATAAGTATCTGGGGGTATAGCATGGATCTGTATGTAGCAGACAGAAGCTTTAATAAACTGGGTACCGTCAACAACCGGACATCATTACGCTGGGTGCGCCGGTACCGGAAAACTGGAGAGTTTGAAATCCATTGCCCGGCGACGTCGCAGAACATTGAGAAGCTGCAGCGGGGCAATGTCATCATCAAGCCCGGGGATCCGGAGGCGGGTTTTATCTCTTACCGAAACCTGCAGGAAGACAACGACGGAAAAGAGCTGCTTGTTGTAAAAGGGCAGTTTTTAACCGGATACCTGAACCGGCGCATCATCTGGGGAACAGAAATCATTAATGGATTGGTGGAAGTGGCCATGCGGACGCTGGTCACAAAAAACGCCATCAGTCCCACGGATGCCAACAGAATCATTACCGGATTATCATTGGGAACGCTGATGAACTTCACCGAAACAGCGAATTACCAGACATCCTATGCAAATTTGACAGATGAACTTGAAAACCTGAGCAATCTGTCAGACATCGGGTTTCGTGTCCGATACGACGGATCCACCAGGTCAATGCAGTTTGAAACCTATAAAGGGCTGGATCGGACCGCTGGCCAGAGTGCCAATCCCCGATGCATTTTCAGTAAAGATTATAACAACGTCGAAAAGCAGGAGTTTACCGAAAGTGACAGCAGTTTCCGGAATGTTTGTCTGGTTGGCGGTATCGGAGAAGGAACTGACAGGAAGCTGGCAACGGTTGGCAGTGCAACAGGTCTGGATCGGTTCGAAGTGTTTTCGGATCAGAAGAGCCTGAGCAATGTTGTGGATAGCGTCACATTGACCGATGCAGAATACCAGGCGCTGCTTCAGGGCAAGGGAAGTGAAGTTCTCACCCAGAATAAAAAGATCTGTGTGTTTGACAGCTCCATTGATAAGAATGCAAACCGGAAATACAAAGAGAATTATGATCTGGGGGATATCGTAACAAATATCAATAAAAAATGGGGAGTCAAGCTGGATACCAGGATCGAAGAAATAGAAGAGGTCTATGAGGAAGCCGGCGAAAAAATAAATGTTGTTTTCGGGGATGAAGCACCGACGCTCATAGATAAACTAAAACAATTAAGAAAGGGGTGATCAAATGGCAGAACAGAGTGGGATTTTCCCATCAGTAAACGGGGACAGGAGATATTTCACAGCATTTTTTGCGGAATATTTTGCTGACTTCATCAGTAACGGGATTTACCCGAACCCATCAACTCAGTGCCAGGTATTGGCCAATAATGATATGACAGTGACGCTGAAGCCTGGGAATGCTTATATCAATGGATATAGGTACAAAAATGATAGCGATAAAAGTCTAAGCATTGAAACGGCGGATGGTGTTTTAAAACGGATTGACCGGATTGTTTTGCGGCATACTACTTTGAATAGAGAAATAAAAGCGTATGTGAAAAAGGGGACATTTGCCAGTACGCCGGTTGCTCCAAGTCTGCAGCGTGATGCAGATATGTGGGAGCTGGGTGTTGCAGATATTTATGTTTCAAATGGGGCTGTGAGTATTTCTCAGGCCAGTATTACAGATCTACGCCTTAACAACACCTATTGTGGAATTGTGCATGGTGTTGTGGATCAGGTGGATACAACAACCCTGTTTAACCAGTATCAAGCGTGGTTTTCAGAAAAGCAAACCCAGTTCAATTCCAATTTGGTTGACTATGTGGCGGGAAAGCAGATTGAGATTGACCAAATCGAAGCGAATTTACAGGCAGAGTTTAATAGTTTCATGGATTCTCTGGAGGGGGCTCTTTCCGGGGATGTAGCTACAAATATGTTTGTGATGATAAATAATCTTGAAGAAAATCAATGGAAATTAACAGATGATGCAACAACCACACGATATGAATTTGGAATAAGCAACGGCGCATTTTATTATAGGGAGGTGGTTTAAATGGCGGGTGAGATTTTTATTGCAAAAGAGGCTACATCTCAAGATATTAAGACGATTGTCGATGCAAATGGAAATGCGCTATCTAGCTTATCAACCAATTTGGCGATCGCAAATGCAAATATTAATACTGTAAAGAGCGATGTTGCAACGGTAAAAACAGACGTAGCAAAATTAAAACAACCAGTTGGAAAGAATTACCGTTTTTTCTCGATAAATTTCGACATTGCGGTTTCAAGTTTAACCCAACACGTAAGTATTTCGGGTGGGGGTTATTTAGTATCCGCAGTTATGTTTGCAACTTCAACGTCAAGCCCAGGAGGAAGGTTGAAAGTAGTAATTGACGGCACAACACTGTTCGATATAGATTGCATGAGTGGGCGTTTAACCGCCGCTGGGCAAGGGGTGGGGGTAGTTAATAAATCTGCTTTTATCAATACTAGACCTTTCGGTATACCTATATCAGACGTTAACGGCACATCTGTCAACAATGCTTCTGGGTTATCGCTCCCACTATCGGCTACCCAACCAACATATGGTTGCTTATTCCTGTTACCGGAACATATCAGGTTTAATAGCTCACTTGTCGTATATGGTCAAAAAAATACACAAACATCAGAAAATGTTGAGTACATTTTAGATTAGGAGAAAACAAATGAAAATTACAAACCAACAAGAGATATTAGAAAACGGTTATACTTACATCGAACGAACCTACGATACCGGAACTGTAGAAAAGATTATGAAAGTTGAGCCGATGATTGGGCCAATTGATCCAATCAATCCCGAACCAACCATAGCGGAAATGATTAACGCAACATATCTGGAAACCCAGTACCAGACGGTTTTAATGGAAATGCAATCAGGAATATAGAAAGGATGAAATGAAAATGACTTACAAAGTAGCAAAGATGATGATTACAAACGGCAATTATGATAAAGAAGACATGCTGAAAAAACTGGATGTATTTTTACTTGGAAATCGAATCACTCAAGATCAGTACACCGAACTTGTCGGATTGATGAACGTTGCAGCTTAGGCTGTTTTTCAGATGAATGATACCCAAAATGAGACAGATGGATTTAGACTTTTGACAGTATTTTAAATATATAGTATGCTAGGACAAACAAATATTAGAATACTGAACGGAGGATAATTTATGGATGGTACCGTGGCTGTGAGTTTGTTAGTTGGTTTATTGTCTTTTATATTGGGGATTTCAAACAAAATGAATGTGGAGAGAATTGCAAAGGAAGGGAACTTTATTTTAAATGTAACAGTAGAAAGAAATAAATGGCTTGAAAGGATACGGCAAGACATTTCTACTTTTTGTGGACATACAAAGTTTTTTTATTATTCTTGTCTGGAAGTTGATTCTGAAAATGGAATGGAAGTCCTGAAGGAAATTGATAAACTTAACTTTTTGATAAGACTGAGATTGAATCCAAATGGAGAAGTGGATAAAAAAATTATAGAGTTATTA
This sequence comes from Acetobacterium sp., assembly GCF_030652775.1. Classification (GTDB taxonomy): domain Bacteria; phylum Bacillota; class Clostridia; order Eubacteriales; family Eubacteriaceae; genus Acetobacterium. Next base: position 21,460 of record NZ_JAUSPS010000023.1, on the reverse strand, counting down.
GAAAAGGTACTCAAATATGATAAGATTGATGGTATAAATATTCTTGATGAGCACTTAAAAAATCTTGTCAGCTTGTCACAAGAATTATTGAAGGAGGAATGGGAAAAGGTTAAGAAAGAAGCTGTTATAGGTACTGAGTATAAATCAATAAAGTACTATTCATAAAGAAAGTTAGACACCGTCAAGGTGTCTTTTTATTTACTCCAAAACGACATTGAAAAAGAATCACAGGAGGGTGGAATTGGGAGCGGAAGCGGCGTTTGATCTGGCGGTAAAGGTAGTGGGAGGGGTTCTCGTATTATTAACATTTAAAGCAAAGATATGGCCACCGGTCATTGAGTGCTTAAGAAAAAAAATTATTAAGCCGCATGATGATCTGAATAAGCGGTGTGATGAGTACGAAAAAACTCAAAAAATTCTGATCGCCGGGCAATTGGCTATACTCCATGATCGAGTATATCAGGCCTGTAAATATTATATCGAACAGGAAAGCATCGATGTGGAGGATCTGAAGAACCTGGAACACCTTTATAATGCGTATACGGCCATGGGCGGTAATGGTACATGTAAACAGCTCTATGAGCGTGTGTGCGCTCTGAAATTCAAAACAGATTAAGGAGAAACAAGAAAATGAAAGAAAAAATAACAAAAATTGCGGACGCTCTGAGTGGAGTGTCCGTTTCAACGTGGGTGGTACTGGCAACGATTCTTTTAACCGTCACGAATGCGATTCTGACAGCGATCGGTCATAATCCGATTGAGGTATCAAATGATCAATTATTTCAGTTTGTGTCCTGGGCGCTGATGTTTGCGAGTATCGGTTATGGGATCTGGAAGAACATGTCAATCACAAAATCGGCTCAAACGTCCGATGAGGTGCTAAAACTATTAAAACAGGGATTGGTCACAGTCGCTGAAGTTCAACAATATGTACAACAGGTCAAAGAAAAACAGAACACATCAGCAGATCAGAGCATTAAGACAATCGCCAATACAAAAGAAGGTCAATAAAATGAAAGCAATTGATGTCAGTTACTGGCAGCGTGAAGCAGATTGGAGCCAGGTCAGTGGAATTGACCTGGTCATCACACGTACTGGCTATGGGCTGGAAAATGACAGTTATTATGATTATCATACCAAGGGGGCGTTATCACTGGGGCTTCCAGTAGGAGCCTATCATTATGCTTTGGCCAATACGGTTGAAGGAGCCAGGGAAGAGGCCCGGTTTGTTCTTGAGAGAATTAAAGCCTATCCAGTCACCTGGCCAGTTTATTATGATCTGGAAGAAGCGGAGCTGATGAATGACAGCCTGACAGATCGGGCCGTGGCATTTTGTGAAGTGATTGAAGCGGCAGGATATAAAGCCGGGATCTATGGAAGTCTGAGCTGGCTCAGAGCCATGGATTACAGCCGGATCAGTAAATACTCAATCTGGTGTGCTCAATACGATTATGATTACTGCAGTTATGAGCACCCCATTGATCTATGGCAGTATTCCTGTACGGGATCGGTGCCCGGAATACCAGGTAATGTGGATTTGAATGAGTGCTACAAAGATTACCGATCAGGAACCGCAACACCATTGCCAGTGGATCCCGCCGCAGCCATTGCCCAGGCGGACAGCACATTCCCGGAAACGTTGAGCACAGCAGAACTGCAGAGGATGTTGAATCTTCTTAATTTCGGGAATCTGACAGTGGATGACAATTTTGGATTAATGACAGCAGCAGCGGTGAGAACCGCCCAGGCGGGATATGGAATAGATGTTGATGGAATCCCGGGACCGGTAACTTACAGCAAGATTTGCGGACAAGTGGCAGCGGTTCAGACCAAGTTAAATGAATTGGGTTATCCAGTGGCCATTGATGGGAGGCTGGGAAGATCTGGAATAGAAACAACTGATGCTGTTGGAATGTTTCAGAAAAATCATGGATTGACAGCGGATCAGATCGTCGGAGCACAGACTTTTGCAGCCATGTTTAATACTCAGCCAGCAGCACCGGTAGAAACACCAACAGTCATCCCGGAACCAGTCTTGCCAGAGGGCTTTGATCGGCATCAGCAGGTGACAGCACATTTCAATATGTTTGAGTTTTCCTGTGAATGCATCTGGGAAGGTGGTCCAGGTTATTGCGACGGGTTCCCTGTCCAACCACATCCAATGTTGATCTTGAAGCTGGAAGAGGTCAGGCAGGAAGCTGGGATACCGATGTCGATCAGCTCAGGGATTCGGTGTCCGCAACTCAATGCAGATGTTGGCGGTGTTCCGGACTCTTATCACATGTTGGGAAGGGCTGCAGACGTGCCGGTTTATGCGGCCAATGGAATTACTGTTTCCGAACTGGCAGCGATCGGGAGGAAGCATGGATTAAAAACAATTGAGTATCAGGAACAAAGTTTTGTTCATTTTCAATGGAATGATTAGTATTGCCGCCCTTCGGGGCGGTGTTTTTTATTTTTTGTATTTTTAGACTATTTGAAATACACATGATATAATGAAGAAAATTATTGAGTGGGGGGACAAATGATTGTTTGAAAAACTGTCAAAACCAAAATTTATTGGAATAGTAATTGTTATAAGTAGTGTTTTAGGACCGATTATTATTAATTTTTTATATTCTATTGGAAATGAAACACCTATTTTTATTACGATGTGGAATGCAGCAGAGACACTGGAATATTTTGGAACACTTTTAGGAGCAACCGCAACAATTGCTGCAGTAGTTATCACAATAAATTATGCAAATAAAAGTAACGAAGTAAACAGAATTCATTCTGAAAAAGTAAATCATAGAAATATTGGAATACCAATATGTATTGAGTTAATTGATAATTGTAACCCGGTGATAGTTTTTGAAATAATAGAAGAACTTCAAAGAAAAGATGATAAAAATAATAATGAGGAAAATTGTTTAAAGACAACAGAAAAAAATTTGATAAGATTTCTAAAAATGTAAAGTATTCGCAGATGAACTTTCAAACAGTTTATCCTGAATTAAGCGATATTGATTGTGAGTATACAACAGGGTACATTGAAGAATATATTAATACCATTGAAGAAATTAGGTTTTTAATTTCAGAGGGAAAAGTAGATGTTTCTAGTCATGAGTTATCGTTAAAAATACTAAAATATTATGTTGACAACTATGAAAAGGGTGAATGCAAAAATAGTAAATACGAAGAGTTTGCATTTAGAATTAGAAAGATAATTTTCGACTATGAATTTGTTGATAAAAAATTAGCACATATTTAGCACACGAGAAAAAATACATATATAAAGGAAGAGAAAACGTGATAGCGCTAAAACCGCATTAAATAAAGGTTTGTAACGAAACAGTGATATATAATAAATAAAAAAGAACCGTTTTAATCTGACTTTTAATCAGGGTGTCGGGCGTTCAAGTCGCCCATGGGTCACCATTTGAAATCATAACCGCAGAAATTGCGGTTTTTTTGTTTTTTGAAAAAGGTTAAAATGACTTAACTGTTGTTTTATAATGGGTTGGGGTATAATATAGAGCAAATTGATAACAAAGCGTCATTTTGGCAAAAAAAGGAGTAGTGATGAAAGAAGGTCAAAGCTTAAAAGGGATCATTAAGATAATTGGAATCGTATTGACGGTACTCATTATTGGAATGCTAACCTATTTGGGTGACTATTACCATGCTGATCAAACCGCCCATGAGGCGCTGATCTCAGATGATCAGGTCAATGTCAGGGAAGAGGGAAATCTGACTATTTTCACACCGACGGCAGGCCAGGATGAAGAGGGTTTTATCTTTTACCCCGGCGGCAAGGTTGAAGATATCGCCTATGCCCCGCTGATGCATTCGCTGGCGGAACAAGGTTATCCGGCGATTATTGTGGGGATGCCCTTTAATCTGGCAGTGTTTAATACCAACGGTGCAGATAAGGTAATGGAAACCTTGCCGGAAATTGACCAGTGGATCATGGTTGGTCACTCGTTGGGCGGCGCCATGGCGGCGGATTATTTGGCCGGACATGAAGATCAGGTGGAGGGGCTGGTTTTATTGGGGGCTTATCCCAATAAATCTCTGGCTCAGAGCAGCCATCCAGTCCTGAGTCTATATGGCAGTGAAGATCAGATTATTGACCAGCAGGGATTTGAAGGCGGTCAGAATAAAATGCCAGTCAATGCCAGTTATCACGAAATATCAGGTGCTAATCATAGCGGTTTTGGAAATTACGGAGCACAGGCCGGCGATGGAACAGCAGCCATTTCGTCGGCAGAACAGCAAGCCGTGACGGTAGCAAAAATTATTGAAATCTGGAAAGGAAACTGAGATGATAAACAATAATAAAAACGAAAACGCTAGAGAAATAATTCTGGCTGGGGGCTGTTTCTGGGGAACCGAAATGTACTTTCAGGCCATCAGAGGGGTTCTGAAAACTGAGGTTGGTTATGCCAATGGAAAAACCCAGAATCCCACCTACGAGGACGTCTGTCATCGAAATACGGGGCATGCCGAGGTGGTCAAGGTGACTTATGACAATCAGGTGATCAGCCTGCCATTTCTGTTGAGTATGTATTTTGAAGTCATCGATCCCGTGGCGGTAAATCGTCAGGGGAATGATGTGGGTGCCCAATACCGCACTGGTATTTATTATTTGGATCCCGCCGATGAGGAAGTGATCTTAAAGTCAGTTCAGGCATTAAGACTGGAATATGGGGTGCCTCTGGCCATCGAAGTATTGCCGCTGGAAAACTACAGCTCAGCAGAAGCATATCACCAGGACTATCTGATCAAGAATCCTGGCGGGTATTGCCATATCGGCAACCGTGAATTTAAAAAGGCAGCGGTAGCTCGGGATCCGTCTGTAAAATAAGAAGTGGGTAATGGCAAGTTGCTTGCAAAACTCGGGGTATTTTCGCAAGCAGGAAATAAAGAGACATTGAAAAGAGGAAAAAGCATGAGCATCATTGGTAACATTATCTGGATTATTCTTGGTGGCCTGATTATGGCGATCGCCTGGTTGATCGCTGGCATTCTCTGTTGTATTACCATTATTGGTATACCGCTGGGGTTGCAGGCTTTTAAAATGGCGCAGTTGGTCTTGTGGCCATTTGGGAAAACGGTTGATTATTCAAAGATGGGAACCGGTTCGGTGATCTTGAATATTTTGTGGATCCTGATTTTCGGTTGGGGTCTGGCAGCGGGATCGGCGATTCTGGGGATTTTATATTGCATTACCGTGATTGGAATCCCTTTTGGACTACAGTGGTTTAAATTTGCCAAGCTGGCACTGTTTCCCTTTGGCGCACAAATTACCGATATTTAGGTAAGGGATTGAGCTATTAAGCTTGACAAGAAAATGAAATCGATACTATAATAAACGGTGGGTGTATATTAAACCCACTGTTTTTAATATGATTTTGTTTATTTAAATTTGTTGATTGTAGGAGGGTAAGGAACATCGAAACGAAAATGACGTCCCAAAAACCCATCATTGAAATAAAAGATCTGGGGAAAACCTTTCGTCCCAAAAGCGGCGAAGTAAAAGCTTTAGATGGTATTAATCTAAGCATCAACCAGGGCGATATTTACGGCATTATTGGTATGAGCGGAGCCGGTAAAAGCACCCTCGTTCGCTGTATTAATTTGCTTGAAAAGCCCACCAGCGGCAGTGTCTTCATTGATGGACAGGATATATCAAAAATAACTGAAAAAGAGTTGCGAACGGTGCGTTACTCGGTGGGTATGATTTTTCAGCAATTTAATTTACTGATGCAGCGAACCGCCGAAAAGAACATTCTTTTTCCCCTTGAAATTGCTGGGGTGGATAAAGAAACCGCCAAAAAAAGAACCGCCGAATTGTTGGAATTGGTGGGCTTACCAGATAAGGCCAAGGCCTATCCTGCGCAGTTGTCGGGAGGTCAAAAACAACGGATTGCGATTGCCAGAGCGTTGGCCAATAATCCTAAGATTCTTTTGTGTGACGAGGCCACATCGGCGCTGGATCCGTCCACGACCAATTCGATTCTCAAGCTGTTAAAAGAAATCAATCATAAATTGGGCATTACGATTGTAATCATCACCCATGAAATGAGTGTGGTGGAACAGATCTGCAGCCATGTGGCAATCATCGATAAAAGCCGCATTGCCGAAGACGGTGAGGTTGAGGACATCTTCCGAAACCCGAAAACCGAGATTGCCAAAAAAATGATCTTTTCCGAAGGCGATCAGGGTTCGGTGGTGATGGGAAAAAACACCTATCGGATTGTCTTTGATGAAAAATCATCTAGTGATTCGGTGATCGCAAAAATGGTCCTGGAAACAAAATGCCTGGTGAATATTCTCCATGCCGATATGAAAAATATCGACGGGTTCGCTTTTGGGCAAATGGTCATTCAATTGCCTGAGGATGAACTCAGTGCGGCCAGGGCTGTTAATTATCTCCGCTCACATCAAATAACAGTTGAGGAGGTGGGAACCCATGTGGGATAGTTCAATGACCGCATTGATGGTTCAAGGAACCATTGAAACCCTCTATATGACACTGGCGTCGACACTTTTGGCCTATGTGATTGGGTTGCCCATGGGGATCTTGCTGGTCACCAGTGATTCTGAGGGGATTGTGCCGATGAAGGTGCTCAATCAGGTGCTCAACATCGTGGTAAATATTACCCGGTCGATCCCGTTCCTGATTCTGTTGATTGCGGTGATCCCTTTGACTCGACTGATCACGGGAACGACCATTGGATCCACGGCAACAGTTGTACCGCTGGTAATTGCAGCAGCGCCATTTATTGCCCGGCTGGTGGAATCTTCTATCAAAGAGGTGGATTACGGAATTATTGAAGCCTCGCTGTCAATGGGATCCAGCCCGATGCAGGTGGTGACCAAGGTGATGATTCCAGAAGCAAAGCCTTCGCTGATTATTGGTGCGGCCATCGCTACAACCACCATCTTAGGCTATTCGGCCATGGCGGGGATTGTTGGCGGTGGCGGCCTGGGGGATATTGCCATCCGTTTTGGCTACTATCGCTATGAAACCGGGATGATGGTAATTACTGTGGTACTGCTGGTTTTAATTGTTCAGCTGTTCCAGGAGGTGGGGATGAAAATCGCCCAAAAACAGGATCGCCGAAAATAAAGCAGCGCAATTTTACAATCAGCAGACGATTGGGGTTGACAGCGGACAGTGTCCATGTTATATTACATATCATTCAACTAGGAATTATATGAAAGAAAAGAAAAGGAGAAGATCATGAAAAAATTAGGTTCAGTATTATTGATCAGTGTTCTCGGTTTGGCTCTATTCACAGGCTGTGCAGCTAAAGGCACAGATGACAAAACCATCGTTGTCGGGGCAAGTCCAACGCCTCATGGAGAGATTTTAGCAGTCGCAGGAGAAGTATTAAAAGAAGAGGGCTACACCCTTGAAGTTAAAGAATTCACCGATTATGTTCAACCGAATTTAACCCTGGAAAACAAAGAGTTAGATGCCAACTTTTTCCAGCATCTGCCCTATCTGGAAGACTTTAATGTAAAAAACAACACCAAACTGGTTAGTGCTGGTGCCGTTCACTATGAACCATTGGGCTTATACCCAGGGAAAATTAAAACCTTGGCGGCGATTGTTGATGGATCAACGATTGCCATCCCAAATGATACAACCAACGAAGCCAGAGCGTTGTTATTACTTGAAACAATTGGCTTAATCAAGGTTGATCCCAAGGCTGGTTTGGAAGCAACGCCAAAAGATATCATTGAAAATCCCAAAAATCTCGTCTTTAAAGAACTGGAAGCGGCTCAACTGGCGCGATCACTTCCTGATGTTGATTTGGCCGTCATTAATGGAAATTATGCCATTGAAGCGGGACTGAATGCCGGAACAGATGCGATTGCCAAAGAAGAAAAAGATTCATTGGCAGCTCAGACCTATGCAAATATTGTCGCAGTCCGAGCCGGAGATGAAACAAGCGCAAAAACCGTGGCATTGATGAAAGCGCTGCAAAGCGAAAAAGTCATCAGCTTTATTGAAGACAACTACCAGGGTGCAGTTGTACCAATTTCTTAAGCGATAATATCCAGGAAACATCGCAAATTATATTAAATGGCAGGATTGTTGCAGGAACCCGTTGATAGGTTGAAAAATAAATAAATAAATAAATTGATTGATTGATTGATTGATTGATTGATTGATTGATGATGAAGCGTTAAATAAAAAAAGCCCCAATGAAAGGATATTTTCATTGGGACTTTTTTAGTGAAAGGATAAAATAGTTATCGTGTTCTTCCGCCATGTCGCATTCCGGATCCATCTTGAGGACGGGTGCCGCCGCCGACATCACAAACGCCATCGCCGTTTTCATCGATAAAGGTACCTGTACCAGCTCCGTAGCCAGCGCCACCAGTACCAACAGGATTACCGGTAAGGTCACAGATGCCATCGCCATCAGCGTCGCCCGTTCCCTGGCAATTCTCATAGAGTCTTTCTCCGCCATTACCTTGACCTAGGCCAGATCCATCACCAACGCCTCGACCATTACCGTTTGCGGCAAAGGTTGTACCTGCAGTTGCTAACATTAATGCTAACGATGTGACTAAAATTAATTTTGCTTTCATTGTAAATTCCTCCGTTTTTTTATTTGTGTGCTTCTTTTACTATCTTCATTATACAATTTGTTTATGTCATTTATGTGTCAGAATGATCATCTTAAAAATTATTCAAATATCAAGTTTAATCAAAGACTGCGACCACCACGTTGCATACCAGACCCGTCTTGAGGATGGGTACCACCACCGACATCACAAACACCATCGCCGTCTTCATCGATAAATGCACCAGTACCAGCCGGATTTCCGGTGAGATCACAGAGACCATCACCATTAGCATCGCCCGTTCCCTGATAATTCTCATAAAGTCGTTCGCCACCATTGCCTTGACCAAGGCCAGTTCCAGCGCCTTGCCCATAACCTGAAGCGGCAAAGGTGGTACCTGCGGTTGCTAACATTAATGCTAACGATGTGACTAAGATTAATTTTGCTTTCATTGTAAATTCCTCCGTTTTTTTATTTTTGTTTCTTTCGATGTTTGTATTATAGGATGCCTGTATGTCATTTGGGTGTCAGCATTGAAGAAATTTAACGGCATCAATGAAAGGATGACGTAAATAAAAGATGGATGCTGGCATAAAAAAACAATTGTTTAAAGGTAAAGCAAAAACCAGGATGCTATGTTAAGATATCTTTATAAGCTGGCCTTTATAAAACCAATAAAACATAAGTTTTGACACAAAATTGCCATCAAAAAATGTTAAGCTGACAAAACGTCGTGGAGGTATATATAATGAAAGGTATTCGTATATTAGTAGCTGAGGATGAAGATAAACTGCGGGAAATCGTTTTGAAATATTTGAAAAAAGAAGGCTATGATGGTTTTGGCGCAGCTGACGGAGAAGAAGCATTGGATCTTTGGGCAGAAAAACAACCGGATTGTATTATTCTGGACGTAACCATGCCCAAAATGGATGGGTTTGAAGTACTGGAAGAGATACGGGAAACGGACAATGTGCCAGTCATCATGCTCACCGCCCGAAGAGAAGAAGAAGATAAAATTCAAGGATTTGAAGTAGGCGCAGATGATTATGTAACCAAACCTTTCAGTCCCCGAGAATTAATGGTTCGAATCAAAGCGTTGCTTAAAAGAAGTGGGGTTGCTACAACTGAGAATAAGCTTGATGTTTGTGGGATGGTGGTAAATTCTGACGAACGACAAATAACAATTAATAACGAAATTATCAACCTCACACAAAAAGAATATGAGGTTTTAAGCTATTTTATCAATCATCATAAACTGGTATTGACCAGAGAACAGATTCTTGATCGGATTTGGGGATATGACTATGATGGTGATATACGTGTAGTTGATACGACCATCAAACGGTTGCGAAAAAAAATGGGCGAAAAAGGAGAATGTATTCAAACCGTTCGCGGAATGGGATACAAATTTAAAGAATGAGAAGTTCGATTTTTTCAAGATTGATGCTTTATCTCGGCATTTTTTTTCTGATTCTCTGTAGTTTAACCTATTATGTACTGAGTTCATATTTTGAAGTTTATTATACTCAAAGTAGAACGCAAGCCTTAATCGAAAAAACAGAAGAAGTAAAGGCGATTTACAATCAAGACGGATTGACCCCAGAACTGCAAGCATTGATTGATCTTGCCGGAGAAAGCGGAACCGTGATACAAATCATCCAAAAACAAACGGTTACAGAGGAAATATCGTTTGAAAAAGTTGTAGTTGATAAGGCAATGCTGACTCAAGGATTTAATCTGGCGGAACAAGATCAAGGTGGATCTTTAAGTAAAATGGTAATTGAATCAGAACGACTGGCTGCTGGAGGCGAACATAATGGGAGCGGTAGCGAATCAGGATCAGGATCAGGATCAGGATCAGGTTCCGGAGATGGTGCCGGTAGTGGATCAGGAAGCGGTAGCGGAACAGGGAATGGAACGGGCAGTGGTGCCGGGAATGGGACCGGCAGTGGTGCAGGAAACGGTACGGGATCAGGACAGGGACAACAGAATAGTATTGAAAGTCAGGTCGCTGATCATCACGAAGGTGAGAGTTTCGTGATTGTTTTAGGAAATAATGAACATCAAGTTGAATGGTTAACACATAAAGTTATTGCCAGTGATGGGTCTCAAATTATTGGACGGATTCCTTTGTATTCGGTTCACGATGTCATCGAAATTGTGCAAAATTTTTTACTGAGTTTTTTAATTATCGTCTTTGTATTTTCTTTAGTATTTGCGTATTTTTTTGCACGCGGTATCTCAAGACCGATTGTTCGCTTAAATCGTATTTCCAAAGAAATGGGAAATCTTAACTTTACTCAAAAATATCAGGGAAACCGACAAGATGAAATTGGTCAGCTAGGAGAAACCTTGAATCATATATCCGATGAATTGGAAGGGGCTATTTTAAAACTTCAGGAAGAACTCAATAAAGAACGTGCATTTGAAAAAATGAGACAGCGCTTTACCGCCCAGGTATCCCATGAAATCCAAACGCCGTTGGCGGTTATAAAAAGTTATGCGGAAGCATTAGAGGACGGCATTCTTGAAAATCGGGATGAAGAACAGGACTATTATGTAACCATCCAAAAAGAAGCGGACAAGATCAGTGGAATTGCCAGCGATCTATTGGATTTAGCACAAATTGAATCAGGGGCCTATCAACTTAAAAAAGAGACGGTTTCAGGTGTCGAGGTGATTGCTTCGGTGGTTGATCGCTTTACGCATACCTATCCTGAAAAAAACATTGTTTTTGAAAATAGTTGTGACGCAGAACATAAAATCAATATGGATCGTAAGCGGATGGAACAGGTTTTTTATAATCTCTTAAACAATGCCATCAAACATGTCACTCCAACTGACGGAATTATTCAGGTTGGCTGTGAAATCGAGGAAAAAGAGTGGATCGTTTCTGTTTATAATGTGGGTAAGTCAATTCCCCAAAATGAGATCAATCAGATCTGGGAATACTTTTACAAGGCTCAATCGGACAAAAAAGGCGCTGGATTGGGTCTGGCAATCGTCAAAGGCATCATAGTCTGCCATGGCGGCAAGGTGGCTGTGGATAACCGGGAAAACGGGGTGTGGTTTGAAGTACGATTGCCGCTGTAAAAAACTTTAAAATTTGAATTTTCAAAGTCCCCAGATATGTTATAATGAGAAAAAACAGTCGAACTGACAGGAGTATAGAATGAGTTTATTAAATGAAACATTAGCAAAAATCCAACCGCTTAATGAAGAAATGATGAAAACCGCCAAGGAACGGGTAGATTTTCTGCTTAAACCAGTGGGCAGTCTGGGGACGCTGGAAGAGATCGCTGTGCAGTTAGCCGGCATTACCGGGGAAATGTATCCGGACGTCAGCAAAAAAGCGATGCTGGTTTTTGCCGCCGACCATGGCGTGTTTGAAGAAGGCGTTGCCGCAGCCCCTCAGGAAGTAACCGAGCTGATGGCGCAGATGATCGTTGCCGGAAAAAGCGGAGTTGCCGCTTTAAGTAAACAGGCTGGCGCTGATATTTTTGTTTGCGATGTTGGCATGAAAGCGGAGCTGGAACCGAAATCAAAAATTCTCGACAAAAAAATCAGAAAATCAACTTCGAATATGCGAAAAGGTTCGGCGATGACCCGGGCAGAAGCCGTACAATCTCTGGAAGCGGGCATCGATGTGGCTCAACGCGCCATCAATAATGGCTATAATATTCTCGGAACCGGTGAAGTGGGGATCTCGAATACCACGGCCAGCGCCGCCATTATCGCCGCTCTCAGTGGGATTGATCCGGGCGAACTGACTGGTGCCGGAGCCAATCTGTCGGAAGATAAGCAGGTTGTTAAAGCCCAGGTGATCCGCGATGCCATTGCCCTTAATCAACCCGATAAAGCGGATGCCGTTGATGTCCTAGCAAAGGTCGGTGGATTCGAAATTGGCGCCATGGCCGGAGCGATGCTGGCTGGAGCCTCCAATCATATTCCGGTTTTAATAGACGGTTTTATTTCCACCGCGGCGGCCGCTATTGCGATCGCAATTAAACCGGAAGCTAAAGGTTACCTGATCTGTTCTCACGCTTCAGCTGAAAAGGGCGCTGCCTTTGCTTCGGAATTTATCGGTGCCAAACCATTCCTGGATATGGGCATGCGTTTGGGCGAAGGCAGCGGTGCCGCCATTGCTTTTAATATTGTCGAAGCAGCCTTGTACATGAATCGCGAAATGGCAACCTATGGTGATGTTGGTCTGGGTGTTGTTTAAAAATCGAATCTAAAATCAAATCAATAATTGAACCAATGATTAAACCAATAATACTAAAGCCCATCAAAAGTGAATTTTTTGATGGGCTTTTTTCAGGAGCGGCTTGGCCAAGAACTCGTTTCGACACAGCAAGCGCTTAGAATTTGGCACGTTTTAAAAGTTTGATTTGACCGATCATTAAAACTAAACCATAAACGAGAGCCAGCGTAACGGGTAATGCCATGGCTGGGATAACAAAAAATTCCAGGCTTGTAAAGGAGGCGAGGATATCAAAAACTGGCGGAAAAACCCAGGCGATCAAGCGGGTTGGCGGGAAATAGTCGGCCAAGGCACCCTTTGATATGCCCATGACAGAAGCAAAGAACAACAGCAGCACGGCCATTTTTCGGTTTCGGATAATCCGGGGATGAAAAAAAGAACCGGTCATGGCTCCTAAAAATGCCATTAAACAATGAAGAAAAAGCCCGATCGCCACATCTTCGAACTGTAAACTGCGGGTAAATAAGAGATTGTTGTTGACACTATTTAAAACCAGCGGATACAGGATGCCCAGGATACTCATAACAACGCCAATAATCAGCAGCACGGTCAGTCGGCTCAGGTAATAAAGAGTGTCATTATTGACCCGCAGCAAAACCAGCTGTTCGGTAACCGGGTTTTCAAGTTCGGCATAGCTGAATCCGACAAAGGCCATGATAAAGAAAAGAACACCAGCTGATTCGGAAAAGCTGGAAACAATCGAAAAAGGCATGATCCCGTAAGCGGCAAATAGATAGATCAGGTAGATTAAAAAGGGCAGCAGTAATTTATAAGATTTGAGATAGGTTTTAAAGTGATAGACTAACAGATTTTTCATTGATCGATTCCTTCCATGGCCCGCAGTTTAAACTGCTGTTTTAACAGCTTCTTTAAAACTAAATCACTCTGATCTCTTGGGACAATCAGTTTTAAGCGGTTATGATCCCATTCGGCTTTTTCAATTAAATGGTGTAGCTGTAAATCAAGCGTTGCTTCGGCCGGCGCTTCAAAAATCATCACATCATATTCGACTTCCGTTAGGGCTGATAAATCTAGGGATATTAACTGATGATCTGATATTTCGTAAGCGGAGTGAGCCAGTTGATTGACAAGAAAACGCTCGTGACAGGACATGATCGTCGCCACACCTTGCTGATGCAGTTCCTGAACCATCCGGATAAACAATTTTTGGGATTGGATGTCCTGACCGGATAACGGTTCGTCCAGCAGTAAGACATCTGGGGTAGTAAGTAAAGCCTGGATAACCGACACCTTCTGGATCGTGCCTTTGGAAAGATGCTTGATCGGAACATCGCGCATGTCTTGCATCTGAAAGGCCTGAAGAAGCTCCGCCAGGCTGGTGCTGACGTGTTCGTGGGTCAAACCGTCAATCAAACCCATGGATTTAATAAATTCTTCAGGGGTCAGATCAATTTTCGGGAAATTCTCCGGGATGTAAGCTATTTTAAGCTGCGGCGCATAGTCGATGGAGCCGGAAGAAATTTTTGCCAGACCAGCGATTATTTTCAGCAAGGTGCTTTTGCCACTGCCATTGGGACCCAGTAAAGCAATGGCGCTTTTGGGGGTGATTTTTAGGTCGATATCTTTTAGGATTAATTTTTTTCCGAAAGATTTGGAGATGGTGTTAAGCGAAATAAGAACATGGCTCATTGGTAGCTCCTTATTGATCGTTAGGCTAAGATTAAAATAACGAAATAATGATAACAAATCATGTTAATCCTACCATATGTTTTTTTAAACAGCAATGGGGATAAGTTTAAAGAAGGTGCTGTTCGCAAAAATCAGGGGTTGGAGTTTTCGCTCGAGCAGACCGATTTAAAAAAATCTTGACATTATTTTGCGGTTAGTAATATAATAATTGAAATAATTAAAAGCTGTGAATGAGGAAAGTAATTTTCGTTGGAGTCTTCAGAGAGTTGGTAAGGCTGGAAGCCAATGACAATGACGTGAGTGAAGTTCCCTCAGGAGCTGATTGGCTGAACAAGCGTGAATAAATTAATTTATTTACAAATTTACTAGGCAAATCCGGTGTCGCTCACCGTTAGAAAAAGTAAGAACAAGATGGTAACGAATCGTGTTCTATAAAGGTGGATTAGTTAATAATCAAATTAGGTGGTACCGCGAGTCAGACTCGTCCTTTTCAATAAGGACGGGTCTTTTTATTTAAAATCAATTAGAAAATTTTGGAGGAAAAAATGTACTGGAATAAGAGCTACGAATGCATGCCAAGAGAAAAATTGCAGGAACTGCAATTGGAACGATTAAAGCGAATGGTCAATCGAATTTATCACGATGTGCCCTTCTACCGCAATAAATTTCAGGAAAAAGGTCTGATGCCAGAGGATGTTAAATCACTGGAAGACCTTCAGAAGCTGCCCTTTACCACCAAGGTTGATTTGCGGGATAATTATCCCTATGGTCTTTTCACGGTGCCGCTCGAGCAGATCGTTAGAATCCATGCATCATCGGGTACCACCGGCAAACCGACGGTGGTGGGATATACCCGGAATGATATCTCAATGTGGTCGGAACTGATGGCCCGCTGTCTGGTCGCAGCTGGCGCTGGACCTCACTCAGTGATCCAAAATGCTTATGGTTATGGCTTGTTTACCGGTGGCTTGGGGGTGCATTATGGCGCTGAAAGACTGGGGGCATCGATCATTCCCATTTCTGGGGGAAATACGGCCAAGCAGATTATGATTATGCAAGATTTTGGCTCAACGGTATTGACATGCACCCCATCCTATGCTATTTATTTATCAGAGGTATTGGCGGAGGCTGGCATTGATCCGGAAAGCCTTAAGATCCGGGTTGGTATTTTTGGCGCCGAACCCTGGTCAGAAAACATCCGCAAAGATATTGAGAAAAAACTGAAAATTAAAGCCTATGACATTTATGGCTTATCGGAAATCATGGGACCAGGAGTCGCCATCGAATGCGAATGTCAGGATGGTCTTCATGTTTGGGAAGATCATTTCATTCCGGAAATTATTGATCCGGTAACCTTAAAGGTGCTGCCATATGGTGAACAGGGCGAATTGGTGATCACCACCATCACCAAGGAGGGAATTCCGATTTTGCGTTACCGGACCCGGGATATTACCACGATCAAACCGGAACCCTGTGCCTGCGGCCGAACCCATTTAAGAATCAGTCGACTCCAGGGGCGAACCGATGACATGCTGATTATCCGTGGTGTTAACGTCTTCCCGACCCAGATTGAAAGCGTGCTGCTGGAAATTGGCGAAGTGGAACCCCATTATCAATTGGTGGTTAGAAGAGACGGCTCGCTGGATACCCTGGAAATAAAGGTTGAACTCAGCGAAGCCTTATTCTCGGATCGGATCAGCAATCTGGAGAACCTGGAAAAACGGATCAGAGATCGGATCCAATCAACCATTGGCGTCAATGCCAAGGTAGCCCTTGTGGAACCCAAAAGCCTGCCCCGAAGTGAAGGAAAAAGCCAACGGGTTGTCGATTTAAGAAAAATTTAGGAGAAGAAAAAATGATACGACAAGTTTCCATTTTCATCGAAAACCATGAAGGCCGACTGAATCATATCTTGAAAATTCTGGCCGACAATAAGATCAATATTCGCTCCCTGAATATTGCTGATGCCACCGATTTTGGAATCGTACGGTTGATTTTGCAGGAAACCGAAAAAGGGATTGAGTTTCTTAAAAAAAATGATATCATCACCACGGTGACGCCGGTTTTAGCGGCGGAGATTTCCGACGACCCCGGCGGATTGAGCACTTTGGTGGATGCCCTGACCCAGGCAAAAATAAACATTGTCTATGCCTATTCCTTCCTGCCTAAAAAAACGGATAATGCCATCATTATTATTCGGGTTGATGATGAAGTTCAGCAAAAAGCTATTGAAACCCTGGAAAAGGTAGCAGAGATTAATCTATTGGATCGAGAAACCCTGTTGCTGAAATAATTTAACATCTTAGGGTAAATTAGGAATATTCGTAAGATTTCTATTGACATTCGGCAAAACTTTTCGTAAGATCAAAGGTATGAATTAAATGTAACTAATAAAATGATTTATACAGGAAAGGCAAGCCATGGCAACGTCAAGAAAAGGAACCCAAACAAAGAGTAATATAATAACAACCGCAAAGGTTTTATTTTATGAGAATGGTTATAACAAAACCGGTATTCAGGACATTGCGGATCGCGCCGATGTTAAGCTGGGAACTATTACTTATTATTATAAAAAGAAAGACGATATGATCACTGATATCTACAATGTGTTCTTTTTAGCATTGTATGATTATGTCTCGTCGGTTTCTGAGAATCTCAATCTTTATACCAAGTATTGTTATTCCCTGGTGCTGTATTATGAAGCGATATTAAATGATGAGCATAACAAAACACTATATTATGAGGTGCTGGTTAAAAATGTAAATCCTCACGGACGAACCAACATTACCAATACGCTGAACCGCTCCTGCCTCGATTTTCTCAATAAAAACTACATTGAGGCAGATCTGGAAGTCATCGCCCGTTCAGAATATGGGGCTCGAAAAGAACTTTTTGTCGATTTTTATGAAAAAAACATCAAGTTTACTAGTCGGGCAATGATCTATTTCTTTATCCGAAATTTGTTCAGACTGATGAATCTGGATGGCGAAATGATCGAAAATACCATTCAGCAGGGCTTTGAATTCTCAAATAAAAACAAGCCGGAAGGAATTAAGTTTTTAATCTAGAATATTTTTAAGGGCAGCAATCCCATGGATGCTGCCTTTTTTGCGGTTTTGATTGCGGGACTGGCGGACGGGTTTTGGTTGTAAGAATTTCTTAAGGAAATTCAGTGTTGTTTTGACAGAAGTTTATGTTAAAGTTAAACCAAGATGAAATGGAAAGGCGGAAGCTTAGATAATGAGTATTTTAATATGCGATGATGAAAAAGAAATCGTTGAAGCTTTGGAGCTTTATTTAAAAAATGAAGGCTATGCGATTTTAAAAGCTTATACAGGAAAAGAAGCGATTGCACTGGTGGAAAAAGAAGAGGTTCAATTGATTATTATGGATATAATGATGCCGGAGATGGATGGGCTCCGGGCAACCATGAAAATAAGAGAGACAAAAAATATCCCGATCATCTTTTTATCGGCGAAAACCGAAGATAATGACAAGATCATGGGTTTGACCATGGGCGGCGATGATTATATTACCAAACCCTTTAATCCCATGGAGGTCATCGCCCGGGTAAAGTCGCAACTACGACGCTACAACACCCTCGGCGGCTGTCCTGAAAAAGTGGGAACCTATTGCAGTGGCGGACTGGTGCTGGAAGATGACTATAAACGACTGACCGTGGATGGCGAAGAGGTGAAATTGACGCCGGTAGAATACAAGATTATGCTTTTTTTGATGTCAGAAAAAGGGAAGGTATTTTCTATTGATCAGATTTACGAGCATGCCTGGGAAGAACCGGCCTATAATTCGGACAACACCGTCGCCGTGCACATTCGGCGGATTCGGGAAAAAATTGAAATTAATCCCAAAGAACCAAAATATTTAAAGGTGGTGTGGGGCATTGGCTACAAAATTGAAAACTATCTGGACTGATCAGAAATTTAAAATCGCTTGTTCACTTTTGGCGGTGGTTTTTATCACTGTTAGCGTTGGGGCTTTATTTGAATCCTACTGGTTCAATTGGGATTATTTGGCAAATACGAACAATTATCTGGAGAGTGCCGAGCTGGAGAATAAGGTGCTGACTGCCTACGATCGTATCGAACGGGTTTATAATTTCTACCAAAGCGAAGAAAATATTCGCGCCGGCAAGGCCATTGATCCCGATGCGATGGACGACTATAAATGGGATATATTAGCGGGATTGGGCATTACCGATCCGGACGATATGGGTGTCTCAACTGAAAAGGAAATGCTCAATGACGCAAACTTCTGGCAACAATATGAAAATGAGCTTGAAGCGCAAAAAAAACTGCTGATTAATGAGGGGCTCTATCAGTATGAACGACAAAAAAAAGAGTTGGAACAGACCCAGGGGTTATCCTATGTTATTGAAAGCAAGGGCGTTAAAAACAGTCAGCCTAAAGATGCCAACCCGGATGATCTGCTTAATCGACGGGTGAACTTCACCTACAACAAAGGGGCGATTTCATCGAGCTTGCCCAGTATTGACAAATTCGAACCATTGAGCTACTCTGTTGATCCGGATTTTCAGGTCGTCATCGGATTTGATGATGCCTATATTGCCCAACGGGAAGTGATGTATCAGGCCGAACGGTTGGAATTTATCTGGTTGATGAGTATTTTTGTGGTGTTTTTTATTCTGGCGGCCATTTGTGCGCTGCTTGCTTGTATTTCGGCTGGACAAAAAAAAGATGTGATCGGGATTAGCCTTTCGCCGATGGATGCATTCTGGATTGATGCGCACTGTTTATTATTGCTGGGGGTCGAGACCATTGTCATTGCAGCGATTGTATTCTTCTATGATCAGAATTTTCCCAGGGCGGTCATGCTGATGCTCTTTGCTGTGGGCGCTGCTTTTGGGTTGAACTTTTTACTGTCACTGGTGCGAATTTTAAAAGATGGCAGTTTCGGGGAACGGTTGTTGTTTCTAAAACTGATTAGACGGACATGGAAATTTATTAAAGACCAGTTCAAGAAAGTTTCCATTTATTACAATGATGTCATGAAGGGATCTGCGACCGTGAAGCGATTTATGTTTTGGGCAATTCTGCTGGTTGTTCTGGCACTATCCGTACAGGTGCCGATTCTCGGAATCTGCTCGTTTATCTGCATTATTTATCTGCTCTATTTGGGTGGAAAAAAGGCTAAAAAATATGATGGGATTCGGGACGGCTTGGAACGAATAAAAAATGGTGAGGTTGATTACAAACTGACGGGTTTTGATGGTGCTTTGGGAGAATTGGCTGAGGGCATTAATGCCATTGGCGATGGCATTTCACTGGCAGTATCCGAAGAAGTAAAAAGCCAGCGGTTAAAAACCGAACTGCTGACCAATGTATCCCACGATATCAGAACCCCGCTGACCTCGATTATCACCTCTATTGATTTGTTGAAAAACGGAAACTTGAATCCTGAGGAAAAGCAGAAATATTTAGATATCCTGGAAAATAAGGCGCACCGCCTGAAAGTGCTGACCGATGATCTATTTGAAGCAGCCAAAGCTTCATCAGGGAACATTGAAGTGGAGTTTCAGGCTGTCGATATGGAAATGCTGATGACCCAGGGTCTGGGTGAGATGGAAGAAGATCTGAAAAATTCCCAGCTGGAGTTTATCACCCAATACCCCAATGATCTGTTTGTCGTCACCGCCGACGGTCGTCTGATCTGGCGGGTCATCGAAAACCTGCTTTTCAATATTTTGAAATATGCACAAAAGGAATCCCGGGTCTATATTGAATTTTCAAAATGTGACGAAGATAAAACGGGAATGGTGGTATTTAAAAATGTCTCGTCCCAACCCCTGAATATTTCACCAGAAGAATTGATGGAGCGGTTTAAACGCGGTGATGAAACCAGAAACAGTGAAGGTAGTGGCTTGGGTCTGGCTATTGCCAAGGATTTAATGACGATCCAGCAGGGTGAGCTGAAACTGGAAATTGATGGCGATCTTTTTAAAGCTGCCATCATCCTTCCTCTGGCTGAATAAATAAGGTGTGAAAAATGTTTTATAAGATAGAACCCAAGGGGTTCTATCTTTTTTGTGTTATTAAGGAAAAGCGGGTATAAAACAAGATAAGGAAAGCAAAAAACCGAGCCTGATTTGCGCAAAAATGACTACAAATGACTAAATTTGAAAAATAATGATTGACAATGACTGGGAATGGTGATAATATTCAGAAAAAGAGGTGAGTAAATGATTATTGAAGAACGATTGGCAAAAATCCTTCAAATGGTTGAAGAAAAGAGAGTGGTGACAGTGTCGGAACTGTCAGAAACCCTTGAGATTTCAGAATCTACCATTCGCCGAGATCTGACAACCCTTGACAACAATAAAAAACTACGAAAGGTTCATGGCGGAGCCGCTACGATTAAGGGCAGTTATGCAGCCACTGATTTTGACGTTCATCTTAGAGAAGATCATCACCGCAACGAAAAACAGGCCATTGGGAAATTTAGTGCTGGACTGATCGAAAAAAATGATTTTGTCTATATCGATGCCGGAACGACAACCGAAGCAATGGTTGATTTCATCAGTGAAACCGGCGCTGTTTATGTGACCAATGGCATGGTTATTGCAACAAAGCTTGTTAAAAAAGGATGTCGGACAATTATTATCGGCGGCGAAATCAAACCCATCACCGATGCAGTAGTAGGAAGTGAGGCCTTGAATTGTCTGCGCAAGTATCATTTTTCAAAAGGCTTTTTTGGCACGAATGGTATTGATGTCAAGGCGGGCTTCAGTACCCCAGATCCCACTGAAGCGCAGGTTAAGCGCGAGGCTTTCAGCCGTAGCAAGACGGCCTATGTTCTGGCTGATCCTTCTAAATTTAATTTGACTGCTCCGGTCAGTTTTGGAGCCTTGGATCAAGGTGAGAACATTACCACAAAACTGGAAAATGGCCATTATAAAAAGTATACCAAAATTTGGGAGGTGGATGAAACATGATTTTTACG
>NZ_JAUSPS010000021.1 GCF_030652775.1 Acetobacterium sp. | reverse complement strand
TGTAATAGCTGTCTATCGTTGCCTGAAACTGCTCTGCATATTTGCCTGAAACAGACGAATATCATGCCTGAACGTGGTTGTTTTTAAGCCATAATGTGTTATCATCATGGCTTTGTTCATTCAACGAAAAACAGTTTTTCTTATGGTAATTCACCGTCAATGACCAGTTTTACCATATGGTCATCGATAATCTTCTTGGCTCTTTGAGCCGCATACATCAGAGCATGAGTCCCAACTTTATTAATGGCTCTGGCTGAACCCGCCGAGTACTGGTAGATTTCGTCCATGGCTTTTTCGGTAAAGATTTCGTGGGTACATCCGCTATAATCGAGATGCCGTTTCATGTACTCGCCGGTTTGTGCACGGTCAAACTGAGGCAGTTCACACTTGATATCAATGCGCTGCCGTATGGCGGCGTACTGCTGGAGCTTGAGCTTATCCCAGAGCTCATTCTGCCCAACCAGAATCAGCGCCATGGGACTCATGGAATCCATTTTGTAATTGAGGAGAAACCGGATTTCTTCCAGCGTTTCTTTTGCCAGAAGGTGCGCTTCATCAATGATGGTGACCACCTGTTTACGATGCACGCCGCGAATGATTTCAATTTCCTTATGGAGCTGACGCTTGGCATCCCCCCGGTAAAATTTTGATTCAATTCCCAGTTGATCCAGCAGTCCTTTGTAAAACCACCGGGGTGTCAGCTTGGAATCGGAAAGATACAAAACGGTATAGTGATCCTGACTCAGAGAGTCGGTCAGCTTGCGTATGGCGGTGGTTTTTCCACAACCGACATCTCCAGTGACAATGGCAAAGAGCTGACGTTGAGCCGCAAAGGTAAGTCGTCCCAGGGTTTCATCCAACATATCCGAAAGGTACAGCGCCTTCACCGGGATGTTGTTAAGCAAAGGGGTTTGCTGCATGTCAAAGAAAGTTTCAAACATTGAGTTCGTCCTCGCTACTGTTCTTGTTGCCATAAAGAACCGCCACTTTCTTTTTTGTCCGGTTGGTGATATTGGCTTTGTTTAAGCCATCCAAAAGACGTGAGGTGGTGACTTCCCGGGGCGACATCCCCTCCGGCAGTTCGGTATGACAACCGCAGTTTTCGCCGATAATGCGTTGTTTGATTTTAAAGGGTATCTTGTCTTTATGATGGATTTCAATCTCCTCGAGCCACTGAGGATCATAGCGGATGTCGACTTTTCGACCGATGAGATCCATACCTACTTCATAGTGTTGTCCGGCAAAGTTAATGCAGCCGGTTTTATCAACTTTTCGTTCTTCCAAATGAAGAAAGGCCTTAGCGCATGTGGCAACATCTACAAATGTGAGGGCTCGGGTATCGGTTTTAAAAGCAATCTCTGGCGAAATATCACCCAGAGAGGTATGCGGCTTTTTATGATAATACTCATGGATCCAGACATCGAGGAGCTGGTTGAGTGCAGCCAAGGTTTTGGGCTTTGAAAGGGCGGCTTCAGCCAGGAACGCATCCAGATATTTATTGAAACTTTCAATTTTTCCTTTTCCTTCCGGATGATAAGGCTTGGCATACTGCAGCCGGATATCGAGCTTTGCACAGGCGTTGGTCAGCCATTTGGAGCGGTACTGCTTCCCATTGTCGACGTAGATCGCATCCGGTTTGCCATACTGCATGAGTGCACTACGCAGGCTATCTTCAATGATCGTCACCTTTTGATTATCATAGAACTTTGCATGCACGATGTACCGGGTAGCATCATCAATGAATGCAGACAGGTAAACTTGTTTTGGCTTTCCATTTTTACCAATTGGCAGATAGGGTCCATATTTGATATCCCCCTGGTACAACATCCCCCGGTGTTTTTTTTGAAATCGCCGCGATGCACTACCTTTCTGACGGTACAGTTTCATCTGTTTCGATCCATAACCGTTTTTCAGAAGGTGTCCCTGAAGGGTGCTGCGCTTGAGTTCTCCGGGTTTGGCATAACCTTCCATTTCCAGGATGGTGATGATTTGGGGGACACTCCGGGACGGAAGTTCCCGTCGGAGAATGACAGCCTGTTCCACCACTGCATCATAATTGGACGGCAGGTTTTTGGCATTTCGGCGATCGCCTGTTTTCGGCTTGAGCCCATCAAAACCATCCTTATAATAGGCGGTAATATAGCGCCCCAGTGAGCGTGGGGAGGTTGCCTCCCGTTGGCTGATTTCCTTTTTTAACGCCGTGATCGTTGCCGGATCCAATCCCGGCTCCAGGAGTGGGGTGATGAGCATTAACCGACGTGCAGCAACATCTTCTCGTTTTAATTCTTTGTTCATGAGCATGGCTCCTTTCGTTCCTCGTTTAGAGATAACGTCAGTATACTATGCCTGTTATTTGGACAAAATGCAAAGCAGGTGTGTTGTTCATTTTTAAAACAGGGGCCAATTTCCGGAATTCACAAGCTGTCGCATGGCCTTTTTCAACCATCCGGAACCGGTGTCACGCAGGGTCTGGAGTAAAGAAGTCGGAACCATCAGCGGAATGGCTTCTCGGGTAAAAAAAAGACTGGCCGCCATTAGGATTCCATTGATTGTCGAAGCAGACTGCCCAAACCATTGTTTCCATCTGCGCATGGTAGAACCTTCCGCCGGGCAGCTCGTTGTTGTCTGATCGATAACCGCTTCAATGACCGACGCAATATAACGCTTAAACGGTTGGATGAAATCCGGAAGTTCCGTATGGATTTTCCCGCAAGACCGGCATTTCAGCCTGCGAATTCTTAATTCGATCCGATCGCCTTTACCATTGAGGCAATGGCGATTGCGACTGTCTTTTACCATGAGTGATTCCCCGCAGCAGGGGCAGATGGCTTCTTCTTTACTCCTGATAAAAAATTTGTTGTTCATTATTGAAAATCATGTCGTACTGTGATATTATTATCATGTTTTAGGGGCATCCCAGTACGGCGGCAATCTTGTCGGATATAGTCGTATTGGGGTGCTTTTTGTTCACCTCCATGCCAGTTGATACTGGCATTATATATGGCTATTCTCGGCATTGCAAGAAAGCTGTTTCTTGACAAACTTCCATCCCTAAAACAGATACAGATTTTGAGTTGATAAAAGAGTGGAGCCCATCAAATGAACGAGGCCCTGAGACATACCAAAAAGTAAACAAAAGCTGGGTATCGTGGCTCTGTCCGACATGCGGCGGGGAATATCGTTATTTAATAAATGAACGTGAAGCTGGAGATGATTCTTGCCCGTATTGTAAAGGAATAAAAGTTCTACCTGGTTATAATAGTTTTATGATAAAACATCCTGATTTAATGAAAGAATGGGACGACATCAATAATTATATATTATTTAATGCAGATTATGTTTTAGATAACCTCGTAGAAAATGTCTGGTGGAATTGTAATGAGTGTAATCATAAATATTACATGTCTCCGAAACAAAGAGTATATTACCAGAAAAGAAATATGACTTCGTGTCCATATTGTAAAGGATTGAGACAAAAGAAAAGACATTTCTTTTAGAAAGGTATCAGAAAAATACTGATGCCTTTCTTGAAATAAAGTTCATAAAAACATCGTTTTGTTATCAATAATTTTCCAGTTATCATTAGAATAAAGTTCATAATATATAATTTAATCAAAAAATTTTTTTTTACTTATTTTTACCGATTAGTCATCATCGCTTTCAAATTGAGATAGGGGGTTTTGATTTAAAGTATCCCGTAGGGTTTCTTCATTAATATGAGTATAGATCTGGGTTGTCGATACATTTTGATGGCCAAGGATTTCCTGGACTGAGCGGAGATCGGCGTTGCCATAACGAAACATTAGGGTCGCCGCTGTATGTCTGAGTTTATGGACACTGATTTCGTCGGTATTCAGACCACAACTGGCCAGATGTTTCTTGACCAGATGCTGAACCGCCCGATTACTGATGGGGGTATTCTGCTGGCTGAGAAACAGATAGGGGGAGTCTGATTCCTGGCGAACCACCAGATAGCGGTTGATCGCTTTGAGACAGGCATGGTTTAAAAAGACAGTGCGTTCTTTGTTGCCTTTTCCGATGATCCGCAGGGCATCGTTCTTAATATCTGAAATTTTAATTTGTGTGAGCTCAGACAGCCGCATCCCGCAATTCAGAAATAGCGTGACAATGGCAAAGTCTCGTTCTTTATGACGGCCAGTGATTCCTTTTAACAGATCCACGGCTTCATCCCATTCAAGATAACGGGCATGACGAGCCGGTAGTTTGGGCATTTCCAGTTCAGTTACCGGGTTAGGAAGAAAGTATTTCTGTTTATTACAAAGATAATTAAAGAAAGAGCGCAATGATGATACCTTCCGGCTGCGGGCGGCGTCTGAATTGTGGCGCTCCTTACTTGAATATGAAAGAAAAGCATAGAGAATGCCGAGATTAACAGATTTCAATTCGTCAATGGAGACATCATCAATTAAAATCTCATCAAAATCAAGGGATTGGGGCACCATGGCAAAATAGCGCTTAATAAACCGAAAAAAGATAATCAGATCATAACGGTAGGCCTGAGCCGATTTTTCAGAGTAACCCTTAATCGTCAAAACATAATTCAGAAATTCATCGATCAAAGCGTTGTTCAGAATTATTTTAGCGGTTGGATTTGTTGGGGTTGTCATGACATTACTCCTAAAATTTATTTGGTCGTTGCTTGCGAGCGTCATCCAGTGAGAAGACAGTTTAAAATATATTATAATGGCAATCTGGTTTAGATGGATGTATTAATCATAGCTTATCACATTTTAGCTGTTTTGTCACGAAACTTACATTTCGTGACAAAACATTAAAGTCTCTGTATGGAATCTGCCCAATAATGCCGATCCAAAAAGAACGAAAATTCTGCACATGCTGCTGCAAAATTTTCGTTCTTTAAATTAAAATCATTTTTTAATGTTATTCAGATCGCTCCCGGATAAAAAAGCGAATCGGTGTTCCAAAGAAATCAAAGGTCTCCCGGATCTTGTTTTCAAGGTAACGCTGATAAGAAAAATGAACCAGGGTCATATCATTGACAAACACCACAAATGTCGGCGGATTAATGGCCACCTGGGATGCATAATATAATTTCAAGCGACGGCCATGTTTTGACGGTGGCTGTTTCATCATTACAAATTCGGCCAGGGCTTCATTGACCTTCCCGGTGGTGATTCGTTTGGCGCTCTGAGCTTTAACATATTCGATGGTTTCAAATATTTTTCCCAATCGCTGTCCGGTTTTGGCCGAGATAAAGATAATCGGGGCGTAATCCATAAATGAAAGCGCATCCCGGATATCATCTTCCATCTTCTTCATCGTTTTATTGTCTTTTTCTACGGCGTCCCATTTATTGACAATAATGATCGATGGCTTGGATCGATTATGGGCGATTCCGGCAATTTTGGCATCCTGTTCGGTGACGCCTTGGGATCCGTCAATCAGTACCAGTACAACCTGACTTCGTTCAACGGCAGCAATGGCTCTGACGATGCTGTAACGTTCGATATCGGCATAGATTTTTTTCTTTCGTCGTAATCCAGCGGTATCAATTAACACATAGTCTTCCCCGTCATATCTGACGCTGGTATCCACGGCATCTCGGGTGGTTCCGGGAATATCGCTGACAATCAGCCGCTCTTCTCCCAACACCTTATTAATTAGGGTCGACTTCCCCACATTCGGTTTACCGATGACGGCAACTCGCAGACGCTCATCTTCTGTTTCTTCTTCGTCGTAATAACGCTTAACATGGTTAATGATCTCGTCTAGAAAATCCCCTAAACCCAAACCCTGCTCGGCCGAGATGGCCAGTGGCTCCCCGATTCCCAGGTTATAGAATTCAAAGGCGTTGTTTTCCAGACCTTGGCTGTCAACCTTATTAACGGCCAATAAAACATCTTTGTCATGTTTCCGGATCATATTGGCAACTTCCAGATCCGAGGCGGTCATTCCTTCCCGACCATCAACCATCAGGACAATCAGATCGGCCATATCTATGGCGATTTCAGCCTGGAGCCGCATTTGTAATAAGATGTCATCCTTGGTATGGGGTTCGATCCCGCCGGTGTCAATCAGGGTAAAATGGTGGTTTTGCCATTCGGCGTCGGCAATGATCCGATCCCTGGTTACTCCGGGGGTATCTTCGACGATGGCAATTCGTTCTCCAACTAATTTATTAAACAGCGTTGACTTTCCCACATTCGGGCGGCCAACCACTGCTACGATAGGCTTTGGCATTTTATTTCCTCACTTCATTTATATCATTATTTTTAATGGTTGTTTTTAATCATATTTTGAATTGCAGTTTTTAATTCTCTAATAATATCTGCATCAGGTTTTCACCCTGAACCGGAATGCCTCGGATGCTCACATTAAGGGCTTCGCCTAATGTTTCCAGGGTCCAGTCGTCCAATAAGGTATCAGTATCGCTGCGCAGGGCATTTTCAGGCAATAGGAGCAAATTGCAGGGATTTTTCTCGAGTTGGGGTTTCATTTGGGTCAGGATGTCCGAACCGGTGAGCAGCCCGGATACGGTAATGGCTTCGCCAAAGAAATGGTTGGTGATTGGGAAAACCGTCAGATCCAGCAACGGAAGTTCTAGTTTAATCGCATCAGCTAGAGTACTGAGATAATCATAGGCGGCAGTTCCGGTCAGGAACCCGATTCTTTTGGTGGCGGTAGCAATTGGTGAAACAGCATTCTGAGTTTTGATCATCTGTAACGTTTCTTTGACAGAGTCCTTAAAATCGGCCATCATCCCCACCCCATTTTCAATTTGGGGAAAGCCACTATAATAATCACTTTCAGGAATGGGACTCTTAGCCAGCAAATAAAACTCGTCGCTGGGATAGACAAATCCATTGCCATGTTTTGCTTCCATTTCATCATGGACGGTATTGATAATTTTCAGGGTTTTCTGAGCATCATCCTGATTAAATAGACGAAGGTTTTCCAAACCATGGCGATGGTTAGAAAGACCCACCGGTACCACCGAAACTGACTGTAGAATGGGATAAAACATTTTTAAATCATTCAGTGTCTTTTCCAGTTCAAGGCCATCATTAAAATCGGGTACCAGTACGATTTGTCCGTTCATCTGAATGCCATTATCATAAAAGGTCTCCAGATAAGACATCACATCCCCGGCAAAACGGTTTTTAAGCATCTTGATTCGCAATTCGGGATTGGTGGTATGAATGGATAGATTCATCGGCATGATGCGGTAGCGGATAATCCGATTCAGTTCATCTGGAGTAAGATTTGTCATGGTAATATAATTGCCGGTTAAAAACGACAATCGTTCGTCGTCATCTTTGACATAAAGACTATCTCGCATGCCAGCTGGCAGCTGATCGATAAAACAAAAGATACAGTTGTTCTTACATGTTTTTGTGCCAATCATCGCTTCTGGAAAGGTTACACCTAAATCTTCTTCATATTCTTTTTCAATATCCAGCACCCAGATTTCGCCATCCGGTTTTTCAATTTCGACCTCTAAGGTGTCGTCGGCAATCAGATAGCGATAATCAAGGATATCAGTCACCGGCATGCCATTGATCGACAGGAGGACATCACCCGCTGCGACTTCCATTTCGTGGAGAATGCTATCATCCTCCACGCCGTTTATTATAAATTTTTTCAACACATCTCTCTGTTTCTTTACAATTTAAAAACTGCCTAGCAAAACCAGCCGGCAGTTCTCCTTTTCTATTATATAATATTTTCAGAGAAAAAAAAACATATTTAAGAAATTTTCCCAATTAAAGCAGTCTTTTGAAAGACTTATTGAAATAATCTCTTTGAATATGCTTTATTTCCCGATTGGACACGCTACAATACATAAGCCGCAGACAACTCCCCTGCCGATATGATGATAGGCTTCCTTCATATGTTGACTGCAGGCATAGGCATCATAAAGCTCATTTCGGGGCATTCCTGGTTTCCAGAGATGACCTTCAATGGCCATTGCCGGGCAGGCACTGACACAGGTCAGGCATGAACCGCATGCGCTTTCAGTTGTTGGTTCACCGACGATTATTGGAGCATTGGTCAAAATGGTACCGATGCGGACCCGGGGTCCGTAGCGCTGATGAATAAATAAGGCACTGCGCCCGATCCACCCCAGTCCCGAGAGAATTGCTCCTGTTTTGTGCTGAAATGCGCCGGTGAACTGATCTTCTGGATCAACTACAGACTGAGATGCGGGAATCGCCACACTGGGATAACCTTGGGCCTCCAGTGCTAATAAAATCCGTAAGCAGATGTCATCAATCAGGCGGTTAACACTCCGGTAGTGGCTGAAATAGGTTTGGGTCGGCGCAGTCCCAATCTGGTTTAAAATACCGTCGGAGAGTTTAATAATAACGGTGATGCCGCGAGTAAAGTCCATTCGTTTTTGAGCTGGCAGCACCGATAGATCAGAAAACCCGATTTCAGTAGCACCCAATGCTTGACCCAGATTGATTATTATCTGGTTAAAATTATTTTGCGGCAGCGAGTGATTATGGTTGACTTCTTTTTTCATTTTTTCCTCTTTTTTACATAGAAATAGGGAAATTGATCCATTGATATGTTACAATACTCATAGCAAAACAAAGGTGGTGGTATTCATGCTCTTTAATTCTGAACAGCAGGCTGAGGATAAACTGATCATACTCTATGTATTAAAAAAAATCAAAACCTCATTAACCCGGGAACAGGTCGCCCTGATAATTATCGAAAATTTACAGATTGGTTATTTTGATATTCAATTATATATTGATGATCTGATCAAAGATGAATTTCTTTCGGTGCTGGATTATGATGGAAAGTCAGTGCTCACCTTGTCAGCGATGGGTAAAGAAGCACTAAAGCTCTTTTGCAATAAAATACCGGCTTATATTACCGATATGATCGATCTTTATCTTAAGGAAAACCGGGAAAAGATCTTCAAGGAAGTAAAAATTACTGCAAACTACCAGAAATTAGGAGAAACTGATTATCTCGTTGAATTAAAACTTCACGAGAATAATATTGTCCTGATGGAAATCTCATTAAATGCTCCCACATTAAAGCTGGCGCTAGACATCTGTAATCGCTGGAAAGAAAATACCCAGGATCTTTATTCATCAGTGTTAAATCTGTTAACCTGATTAATTCCAATGCTGGAACATTAAAAAGGTTCGCCATCTGGTTATTTCTGACTCCCATGGCCAAACCTTTTTTTGTTTAGAATCTTCACATTAATTTATTTCTTATGGGTTCCGATGACCTCACGTTTGATCCGATCTTCCACCCGACGGTTTAGCCACATAATAGCGGTTTCAATATGAACTAACGCCATCGCATTTTCAGTACATTCAAATTCACCTTCCTGGAACAACTTTAAGCGATCTCTGACAATCTCAAGCAAATCAGAATCGATCACGCCCACTTCTGATTCCGGTTCGTGTCGCACCCCTTTTTGAAACTTAATTCTGGCAAGTTCAACTGGATCGTCTTCTTTGGTACGAATGATGTATTCGCGATAGTCATTGCCGACGCCCTTTTCAGCGACTCGATAAACCTCATTTAAATTGCCTTTGTACTGAACTGTTGTTATTTTTTCGCCCATTTTTCCACCTTCTTTCCATACAAGTATAGGTTTTATTTGATTATACTGTTTATACCCAAAACAAAATAGCTTATGCAATAAGTATCTACATTTTAAATATCAATTCAAAATACGCCAAACTAATATCAAGTTCGCGATAAAACAATCCGAATCTCTAAACGCCCGCTCTTAAATCAAATTATTTATGCATATAAAATGACTTCGCATCTTATTCAGTTCTTTTCAACATTGACGTTTGTAATTATACGCTGTATTTTGAAAACCCTTGACAAAAGCTCGGCTTCATAATATTATTGATAAAAGGCATTTTATTAAAAGAAACCTAATGTAGCAATGGAGCTTCAAATATACTATATCACAATGCGTATATTTTATGGAAGTTCTTTTTTTGGCTTATTGACATTAGATTTGGAGGAAGAATAATTGATTAAACTTCAAGAAGTAAATAAATATTTTGGTGACCACCATGTGCTGAAAGATATCAACCTAACCGTAGCAGAAGGCGAAAAATTAGTCATTATCGGGCCGTCAGGTTCTGGTAAGAGCACCACCGTTCGGTGCATGAATTTTTTAGAAGCACCCACTTCGGGACAGGTTATTATCGATGGTGAAGAACTCACGCAAAAAAATAAAATTCAGCTGGTTCGGCGAACATCGGCCATGGTATTTCAGAGTTTCAACTTGTATCCTCATAAAACAGTGTTGGAAAATTTGACCCTGGCACCGATAAAACTACAAAAACTTACAAAAGAAGAAGCCATCAAAAAAGCACGAAAATACTTAGCAACTGTTGGTCTGAGTGAAAAGGAAAATGCTTACCCGTCAACCTTATCCGGTGGACAACAACAACGTGTAGCCATTGCCAGAGCCCTGGCAACCGAACGAAAGATCATACTCTTTGATGAACCGACATCGGCGCTTGATCCGGAAACCGTTCAAGAAGTGCTTGATGTCATGATCAAATTATCAAAAGAGAATATCACCATGGTGGTTGTTACCCACGAAATGGGTTTTGCCCGGGTTGTTGCCGATCGGGTCATCTTTATGGATGAAGGCCGGATTGTGGAAGAAGGAAAACCGGAACATTTCTTTGAAAATCCTTCGGAGGAGCGAACGAAGCTTTTTCTCAGTAAGATCTTGCGTTAATTTCTAATATCACAACGATATTAGGTATTATAATTATTATAATTAGGAGGAAAATGATTATGAAAAAGGTACTCTCTGCTCTGCTTATTTTATGCCTGGTGTTTACTTTGGCAGCCTGTTCGTCTTCAACTGGTTCAAAGGATACTGCTACTACCGATGGCAGTCTTGATTCAGTCGTTAAGGCCGGTGTTTTAAGAGTTGGTGTTAAAGAAGACGTTCCAAACTTCGGACTTCGAAACACGGCAACCGGTGAAATCGAAGGTTTTGAAATTGATATTGTCAAACTTTTAGCAGGTAAAATTCTTGGTGATGAAAATGCTTATGAATTAACACCAGTAACCGCTAAAACTCGTGGTCCATTACTTGACAATGGTGAAGTTGATCTCGTCATTGCAACGTTCACGATTACCGACGAACGAAAATTAACCTATAACTTCTCGACCCCTTATTATGAAGATGCGGTCGGACTGTTAGTTAAAAAAGATGCCGGTTACAAAGGTCTTGCCGACATGAATGGCGCAGCGATCGGTGTTGCTCAAAGCGCTACATCTAAAGAAGCAGTTAAAAAAGTAGCCGATGAACTGGGGATTACCGTATCATTCTCAGAATATGCGACCTACCCAGAAATCAAGGCTGCATTAGACTCCGGACGCGTTAATGCTTTCTGTGTTGATGGATCAATCCTTGGTGGCTACGTCGATGACTCAACGATGATTTTACCAGATCGATTCTCGCCACAACAATATGGTGTGACCTCAAAGCTCGACAGTTTAGCCCTTACAGAAGCGGTTGACGGCTATATCAACGGTTGGCTCAAAGATGGCACTATTGAAGGTCTAATCACAAAATGGGGACTTAATTATTAATGAAAAGTTCTAATCCTTTTGCCTTATGGCGTTGGGAGAAGATGTTTGGAGAATGGCAAATGTTTGGCGAAGGGTTTCTGCGAACAATTGAGGTCGCAGCCCTCGCCTTAATCCTTGCTCTTGTTCTGGGTATTATTTTTGGCGTTATCTCAACTTCAAACAATAAAGTAATGCGGGGGCTAGCAAGGGTTTATGTTGAGTTCTTTCAAAACACTCCCCTGGTTATACAGGTTTTCTTTATGTACAATGGTCTGGCAATTGCCGGATTACGGCTAAGTGTGTTTGTAATTGGTGTTTTAGGGGTGGGTATTTATCATGGTGCTTATGTTTCTGAGGTCGTCAAAACCGGAATTACGTCAATCTCAGTGGGACAAGTCGAAGCCGCAAAGTCCCAGGGTTTTACTTATATCCAATATATGCGCTATATCATCCTACCGCAGACCATTAAAATTGTTCTCCCACCGCTCACAAATCAGGCAGTCAACCTGATTAAAAACACTTCAGTCCTGGCAATGATATCAGGTTTTGATCTCATGTATGTGGCCGATTCCTGGGCATCGTCCAGTCTGGATTATGGTCCATCCTATGTATTTGCCGGTTTTTTATATTTTATGCTCTGTTTCCCATTGGCAACCTGGGCAAGAAAATACGAAGAACGTCTCAAGCACAAGGACACAGCCCGTATTCCCTTTGATCCAAGTGAGGAGGCGGTTACATGCTAGAAGTTTTTCAAAATGTCTTTACGCCTTCAAACGTTGAGTTTTTAGCCAAAGGAATGGCGTTAACCTTGACGCTTTCAGTGTCAGTTGTCATGATCTCAATCCTTTTCGGTACCATCCTGGCCTTGCTGCGAACCTACGAAAAACGGGTTTTAGGTAAATTAGCCGGATTCTATATTGAAATGTTTCGAAATACACCGTTATTGCTTTGGATTCTCGTATGTTGTTTTATGATTCCATATGGTACCATTGTTATTCGCGGTGCGCTAGCCTTGACATTATATACCTCAGCGGTTCTTGCTGAAATTGTCCGTGGTGGTTTAAATTCTGTTGCCGAAGGACAATTTGAAGCTGCCAAATCCCAAGGGTTTACGCTAATCCAAACATTGATGTTCATTGTGCTCCCGCAATGTTTTAAAAGTATTATCCCTTCCCTGTTGTCGCAGGTTATTACGACCGTTAAAGACACATCATTTTTACAGGTCGTTGCGATTCCTGAGTATACCCGCAGCGGATTCGTTGTTATGGGACGATATACCACAACACCAGAGGTCTTTATGATTTTTGCATTACTGGCAGTCGGTTATTTTGTGATTTGTTTCAGCCTTTCTTGTGTCGTCCGCGGCTATCAAAAAAGAACTGAAATAGTTCGATAGTGGGACGAAACGAGATCGCAATAACGATTATATTTTGCAGACGTAAACAAAGTCATGGATTATAATTAAATCCATGACTTTGTTTTTATTTTTTGAGAAATTAGCTGTCTCTAGTTAAAGGGATTCACAAAGCAGCAATAATCGATCCAGTTCAGCAAGGGTTTTTTCTTTTGATAAAATATACTTACTTTTTATCAGACTGGTAAAAAAGTCATCAAAGGCGGCGACAACGCTGGGTTCATAAATTTCGATTGCTTTAAAGACAAGCTGATTATTTTTGTGGTAATGCAGAATCAGTCGAATGAGATCTTGTTCATTGGAAAACTCGGTGGAGCCATTCATAAAAATCTGCTCATCATCAATGGCATAAAAATCCCGGCGATCGTTGGCTAGATCATCCCGGACCAATCGAACCAGGCGCAAGCACTCGGCAGGAGTTAAAACATGATACACATCTTCAGGAAAGGATACGCTCCCATCCCGCATAAACTGCTCGAGATTTTTTAGCGAAAATACATTTATAATGTTCGGGTTTTCTCTTCTGATGTTGTCGTAATGGTTTACGGCCGCCTCCAGTAAAGGTTTATAATATGGGAAACTCTTATTCATTTTTGCTTCCAGCAGTTCCCTGTCAATATAGTAAGCAAAGCAGGGTAAGGGCTCGACCACGTGTTTCAACTGGCGGACTTTTTCCAGGGTATACACTCGAAATAAATCATCGCTTTCTTCAATATAGGTATGGGATTCGGCAGATAATCGATTAAATTCTACGGTGTATAAATCAATAAAAGCATTATCCTGATACAAAATCGCCTGACTAAAATCAGCAGAGATGGTGATTACCCGTTCTGAAGTGATAATAAAATAAGGAAATAGCGCAGTTAATTGGGCTCCGGTCTGGTTTTGAGGTGATAAATAGTAATAATTAGAACGATAGTTAACATTTTCCAGTAGCGAAAGAGCAATCAAATGACGGAGCGCCGCTAAAGCCTCATTTGGCTCATTGCCAGTGGCGATTTTTCTGATTCCCAGCACATCCTGAAGGTTCAGTTTTTTATTATTACCCATCATTTGCTGGAAAATATAGTCGTAAACCTTTCTTTCGGTATTGGGAATGCATAATTTAATGTCTGGTTTGGCGGCAGAAAAAAGTTCCTGATCAATACTGTTTTCGATAATGTTCAAAACAGCCATTTGACCAGAGAATATCCTGACGTTTTTGCCGGATTCATGATTTTCTAAGACGCTCTTTTTTAGGTCGACTTCTTTTGAAAAGGGAATCTTATATTCAGTGAGTTCGGAAATCATCTCAATGAGCTCAAAGATCTGCCTCCGGCTATAGCTTATCGTCTCCCCTACCCGGGCAATTTCAAGTAGGGTTGAAAGTTCATCCTGTTCGACTGGAGAAAGCCGCAGTGCCCGACTCATATTGCCGAAAAATTCTGCGGTTGGCAGTCGCTCGCCAGATTTTATACGTTGCAAGGTGGTTCGATTAATGCCACCAATTTCTGCCAACGACTGAACGGTTTCACCACTCTCAATAATTAGTTCTGCAATTCTTTTGCTAAATAAGGTCATTTGTCCTCCCGGGATTTTGATGTAAAATGATGCCCAGATCCGTTATTACTGGTGTTTTATGGGCATTTGAAGTATAGTGTGTCATAATGTTATTGGCTGCGATTCGCTCCTTTGAAAAATATTCTATATTATACTTTATGATTGGGATCTTCATCAGTTCAAGCCAACCATTAAAAACACCATCGATAAAGGCCTGGCGCCACTCTGTGATGCGTTCAATCAGTACACAGCCATGAATCTGCTCTTTTTCAATCACAAGAGAGAAGGTACCATTTTCGAGATGGGGTTCAAAGGGGTAGGTTCGGCATTGAATGGGACGATGGTCTCTCAAGCAACCTTTGGCCAGATGACAATAGATATAATAGTATTTCTTGATTTTAGGGGGTATATTGTACTGTAGATGACTGTGAAGATCGTAATCTGTAACGACTGCACATTGCATATATTCATATTCAAGGGGTAATAGATACATGCCCAATCGCTTGCCGTCGCCGTCGTTCCGGCGGCAACAATGATAGCCACATAATTCACCACAATTACCCGCTATGATCGCTTCATCCATCAAATGATAGGCTTCTATAAAAATTGCTTGATAGTCCATTCTCAGTGATTTTTTATTTTTATCTGTCACGTGTGCTCCTACTCAAAACAAGAGTTTCATAAAAAACCCAGAGCAATGCTGAATAGCTACAGCCGCTCTGGGTTTTAGTTGATCTTATAAAATTGATATTTGATAAAATCCCGACCGCGTCACTATTTCTTGAAATAATCCAATCGTTCCACTACTTTTCCCATGGTTTCCACGAACTTCTTCTGTTTGTCCCGTTCGATTTCGACCACCTTTTCCGGGGCTTTATCAGTGAAACCCTTGTTGGACAGTTTCTGTGTTATGCGATCAATTTCCTGCTGTAATTTCTTTTTCTCAGTTTCCAGACGGGCGATTTCTTTTTCTTTGTCGACCAGCTCGTCCAAATTGATGTAGATTTCCAGATCTTCGACCACGGCGGAGACATAGTTTTCCTGGATTTCAGCTTTGGTAATTGGCAGAATCGTCGATACCGAGGCCAGCTTCTGGAAATAATGGAGGGAGTCCGCCATCAGTGACAGGTGCTCCTGGTTATTGCAAATCAGGAATAATTGCGTCTTTTTCGAATTCGGCACATCCATTTCAGCTCGGATATTCCGGATACTGCGGATCGCGGCCATTAAAAACTCCACCTGCTTTTCATCTTCCGGGAAGACATAGGCTTCATTAAAGTGCGGCCATTGGGCTACCATGATATCGCTAGTTGTGCCTGGCAGGTAGCCGTTGATCTCTTCGGTAATAAAAGGTGTAAAGGGATGGAGTAACCGCAGGATCGTATCCAATACCACTCTCAGGGTGTATTGAGCCGAGATCTTAGTCTGTTCTTCATCGCCGTATAAGCGCGGTTTAACCAGCTCGATATACCAGTCACAGTATTCGTTCCAGGCGAAATCATATATTTTTGAAGCGGCGATGCCCAGTTCATACTTGCTCATATTATGGTTGACTTCCGCAACGATGGTATTCATCCGGCTGAGAATCCATTTGTCGGTGTTCTCCAGATTGGCGATGGCGGTCTCTTTTTTGTCCATAATACCTTCATCAAGATTCATTAGCACAAATCGGGCGGCATTCCAGATCTTGTTCAGGAAATTACGGCTGGATTCTACTTTTTCATCCTGCCAACGGATATCGTTTCCGGCCGAATTACCGGTGATAATGGTAAAGCGCAGGGCATCAGCACTATAGGTTTCGATCAGTTCCAGCGGATCGATACCGTTTCCTAATGACTTGCTCATTTTTCGGCCTTGAGAATCCCGCACCAGACCATGAATATAGACATCTTTAAAGGGTGTTTCGCCCATTTCGAAGAGACCCATAAAGATCATTCGAGCAACCCAGAAGAAGATAATATCATAACCGGTTACCAGCACGGTGGTCGGATAGAATTTTTTCAAATCTTCGGTATTTTCCGGCCATCCCAGTGTCGAGAAAGGCCATAAACCGGAACTGAACCAGGTATCCAGAACATCTTCATCCTGAGTGATATGCGTACTGCCACATTTTAAACAGCTTTCGGGAGCTTCCTTGGAAACAATCATTTCCCCACAATCATCGCAATAATAGGCAGGGATTCGATGTCCCCACCACAATTGCCGTGAAATACACCAGTCTCTGATGTTCTCCAACCAATTGTAGTATATTTTGTTAAAACGCTCGGGAATGAAATCTGTGTCGTGGTTGCGTACTGCATCCAGCGCCGGGCCAGCCAGTGGTTCCATTTTGACAAACCATTGTTCGGAGGTCATGGTTTCCACGGTGGTTGAGCAGCGGTAGCATTCGCCGACATTATGCTGATGTTCTTCAATTTTTTCCAGCAGACCTAAATCTTCCAGATCTTTAACGACCGCTTTGCGACAGTCATAGCGATCCATACCGACATATTTACCGGCCAGCTCGTTCATCGTGCCATCATCGTTAAGCACCCGAATCTGTTCCAGATTATGCCGCAGTCCCACCTCATAGTCATTGGGATCATGGGCAGGAGTCATTTTAACCACCCCGGTTCCAAAGTTCATGTCGACATAGTCGTCGGCAACAATGATGATTTCTTTATCGAGTAAAGGCAGCATCACGGTTTTACCAATCAGGTGAGCATAACGCTCATCTTCCGGATGAACGGCTACGCCACTGTCCCCCAGCATCGTTTCGGGCCGGGTGGTGGCAACCACCAGATAGCTGTCACCCGCGGTTAACGGGTAACGGATGTGCCAGAGATTGCCTTGCTGTTCGGCATATTCCACCTCAGCTTCGGAGAGCGCAGTTTTACAAGTGGTGCACCAGTTGATAATACGGCTACCCTTATAGATCAGTCCTTTTTGATAAAGATTGACAAAGGCTTCGTTAAC
This sequence comes from Acetobacterium sp., assembly GCF_030652775.1. Lineage (GTDB taxonomy): Bacteria > Bacillota > Clostridia > Eubacteriales > Eubacteriaceae > Acetobacterium. The sequence goes on along the minus strand of NZ_JAUSPS010000021.1, from coordinate 35,837 downwards.
GGCCTGGCTGCAACCTTCATCCATGGTAAAGCGTTCCCGGCTCCAGTCACAGGAGGCGCCCAGTTTTTTCAGCTGGTCGGTAATCCGGGTTTTGTAAGTTAACGCCCAGTCCCAGGCCCGTTCCAGATAGGCTTCCCGGCCGATGTCCTGTTTGGTTTTTCCTTCTTCTTCGCGGAGCTTATCAACGACCTTGACTTCAGTGGCAATACTGGCGTGGTCCGTTCCTGGCAACCACAGGGCTGAAAAACCATCCATTCGTTTATAGCGGGTCAAGACATCCTGCAGGGTACCATCAAAGGCATGTCCCATATGGAGCTGTCCGGTTATATTGGGAGGGGGCATCACAATGGTAAAGGGTTTGCCGCCGGGATTGACTTCCGGCTTGAAATAGCCCTTTTCCTGCCAACTGGCATAGGTTTTGTCTTCTACTTCTTTGGGATCATATGTTTTTGACATTTCTTTCTTCATGTTTGCACCTGCTCTTCTTAATGGTCTTCAATTTCTTTGATTTTGTAGGGATCCGGTTGCGGTTCAGGAAGCGCTTTTCTGGTGGTATAAACGGCAATCAGGTTCTTACAGAGATCGATTGTTTTACTCATCGATCGTTTTTGCGCTTCCTCCGACATATTTTCGGACATGCGTTTAATGATATATTTATTTTCAAACAAAAAATCAACCATCGAGGTTAAATCTTTGATTTTATCAACTTTGATGGCCATTCCCCCATCAACCAGGTAATCGGCATTTTCTTCTTCCTGGCCAGGATAATAAAAGGGAATGATCATGGGGATGTTTTTAACAATCGCTTCAGTGGTGGTAAGTCCCCCGGGTTTGGAAATAATGGCATCAGACAGATCCATCAGCTCGGAGACATTATTAACAAAACCATGGATTTCCACAATTTTATCATCAGCCGTTTCCCGGGCATATAGGCTTTTGATTTCTTTTTCAATTTTGGCATTGTTGCCGCAGACAACAATAATCCGGATTTTTTCTTTTACCTTTAGCAACGACGAAAAGGCTTTTTCCATTTGTTTGCTGCCCAAACTGCCGGCCATTAGCAAAATGGTGCCGGCCACATCAGAGATCTCTTTTCGTTCAAGATGGTTGTTTTTTAAAAAGGTCTGGCGGATCGGAATGCCATAGGGATAAATGATCTCCTCGGCAACACCTTTGTCAACCATCGTCTGTTTAGTATAATCGCTACCGACAACATAAGCATCAATCATTTTTTTCAGATAGAGGGTATGAATCTTATAGTCCGTAACGATCGACAAAACCGGGACATCAAAAGCATCATGTTCTTTAAGCGTGCCTAATACATTGGTAACAAAAGGGTGGGTGGTAATGATTAAATCCGGTTTACCAGAATTGATCAAGGGCACAATGTCAGGATTCATGACCTTGGTCAAGACCTGAAAAATTCCCTGCTGGAAATGATTCATATTGTTGAATTGATTGTACATTTGCTCATAAAGCTTCGGCACATTCACCACCATTTGCTGATAGCCTTTTGTAATCAGCCGATCCAGGGTAATGTTCGTTTCTTTAAACGCATCATAGACTTCAGTCTGATAGCCGGCTTCGTCAAGCGATTCTTTTAAAGACTGGGCGGCTAAATTATGACCGGCACCGGTTGAAGCTGTAAAAATAAATACTTTTGACATGACGAACCTTAATCTTCGAATTCTTTAGTAAACTTGTAATTTACCCGCATAAGTTTACCACCCATGGCTTCTTCTTTTCTTTTTTCGACAAAGTAGATGCCACCAAAAACCATTAACATCCCTGCTGCAACGGCAGAAAATCCGACGAATATTTTCTTTAACATAAGAATCCTCCATATTTTAATATATTTGTATTACTTTTTCGAATCACTTAGGAAAATGGTTCCTACTTCTTCACCATCAAGAATTTTATACAGAACCTTGACATCTTCCCCGGAGGCGATCACCATGTCGATACCGCAGTCAGTGGCATATTTTGCTGCCCCCAGTTTGGTGATCATGCCGCCAGTTCCCAGACATGAGGCGGTGTTGCCAGCACTTTTCATAATTTCGCTGTCAACGCGATGAACCGTTTGGATTAGTCGGGCTTCGCTATTCACGACCGGATTATCATCGTATAGCCCATCCACGTCGGACAAAATTATCAATAGCTCGGCATCGACCAGGTCGGCTGTCATCGCTGAAAGGATATCATTATCGCCAAAACATTCCTCCTGGATTTCATCTGTGGCAATGCAGTCATTCTCATTGACAATTGGGATGATTCCCCCTTCAATTAGAGCGTTGAAGGTATTCATGGCGTTGTTACGCTTGATCCCATGGTTGAAAACATCTTTGGTCAGCAGAATCTGTCCCACGGTCTGGTGATACTCATCAAAAAATTTATGATAGACCCGCATCAGAAGCCCTTGTCCCACTGAAGCGGCGGCCTGTTTTTCCTTGACGGTTTTCGGTCGCTCTTTCAGCTTCATGCGGTTCATGCCGGCACCGATGGCACCGGACGAGACCAGAACCATTTTTTTACCGCTATTTTCAAGATCCGTCAGAACCCTGGCCAGGATTTCCAGCTTTCGCAGATCCAGGGTTCCGTTGGCATGTGTTACTGAGGTTGTTCCCATTTTAACAACAATGGTTGTAGCGTTTTTTATCTTTTCTCGCATCTAAATCTCCTAAGTTGTGTATCCTAGTTAATTATTATATCAAACAATGAGAAAACATCAAACTTTTTTTAGCTGCATCCGGTGGTGGTACCGCAGTCCAGACATAATTTGCAGGTGCCATTGCGCATCATTCGGTCGCTACCGCAGTGACTGCAGGTTTCGCCGTATAATACTTCGCCAGAAACCTCTTTATTATACTCCTGAGGATTGTTTTCGGTAGTAGTGACACTTTTAACCATGTTTTGTTTGTGCATCAGGGTGAAGTTTTTTGGTTTAACCTGACAATTGGAAAAGTCGCCATGCTCGATATCAATGACCTTGCTGATCAGATCAGAAATTGACGAGGCAAATTTTATGTAAGGATGTCGGGACACAAAACCGGATGGTTCATATTTCTGACCTCTGAGCATCTTTGAAATCTGATCTGGTGGGATATGGTATTGGAGCATGTTGGATATCGATTTTGATAAGGAAGCCAGCAGCCCCTTGACAACTGTTCCCTCCTTGTCGGTCGACACAAATATTTCAGCGATGCCGCCATCTTCATAAAAGCCGATCGTGATATAGAGTTCGATATCACCGATTTTGGCCGCATGGGTGCGACTGAGCCGCATGCCTTCCGGGCGAACCCGGTTTAACGCTTTGGCTGATCCGCCTTTTACCAACGCCAATAATTCGGCATAGGAGTAGTCGTCTAGCACCTTATCATGCTCTTCGGCCATGCCGGAGCTTAATGGTTGGGAGGCTTTGCAGGCATCACGATAAATGGCAATGGCCTTGGTTCCGGTTCGATAGGCTAGCAAATGGATGTTTTCCACATCTTCCACGGATGCATCGTTGGGCAGATTTACTGTTTTTGAAACAGAGCCGCTGATCATCGGGGTAATTGCGGAGACCATTAACACATGACCCATTGGCGAAATAGTGTTGGCGGTATCAAAAATGGGCAAATGTTCGGCTTTAATATGGGGAGCGCCGGCTACCCCTTCATGGAGAAAATAGCCCTGGCTGTCTTTTTCTAGTAAATAAGTCAGGATCTCGCCGATTTCTTTTTCGCTGTAACCCAGATTATAAAGAGCCATTTCCATAACCGGATTGACAATCTCCATCGATCCGCCACCGATCAGTTTTTTAAAGACCACATGATTGTAAAAGGGTTCCACCGAGGTAGCGCCACAGTCCATGGCAAAGGAAATCGTTCCCGTCGGTGCTATGACTGACACCTGGGCGTTGCGATAGCCATAAGCATCGCCAGCTTCTTCGGCCAGTTTCCAGGCATTTTTTAACTGACTGCTGATATCTTTAAAGCCCATTTTCTGAAGCAGTTTATGGTTGATCTTAATCGGTTCATAATGTAATTCTTCGTAGTCGTCGATTCGGGCACCAGCAATGCGACTATGGTTGCGGATGACCCGTTTCATATAGGGTTCATTGATCTGATATTTTGGAAAGGCACCGATTTTGCCAGCCATCAGTCCCGAAACATAGTAGGATGTTCCAGTCATAATACCGGTGATTCCAGCAATCAGATTCCGACTTTCCGCAGAATCATAGGGGTATCCCATGGCTAGCAGCAATGATGCGGCATTGGCAATGCCAAGACCAGTGGTACGGAACAGATAACTTTTTCTAGCAACATCCTTGGTGGGAAATTGGCCATGGTAAATAGAGCCTTCCAAGGCACATTGGATTAATCCCACTAGGTGAATGTACTGATCAAGTTCAAAGCTGTTATCTTCCTGATTGTAAAATTTAAAAATATTAATGGAAGCCAGATTACAAGCCGTATCATCTAAAAAAGCATACTCCGAACAGGGATTGGTGGCATTGATACGATTCATTTTTTCGGTTAGGTTTCCATCTTCACCGCCCGGACAGGTATGCCAGGCATTGAAAATATCGTCGAATTGAATACCCGGATCGGCACATTCCCAGGTGGCCTGATTGAGATGATTCCATAATTCCTGAACCGGTACTTCCCGATCAACCTTATTGTCAACCCGACCGCGCAGTTTTAATTTATGGTCGGGTTCGTTTTTTAGATTTAAGACGGCCTGCATGAATTCAGCATTGAGACGAACGGAGTTGTTGCTGTTTTGGCCGCTGACGGTCTGGTAGGCTTCACCATCCATAGAAATGTCGTAGCCCATCTTCCCCAGGGCACGAACTTTTTGTTCTTCTTTGACCTTCCAGTTGATAAAATTATCAATTTCTGGATGATCAATGTCGACGATAACCATTTTGGCTGCCCTTCGGGTGGTTCCGCCAGATTTAATAGCCCCAGCATTTCGATCCAGTCCCTGGAGAAAACTCATCATCCCCGATGACTGCCCACCACTGGTAAGGCCTTCGTTAGCAGCTCTGAGGCTGGAGAAATTCGTTCCAACACCGGAACCACCTTTGAACAATTTGGTTTCACTGACATAGTGTTCGGAAATAGAATGATCACCTAGCAGCCGATCCCCGATAGATAAGATAAAGCAGGCGCTGGCCTGGGTTCGAGTGTAACGATCTTCTGATTCAAGTACTTGTCCGGTTTTTTCATCGTAATAATATAAGTCATCTTTGGAGCCGGCAATTTGATAGCTTCGCATCAGACCGGTATTAAACCACTGAGGTGAATTGGGCGCCCACATTTGCATCAAGAAGGCGTATACCAATTCATCGTAATAAATTTGCCATTCCTCATCGGTATCGATCAGCCCTTCTTCTTTAATGGCGTCTGTCCAAAAACCGACCAGACGGTCAGCAATTTCGCGCATACTGTGTTCATAACCAAATTGATTGGGAACACCTTTTCTTCGGAAGTACTTCGTGGCGATAATATTACAGGCATTCTGCGAGTAATGCTCAGGGAATTCAAGGTCTTTCATTTCATAAATGGTCGCACCAGTTTTATAGTTTTTTAAAATAACGTCGACAGTCTGCCACTGAAACAGATCATAAACCGTTTTATCCGAATTTTCCAGTTCTTTGGTAAATACCCGCTTAAACAGCTGATTTATTTGATTCAATTCTTTTGTTCCTCCTAAAATTATACATGATATTGGGTTGCACCTCTAATTATAATCATATATATAGTGTTTCACAATGTATTTTTATGTATTTGCTGCGAATTTCAAACAGCCTCTTAGAGCAAATAAAAAGGCTCATGACAGAGCCTTTTATAATAAAGTCTTGTGTTTCTTGTTAATTTGAGTTGTCTAATTTTTCATTTTTACTTTTTGTCCCAGCTTACTTTCTCGTCCCTGAATGATCCGTCCAATGTTTTTACGATGTTGGAATAGACTGAAAAGGCATAAAACGAAAGCAAAAATAACCTCCGCCACGGTTCGGCCAAATAGCAGGGTGAAAACCGGAAGCATGGTCATGCCAACCATGGAAGTCAGGGATACCATTTTCCAGATTGCCAGAACAATTAATCCGATCATAATGGCAATCACGGCAACTTCCCAGTCATAGGTTAGAAACACACCCAGCGATGTTGCGGTGCCCTTGCCGCCACGAAACTGCAGAAAAGCTGGCCAGTTATGACCGGCGACCACGGCAATTCCTCCTAAAACAAGGAAGACTTCGCTAAGATTTAAAACATACCGACCAATGACAATCACCAGACAGCCCTTTAATGCATCAAGAAGAAACACCGGAATAGCAACATTCTTCCCCATCACCCGGAGTACATTCGTTGTTCCCGCATTGCCACTGCCATAGTTGCGCACGTCTTCATTCTTTAAAAATTTCACCAGGATATAGGCAAAATTTAAATTTCCAATTAAATAAGCTGCTACAAAAAAAACAAGTCCAATAATTATCGACATTTCACTACCCCTTTAACACATTAAAATTTAGTTGTTTTGAGTTGTTCAATGAGCGTTCCCAGTTTTTCCAAGACCTCATCATAATGCTCGCGATGGTGAGGAAAACTGCAAGAACTGCAGTTTTTAATACCCTTATCTGTATAAGTAAAATGACCGCCACAGTTACTACCCAAGGCATACAGCGGGCAATAACAAAACAGACAATTAAAGTCCTCTAAATCATCAACCTGATGGCAAGGAAAGTACTCACAGGTGGTATGCTGAAAAAATTTATAATTTGAATCGTCTTTTTTCATTTTTTATACAGCATTCATTCCAGCTTGCAAGGCTTTAACATTAAGATCTTTAAATTGTGCTTTTACATTCTCCGCAATGATCGTTTCCCAATCGATATCGGTTAAGCCCATCGATTTTATGATAGAACCCAGGAGAATCACATTCATGACTTTTGGATTGCCGAGATCTTCAGCCATTTTGGTAGCTGACATCACCCGCAGATTAACCTTGCTTTTTATTTCATCCAGAATATTGTCGGGATAAGTGTTTGCCCCAATGATGACCGAAAGTGGAAAGATCTCAGTATCATTGACGATCATTTTGCCGGTCGGTTTAAGGTACTCGAGGGATCTCAGACCTTCCATTTTTTCAAAAGCCACGACGATGTCAGCACTGCCGATTTCAATTACCGGAGACTGCACATCATCACCATAACGAACTAATGAAGAAACCGAGCCGCCACGTTGACTCATCCCGTGGATTTCGCTCATTTTCACATCAAAACCGGCTTCCATTAATCCTGTTGTTAACAACTTGGCTGCTAAAATGGTGCCCTGACCGCCAACGCCTACTAATACGATATTTTTTGTTTCCATTGTTATCTCACCTCCACTGTAATGGCTTGTTTGGGACAGATCTGCGCACAAACACCACAGCCAACACAGGTCTCTTTAAGAATGCCAGATTTTTTATTGGCTCGGTCAAAGGCCAATGCCGGGCAACCGGACTTCAGGCATTTTTTACAGCCGATGCATTTTTCCACATCGACGGTAGCAACCATTTTAAAGGCCGTCGGGAACTCTTCATTATCCTGGACTGAGAACTTTTTAAGCACACAGGGCCAACGGGTAATAATAACGGCCGGTCCTTCGGTATTCAGACCCCATTCAATGGCTTCCTGGACAATCTGGAGATTATTGGGATCGATGGAAATCAGGTTTTGTACCCCGCAAGCTTTGACCATCGCTTCAATGTCGATCATTGGTGATGCTTCACCCGTTAAATCGTAACCGGTGCCAGGATTTTGCTGGTGACCAGTCATGCCGGTAATGCGGTTATCCAGGATAATGGTCAGAGTATTGCTTTTATTGTAGGTGACGTCCATTAAACTGGTAATGCCAGAATGGAAAAATGTCGAATCGCCGAGAATAGAGACCACTTTTTTAGAATGATCGCCTTTGATGTCAAAGGCTTTTTGAACACCATGACCGGCACTGATGCTGGCACCCATGCAAATCATGGCATCGGTTGCGTTATAGGGGGGCATCAGTCCTAACGAGTAACAGCCAATATCACTGAAGATCATCAGATCTTTTCGTCGTCCCAACTCATAAAAAACGCCGCGATGAGGACATCCGGCACACAGTGCCGGTGGTCGGGGTAATACCATCTCAGGATTTGGCTGAATAATTTTGGCTTCCTCGTTTAAGAGCGCTTTACGGACACGATCGGGGGTCAACTCACCCATGGCGGGCAATTTTTCTTTACCGATACAGTCAATTCCGGCTGCTTTGATTTCTTTTTCCATGATCGGATCATTCTCTTCAAATATATAAAGGGTCTTTTTTCCTTTGGCGAAGGCCGCAATTTTTTCCATCGGTAGTGGGTAACTAAAACCAATTTTTAAATAAGAAACTGTCTTCCCAAACACTTCCTTGGCATAACGATAGGCCACGCCTGATCCGATAATACCAATATCAGCGCCGTTATCTTCAATATAATTAAAAGGTGAGTTATTAGAGTAGCTTTCCAGCCGCTTGAAATTATCCGCCAGCTTAACCTGCATACCACGGGCAAATGCCGGTAGTGGGCAATATTTTCGGATATCTTTTTCGTACGGTTTATCGATTACTTCTTCGCGGTCATAGCAGTCAACAATTGACTTGGAGTGGCAAACCCGGGTAGTCATTCGAAACAACACCGGCATATCGTATGCTTCGCTGACAGCATAAGCTTCTTTGAGCATATCCTTAGCTTCCTGACTATCAGAAGGTTCAAACATACAGACCTTAGCATGACGAGCATAATTGCGGTTATCCTGCTCGTTTTGCGATGAATGCATACCCGGCTCATCAGCAGTTACAAGTACCGCCCCGGCGTTAACTCCCAGGTAGGCAAAGGTAAACAACGGATCAGTTGCAACATTGACACCCACGTGTTTCATCGCACATAAGCTTCTTACCCCACCGATGGATGCTCCGGCAGCAGCTTCCAGGGCGACCTTTTCATTGGGAGCCCATTCAGATACAATTTCCTTATAAATAGCCACATTTTCTAAAATTTCGGTACTTGGTGTTCCCGGGTAGGCTGTGGCAAACTTTACCCCAGCCTCCCATGCCCCTCTTGCGATGGCTTCATTTCCTGTTAATAATAGTTTCATTTTTTTCTTGATGCTCCTCTCATATTTGGTGACAATCATCCATTTTCTGGGTTAAAAATGCCCCGAGAATAATGGAATTTAATTTATTTTCATAAGAATCCGATCGGGATGTTAAAATAATGGGTACCTTGGCACCCATCACAATCCCTCCCAATTGGGCATTACCCAAATGAGTCATTACTTTTATGATTGCATTACCGGTTTCAATATTTGGCATGATAATAACGTCGACATCGCCAGCGACATCCGATTCATAGCCTTTGACCTGGGCTGCTTTTTTGGAGATCAGCAAATCCATCGCTATCGGACCTTCAACCAGCACATCAGCACCGAAATATTGGTGTTGGGATAATTGCTTTAATGCTGCTCCATCGACGGTTGCCGGCATTTTTGGATTAACCTTTTCTTTGGCAGCCAGGCAGCCAACCTTAATCGGAGAAATACCCAGCAGTCGGGAAAAATCGACGGCATTAGCGATAATCCCTTGTTTTTTTTCCAGATCTGGATCAATGATCATTCCGCCATCAGACAAAATCAGAAATTTGTGATAGGACGTGATTCTGACCATCATAATACTGCTCAGGAGACGGCCAACCATCAGACCATCGGCTTTATTGATCACAGCTTTTAGAAAAACTGAGGTATCTACCAGACCCTTCATAATAAAATCAGCCTGTCCCTGGCGAATCAGTGTCACAGCCTTTTCACAGGCCGCCGCCATATCAGCGACGTCGATGATCTCCATCTCACTGATGTCTATGCTTTCGTTACTGCTGATTTCAGTGATCTTTTTTCGACTGCCAACTAGAATTATGCGATTCAGATATAATTCGTTTGCAATGGAAAGGGCTCTTAATAAGTCACTTTCCGCAGCTGCGGCAACAACCAGGGTTCCCTTTTTGCCATGCTTTACAAATTCACCAATGTCATTAAAATCATCAAACATTTTAACCTCATTTTTTTCATATGAAACATTATACACTAATTCAAACCCATAATAAAGAAACAATTTTGTTACAATTAATCCGCAGACAATCACTGACTTTCATTGAACGCCGTAACATAAAATATGTGATAAAAAAAGCTTCCTGATCTATTCTAGCACAGAACGGATCAGGAAGACTATACAAACACGGAGATATTTTTACTTGCAAAAACAGATGCTTTATTTAAGGAACTATTTTCGTTCGTCCAATGGTTCGTAATCCCGTCGCTCGCTGACATTCATATAGGCAGGACGAATAATTTTACCAGCATTGATCAGTTCTTCCAGACGGTGGGCGCTCCAACCGGCAATTCTGGCGATTGCAAAAATCGGGGTAAAGAGTTCCAGCGGTAATCCCAGCATGCTGTAAACAAATCCGCTGTAGAAATCAACATTGGCACTGACACCTTTGTAAATCTTTCTTTCTTCACCGATCACTTCAGGTGCCAGTCGTTCGACCATTGAATAGAGTTCAAACTCATCATGTAAACCCTTCTCTTCCGACAAGCTTCTGACAAATCCTTTAAATACATTTGCCCGCGGATCCGATACTGAATAGATGGCATGACCCATACCGTAAATCAAACCGGCATTGTCAAAGGCTCGTTTATGAAGCAGATCAACCAGATATTGGCGCACTTGTTTTTCGTCGGTCCAATCGTCTAAAGTTTTTTTCATGTCATCAAACATTTCAACCACTTTAATATTGGCCCCACCATGTTTTGGGCCTTTTAACGAACCCAAAGAAGCTGCAATAACCGAATAGGTATCGGTGCCGGAAGAGGAAACCACATGGGTGGTAAAGGTCGAGTTATTCCCGCCGCCATGTTCGGCATGTAGTACCAGTGCAATATCCAGAATCCGTGCTTCAAGCTCCGTATATTGGCTGTCTGGTCTCAGGATATAAAGAATATTCTCGGCCGTTGACAGATCTGGTTGGGGTTGATGAATAAAAAGACTCTGATCATCATGATAATGTTTATAGGTCTGATAGCCATATACCGCCAATAACGGAAATAAGGCAATTAGCTCCAGAGACTGTCTTAAAACATTGGGAATGGATACATCGCTGGCATTTTCATCATATGAAAAGAGCGTTAACACACTTCTGGCTAGGGTATTCATCATATCAGAACTTGGCGCCTTCATGATGATGTCGCGGACAAAGCTGGTTGGCAAGCTCCGATAATTACCGAGAACCTTAGTAAAACTATCCAGCTCCTCCTGATTTGGCTGATCGCCAAACAGTAGTAGATAAACAACTTCTTCAAAACCAAAACGTTTTTCTTTGACGAAGCCATCAACCATTTTTTCAACATCAACTCCACGATAAAAAAGCTTTCCTTCAGTACCGATTTTCTTGCCTTCTTCAAATATATAGGCCTGGATTTCAGATATTTCTGTCAACCCGGTTAATACACCGTTTCCGTCTAAATCCCGCAAACCACGGTTAACTTGATATTTTTTATATAATTCAGGTTCAATGTAGCTATTTTTTACACATAATTCACTATACTCTATAATTTCAGGGGTAATTTCCGAAAAAATACGATTCATCATCAATCTCCTCTATTCTCGCTTATTTTTATATAATTATACCTTAAAACAGCAGCCAAATAAAGTTAATTTATAATTATTTTATGCATTTATGAAAGACAATTATAAATAATCCCTTTTTTCTCTTTACTTTCCGTAAATATGATGAATATTTTTATAAATATGAAAGTTTCGTATTATATCTTTCATTATTTGATTTATATTTTTTATTCTTAGCTTCTCAACTAATGTTAAGATATGTAGGCACTTTTCAATTATAAAAAAAACTTCGACTCAAAAGAGTCGAAGTTTACATTTCATGAAATTGGCAGGGGTATGAGGACTCGAACCTCAGGCACGTGGTTTTGGAGACCACTGCTCTACCAACTGAGCTATACCCCTACAACAGCAACTACTATATTATAATTGCTGGTGAGGTACTTGTCAATAGTTATGTTTTAATATTTTTGTTTATTTATGTATTAATGCAATGCTTAGACTTTTAAGTCTATCTTATATAAATCAAGCAATTCCTGGTTAGCCTCCAGGACAGGATTAACATCTTCTCCAATAAAATCATCTACCTGTTGGGGCGCTCTGCCGACGTAAAGGATGGGATCCAGAAGGGCATCCACATCTTCGGCTTTTAGATTAAACGACGGATCCTTCAGGATTCTGTCAATTAAGTCATTGGGCTTTCCTTCGACTTTAACGGTATGACCTGCTTCCATGGAGAGGACTCTGATTTTTTCATGAAGGTCCTGACGGTCGCCCCCCCGTTTCACACCTTCCATAATAATATTTTCGGTGACCATAAACGGCAGTTCAGCATTGATGTGCTGAAGGATAACCTTGGGATAAACAACCAGGTTTTCAGATATATTCATGGCAATCATCAGGATCGCATCGGTAGCTAAAAAGCCTTCAGGGATACTGATTCGCTTGTTGGCTGAATCATCCAGGGTTCTCTCAAACCATTGCGCCGAGGCAGTCAAAGCTGGATTCAGGGAATTGACAATTATATAACGAGCCAGTGAACAGATCCGTTCTGATCGCATTGGATTTCGTTTGTAAGCCATTGCTGATGAACCGATCTGATTTTTTTCAAAAGGCTCTTCAACCTCTTTTAAATTCTGGAGCAGGCGGATATCGGTAGCAAATTTTGTCAGCGTCTGAGCAATACCGCTTAATACGTTCAGCACCTGAGAATCAAATTTTCGCGAATAAGTTTGTCCGCTGACTGCAAATGATTTTTTGAAACCCATTTTTTCGGCGACCAGATCATCCAAGCGCTTAACTTTTTGATGATCATTATCAAAAAGTTCCATAAAACTTGCCTGCGTGCCGGTGGTTCCTTTCACTCCAAGCAGTTTAACATTATTGATAACGTGATCAAGATCTGATAAATCCATTAACAAATCCTGAATCCATAAACACGCTCGTTTACCGATAGTGGTTAATTGAGCTGGCTGAAAATGAGTAAAGCCTAATGTTGGTAGATCTTTATACTTAGTGGCAAAGTGCGAAAGATGGTTAATCAGATTAATCAGTTGTTTTCGAACATGCATAAGTCCTTCGGTATAAACAATGACGTCGGTATTGTCACCGACATAGGCACTGGTCGCACCGAGGTGGATAATTCCTTTTGCTTTAGGACATTGGGCGCCATAGGTGTGAACATGAGCCATAACATCATGCCGCAGTTCTTTTTCGTTTTTCGCAGCGAGTTCATAATCAATGTTGGTAATGTTTGCTTTAAGCTCAGCAATCTGTTCTTCGGTAATATTAAGACCCAGTTCGTGTTCGGCTTCTGCCAGTGCCACCCATAACTTCCTCCAGTTTTGAAATTTGTTGTCAGCTGAGAAAATATGGAGAATCTCCTTTGACGAATAACGTTCGATTAAAGGGTTTTCATAATATGCTTTCATAATAATTTCCGTTTATTCCTTTCACATTAAATCACTGGTTCGATAAAGTTCAGAATCAATAGAATTCGCTATTTACTTATCGGTTTTGTAGGTTTCATATAATCGAGTGATTTTACTCACCTTATTTTCAATTTCATCGATTGCCAATATGATCCCATTGATTTGAACATTCCCGGTTGCAGTCACAAACCGATTGGGTCTTTTGGTCAGCATCGTATCCATAATAATCTGGCGATCAACTCCGATAACCCCATCGATGGGGCCGGTCATGCCGATATCGGTAATATAGGCGGTTCCGCCTTCCAGAATTCGTTCATCGGCGGTTTGAACATGGGTATGGGTTCCATACACCGTAGTGGCCCAGCCATCCATAAAATAACCAAAGGCAATTTTTTCAGAGGTTGCTTCAGCGTGAAAATCAATTATGACCAGATCAGCAGATTTTTTTAATGTTTCCATTAAAGGTACCATCGTATTAAAAGGGCAAAGCAGGTTGGGCATAAAGATCTGACCGGACAAATTAACGACACAGATTTTTTTTGTCACCGCATTTTTTAATTCACAGGTAAAAAAATCATAACCCTTGCCAGGACATGGCTCTGGATAATTTAGGGGGCGGATAATTTGCGGAAAGTCAGTGATTGTCTCAAGTAATTCCTTTTGCTGCCAGACATGATTGCCCATGGTGATGACATCAATTGGTAAGCTTAGTAATTCTTTGGCGTTTTTTGTTGAGAGGCCATTTCCGCCGGAAGCATTTTCGCCATTGACAATGGTAAAATCAATTTGATGCGCTGCGATTAAATGGGCTAGTTGGTCTTTTATAATTTTTCGTCCGGGTCGGCCATAGACATCACCGAGTATTAATATATTCATAATTTATCCTTCTATCTGATTAAGAAAACTGCTTAAAAAAAGGGGAGATTATCTCCCCTTACTCTTAATGCTGTCGACTATACCGATAAAGCAGTACCGACAACTTCAGACTATTTAGCGTAGTCGCTTGCTCTTGTTTCACGAATCAGATTAACCTTAATGTTCCCGGGATATTCCATTTCTTCTTCAATCTTCTTGGCAATATCACGTGACAATAAAATCATTTCATCATCATCAACTTCATTTGGTTTAACCATAATTCTTACTTCACGTCCAGCTTGAATCGCATATGATTTCTCAACGCCTTCAAACGACATGGCAATGGTTTCAAGTTCCTGTAATCGTTGGATATAGGAAACCAGTGTTTCTCTTCTTGCACCTGGTCGTGCTGCTGAAATGGCATCTGCTGATTGAACAAGAACTGCTTCCATTGTTCGCGCTTCAACATCACCATGATGAGCTTCAACAGCGTGAATAACGTTTTTGTTTTCTTTGTATTTCTTTAGTACATTGACTCCGATTTCAACATGGGGTCCTTCGACCTCATGATCAATAGCTTTTCCAATATCATGTAATAACCCTGCTCGTTTAGCAACCTTAATGTTACCATCCAATTCCGCTGCCATAATGCCAGCCAGATGGGATACTTCAATGGAATGCTTTAATACATTTTGACCATAACTGGTTCTGTATTTAAGCCGTCCCAGCAGCCTCACAATCTCAGGATGCAGGCCATGAATTCCAGTATCAAAACAAGCTTGTTCCCCAACTTCTTTGATATGGTTTTCGACTTCTTTTTGTGATTTTTTAACCATCTCTTCAATTCTGGCCGGATGGATGCGACCATCAATGATAAGTTTTTCTAAGGATAGTCTGGCAACTTCCCGGCGAATGGGATCAAAACCGGAAAGAATAACTGCTTCTGGGGTGTCATCAATGATCAGGTCAATACCCGTTAATGTTTCCAATGTTCGGATATTTCTACCTTCCCGACCAATAATACGGCCCTTCATCTCGTCATTAGGTAAGTTGACCACGGTAATGGTTTGTTCAGCCACATGATCTGCGGCACACCGTTGAATGGACTGGGCGATCAGTTCTTTTGCTTTTTTATCAGCAACGGCTTTTGATTCAACCTCGATTTGGCGGATCATGATGGCCGCTTCTCGTCGCGTATCCTTACTGATGTCCTCAAGCAGAATTTCTTTTGCTTCGTCATAAGTAAGACCGGATATCCGTTCAAGTTCCTTAACCTGCTCATCATACAAGCTATCCACTTTTTCTTTTTTCTTTTCAACTTCTTTCCCTCTTTTGTTGAGGGATTCTTCGTTGCGCTCTAAATTTGTTAGTTTCTTCTCAAGATTTTCTTCTTTTGAAACAAGTCGATTTTCAAGTTTCTGAAGCTCGGCTCTGCGTTCGCGGTTATCTCTTTCAAGGGATTCTTTTAATTTCAAGGATTCTTCCTTGGCATCAAACAGAATTTCCTTTTTTAAAGTTTCGCCTTCTTTAACGGCATCATTGACAATTGTTGTAGCGGTCAATTCAGCATTCTTGATCTTGCCTTCGGCAATATTCTTGCGTACAAAATAACCAATCACAAAAGCTGCGATGATACCAATGAATAAAATAATTGTTAGTATGTCTATAATTTTCACCTCCTTATAAACTATTTGCTATGTTCTTAATCTACTCATCATGATCTATATTTTATACTCTTTTGAAAATAGTGTCAAGAAACAAAGGTCACGCAAAGGGGTTATTTTTAAGAAATCAAAAAAAGAACCTCGAAAAGGTTCTTTTTTGAATAGTTTTCCTGATTAATTCACTTTTTATTCAATATCTTCATCATTCATCAAGTTTTCTTCGTTGTCTTCAGGTTCAGCAACAATCTTGCTTGCGGCATTCTTTTCACGTATTTCTTTTTCAATGGCATTGGCAACTTCCGGATTAGCCATCAGATACTCTTTAGAATTATCTCTCCCCTGTCCCAAGCGTTGCTCGTTGTATGAAAACCAGGATCCGGACTTATCAACAATCCCAAAATCTACACCGACATCCAACAGATCACCTTCTTTTGAGATGCCTTTGCCATACATGATGTCATACTCAGCCTGTTTAAACGGCGGCGCAATTTTGTTCTTGACAATTTTGGCGCGGGTGCGGTTACCGACAATCTCAGTGCCTTTTTTAAGGGATTCAATCCGACGCACATCGATTCGCACCGATGCGTAGAATTTAAGTGCTTTTCCACCCGTTGTTGTTTCCGGATTGCCAAACATGACCCCGATTTTTTCACGCAACTGATTAATAAAGATCGTTGTGGTGTTTGATTTTTTAATTACACCGGTTAGTTTTCTTAAGGCCTGAGACATCAAGCGAGCCTGAAGCCCCATATGAGAATCACCCATCTCACCATCAATTTCGGCTCTGGGAACCAAAGCTGCAACGGAGTCAATGACCACAACATCAATAGCGTTACTTCTTACCAGGGCTTCAACGATTTCCATTGCCTGTTCACCGGTATCAGGCTGAGCAACCAGTAGATTGTCAATGTCGACCCCTAATGCTTTTGCATAGGTGGGATCCAAAGCATGTTCAGCATCGACAAAAGCTGCATTTCCCCCAGCTTTTTGAGCTTCGGCAATAATATGCAGGGCGATCGTCGTTTTACCGGAAGATTCAGGACCATAGATTTCCACAACTCGTCCCCGGGGAACGCCGCCGACACCCAGCGCC
Source organism: Acetobacterium sp. (assembly GCF_030652775.1). GTDB lineage: Bacteria > Bacillota > Clostridia > Eubacteriales > Eubacteriaceae > Acetobacterium. The sequence continues at coordinate 18,634 of NZ_JAUSPS010000021.1, read as the reverse complement.
ATATCCAAACCGATGGATGAGGTAGAAATGACTTCCACATTCAATTTGGCCGCATCATCGCCAAGACGCATCACAGCACCCTTGCCAAAACTTCTTTCAATGTTTTTCAGAGCTGCGTCCAAAGCTTTTTGTTTATCTGTAAATTCTACATTATTTATTTTCGTTTTTTCAGCCATTTGTAACCACCCTATTCTTTATTAGAACATTCGTTCTCGTTCTTTTTTTTATTATATCTATTTTATTTGGATTTGTCAACTATGGTTTTCCGGATCAGATGAAAGACTTTATTGGCAGTTTTTTGTTGAACAACTTTTCGATCGCCATTAAAGTGATAGTGATAAACGTTGGTTTTTCCGTCAAAGCATACGCCAATATAGACAAGCCCGACCGGTTTTTCTTCACTGCCCCCATCTGGGCCGGCAATGCCGGTAACTGAAATACTGAGCATCGATTGCGAAATCTTTTGCAGGTTTTCACACATTTCTGCGGCTGTTTCGGTACTGACTGCTCCATAAATTTCCAGGGTTTCTTTTTTTACCCCCAACAGGTTAATTTTTGCTTCATTTGAATAGCTCACCAGGCCGGTTCCAAAAACTTTAGAAATACCCGGGTATTCGGTCAGTTGGGAGGCAATCAAGCCGCCGGTGCAGGATTCGGCGGTAGCCAGGGTGATATTTCTTTCCACTAATAATTTACATACGGTTACCTGGAGGGATTCCTTTGAAAATGAAAAGATATTGTCTTCAAAACGAGAAAGCATAATCTCTTCGTAGTGATCAAGCAAGGCGTTCATTTCATTTTCATCATTACCATTGGCAGTAATTCGGATCAGCACTTCGCCCATCTTAGCATAGGTGGCAATAGTTGGATTGATCTGGGTATCGATAAGATCCAGCAGGCGATCTTCGGCCGCCGACTCGCCGATGTCCGATAAATTATAATAACGCGAGATTACCAGTTGTTTATTGTCCTGTTTTAAAATCGGCAAGACCGCTTCTTCAAAAACCCGGGTCATTTCTCGTGGCGGTCCTGGGAGCATGATAATTATCCGACCCTGTTCTTTTAAGAGGATCCCTGGGGCAGTGCCGCAGGGATTAAATAAAATCTCAGCGGTTTCCGGGATAAAAGTCTGCTTAAGATTATTGGGGGTCATCGTAAATTCCCGGTTGGTAAAGTATTGCAGCAAATCTTCCTTGGTCTTTTCATCTTGGATTAGCTTTCTTTTGAAAATATCGGCAATGACTTCTTTGGTTAAATCATCCTGTGTAGGTCCCAGCCCCCCAGTCGTGATAATCAGATCACTGCGGTTAAAGGCAATTCTGACCGCTTCTTCCAAACGTTTCGGGTTATCGCCAACCGTAGTGTGAAAATACACTGGAATGCCTAAGAGAGACAACTCCCGGGATAAAAATTGGACATTGGTGTTGAGGGTATCACCCACTAACAGCTCAGTGCCGACAGAAATCAATTCACATTTCATTATTTGTTTCCTTTCAAAGTCTTAATCGGTTTTAATATTAAGTGGATTAATGCGAGTTTGTCAATTACATAGAACGAAATACTTTTTTATTCAGGATAATATAATCAATTCCGGAATATAAGGTAAGAATGGTAGCAACATACATCATAATCGTAGCCGCCGGAATATTGATCAGTGAGAATGGCCAATTTCCAAAAAGAATCAGGATGATGGCGATCATTTGGGAAATCGTTTTTGCTTTCCCCCATTTGCTGGCGGCAATGATAATACCATCGGCTGCTGCCAATGAACGCAAGCCGGTAATGGCAAATTCTCGGGCAATGATAATAATAACCATCCAGGCCGGCACCGAGCCCAATTGGACAAAACAGATCAGCGCTGAGCAAACTAGTAATTTATCCGCCAGGGGATCCATGAATTTTCCAAAATCAGTAACCAGGTTTCGGCTTCGGGCCAGATAACCATCGAGACTATCGGTTAAGGAGGCGATAATAAACAAGGCCGCAGCAAGGGGCTGATGGTAGGGAAAATCAATCAGCAAGGCTGCGATGAAGAACGGAATCATGACCATTCTGACAACGGTAATCTTATTTGGTAAATTCATTTTCAATATCTCCTATCAAATCATATTCTAAGGCATTGACTATCTTAACGGAATAAAAATTTCCGATTGTTAAGGGGGTATCGTTGCTGTCGACAAAAACAGTTCCATCAATTTCCGGGGCGTCACCATAAAAACGCCCCAAGTATGTATCTTCTTCCATCCCTTCGATGAGCACTGGCAGGGTTTTACCGATAAAACGTTGTTTATTAGCGTGCGAAATAGCTTGTTGAGTGATCATAATTTCATTATAGCGTTTTTCTTTTTCATCTTCTGAAATTTGATTTTCGAATTCAGCAGCCGGGGTATTTTCTTCCTGTGAATATTTAAATACCCCTAAATGATCAAAAGGCAACAGTTTAATTTTTTTAATCAGGTCATCATGCTGATCCGCTGTCTCTCCCGGAAAGCCAGTGATGATTGAGGTTCGCAGCACAGCCTCCGGCAGCGTCGTGCGGATCTTGTGAATCAGAGCGCTGATTTGCGCAAAGTTCATCTTTCGGCCCATCCGTTTTAAAACCGTATCATTAAGATGCTGCAGTGGAATGTCGAAGTATTGGCAGATCGCCGGATGTTGTTTGACCGTCGTCAGCAATTTGTCGGTGATGCCTTCCGGGTAGAGATACATCATCCGAATCCAGGTGAAATCAAACTCCGTGGCAATTTTTTCCAGCAGCTTTGGCAGATCAAAATCTTCATCAAGATCTTTACCATAGGGAGCAATGTCCTGTCCAATCAGAATAATTTCTGTGATTCCTCGTTCTTGGAGGTTTTGGAGTTCATTAAAAATCTCCCGGCTGCGGCGGCTGCGGTATTTACCCCTGATTTTGGGTATTACGCAATAGGTACAGCCGTGATCGCAGCCCTCACTGATGCGGACAAAGGTCGACACCGTGCCTTCCCGGATATATCGCCGGGCTTCAATGATTTCTTTATCAATATCGCCGAAAAACTGGTTTTCATTTCGGTATTTTTCATTGATCTGCTGATCATTATGATCAGTGGTTTCCAGATAAGTGATTAATTCCAGAATATTGTCGAAATGACCAACCCCTAAAAATCCGTCGACTTCGGGAATTTCAGCAGCAAGTTCTTGATGGTATCGCTCAGCCATGCATCCGGCAACAATCAGCAGTTGACATAATCCCGAATTTTTATAGTCGACGTATTCCAGAATGAAATCAATGGATTGTTCTTTTGCCGATTGGATAAAACAACAGGTGTTGACAATAATAATGTCTGCCGCTTTGGGATCGTCGATAATATCGTAATTTTTTTCTGCAATTAAACCCAGCATCATTTCTGAGTCAATGGTATTTTTATCACATCCCAATGTTGTCATGTGAACAGTCTTCATATTTACCTACTCTCTCTTTTTAAATTCATCTTCTGTAATCAATATTTGCCGGGGCTTGCTGCCATTCGGACCGGAAATAATTCCCCGTTCCTCAAGATCATCAATAATTCGACCCGCCCGGGCATAACCAACCTGTAATTTTCGCTGGAGCATCGAGGTCGACAGTTGGTTGTATTCAAAGGCGATATTGAGAGCATCTTCGAGCAGGACGTCGCCTTCCCGACTTTGCGTTTTTTCTTCAGGTTCCTGGGAAATGGCTTCTTCGATGGCGGCATCATACTGCATCCCCTTTTTAATCTTAACAGCATCAATAACTGCATTGATCTCAGAATCGGATACATAGGTACATTGTACCCGGGTCGGTTTCGATTGTCCAACTGGATAATACAGCATATCACCCTTGCCTAGCAGTTTTTCAGCTCCGCCAGTATCAAGAATTGTCCGGGAATCGGTGTTAGAGGCCACCGAAAAGGCAATCCGCGAGGGGATATTGGCTTTGATCAAACCGGTGATGACATCTACTGATGGCCGTTGCGTTGCGATGATCAGGTGAATACCGCAGGCTCTTGCCAATTGGGCGATCCGGCAAATGGCATTTTCGCATTCTTTTGGCGAGGTAATCATTAGATCGGCCAACTCATCGATGACGATCACAATCCGCGGTAATTTCTTTTCTCCTGATTTGGTCATGTGTTCGTTATATCCTTCAATATCCCGAACCCCAGCTTCTTTGAAGAGCATATAACGATCGGTCATTTCTTTTAATCCCCAGTTGAGGGCGTATGATGCTTTTTTAGGATCCGTCACCACCGGAATCAGCAGATGCGGAATGGCGTTGTATTGGTTCAATTCTACCATTTTGGGATCGATCATAATAAAACGCAGTTCTTCCGGAGATGATTTAAAGATCAGACTGACAATGATGCTATTGATACAGACGCTTTTACCGGATCCTGTTGATCCGGCAATCAGCACGTGGGGCATTTTGCCGATGTCACCAATGACATTTTCGCCCGAAAGGGTTTTACCCAGGGCGAAGGTCAACGGACTCTTGCTGTTAATAAATTGTGGGGTTTCGATGATTTCCCGTAGGCCTACAATTTCAGAAATATCGTTAGGAACTTCAATACCGACCGCCGCTTTCCCGGGAATCGGCGCCTCAATGCGAATATCTGAGGTGGCCAGACTAAGCGCTAAATCACTGGATAGATTAACGAATTTATTGACCTTGACCCCTGGATCAAGCTGTAATTCAAAACGGGTAATACTGGGGCCAACATTGACCTCGACGATTTTAGCTTTTACCCCAAAATTCTTCAAGGTCTCTTCAATGATTTTAGCTTTTTTGATTACATCATCTTTTTTTGATTTCTTCTTAACTGCCGGCGGGTTTAAAAGATCTAAGGAAGGAAAGGTATATTCCTCAGCATCTGTTTCGAAATTGACTGCTGCTAAGTCTAAAACCTTTGTTTCAGCATCATTTATTTTTGCTTTTTTCGAATCTTTACTAGAATCTTTTTTGGGGGATCCAAAATCGTCAAAATTAGGCGGTTTTAAGAAGTTTTCATGAATTTTCATGGGAGTCTCTTGTTCATTCACATCTTCTTCAATAAAACCAAAAGGATCTTGTTTTGCTTTCTTTTTTGCCGGCGGGATGACCCCAGTTACTGGTTCAAACAGTGGTTTGTCAGATCCCTGATGGTGCTGATTAGACTCATTGATCTGATAGGGTTCGAACAATGGCGTATTGTCATCAAAATCGCCGACCATTGGGATCAGTGTGGTTTCAGAGGTGCGTTCTTTGGTGGCTTTAACTTCTTTTTTGATCCGCTGTTTGTCTCGAATCGCATCGATTCGATCTTTGAGGCGATCTTTGAGTGGCGGAGAATTTTCACTTCTATCCTTGATTTGGTTTAAATATTTTTTTAGTCTGTTTCTGAAAATAAAAATTAAGATAATTGCCGAACTTATAATAACCAGTAGCAGCGTGCCTTTCACAGCAAACAGCTTAATAAACAGCACTGCCAGCAGAATACCGATAATGCCACCATATTGACCATATTGGGCTAAACTGAACAGCTCAGGGATGCTATAGTCCATCAGATTTGGGGCATTAACAGTAAAACCGATCATCATGTTCACAAACAATAAAAAGACTAGCACAAATGTTGTGGCCCAATCATCAATTTTATTCAGGCATAGTACCACCCCAAGGGCAAATATGAAAAGCGACATAAAAATAGTGAGCGCACCGAAACAATAGCTAAAGGCCTGACTGACAAAATTTCCCACCATCCCGGCATTAAAGTCGATATAGGCATAAATAGAAAAAACGCCCAGGACAATTAAGAAGATCCCGACTGCCAAATTACTGACCGAAAAACGCTTCGTTGTTTTAGCGGCTGGTTTCTTTTTAGCCCTACTTTTATTTGATTTGTTCTGATTTGGTTTTTTTGCGGTGTTTTTATTTGTTGCCATTATGCTCCTTGAAATTATATTAGACGAATTTATATTAAATGATCGTAATAAAAGATATGATAAAAGGTGCAGGTAAACCTGCACCTTGAGATTGTGTTATAAAGATAAAATTAGAAAGCGGTGCAGCAATCAATGAAGGTCCATGACTTTAGCTTATTTTTACGATCCGCAGCACTTTATTTCCCGGAATGGCCAAAGCCACCGTCGCCACGTTCGCTGGCTGCCAATGCCTCAGTGCTGAAAACTTCGATAAAATCAGCCTTGACATACTCAGAAAAAACCATTTGGGCAATCCGCTCGCCTGGTTCTAGCTGATAAGGTTTATCGAGTAAGTTTATCAGAATTATCTTAATTTCGCCACGATAATCGGCATCAATGGTACCGACACCGTTGACCAGCGACAAACCATGTTTTAGCGCCAATCCGCTTCGAGCACGAATTTGGGCTTCAATGCCAATGGGCATTTCTAAAAAAATGCCGGTTGGGATCTGGTAAACCTTATGGGGCATGATGATCATTTTCGCCTCAAGATTTGCTCGTAAATCCACGCCAGAAGAACCAATAGTTTGATATTCTGGCAATGGAAACTGCGACTGGTTAAGTATTTTAAGTGAATAATTCTTGATCATTATTATTCCTTTGGCAGCATTGCTTTTCGGGAAAGATTGATTCGGCCCTGAGCGTCGATTTCCATAACCTTAACAGTCACTTCATCGCCGATTTTAACCACGTCTTCAACGGCGTTGACCCGTTCATTGGCTAATTTAGAAATGTGGACTAAACCATCCTTACCCCCTGGCAGGGAAACAAAGGCGCCAAAATTCATGATCCGGACAACCTTACCGGTTAACACTTCGCCAACTTCAACTTCTCGGACAATATTTTCGATAATTTCCTTGGCTCGATTACCAGATTCGGTATCCACAGACGCAATGAAAATTCGGCCATCATCTTCGATATCAATTTTAACCCCGGTGTCATCAATAATTTTGTTAATGACCTTACCGCCAGAACCGATGACGTCGCGGATTTTATCAGGTTTGATCTGGAAAATAATGATTCGTGGGGCATATGGTGATAAGTCTTTGCGGGACTCAGCAATTTCTTCATTCATGATGCCAAGAATATGCAGTCGGCCAATGCGGGCCTGTTCCAGTGCTTCGGTAAGGATCTGTTTGTTGATGCCATCGATTTTAATATCCATCTGGATGGCAGTGATGCCGTCAGCTGTTCCGGCCACCTTGAAGTCCATGTCACCAAGGAAATCTTCCATACCTTGAATATCGGACAAAATCGCCAGTTTGTCTTCTTCTTTGATCAGACCCATGGCAATCCCAGCAACTGGTGCCTTTAATGGCACTCCAGCAGCCATTAACGAAAGCGAACTACCGCAAACGCTGGCTTGGGAGGTTGAACCATTAGAACTTAATACTTCAGAAACGACCCGAATTGCATACGGGAATTCATCTTCCGATGGCAGCACTGGAATCAGCGCTCGTTCAGCCAGGGCTCCATGTCCGATTTCACGACGGCCTGGGCCACGTGATGGTCGGGCTTCCCCGACACTGTATGATGGGAAGTTATAATGGTGAATATATCGTTTAGAATCTTCATTAGACAATCCGTCTAGTTTTTGCACATCACCAAGAACACCCAAGGTTACAACCGACAATACCTGCGTTTCACCACGGGTGAATAATCCTGAACCATGGGGTCTTTCCAAAAAGTCGATTTTGGCTGTAATCTGACGAATTTCATCCATTTTTCGATTGTCGGGACGAATACGGTCTTCAAGAATCATGCGACGAATTTCTTTTTTAACAAGCGAACTGATCACATCGTCAATTTCTATTTTTTGATTCGGATAAATTTCTAAGAAATGATCTTTAACCAGCTCTTTTATTTTTTCAATATTGTCAAGTCGTTCCATTTTGTCCGGCGTTTTAACAGCATCACTTAATTGGTCACCCAGGAACGCAATGATCTCAGCTTTGATTTCTTCTGATGGTGCAAAAATTGGGTAATCAGCTTTAGCCTTACCAACGGCGGCAATAATTTCTTCCTGGAAGGCAACGAGTTTTTTAATTTCTTCATGTGCTAATAAAATGGCTTCCAGCATCGCTGTTTCAGAAATCTCATTGGAAGATGACTCAACCATCATAATCGCATCTTTGGTTCCCGATACAATTAAGTTAAGATCACTAATAGCTCGTTGTTCTTCATTTGGGTTGACAATGTACTCTCCGTCAATCAAACCGATTGCAACCGAGCCAATGGGCCCATTGAACGGTAAATCAGAAATCGATAAAACAATCGAGGCACCAATCATAGCCGCTATTTCTGGGGCATTGTCCTGATCAACCGACATAACGGTAGCGATAACCTGAACCTCATTTCTAAAGCCTTTGGGGAATAGTGGTCTGATAGGGCGATCCATCAGTCGGCAATTTAAAATGGCTCTTTCTGTTGGCCGACCTTCACGTTTTATAAAGCCACCGGGAAATTTCCCGACGGAATATTGTTTTTCTTCATAGTCACAGCTTAATGGGAAAAAATCCATGCCTTCCCGGGGCTTTTTAGCTGCAGAGACAACCGCTAAAACTTCTGTTTTTCCATATCTAATCATGGCAGCGCCTTTTGCAAGGAGTGCAACCTCACCAATCTCCACGCGGAGCGGTCGTCCGGCAATTTGGGTTTCAAAAATATTCATTCTTTTCTCGCTTTCTATTATTATTCGCCAGAAGTGGTGCTTTTGGACACTATCTGGTGTAAGGCCACAATCTATCAGGGTACAGTTACCCACATTGGGATTGAAGACCTTCAGGTAAAAAAAAAGGGCGGAATACTCCGCCCCAAATTATTTTCTTAAGCCTAATCTTTGGATTAGTTCACGATATCGGTTGATATCTTTGTTTTTCAGATAAGTTAATAATCGTCGTCGCTGTCCTACCAGCTTCAGCAGACCGCGTCGTGAATGATGATCTTTTTTATGGATTTGAAGATGTCCATTAAGATCATTGATCCGTGCAGTTAACAATGCAATTTGTACTTCTGGTGAACCAGTGTCACCTTCGTGTGTTTTGTAATCTTCGACAACCTGTGCTTTTAATTCTTTACTGATCATTTAAAATCTCCTCGTTTTTTTAATTTAGCCATAGACCGAGTATTTTGTTGGAGTTTCAAAAAACTAAGTGAATGGTATTAACTTAGTGAGTATATCATAAACATTTTCTATTGTAAATATATTATTCAATAAAATCTCTTCTGATACAAACAATATCCATTTTAATTTGATCGATTAAATCGTCAATGGACTCGAATTTTATCTCATCTCTGATTTTTTTAATGAACTCAATGGTGATTTCTCGATTGTAAATATCCTCATCAAAATCGTAGATATAGGTTTCAATGCTGAAAGGATGTTTTTCAAAAGTTGGGTTAAAGCCCAAATTTGTCAGGCCATTAAAACATTTTTCCCGATAATGTACGTGTGTATAATAAACGCCGGTGTTCGGTAAAATTAATTTCTTAGCTAATTTAATATTTGCCGTTGGAATGCCAAACTGATGTCCCAGTCCTTTCCCTTGAACAACAATGCCGCTTAATGCATAATTTCGACCCAGAAATGTTTTGACCTCATCAACCTGACCACAGCTAATCAGCTCGCGAATAAAGGTTGAGCTGACAGAGTGGGTATTGATAATAAATGGCGGCAGAATTTCAACTTCAAATCCATATTTTTTTCCCAGCTCTTTTAATGTATCGGTTGTTCCGGCGCCCTTATAACCGAAATTATAATTAAAACCGACAACAACGACTTTGACATTATATTTTTTTAGCAGATAGTCGGCGATGAATTTCTCCGGGGTTAACTTCATCAACTTCTCCGTGAACGGATTCAAAAACACAAAATCAACGCCATAATTGCGAATCATCGATTCTTTTTCAGCATTAGAGGTAATCAGCCAGGGGGTGTAATTAGGAAAAATTAATTCCAGGGGGTGCTCTTTAAAGGTCATAACCCCAGTTTTACAGTTTAATTGCTGACCTATTCTTTTCGTTTCTTCAAGCAATGCCCGGTGTCCGAGATGAACACCGTCAAAAAAGCCGAGGGCTAAAACAATTTCTTCTCCGTGATAAGTATTTGTTGTCATTGTTCACCTCACAGTAGTTTTGTCGGTTTAATATAGTTTCCTTCGTCGTTCTGATAATATCTGCCCATCCCAATAAGTTGATCACCATCGTATAAGCGCAGGGTTTCCCCGAGGTAAAAATCATCCAGGGATTCATGGATATTCCATTGAAAAAGCTTATTTCCATTAAGTAAGAACTTACGACCTTGCTCAGTTGCCCGGACGCATTGATAACGGTCAAGAGAATACGCCAACGGGTAGAAAAGCGATTCAATCTGGTCATGGCTGACTTTTTCTGCTATCTCAGCCAGGGTTAAAGCATCAATGATGCTGAAGGTGCCAACTCGATGACGGATCAGGTTTCCCATACATCCCAAAGACCCCAGAGCACTCCCAATATCGCGGCACAGCGAACGAATATACGTTCCTTTAGAACAGGTTACCATGATTCTCGCTTTTTGGCTATCTTCGCAGAATTCCAACAGACTGATACCGGCAACATGAATGTCCCGTTCTGGTATTTCCACTGATTCGCCATTTCTGGCGTAGTGATACAGTTTTTTTCCATTCACCCGAATCGCTGAATAGATCGGTGGTTTCTGACGGATATCGCCGATAAACTGGGTCAGGATACTTTCAAAAGCGTCACGGCCGATGCGCTGATCGCTTTCACTAATAACTGTCCCTGATAAATCGCAGGTATCCGTTTCCCGCCCGAGGATGACTTCCGCTTCATAGACTTTTTCGTGGTCAGTGATATATTCAACCATTTTTGTCGCCTGGCCAACACATAAAACAAGAACGCCCTGGGCATCTGGATCCAATGTTCCGGTATGACCAATTTTTTTTGTTTTCAGGATTTTCCGAGCCTTAAACACCACATCATGAGATGTCATGCCTTTCTCTTTGAAAACATTGAGATAGCCATTGAAACTGTTAACTTTCTCCATTTTGATTCTCATAAACGTCCATCAGATCACGCTTCAGTTCATTAATGTCACCACTGAAGTTAAACCCTGCCGCCCGTTCATGACCTCCACCGCCATATTTTAAAGCAATTTCGTGAATATCATAGGGGAATTTTGCCCGTAAAGAGACCCGATATTCGCCGGGATCGATTTCTTTTAGAAGTGCTGTTATCGAGACCCCAATGGTGTTTTGACCTAAATTGGCAACATCGTCAGTGATGTTGATGGTGCCACCAAATTTAAAAATGGTGTCATGAGCTAATATCATCATCGCGATCGGCATGCTGTCCAAAACTTCTAATGAATGGATGGCTGCTCCGGTCATTTTCATTTGATCAATGTTCTTCTGGGTATGAAGTCTTTTGGAAAGATGGGCGTAATTGGTCTTGATAGCATACAATTCACTGGCGATTAAATGGGTGTCAACAGTCACGTTGGAATATTGGAAACTACCAGTATCGGTGGTGATCCCGGTAAAAATAGCATCGGCCATTTCTTCGTCAAATTCCACATTCAGACCTTTTAAAATGCGAAAGACGATTTCGGCAGTTGCTCCGGTAATCTCAACAAAGTTAAGATCACCATAATGCGCATTGCTTTTATGATGATCGATAACCAGTTTTGTTTTGGCCGCTGGCATTTCGGCTGGTGAAAAAGCAAAATTACTGCTGGAGCAGTCTAAAAACACAATAACATCGTAGCTGTCCTGCAATGATTGATTAAAGTATTGGATTTCATTAAAGAAAACCAGTTTGTCCTCAAGCGGTAGATCAATATAATAATCAACGGTTTTGTTCAGCTGCTTCAAACCCTTACCTAAAGCCACTGCCGAACCAATTGCATCACCATCCGGTTTTTGATGAAGCAGAATCAAAAACCGTTGATGGTTATTTAAGCAATCTAATATTTCATCAGGAATCTTCTTCATTCTGATCCTTAAGTTCTTTATCGTCTTTTAAACTTTTTAAAATCGATTCAATATGCATGCCGTATTCAATAGAATTATCTATTTCAAAGATCAGAGCCGGTACTGAATGAACCGTGATTACCTGTCCTAAACTAGATCTTAAAAAGCTTTTGGCATTATTCAGTAATTCCAGCACAACCTTCTTCTGACTATCATCACCAAAAATACTGACATAGACGGTGGCGGTCTTCAAGTCGGGAGCCGCTTTAACTCTGGTAATACTGACATTGCTGTCTTTGATACGGGTGTCTTTCATTTTATGAATAATGATTAAACTGAATTCTCTTTGGATTAAGCCATTAATTTTTTCATTACGATGAGATGCCATTTTATTTTATCTCCTTAATGGGAAAGATAGGCTTTCGCTTATCTTTCGATTTTTTCCATGGTAAATGCTTCAATGTTATCGCCAACTTTTAAATCGTTGTATTTTTCGATCCCAATTCCACATTCATATCCGGTGTTTACTTCTTTAACATCATCTTTAAAACGACGTAAAGACGCAATTTTTCCTTCCAGTATTACGATGCCGTCGCGAATAATACGAACATCATCATTTCGGTTGATTTTTCCGTCGGTAATATAGCAGCCGGCGATGGTACCGATGCTGGGGATCTTGAATACTTCCCGTATTTCCGCATTTCCCATGACTTTTTCGCGGAATTCAGGTGCCAACATGCCTTCCATGGCTTTTTTAATATCTTCAACGGCATCGTAGATAACCCGATAAAGGCGAATATCCACTTCTTCTGTTTCGGCCAGCTTGATAGCGTTTTTGTCAGGTCTGACATTAAAACCAATCACAATGGCGTTTGAAGTAGATGCCAGTAAGACATCCGTTTCATTGATGGCGCCAACCGCACCGTGGATAATATTAATTCGAACTGCTTCGTTATCCAGTTTTTCAAGGGATTGTTTGATTGCTTCAATGGATCCCTGAACGTCGGCTTTAATGATAATATTGACATCCTGAATATTGCCGTCCTGAATCTGACTAAACAGATCATCAAGGGAAATATTGGAACGACGTTGACGCTCGCCTTTTTGCATTTCTTTTCGTTTTTCAGCTAATGAACGGGCTTCTTTTTCATTTTCAAGCACGATAAAATCGTCCCCAGCCGCAGGAATATCAGAAAGACCAGAAATTTCTACGGGAGTGGATGGACCTGCTTTTTTTAGCCGCTTGCCCTTATCATCAATCATTGTCCGGATCTTACCATAGGTAGTTCCTGAGATAATGGAGTCCCCAACGTGCAAGGTTCCCTGCTGAACCAGTAAGGTCGCAACTGATCCTTTTCCGCGTTTTATCTGAGATTCAATGACACTTCCTCTGGCTTCACGGCCTGGATCGGCGGTCAATTCTTCCATTTCAGACATCATAATGATCATTTCCAGCAGCGACTCGATCCCTTCGCCGGTTTTTGCTGAGACGTTAACAGCAATCGTTTCGCCGCCCCATTCTTCAACAACAAGGTTATATTTTGTTAATTCCTGTTTAACCCGTTCTGGATCTGCTCCTGGTTTGTCAATCTTATTGATGGCAACCAGAATTGGAACACCGGCCGCTTTGGCATGATTGATGGCTTCAACGGTTTGAGGCATAACCCCGTCATCTGCGGCCACAACCAGGACTGCGATATCAGTGATTTGAGCACCACGTGAACGCATGGCAGTAAAAGCCTCATGTCCCGGGGTATCGATAACAGTAATAGCATGGTTTTTGATATTAACGGTATAGGCACCAATATGCTGTGTAATACCCCCAGCTTCGCCGGCAATAACATTTGCTTTACGAATTCGATCAAGAAGCGAGGTTTTACCATGATCTACATGTCCCATGACGGTGACAACCGGAGGACGAGGGATTTCATTTTCGCTTTCTTCTTCATCATATTCTTCCAAAATTTTTGAAACAACATCTTCAATTTTAATCGCTTCGACTTCAAAGCCCAACTCAGCTGCAACGATGGCAGCCGTTTCGAAATCAATCTCCTGGTTAATACTTACCATGGTGCCAGCCAGCATCAGGGATTTAATAACCTCGGTAGCACTTATTTCAAGCACATCGGCCAACTCACCGACGGTTAAAATCTCAGGAATTTCAAATGTCTGGTTTAACTGAACAGATTTCTTTTTTTCATCTTTAATTCGCTTGTAAACACTTCGAGCGGTCTTTTCTTTTTTACTATGGTCTCTAACCTTTGGTTGCTGACCCTGGTTGCTGGAAACGGGTCGTTTTTTATCATCTGCTTTTTTCGGCACATTGCCCCCTGTATTTTGTTGATTTTTTTGTGGTGGTCTTGTTGGTTTTTTCGTATCGGAACTCACTTTCGGGGAAACAGGACTAGAACCGGTTTTCACATTTTCCTTGACCGGTTCCTTTTTCTTTTCTGCTTCCAGCTCTGCTTGATACTTGTCTTTATCGAATTTTTCTTCAAACTCCGCAATTTGTTGATCAGTCAGGGCGCTCATATGGTTTTTTACAGGAATATTGTACTTATTTAAAATGGCTACGAATTCTTTACTGGGAATATTATATTTTTTAGCTAAATCGTACACTCTTAATTTTGACATATTATTCCTCCCTTCAAAATTATCTTATTTCATTTGTTTTTTCTCTGATAGTTGTTGACGAACAATTTCGACAACAGCACTTTCTACTTTTCTTTTAAATGCCCGTTCCAGGTAATTCTTATTCAGGAATTGATCCACACAGGCATCAGACTTGCATACATAGGCGCCACGTCCATTTGCTTTTCCAGTGGGATCAAAAAAAATTTCGCCAGAATTATCTGATACAATCCTAAATAAGTCTCGTTTATCAAATTTCGAATGGCATATAACACAGGTTCTCTGTGGAATTTTTTTCATTGTACCTCCCTGACATTGTTTTATCTAAAGTATTATAGCATAAAAAGCTATATTATTGATTAAACCTTTAATTTTCAAGATCTGAAATGTCTTCAAATAGCGAATCATCTTCAGGCATTGAATCATCTAAAATCTCCAACGCTTCCGCTGATTCCAGTTCTTCTTTTAGCTCCAGCAAAATATCGTCGGAAAAACCATTTTCGTTGTCAGCCGTGATTTTATGTTGATTAACATAATCGCTTTTGCTTTTAATATCAATCTTCCAACCGGTTAATTTTGCCGCCAATCGCACATTTTGACCTTCTTTTCCAATTGCTAGCGATAATTGGTAGTCATCGACAATGGCAATGGCAGTTTTATCATCCTTGTTTGGTATGATTTCGACAACTTTCGCAGGGCTTAATGCATTTGCTAAATATTCTTCAATACTGTCACTCCATTTAATCACATCGATTTTTTCGCCTTGCAGCTCGTTGATAATATTCTGAACCCGAACGCCTTTTTGACCGACGCAGGCACCAACCGGATCAATGCTTGGATCATTGGCTTTAACAGCCACCTTTGTCCGCGAACCGGCTTCTCTGGAAATGGAGACAATGTCTACAATGCCGTCGAAAATTTCAGGTACTTCTGACTCAAACAAGCGTTTTACGAGCCCTGGATGAGTTCGGGAAACATTAACCTGGGGTCCCTTGGTCGTTTTCTTAACCATCAGCAGATAAACTTTTAAGCGTTGATTTAATGTGTATGTCTCACTGGCTGTTTGCTCAGAAGGTAACATCACTGCCTCAAGTTTGCCAACCTCAACATAGACCACACCTTTTTCAATCCGTTTGATAATACCGGTTAATACTTCATCTTGTCGCTTCAGATAATCATCGTAGATGATATTGCGTTCAGCTTCTTTAATCCGCTGAATGATCAGCTGTTTGGCATTTTGAGCGGCAATTCGTCCGAAATCTCTGGGTCTGACTTCTTTTCTGAAGAAATCGCCAACAGCATAGTTGCTGTCGACTTCCCGGGCTTTATCCAGTGAAATCTGACTGTGATCATTTTCGGGAACTTCGACAATTTCTTTTAATGCAAAGACTTGAATATCACCATTTTCACGGTCAATATTAATCTCGACATTATGAGAATTACCATAGTTTTTTTTGTATGCTGTGGTAATAGCAGCCTCAATTGCTTGAATTAATTCTTCTTTATCGATTGATTTTTCTTCTTGAATTACATCTAGAGCGCGTATAAACTCCTGATTCATATTCGTTTTCTCCGCCTTCCGTTTTATTCAGCAGATGGAAGAGGTTTGAAATTCAACTCATCCAACCGATTTGCTTTTGCGATTTTACTATTTTCCAGGGTCAGCATTTCACCTGTTTCCAGCTCAAGGGTTAATTCTTCAAGGGTATATGATTTTAATACCCCTTCAATATCCTTTTTCCCATCCAGTGGTGCGAAAAGATGAACAGCTATTTTTTTATCAAGATTTGAAAGAAAATGCTTCTCCTTTTTTAGTGGCCGATCCATACCAGGTGAAGAGACTTCCAGAAAATAACTCTGTTCGATGGGATCCTTTTCGTCAAGCAGTTCACTGATCTGTCGGCTGACGATTTCACAATCGTCCAATGAAATCCCCTTTTCCGAATCGATAAACAGGGTTAGGCACCAATCCTTGCCCTGTTTTTCAAAGGTCAGATCGGTTAATTCATAGCCAAGGGATTCCACCACTGGCGTAGTTAATTCTTCTAATAAGAATTCTTTTGATACTTTTTTCATACGTTTTCCTTTTTTCTATTTATTATTTTCCTAAATTGTGAGGGAATCATTTTTCGCAGTAATCATCAGATTGATACTTTCTCGAAAAATAGTTAAGAGTGGGTCTCCCCACTCTTAATGAAATACTATTTAATTGAATGAACAATTAAAGAAATCATATCCCGAAAAAACAATTAAACTTCTAAAATTTCCGCTTCTTTTTCTTTTAGAATCGTTTCAATGTTTTTAATCTCTTCGTCCGTAACCTTCTGAACTTCTTTTTCACCTTGTTTCAAATCATCTTCGGTGATCAGTCCTTCTTTTTGGCCGTCTTTCAGCTCCTGAATGGCGTGTCGACGAATATTCCGCATGGCGACCTTACATTCTTCGCCATATTTTTTTACCAGTTTAACCAGTTCTTTTCGTCGTTCCTCCGTTAATTGGGGGATCAACAAACGAATGACTTTCCCATCGTTTGATGGATTAAAACCCAAGTCTGATTTCAAAATCCCCTTTTCAATGGCAGGGATGGCCGTAGCGTCATAAGGCTGTACGACAATCATTCTTGCTTCAGGAGTACTGATGTTTGCCAATTGATTTAGACTTGTCGGCGAGCCGTAATAATCAACCATTACCTTATCGAGAATGCGCGGATTTGCTCTTCCTGCCCGTAAGCTGCCCAAACTCTCGTTTAGGTTTCTCAGTGCTTTTTCCATTTTTTCATTAGCTGTCGCTTTAATCTCATTTACCATCTTCTATACCTCCTGAATAATTGTTCCGATTTTTTCGCCCATGATCGCACGTAAAATATTTTCCGGTTCATTTAAACCAAACACTAGAATAGGAATGTGATTATCCATACATAATGATGTTGCCGTTGAATCCATTACCTTCAGGCCTTGATTTAATACATCAATGTATGATAATTCGGAATAGCGTATTGCATCTGGGTTAACCAGCGGATCTGAATCGTATACTGCATCAATACTTTTGGCTAAAAGGATAATTTCAGCATCAATTTCAGCCGCCCGTAGTGCTGCGGTTGTATCGGTGGTGAAAAAGGGGTTTCCGGTACCGCAGGCAAAAATGACAACTCTTCTTTTTTCGAGATGACGGATTGCTTTTCTGCGGATATAGGGCTCGGCAATTTGCTTCATTTCGATTGCTGTTTGAACACGCACAGGCACATCCATTTCTTCCAGAACATCCTGTAAACCAAGAGCATTAATGCAGGTGGCGAGCATTCCCATGTAGTCTGCGGTAGATTTATCCATACCTTCGCCGCTGCGTCCCCGCCAAAAATTACCACCGCCCACAACAATGGCAATTTCTACACCCAGCTCAAAAACTTCTTTAATCTGGCTGCAAATTGATTGTACCGTTGGGGTATCGATACCATGACCGGCACTGCCGGCTAAAGCTTCACCGCTTAATTTTATGATGACACGTTTGTATTTCGGTTCCAAAAAGACTCCCCCTTTCATTTTCTATATTATATCGTAACCAGTAACAATTTACAATCTTATCAACGGTAAAAAAAGAACACGAATGTGTTCTTTTTAAGCGTTTATGCGTTTAATTGCTTCGCTACTTCTTCGGCAAAGTTTTCTTCTTTTTTCTCTAAACCTTCACCCATTTGGAATCGGGCAAATCGTCTGATTTTAACATTTTCACCGATTGTCATGATTTGTTCTTTGACCAGATCTTCAATTGTCAGATCTGGATTTTTAACAAAAGGTTGTTCCAGCAGACAAATTTCTTTATAGTATTTACTGACACGGCCTTCAACCATTTTATCAATGATTTTTTCTGGCTTACCTTCATTTAAAGCTTGCGCACGAAGAATTTCTTTTTCTTTTTCGAGTTCTTCCATTGGCACTTCTTCTTTGTTTACATATAAAGGATTAGCTGCTGCAATATGCATCGCCACGTCTTTAACAAAGTTTTTGAAGCCTTCGTTTTTCGCTACGAAATCAGTTTCGCAGTTAATTTCGACAAGAACGCCGATTTTTCCACCCATGTGA
>NZ_JAUSPS010000019.1 GCF_030652775.1 Acetobacterium sp. | reverse complement strand
GATGCAAGGGGGTTTCAGACCATGTTAAAGAAAAATAGACCGCAATTAGATATGTTTGATCATATCATATTTGAGAAGTTGGTACCCAAGGATCACCTGCTAATAAAAATTGATTCAATCATCGATTTTTCATTCATTTATGATCTGGTAAAAGATCAATATAGTCCAATTGGCCGTGGTTCGAAAGATCCGGTTATGCTAGTTAAAATTTTTCTTCTGGAATACTTGTATCGACTTTCCGATGTCGAAGTTGTAAAACGAAT
This sequence comes from Acetobacterium sp., assembly GCF_030652775.1. GTDB lineage: Bacteria > Bacillota > Clostridia > Eubacteriales > Eubacteriaceae > Acetobacterium. The sequence continues at coordinate 9,681 of NZ_JAUSPS010000019.1, read as the reverse complement.
TCAAACAGATATTGTGTTCCGATGGTTTTTAAACCTGGGTATTAACGACACTGTTCCCGATGACACCACGCTTAGTTTCTTTCGGGTTCAACGTTTGACAGAAAAACATTTTGAAGCCTTTTTCACTGAAATTGTTAAAAAATGTATTGAAAAAGATCTCATTCGGACGAATCGTTTTATTATTGATTCTACAGATGTGGCGGCCAATGTCAATTACCCTTCAATAAAAAAGCTAGCAAGAATTGCATTCAATAAAGTAATCCAGGCAGTAGCAGAATTCAATGAACCACTGGCAGCTGAAATAGCAGCAGCGATTGACTCAGAACTGGATCAGGCTTATGAAACGACAGAAAAAGTCAACTGGCGAAAACATTTTGAAATCACCCAGAAGTATTTAGATAAACTCTATATCAAAACCTATGATGAATTGCAATATAACCAGAAATACCTGGACGCTTTTGGTCTCTGTTATGACTTGCTGGATCAATATGCCAATAATAAAAAAGATAAAATCGTGAGCATCGTCGATCCAGATGCACGAGTTGCTCATAAATCTGTTGGGAATGTTAAGAAGGGCTACAAAGATCATATCATCATCGATGAAGACAGTGAAATCATCCTAGCATCATCCCAAACACCCTTTAACGTCGGTGATGGAAAAAAGTTACAAGAGTTGCTTCAAAAGACGGAAACCCAAGTTGGATTAAAACCAAAAGAGCTGTCAGCGGATAAGGCTTATGGCGAAACCGAAAACAGAGCCTTTCTAAAAGACAATACCATCGTCAGCAATATTGCCTTTTACGAGGAATCCACCCGAGAAAATGACTACTTCAAAATGAAAGATTTTATTTTTTCTGATGATTTCAAAACAGTGACTTGTCCCAATGGTAAAAGTACCGAATTTTTCAAAATCAGATATGAAAAAGTTCATGATCGCAAGATGAAGGAGTTTCAGTTTGATCCTAAAGACTTCAGTCAGTGTCCACTCATTGACCAATATATTTATCGCCTTAAAAAAAATGGTAAACACCACCATAAAGGCAGACATGTGACGGTTTATTTACGGCATGATGCTGTATTAACAGACAAAGCCAGAGTTTCAACCCCAGAATTCACCATTGCTTACAATAAGCGTTACAAAATCGAAAGACGTTTTGCTACAATGGTCAGAAATCACGGATTACGACGGTGTCGGTATATCAGACTTCGTGGGGCAAAAATTCATATTACCATGGCCAATCTAGCCTGCAATATTGTAAGGATGGTTTCTTTGTTATTCCCTCCACCAAAAATTTTGAAAATCTGATAAAATTTACGGCGGCAAAAGTAACTGCCGCCATAAATTTATCAGTCATTCTCAAACCTTTAATAAAAATTGAATTGTTAGGTTTCTATTAGCCACATATCAATGAATATTCATTCATGATTTAAGAAATCGTGCTTTTTTACGCCCGTTTTTCGGAGGTTTCACAGGTACCATCGCTAATAATATGCATAGGTCAGTTGGGCTTCCGCCAGGAAGATGCCTTTAGGAAGCGCAATTCCGAAGGCAATCACACTTTTACAGTCTGGAAATAGATCAGCCGGATGAAATCCTTCTGGTGCTCCTGCAAATCGTTCAATGCCTGCAAATCCACAAATGTCCGCTCCAAAACTGAGCACTTTTTCACGTAATTCTGTTTTCATATCATCCTACTCCTTTTCATAACCATCTTAGCTACTCCTTCACGTAATTTTATATCAGGTACGGGTTTTTATTGTCCCGTCGGTATGATTATGTTACTATAAATTTATCAATCTGTTAAACAAAGTGTTTCTATCATAATAATCGAAAATTTCGATCGTACCGAGAAAGGCGTTTACACTCGTGGACTTAAAGCAACTAAAAACCTTTGTGGTTTTGTCAAAGAACAAGAACTATACCCGAACAGCCAATGAGTATCGGCTATGCGCAATCCAATATTTCTGCTCAAATTCAGCAATTGGAGCAGGAGCTCAACACAAAACTCCTTGATCGGATTGGAAAGAAGGTTTTTCTTACTGAGTCAGGGGAGCAATTGCTGCCATACGCCATTGAAATGCGGGCACTTGCTTCAACTATCAGAGATAAACTTGACAACGACCATTTGTCGCATAGTCGAATTGTTGTTGGCGCCTCCGAATCTTTATGTGTTTTTAAACTTCCGGCAATCGTCGAATCGTTTCGACGCTCCCATCCAAACAATGAACTTCACTTAGAACTCATTGAAAATGCGCAAGTCGTGGAGCAGTTGACAAGCAACGCCATCGATGTCGCTTTCACAATCGGAAATTCCATTGAACATCCCGCAATAACCTCATTTTTAAAAAAACGCGAGGAAGTTCTGGTTCTTTCTGCACCAACGCATCCGTTGCAATCAAAGAAAGCGTTGGCGATAACAGATTTCGCCAATCAGCCCTTCCTGTTGACGAGCACGAGCTGCAATTATCGCGAGACGTTTGAATGCGATTTAAAATCGCACGGAATTCCTTATCAAGTGACTCTGGAATCCGGAAGTGTTCAAGTAATAAAAAAAATGACAATAAGCGGTTTGGGCCTGTGCGTACTTCCCCGTCTGGCAGTTCAGGACGAATTGAACGCAGACTTATTAGCTACGCTGCCCTATAAAAATGATTACAAAGTATACTCCCAGCTCTTCTGCCATGCTTCAAAATGGCTCTCACCCAACTTAGCCGACTTTATTGACCCTATCATTAAATCGATTTGAAGGCGCTATCCCATCTCCAGGTAAAACAGCGCTATAACCAGTCCTTAAGTGGTTAATATTGTCTGATTGCAAATTATTATTAATTATAGTAAGATAAAATTAAGTTCATTCAAATATCTGAAACCACAAACATTTTCTCGCCCATTGCCAAGTTAAAAGCAGTAATCGTAGCGGTTCCAACATTTTCGATGCCTGTCAAAAAATAGCCCTCGGCACCGTTTTTTTATAATTTATGTCGCAGCTAATTGCGGCAATGGAGTCGGCCACCTGAATCTAGCAGAAACTTACAGCAATGCGGTATCAGATCACATTATTAGAAAGCCGAACCGTGATGGTTCGATGATTTTATTTTTAAGAAAGGATATTCAATAATGCGAAAACGATTACTTATGCTGGCCTTCATCAGTTTGCTCCTGTTAGCGGGCTGCAGCAATGCAATGACCAAACCATCCGCTAAACCCCAGATTTCAGAGGACTATTATGGTTTTATTAATTATGACCTGCTTCAGCAAAAAACCATCCCTGCTACGGAAGGGGCATGGTCTTACTTCTATGAATTGAATGAAAAAACATCGGGGCTGCTTCAGGAAATTGTCACCGAATTGGCCGATGATCCGGGAGCATATCCGATGGGCAGCAGTGAACAAAAAATAAGCGATTTATATCACTGTGCCACGAACCTCGATTTGCGCAATACTCAGGGCCTGGCGGCGATTGCCCCCTATCTTACCCAGCTTGATGCAGCACAGACCCTCGATCAATACCTGGATGCACTCATCGCCCTGTCCGACATTGGTGAGTCCAGTCTGATTGTGTATGGTTTTTATCCCGATGACTTAGATTCCGATATCATGATGGTCGGATTTGAATCGATGTCTGACCTTCAAGTCGCACCGATAACCTCCGGCGGTGGCTATCTCTCAAATGTTGTCGGTTTACAACAGGCAACCAGACAATACGAGTACGATCAGTACAAAAAAGGCGTCGACCGTCAAACCTGGTATATTACCCCACAAACCATCAATGCCTACTATAACCCGACCAATAATGAAATTTGTTTTCCGGCCGCTATCTTGCAGGCACCGTTTTATGATGCGCAATCTAGCCGGGGCAAAAATCTTGGTGGAATCGGAGCGATTATTGCCCATGAAATCAGTCATGCCTTTGATAAAACGGGTTCTTTGTATGACGAGAAAGGCAATTACAATATTTGGTGGACAGAAAAAGAGTATCAGCAGTATGAAGCCCTATCGCAAAAAATTATTGATTATTACGGAAACTATACCATCTTCACTGGCGATCCGGTTAATGGAACACTGACCCTGTCAGAAAACATCGCTGATTTGGGGGCAGTAACCGCGATCACTGCCGTAGCCAAAGAAGAGGGGGCATCCCTTGACGATCTTTATAGCAACTGGGCAACCATCTGGGCAAATCAGACCACCCCCGATCAGGCCAAAGAACATGTCATCAATAATACCCACGCTCCGGCAGAAATACGAGCCAATGCCGTACTCAGTTCGATGGATGGCTTTTATGAGTGCTATGACATAAAAGCGGGTGATCAAATGTACGTCGCCCCGGAAAACCGGGTCGGTATCTGGCAAACTAAATAAAGCCAGTGAAAAATCACTGGCTGAGGTTGTCGATAAACGACCGCACCAACTAATTATTAATCTGTTGGCAAGTTGTGCAATTTACGTGCATTTTGATATAACTTTCGTAAGTTGATACAGTCGGCCGCAGAGGAACTAAAAGGAGAACAGCATGCAAAAAAGACAGATTAAACCGTTTGGAATGATTTCGATTCTTTTGATCACTTTGATAGTGGCATCAACCAGTGTGTGGGCCGAATCAATAGCAACACCGATTGGTGTCCAGTATCGTGCTCATATTCAGAATGAAGGAAACATGCCAAAACCAGAGGGGTCCTTTGTAACAGGCTCGGATGCCATTGGAACGACCGGCCAGAGCCTGCGTTTGGAAGGGGTCTGGATTGAATTGACCGGCGAGGTGCCGGAAGGAGCCAGCATTAATTATCAGATCCACGTTGCCAATAAAGGTTGGCTGGATCCGGTTAAAAACGGCGATTTTGCCGGAACCACTGGGCTGGGGCTACAGGTTGAGGCCATTAAAATCTGGCTTTCGGATTTTCCCGGTTATGATGTTTATTACCGCGGCCATGTCCAGAACAAAGGTGATACACCCACAGAAAACGGCCAATGGGACTGGGTGAAAAACGGAGCGGCATTGGGAACCACCGGCTTGGGTCTGCGTCTTGAAGAGCTGGAAATCAAGATTGTCCCTCAGGAAAAACCAACCAAACCGTTGTCGGCACCGACTGATTTAACCGCCACGGTGTCCGGAACGCATACGATAAGCTTGTCCTGGTCTGCGGCCGAAAATGCGGAGTCCTACTCAATCTATCAGTCAGCTTCTGCCGACGGTACTTATTCGCAAATTGCCTCGACGGTTACCGATACAACCTTTGATGTCGATGGCCTGGCATCAGGCCAGACTTATTATTTTAAAGTTGCAGCAGCAAATGGGTTTGGCTCCAGTGATCTTTCGACTGAAGTTGCCGCCATCGCTGATATCGACAGGCAAGGCACTATCTATTATGGTTCATCGCTGCTCATCGTGAATACCTCATTAGACTTTACAACAACTGAGTCAACCGGGAATCTTCCAGAAAGCATCACTGCCCAAAGCTCAGGAGCCGACAATAGCACTCATTCAGAAGGCGGTAGGATTGATGCGGTCGTGCCCTTTGAACCATCCGCAGATACCCAGTTTATTACCAATCTGGATTACCTGCAAACCCAAACAGCTGTCGGCGATACGACAACTTTTTATGTCATTAATTTTGAGACCATTTCTTTTGATCAGTTGGATGCGAAATGCGTTTATAATGAAGGGAATGTTGAAATCTGGGTGGACAACACCACCGATGAAAACGGAAACCTGAATGTTCCGGTGACGTCCCAGTTAAGCCCGGATCAGATTGAAACTCTGGGCCAGGAATATAACAACACGATTTATCAGCAAATGATTGAAAATTTTGGTGTTTTACCAGTAGTTAATAACAGCAACAAAGTGACGATTCTGGTCTACGATATCCAGGATGGTTATAAAAAAGAAACTAAATATAAATATGGCTACTTCAAACCACTTGATCTGACCGATGATGCACAATCAAACCAGCGATCCATGATTTATCTGGATACCTATCCGTCGATGACACCTGATCCGGACACGCCTTCCGAAAAAGATGTTTCTTTTAGTTATTCGGGCGTCGCCCATGAACTCCAGCATGCCATTAATTATAATGTGAATGTCATCCAGCAAGGCGGTTCTAAAATGAGTACCTGTCTTGATGAAGCGTTTTCCATGGCGGCCGAAGATATGTTGTACGGAACACAATATGGCCGGATTGAGTACTTTAAAACGTCTGAGACCGTGCAAAACGGTCTGTCCCCATTGATCTGGCAGAATGGGAATGATGACGATGTGCTGTCAAGCTATTCCATGTCCTATATGTTTGCCATGTATCTGGAAGCCCAGGCTGGTACAACAGCCGTCTTTAAGGATATTATTGATGAACCCGGAGACGACTTTAGTGCACTGCAGACTATTATCTATCAGGATATTGACCCATCTTTATCCATTGTTGATCTGCTAACCAACTTTCGCATCGCATTACTGGTAAGTGCGGACTCGGGTCCCTACGGATTTGGCGGCAATCCTGATTTTTGCGATGTCCAGCCGCTACGTTATAGCGGTGATTCAACATCGCTTAATCTTTTCGGCGGGGGAGCCATTGTAACAGACATCGCCTCTTCCCCCTTTACCGATGATCCGACCGACCAGGGTGCCGATATTCAACTGATTGGTGTCTTTACGCCATCACAGGAAGACGTCGCCCGGCAGACTAAAGAAACGGTAATTATGCTGATCAATGAAAAACGCCAGGCAGCCGGGCTTGTTCCGATGGTTGAAGATCCAGCGCTTGATCAGGCCGCTGCGGTTCGGGCAGCGGAAGTTTCAGTCAATTTTTCCCATAACCGCCCCAACGAAGAAAGCCTTGCCGATCTTTTGAATGCGGTCGGGATCAACAATTTTACTGATGTTGGCGAAAATATTGCAAAACTAAATGAGTCATTTCCAACATACTTTGTTAACTTAATCCCTCAGGCAAACGTGCTAAATGAAACCTATACTAAAATCGGCGTTGGCACTTATTCTACAGATAAGACCGAGTACTGGGCACTGATCTACCTGGATGAGTAGATTATAACACATTGAAAAACCACTGGCTGAAGCTGTCGATAAACGACCATACCGCCTAATTTGTTGTTCCCAGCCCCGGTAATCGGGGCTGATTGTTTGTGCCATGTTTTAAAAATTTCAGTCTTAGCAGTTTGGCGGCACCCAACCCGTTGCATCGCCTATGACAAGGGTATGACAAGGGCATGTTATGACAAGGGGACGTTTCGTTCGTCATCAAGAAATCTCACCGAATAATTGAATGACTATGAATAAAAAATTCTTCCTGACTTGGCTGATATTTTTTCTCCAGGCTTTCCAAACCCGCATCGAAGCGCTCCGCTTCTTGTTCATCGATTTCAAATACCGGACTTTGATGGTAGACCCATTTTCTTCCGTCCAGGACTTCCGGTTTCAGTTCTTTTACCATCATTGCCGATGGATAGATATCATTTTCTAGACAGATATTATATCGCTTGCAACTCTTAAAGCCACGGCTGACATAATTATTCGGATTCCCAAAGATAACAATCACATCATAGCCCAGTGCGACAGCCTGTTCAAAGGAATACTCAATTAGTTTTTTTCCATACCCCTTTCGCTGATACTCCGGTAAAATGCAGAAGGGACCAAAGGTCAAAATCTCTTTTTCTGCCCCGGTCTCATCAATCAGTTTTGCTTTCGTATACATGATATTCCCGATGATCTGATTATCAACTTCAATCACCAGAGCTAGCTCCGGCAGAAAATCTTCGTGGGATCGCATCACATGAACTAGATAGTGTTCATTACACCCCGGGATGTATAAATTCCAAAAACATTTCCTGGTAATTTCTTCTACTTGCTGATAATCGCTTTCTTCTTCATTCCTGATCTTAATTACTTTGTCCATGTGTCTAACTATTCCTTTCTTCCTACTTAATCGGATTCATAACCTCACTTGTCTAATTGAGCAACGGTGACTTCGTCCAGAGCTCCTCCAAAATACTTATCCAGCACTGCCTTAAAGGCCGGATTGCCATCGATTAGAATAAAACAGGGTCATTGACGATTTCAGCTTCAGATCATCGGGTCGACCAAATACTGCCCTGGCATCACTCGACTCAAGTTTTAAGAGTTCTTTAGAAATCTCGAGCAACCGCACCCCCAACAGCGGATGAGCCAGATACGCCTCAGCTTCGGCCCGATTCGCAATTCCATAATAGCGGGCTGTTCACTCCGGCCCAGCCCTTTAAGCTGGGGAAAAATATACCACATCCAATGGCTGCGCTTGCGGCCATTTTTAATTTCTATTAGTGCCTGCCCATAGCTTTCTTCCTGGGCTTTGACAAAACGCTCAACGGTATCCATCGGTCTTCCTGCCTTTCTTTCTAATTTAACAACTTGTAAACTGAAATGAAAAAATAAAGCCATTTTCACAAGTTAAAAAACGTCCCCTCATCATTTCCGAAAACTTCGATTTCATCGCTCTCGCTTCAGATAGACCATATCAACAAGCTGCACCCCATCCTCAAACATTGGATGGTCATAATTGTCGGTAAAAAAGTTTTGTAACCGATATGATTCTGCAAATCCACATTTCTGATAAAAACAGAGCGCAGAAGGAACATCACCCGTTCCTACAAGCATTGTATTGCAATCGCTGTAATGAAAAAAAAGAAAATCGATCAGTCCTTTTCCATAACCCTTTCGCTGACAATCGGGCATAACCGCAATGTTCTTAAGCTCATAAATGCTGTCTGCCTCTTTAGTAACCACACATTCGGCTTTAACGCCATTATCGTCCAAAACAAACATTTCCCCACGTTCAAGGTACTGGTCGATCATGTCTTCCTGTTCGTCAGCCAATAAAAGCAAGTCGATATATGCTTTCTTATTGTTTGCAACTTTCCTTATATTCACCAGTATTCACTCCTATATTAAAGCTCAGATCCACACAAAAAGCCATTGTCAAGCCTTTCCCGACGCCCCATTCCAAACCCAGGAATCGATCCATCTTCTTTTTCAGGCATCTCACAGTTTGATGGACATGACAAACGAAGCATTCCGATGTCATTCGATGTCATTAATTTGTAAGTTCGTCGATGATGGATTTTAGTTTATCCTTAGATTCACCAAGGGTTTTTACATTCTCATCGATCAACGCCGATGCTTCTTCTGTAGACATTTTAAACTGCTCATCACCATTATTAACTTCGACATAATCCAGATTCTTGATTAAACCCAGTAACTGAATCGCCGATGGCACAAAATCACTTTTATTAAAAGAACCATCCTTTTCAGCGACATTTATGATCAGCCCATAGGGTTCCTGACTGGTTTCCAGCTGGATGGTGTAATCTTTTATTTTTCCCAAGCCCGTCTTTTCGATTAATGCATAAACGGCAGCATTGTCCCCCACAAACTCCACCTTAGCGGCATAGAGATCATCCGCTGTTTGTTTGACTTCCTGCGATAATTGACTACATCCAGTCGCACCACAAAGCAATAATGCCATACACATTAAACTAATAGCCACTCGTTTCATTGTTTTCTCCTTGTTTATTAATAACTCAACTTTCCCAGCTCTAAAAATCAGCTGAGACTTTACAACAACACACGCTGCAGCTTCTAAAAAACAGAAGTTGACAGAAAAATGCACCTAACATCTGATATAATGAAAATGCAA
>NZ_JAUSPS010000041.1 GCF_030652775.1 Acetobacterium sp. | reverse complement strand
TAAAAGGTCAAACAAAATGGATTTAATGCGGACAGCGTGTAGGAATATTAGCTTATATCATGGATAAAGCTAGTAGATACGGGTGTTTTGTAAGGGAACGGAATAGGCCGTTCCACACAAATACCTTTTTAAGATAGGAGGAAAATACAATGCCAAAGCCATTTAAAAAGAGAAGAAAAGTTTGTGAGTTCTGCGAACGAAAAGTAGAAAATGTTGATTATAAAGATGTAATCACGCTGAAGAAATTCGTTTCTGAACGTGGAAAAATTCTACCAAGACGAGCCACTGGCACCTGTGCTAAACATCAGAGAAAGGTAACTGAAGCGATTAAACGTGCGCGAAACGTTGCCCTTTTACCATATAGCTCAAATAACTAAAAATTGCAAAGCTGCTTGTTTCAGGAAGAACCTGAAGTGAGCAGCTTTTTCTATGTCAGGAATAATTTGATGGTGCTGGCGTTTTCATAAAATCCGTCAAATCATAACCGTAAAGCGGGGATACTTTAGCAGCAAAATTAAGGATACGGCAAACAAAAATAATGGGCATTTTCTTTTATTGTGATATAATGGTTCAGTAACTTTTTACGCATAAATAAACTGCGTATGCAAACAGTTAAGTTGCCAATTTGGAGGATCAATGAAAACACGTGGAATAACAGAAGGTGCGATGTTTTGCGCACTGGGAGTAATTCTTACTTTAGTTAGTTATTATCTGCCTTTCTTTGTCTTGCTGGTGTTTTTTATACCGGTACCGATGGTTATTCTGGGGAAGCGCCAGGGACTGAAAGTGAGTATTCTTTCCAGTATTGCGGCGACCATTCTGATCGGTCTGTTCCTGGGACCGCTCAATGCGGTTTCCTTCGGGGCGCTGATGCTTTTCGTCGGGTGCAGTCTGGGGTTTGCCTATAATCGGGATTTGTCGCCGTTCAAAAAAGTCGTTATCGGGATTTTTGGTTTTTCAATTCTACTGATCGCTGTGGTAGCCAGTTATGAATTGGTGATGGGGATTGGTTTTACCACTCTGTTGTTTCAAACCCTTACGCAGAGCACCAGTGAGGTAATGGCATTTTATGAAACCGCCAATCTTATGGATGCTGAACAATTGACAATCGCGAAAACAGCGATGGAAAAAAATATCGAAATGGTAAAACTGGCATTGCCCAGTGCGTTTCTGATGATGCCCGTTATTTTTGGGATGGTAAATGTTGTGGTTTCGGACATGATTTTAAAACGCATCGGGTATCCGGTAAAAACCTTTAAACCCCTCAGTCAATGGGAAATGCCAGCAACCCTCAAATATTTTTTGATGGTGCTATTACTCGGGGATTTTATCGTCAGTATGTTCCAGGTATCTACAATACCGCAGATATACATTGTGACAGTCATGAACTTTGTTAATATTATTTTCTTCGTTATGGGATTGTCGCTGATTCTTAATTATATGGAATATAAACAGCTGACAAACAAAGGCTTAAAAGTGTTAGTCGTTTTTCTGAGTTTTTTAATCAGTGCGATTGTAACCATTGTCGGGGTGGCTGATACTTACATCGGAATTCGCCAGATTTTTCGAAGGGAGTCCCAGATAAAATGAAAGAATCAAAGAAAGATGTTGTCCGGTTCGCCATCGCAGCTCAGTTGCTTGTTTCGGTTGCACTTGGGTTTTATAATATCTACTTAGGAATTGCCGGCGTTGTGATCTTTGTGGTCCTGATTATTTATTACACCAAAAATACCAGCATTGACGAGATTAAAATTGACAAGGCCATTGATGAAATATATAGTGATCTGGACAAAATCAATCAGGAGCGGATGTATGAAATGCCCATCGCCATGGCTATTGTCGATAATCAGGGGATGATTTACTGGTATAATCAGGCCTTCGGAAAGGCCTTCAAAAAAGAAAAAGAGGGTTTGTTCAAAAAGAGTATCATTGAAGAGTTGGATTTTAATCTGGATGAAGCAGTTAAAGCCGATGAATTTACCTTTCATTACGAAGAACGGGATTATGGGGTGGTCACCAATGCCTTCTCTGATAAGGTTCACAGTTTTGAACTGCTGCATTTTTTTGATGTCACCGAGCAAAGCAAGCAGCGCCAGCTGTATCGGAAAAATTCACCGCTATTCTGCTATATTGTGATCGATAACTATGATGATATCATCGAGCAAATTCCCAGCCATAAGCGTTCGGCGATTCTGGGTCAGGTTGATCTGAAGCTGAATGAGTGGGCTAAACAACTGGGCAGTGTCATGATCGAATACGAAAGTGACCGATATCTGATGATTTTTGAACGAGGCAAAATCTGTGCCTTACAAAAAGAAAATTTTAAAATACTGGATGAGGTTCGGGAAATTGAAAATGACGAAAAAGTTCCCATTACCCTCAGTATTGGCATTGGCATCTCGGAGAGCATTCTGGGGATTGTTGAATCCCAGGAATTGTCCCATTCAGCCCTGGACATTGCCCTGGCGCGCGGGGGCGATCAGGCGGTCGTTCGTCAGGATGAAAAAATGTCTTTTTATGGCGGTAAAACGGAAGCCACCGAAAAAAGAACCAAGGTTAAGGCCCGGGTTAAAGCCTACGGTCTGAAAGAGCTGATTAAAGAATCGGATCACGTTCTACTGATGGGCCATCAAAACCCCGATATGGATTGCCTGGGCTCGGCGGTGGGGCTGTTAGGGGCGATTAAAGCGCTTGGTAAAGAAGGCAAAATCGTGATTCGGGAGATTAACTATTCGATCAAATCGCTTTTTGACTATCTGCTGGAGAATGAAGCCTATCAGGATGCCTTTATTACCCCCAAGGAAGCTGAAACATATGCAACTAAAAATACCCTGTTGATCATTTTAGATACCCAAACCGTCAATTATCTGGAAATGCCATCGCTGGTGGATCAGATCCCTAAAATTGTCGTCATTGATCATCATCGGCGCTCGGGAAAGGCCATTAAGGAAACTCTGCTAAGCTATACCGAAGCCTACGCTTCTTCTACCTGTGAACTGGTCACCGAGCTACTACAGTATTTTGATGAGAAAAATCAGCTCACTACCATAGAAGCCAACGCCCTGATGGCCGGGATCTGTATGGACACTAAAATGTTCACTTTAAAAACTGGGGTACGAACCTTTGAAGCGGCCTCTTATTTAAAGCGAAAGGGTGCCGATACCTTAGTCAGCAAAATTCTGCTGCAGGATGACCTTAATACCTATACGGCTAAATCGGATGCAGTCAAGAATGCTAAAATATATTTTGATAACATTGCCATCTCAACTTTTGAGAACAATACCGATTATGGTAAGGTTATTGCCGCCCAGGCCGCCGATGAACTGCTGAACATCAAAGGGATTGTGGCCTCCTTTATCATTCTGAAAAATGACGAGGGTCTGGCCATCAGTGCTCGTTCGATGGGCGAAGTCAATGTCCAAGTAATCTTGGAAACACTCGGCGGCGGCGGGCATTTAGCCATTGCCGGAGCGCAATTCCCGGGCGAAAAAAATCTCGAAACCGGAAAAGAGCTGTTGCTCACTGCGATTAATAAATATAAGAAGGAGAATGGATCATGAAAGTAGTTTTATTAGAAAATGTAAAAAATGTTGGAAATAAAGGTGAAATTGTTGAAGTTAAAGACGGTTATGGCCGGAACTTCCTGATTAAAACCGGCAAGGGTGTCATCGGTAATAAAGAAAACATTGCCATGGCCGAACAAACCAAGGCTGACGAAGCAAAAAAAGTTGAAACAGAGCGACAGGCAGCGGTTGAGCTGGCAAAAACAATCGATGAAACGGAAATCAGCATTACCGAACGAGCCGGCGAAGACGGCAAGCTGTTCGGGTCAATAACCAGTAAAGATATCACCGAAGCCCTGGAAAAACAAAAAGGCATCAAGGTCGATAAACGTAAGGTTGAACTGGAAATGCCGCTGCGACATATCGGTCGGGCTGAAGTTAAAATTAAAACCTATCAGGGCGTGATTGGAAAACTGACCGTGATCATCAAAGGCGAAGCCTAGGAGACCAAGTGGTGATGAATTCCAAAGTCCCCCCTCATAATATCGAAGCGGAGCAGTCTGTTTTGGGTGCTATCCTGATGGATGAGTCAAATATTGCCCGGGCTGAAGAACTGTTATCACCCCATGATTTTTATCGCGGTGCCCATAAAGAAATTTACGAATCGATGTTGGATCTTCATAATGAACGAAAACCGATCGATACCGTCACCCTGATCAATTCCCTCAGAAATCGCGGGGTGCTGGAAAAAATCGGTGGGATTGGTTATCTCAGCGAGCTAATTGAGATGGTGCCGATCAACCGGAATTACCTGGAATACTGCCAGATCGTTCATGAGAAGGCGGTGATTCGCAATCTTATCCATACGGCGACCCAGATTCTCGAAGACAGCTATGGCCAGTATGACAATATTGGGGATGTGATCGATCGCGCTGAACAGGAAATCTTCAAGGTTTCCCAGGGACGGCGAACCGGTGATTTTCAGAGTATTCAAGAAACTCTGAGCACCACCCTGGCTCAGATTGAAGCCATTGAAAGTAAAAAAGGCAAGCTCACCGGTATCGAAACCGGTTTTACCGAGCTCAACCATATAACCTCCGGCTTGCAGCCATCCGATCTGATTATTGTGGCCGCCCGGCCATCGATGGGAAAAACCGCCTTTGCCTTGAATATTGCGCAGAATGCGGCCATCAAAGACAATCGCTCGGTCGCTATTTTCAGTCTCGAAATGTCCAAGGAACAATTGGTTCAGAGAATGCTTTGCGCCGCCTCATTGGTCGATAGCAATAACGTCCGAACTGGTAACCTCAGTAAGGAAGACTGGGAGCGGATGGTGGTTGGTTACAATACCCTCTACGGCGCCAGCATTTTTATTGATGATACCCCGGGGATCACGGTTTCTGAAGTCCGCTCCAAATGTCGGCGCCTAAAAACGGAAAAAGCCCTGGATCTGATTGTGATTGACTACCTGCAACTAATGAGTGGCGGCAGCCGCAGCGAAAACCGGCAAAATGAAATTTCTGAAATGTCCCGTGGTCTTAAAGCTCTGGCTCGGGAAATGGAAGCCCCGGTCATTGCCTTGTCCCAGCTTAGCCGAGCCCCGGATGCCCGAACGGATCATCATCCGGTGATGTCGGATTTACGTGAGTCTGGTTCGATTGAGCAGGATGCCGATGTGATTATGCTGTTGTACCGGGAATTTTATTACGATAAAAACCCGGAACTCAAAAATCTGTCGGAATTAATCATTGCCAAACAACGTAACGGCCCAACCGGAACCGTTCGCCTGGCATGGATTCCCGAATATACAAAATTCAACGATCTGGCGGTCGGTTATAATGAAGATGACTACGGCCCGGATGCGTTTGCATAAAGGAAGAATAACATGAAATATGATGTAATAATCATCGGAGCCGGCCCAGGCGGTATTTTTGCCGCCATGGAACTGGCTAAAAAGAATAAAGAAATTAAGATCCTGATGCTGGAAAAGGGCAATTCGATTGAAAAGCGGATCTGTCCCAAACGCCAGACGAATGTCTGTATTGGCTGTAAACCCTGTAATATTACCACCGGTTTTGCTGGCGCCGGAGCCTATTCTGATGGTAAGCTGTCGCTTTCACCAGATGTCGGTGGCGAATTGCCAGAATATATCGGTTATAACACCACCGTCGATCTGATTAAATATGTCGATGATCTCTACATTGAATTTGGCGCCGACAAACGGGTTCATGGTCTGGATAATCCCGACAAGATCCGGGACATCCGCACCAAAGCGATCCAGAGTAATCTGAAACTGATTGAATGTCCAGTGCGTCATATGGGCACCGAGGTGGGTTATACCATTTACCAGCGGATTCAGAACTACTTAATCGACGATCTGGGCATCGATATTAAATTTCGAACCCCAGTGCAAAGTCTGGTGGTCGAGGACAATGCTGTGGTTGGCGTGGTGGCCAAGGGTGAAACCTACACGGCCGACAAGGTACTGGTAGCCGTGGGTCGGGATGGCTCCGAATGGTTTACTTCCATGTGCGAAGCGTACAAGGTTGAAACCAAGGTCGGAAAAATCGATATCGGGATTCGTCTGGAAACCCGCAACGAGGTCATGCAGGAAATCAATGATGCCCTTTACGAAGGCAAACTAGTCTATTATACGCCCACCTTTGATGACAGCGTCAGGACCTTCTGTTCCAACCCCGGCGGCGTCGTGTCGACCGAATATTATGATAACCAATTGGCGGTGGTCAACGGTCACAGCTACAAATCTGATAAGTTGAAAACCCATAACACCAATTTTGCGCTGCTGGTCTCCAAGAGTTTTACCGAACCTTTTAAGGAAGCGGTCGCCTATGGCAAACACATTGCCGGGTTGGGAAATATGCTGACCGGCAATAAGATTATGGTTCAGCGTTACGGCGATTTTTTAAGAGGTCGCCGTACCACCCAGGAACGGCTGATGCGTAATAATATCCGGCCGACCTTAATTGATGCGGTACCAGGCGACCTTTGTTTAGTCTTACCGTACCGGATTATGAAGGACATTGATGAGATGATTCAGGCTCTGGATCATGTGTCGCCCGGTCTGGCCAGTGATGAAACCCTGCTTTACGGGGTCGAGGTCAAGTTCTATTCCAATAAGGTAACTGTTGATAAAAACTTCCAGTCCAGCATCAAGAATCTCTACGTGCTGGGTGACGGCGCCGGGGTAACCAGGGGTTTGATGCAGGCATCCGCCAATGGGGTGTATGTGGCCAGAAACCTCTATAACGAATAGATGTCCGGAAAACTATATATTGTCGGTACCCCGATTGGGAATCTCGATGACATGAGCATTCGCGGATTAAGGGTCTTGCAGGAGGTTGATCTGATCGCTGCTGAAGACACCCGGCATTCGATTAAGCTGCTCAATCACTTCGAGATTTCCAAAAAGATGGTGGCCTATCATCAGCATAACGAACAGCAGTCCAGTGAAGGGCTGATTGAACTGCTGAAACAGGGTCAAAATATTGCCCTGATTTCTGATGCTGGGATGCCGCTGATCTCCGACCCGGGATCG
This sequence comes from Acetobacterium sp., assembly GCF_030652775.1. Classification (GTDB taxonomy): domain Bacteria; phylum Bacillota; class Clostridia; order Eubacteriales; family Eubacteriaceae; genus Acetobacterium. Next base: position 25,417 of record NZ_JAUSPS010000041.1, on the reverse strand, counting down.
GTGCTGGTAAAAAACTGTGTCGCCAATGACATTGCGCTAGAGGTGGTTCCCGGCCCTAACGCCGGGCTCTGCGGTCTGGTACTGTCGGGACTGGATACCCGTTCGTTTTTGTTTCTCGGCTTTTTAGGTAAAGAAAACAAAGCGGTTAAAGAAGGCCTGAAACGAATCGAAGCATCAGAGTTTACCGTTGTCCTCTACGAATCGCCGCATCGGTTACCGAAAACCCTGGAGATTCTTGATCAGCATGGCTTGGGGCATCGGCAAATGAGTATTTCAAGAGAAATAACCAAGCGCTACGAGGAAACCCGTTACGGCACCATTGCGGAACATCTTCACTATTATCAGGAACAGTCTCCTCGTGGGGAGTATGTGCTCTGTATTGAAGGCCGAACCGCAGATGAAGGCAACTCGGTGGCCAGTCTGGAACTGGAAAAACTGAGCCTGGAAGACCATTTGTCTCATTATTTAAGTGAAGGACTGCCGGAAAAAGAGGCCATGAAAGCCGTGGCTAAGGATCGGAATATTTCCCGTAGGGATGTTTATAATGCGGTAAAGCGATAAATCCCCTGAAAAATCTGGAATTAAGGAGAAATTTATGTCAGAAAAAACATTTTATATTACCACCCCCATTTATTATCCCAGTGGAAACCTGCATATCGGCCATACCTACACTACCGTGGCGGCAGATACGATTACCCGGTTTAAAAAGCTGCAGGGTTATGATACCTACTTTTTAACCGGCACTGATGAACATGGCCAAAAAATTCAAAAGGTGGCCGAAGCCGCCGGAATTGCTCCCCAGGCTTATGTTGATGGGATTGTCACCGGCATCAAAAACCTCTGGGATACGATGAACATCAGCTATGATCAGTTTATAAGGACAACCGATCCCGAGCATGAAAAAACGATTCAGCGGATTTTTAAAAAGCTTTATGATCAGGGCGATATTTATAAGTCTAACTACGAAGGCTGGTACTGCACCCCCTGTGAATCCTTCTGGACCGAAAGTCAGTTAGTCGATGGCAACTGTCCGGACTGTGGCCGACCGGTGGAAAAAGCCGCCGAAGAAGCCTACTTCTTTAAAATGTCAAAATATGCCGATGACCTGATGAAATACATTGAAGACAACCCCCATTTCATCCAGCCGGAATCCCGAAAAAATGAAATGGTCAATAATTTTATTAAACCGGGCCTCCAGGATTTATGCGTCTCCCGAACCTCCTTTAGCTGGGGGGTACCGGTGGATTTTGATCCCGGCCATGTGGTCTACGTCTGGATTGACGCCCTGCCCAACTATATTTCAGCCCTGGGTTATCTCAATGATAAGCCCGACCTGATGGAAAAATACTGGCCCGCCGATGTCCATCTGGTCGGCAAAGATATTATCCGTTTCCATACCATTTACTGGCCGATTATCCTGATGGCGTTAAAATTACCGTTGCCCAAACAGGTTTACGGTCACGGCTGGATCCTTTTAAAAGGCGGAAAAATGTCCAAATCGGTGGGGAACGTAGTCGATCCGGTGGTCTTAGTCGATAAATATGGCGTCGATGCCCTGCGCTACCATGTGCTGCGGGAAATGAGCTATGGTTCTGATGGCGTTTATAACGAAGATCTGCTGGTCAGCCACATCAATTCCGACCTGGCCAATGACCTCGGTAACCTGCTCAGCCGGACCCTGGCGATGACCGATAAATATTTCGGCGGGATTATTCCCAATCAACGGGAAAAAGAAGAAATCGACAACGAGATTATCGAACTGGCCGAAAAGACCCCGGGGATCGTCAGTGACTACATGGACAAGCTGGATTTCAGCCGGGCTCTGGAAGAAATCTGGAAACTGGTTTCCCGTTCCAATAAGTATATTGATGAAACCCAACCCTGGGTCCTGGGCAAAAGCCCGGAAAAACAGGCTCGCCTGGCCGAGGTGATGTATAACCTGACCGAATCGCTGCGGATCGTCACGGTGCTGATTTCGGCCGCGATGCCGGAAACCGCCCGAAAAATCGGCGAACAGTTAAAATGTCCCGTAGATTGTCTAACCTGGGACAGCATCCAGAAATTTGGCGGCTACCCGGAAGGGATCAAGATCGAACGCTGCGAGGCCCTGTTCCCGCGGATTGAGCTGGAAAAGAAAGCCGAACAGCCCGTAAAAGAAGCGAAAGTCAAGACGGAGCAAGCTAAAAAAGAAAACCCCAGCGCAAGTCCGGAAGAACTACCGGAGGGGCTGATTACCATTGACGACTTTGCCAAGGTGCAGCTGCGGGTGGCCGAAGTGGTCGCCTGTGAACCCCATCCCGATGCCGATCGGCTGCTGGTCTTACAACTGCAGGTCGGTCAGGAAAAACGTCAGGTGGTTTCTGGCATTGCCAAATACTACGCCCCGGCAGACCTGGTCGGCAAAACAGTGATTCTGGTGGCCAACTTAAAACCGGTCAACCTCCGGGGACTGGAATCCAACGGCATGATCCTGGCCGCCACCAAGGGCAAAAAATTGTCCCTGGTTACCGTCGATGGCATTCCCTCGGGCGGAAAAGTTTCATAATTAACGGGTAAAAATAAGCGTTTTAAACAGTAACTAAATCAATGTAGGGGCGATTATTAATCGCCTGCCAACGTCAGTATATAAATAAACGTTGGCGTGCGGGCGGGTACTACCCGCCCCTACGAACTTAAATAAAAAAGTCTAAACAGAATTTTATCATTCTGTTTAGACTTTTTTAAAGCGCCAGGCTTAAAGGCTCTTCATCGTATCAAGATACTCATTTTTTTCACGAACACCGACAAAGCGGTTCACGGCCTCACCGTTTTTAAAGAAAACCACTGTGGGGATGCTCATCACCCGGAACTGTTGAGCCAGGGTCTGGTTGTCATCCACATTGATCTTACAAACCTTCATATCCGCTCCCAGCTCCTGCGAAATTTCATCGATTGTTGGGGACAGCGCTTTACAAGGGCCACACCATTCTGCCCAAAAATCCACCATGACAGCTCCATTATAGGATAAAATTTCAGTTTCGAAATTTTCCATATTGATATTAATAATTTTTTCACTGGACATTTTTCTATTCACCTCATAAATGTATTTGCGCAAACATTATATAATAATTCCCGGGAAGTTAAAAGGATAAAAGTTAAATTTCTCAGTTTAAAGGCTGGCGGTTGTGTTAAAATAAAGGCATGAAAAAAATGAAAATGAAAAAAACGGTATTAAAAAGATGGAGATAAAAAAGAGTATCTTAAAAAACGAACTCGATAAAATTAACCGCCACAACACGTGTCGGTTTCATATGCCCGGACATAAGGGGCGGGGCGAAGCCTTTGCTTTATACGACTACGACATTACTGAAATACCCGGCGCCGATAACCTCCACGATGCCCAGGGGATCATTGCCCAGGCTCAGGAAAAACTGGCTGCGATCTATCAAAGCGACGAAGCGGCCATTCTGGTCAACGGCACCACCACCGGCATTCACAGTGCTATTCTGGGCAGCTGTTCCCCGGGCGTGCAGCTGCTGGTGCCGATTAACTGTCATCGGGCGGTCTTCGGGGCACTGGGGTTGGGCCGCATTGACGGCGTCTTTATCACCCCGGAGATTGAGGGACAAATGGGCTTTGCCCACTCGATCAGCGTCGCATCGGTTCACCAGGCGTTGGCTGAAAATCCCCAAATCGGGGGGATGATTCTGACCAACCCCAGCTATTACGGCACGACCAGCGACGTCAGGAAAATAGCCGAAATCCTGCACGACCAGGGCAAATTCTTAATTGTCGATGAAGCCCACGGCGCTCATCTGCGCTTTAGTGACAAACTGCCGCAAGACGCTTTGTCAGCCGGAGCGGATGTGGTGATTCAGAGCACCCATAAAATACTGGGATCCCTGACCCAAAGCTCGCTGATCCATTTTCAGGGCAGCCTGGTCGATCGCCAAAAGATCAAATCCTTTCTCAGCCTACTGCAAAGCTCGTCACCCAGCTATCCGCTGATGATCTCAGTGGAAGAGGCCGTGGACGCCGCTTATGAAAAGGGCGAAATTATTTTCAATACGATTGTGGCAGCCCATCAGGAATTCTGTCAGAATCAGAACGGTCAGGAACCCATCATGCTGTATGATGGAAATGGCCGGGCTAATGGTTATGATCGCAGCAAGTGGCTGTTTCAGACCCGGGGCATCGCTGGAACCGAAGTGGAAGCCCGGCTGTCAGCAAAGTACGGCATTCAATGCGAAATGTCGGGCGCTAATTACGTGCTGGCGATGACCGGGATGGGAACAAGCGGGGATGATTTAGCAAGAATAACCCAAGCAATCTGTGATATAAATAAAAGCATCAAGCAGGATTTGTTAGAAGAAAAAGAACCAAAGACCCCCACTCATCGGTGGGAGGGCATTGATTTTAGCGCTGCGGTGCAAACTGAAATGCCGCTGTGGGAAGCGCTTGCTTCAGAACAACGGGGCAAGATGGCGCTGGATATGGCCGTGGGACAGTTGGTTGGCGATTTTATTATCCCCTACCCCCCGGGCATCCCGGTGTTACTTCCCGGCAGCCGGATCAGCCCGGAAATGGCAGTTTATTTAAACGATCTGCTGGATCACCAGGTGGCGGTAGTGGGGATTGATGCCAACAGAGCAGTAACAATTATAAAAAAGGAGCCGGTAATCATGGAAAAAAATCATCAGGGACAACTCATCGTCATCGAAGGGGTGGACGGCAGCGGGAAACAGACCCAAACCCAATTGCTTTATGACCGGCTGCTGAAAGCGGGGGAAAAAGTGATGAAAATTTCTTACCCCCGCTATGACAAACAATCCTCAGCCATGGTAAAATTATATCTCGAAGGGGCCTTCGGGAAAGATCCCGGCACCATCAGCCCGTACATTGCTTCGACCTTTTATGCAGCCGACCGTTATGCTTCCTATAAGGAAGATTACGAGGACTTTCTGACGCAGGGGGGATTGGTGCTGGTAGATCGCTATACCACCTCTAATATGGTTCATCAGGCGGGAAAAATAAAGGATCCAGAAGAACGGAAACGTTTTCTTGACTGGCTATGGGATTTTGAATTTAATCTCTATGGTCTGCCGATTCCGGATCGGGTGTTTTTTCTGAACATTCCCCCGGAGATCAACCAGCAGCTGATCAAAAACCGGAATAATAAAATAACTGGAAAACAGGAAAAAGACATTCACGAAAATAGCCCCGAACATCTCCGGGATTCCTACCACAGTGCCTTGGCGCTGGTTGCGGAATACGGATGGACAGAAATAAATTGTGTTCAAAACAGCCAATTACGAAGTATCGAAAGCATCCATCAGGAAATCTGGGAATGCATAAAGGAGTGTAAATCAAATGATTGAAGATCAATATACCTATTTAACTATGGCCGACTCAGATATGGATTATATTCTGCTTAAGAATTATTTAAGTGCCAATGGGATTCAGGTAATCACGAGAGAAAAAGGATTTGGCGGACCGATAAGAAGTATCTTCATGGGAAATTTTACACCGGCTCATATTGAGGTCTTTGTCAAAGACAGTGATTACGAAGATGCCGCCAAACTACTGGATTATGAAGAATTCAGCGCCGAATTGGATGCGGAGCTGGGACTGGATACTGAAGATTGGGATGACAGCGATGATAGCGAAAAGAAAAAGAACAAACCCAATTAATTGCTGTCTTTGAGAGGAAAACAATGTTTGAAAAGATACAAGGTCATCAAACCATCACCAATCATCTTGAAAAAGAAATAAAGACCAGTGAGGTAAGCCATGCTTACCTTTTTTCAGGAATCGATGGCATCGGAAAAAAGAAAACCGCGCGGGAATTTGCCAAAGCACTCTTATGTCAGGATCAGACCGACAAAGGTTGCGGTCATTGTCCGGTCTGTACCCAGATCGATCATGAAAACTATCCGGATGTCAAAATTATTGATCCCAAAGCCGGAGAAACCAGCATTAAAATCAGTCAAGTACGCGAAATGATCAGTGAGCTGTCGATAAAACCCTACTCGGGAAATTGGCGGATTAATATCATCGATGGCGCCGAAAGAATGACGCCAGAGGCCCAGAACAGCCTGTTGAAGTCATTAGAAGAGCCGCTCAGCTATAATATTTTTATTCTTATCACCAGTCAAACCCAGTCCATTTTGCCGACGATCCGATCCCGGTGCCAGAGCTATCATTTTCAGCCACTGAGCATTGGGGATATCGAGACAATTATTTTTCGCGAGGCCGCATTTGATAAAGGATTGGTCGCTGAGGCCGTGTGGGCATCGGGTGGATCCCCGGGAATGGCCTTATATCTGCTGAACAACAGCGAGATTCAAAAAGAAAGAACCCATTATCTCCGGGAGCTTTACAGCCTTCTAAAAGGGGATGAGATCAAGGTCTTTACTCTGGCTGAGGTTTTAGCCAAGGATAAGGCCACCAGCCAGGAGATCCTGGAGTTCTTTATACACTGGTTTTATGAGGTTAATCTGTTGTTGGAAGGTCATCCCCTGCCACATCATGGGGAGCCGAATCCCGCCCACCGAGCCTACTATCAAATACTGGAAAATGAAAAAAGTCAGGCCATTATCAAAACTTTATTTGAAATGATGGCGACGATACAATATAATGTTAATTTAAGATTACAATGGGAAAAGTGTTTCATTAAGATAATGAAAATTCAGAAAGGATAAATCCAATGGGAAAATCAGTCGTCGGCGTACGATTTAAAAAAGTGGGCAAAATATATTATTTTGATCCCCTGGATATTGAGTTTGAACAGTTCGATCCGGTTATTGTGGAAACCGTCAGAGGTATTGAGTATGGCGAAATTGCATTGACGGCCAGAATTGTCGATGAAGAAGAAATGGTGGCGCCGGTAAAACCGGTGATCCGCAAAGCGACTGAAAATGACAGTGTCGAATATAATAAACTCAAGCAAAATGAGCAAGATGCCAAAGAGATCTTTATCAACAAGGCAAGAAAACATAAGCTGGAAATGAAACTCATCGATGTCGAATATACCTTCGATCAGAAAAAAGCGATCTTTTATTTTACGGCCGAAGGTCGGGTTGATTTCAGAGAGCTGGTCAAGGATCTGGCTTCGATCTTTAAAGTGCGGATTGAACTTAGGCAAATCGGGGTTCGGGACGAGGCCAAGTTATTCAAAGGCTTAGGAGTCTGCGGGCGAACCACCTGTTGTGCCCAGTGGTTGGGCGATTTTACGCCGGTGTCGATAAAAATGGCCAAGGAGCAGAACCTGTCCCTTAATTCTACTAAGATTTCAGGAATCTGCGGACGGCTCTTATGTTGTCTGACCTATGAACAGGAATTTTATGAAGAGGTTTCTAAAAAATTGCCAAAGGTGGGACAAAGAGTCATCACTGCCGATGGCGAGGGTGAAGTATTCAAGTTAAGTATTCTCGAAGAAAGCGTTTTCGTCAAAATTCAGGTAAATAAGGATGAAACCGAGGTAAAAAAATATCTTCTGGAAGAAATTGAAGTAAAAAAATTCGAAAAAGTGAAAAAAGACAAATAATCATCTTGATTTCACTACAAAAAAGGATATAATAAAGATGTTGTTAATGCTAAAAGGAGGGTTTTTTAGATGGCTTATAAAATTACAGACGAATGTATTGCTTGTGGATCTTGCATGGACGAATGTCCAGTAGAAGCAATTTCTGAAGGCGATATCTATGTTATCGATGCAGCTACATGTACTGACTGCGGTTCTTGCGCAGAACAATGTCCAGTAGAAGCAATTGTTCAGGACTAGTTAGAAGTATTGAGAAAAGGCACCTTCCAGAGTTTTCTGTAAGGTGCCTTTAACATGCCGTAACTTAAAAGCGAATCATTTTATTAAACCCATTATACTTTTCTAAAAGTTTGTTAGAATGTGGAATACTGGGGTAAATACTTATATAAGAAATTAAAACAATGACAGATGATTTCTGGAGGAGGAAAAAATGCAGAAGTACGTATGCGATATTTGTGGTTATGTTTATGATCCCGAGGTGGGGGATCCTGACAGCGGTGTAAGTCCGGGAACTGCGTTCGAAGATATTCCTGACGACTGGGTTTGTCCGTTGTGCGGTGTTGGAAAAGAAGATTTTTCGCCAGAAGACTAGAAACAGCAGTCAAAAAAGAGCTAAAGCTCTTTTTTTTATGGGATCAATCGGTTATAATGAAACTGACTACAGAAACATGGAGGACATATGGCAGTTAAAGCACGGGAAACCCTTGAAAGCAAACAAATCAGTATTACTACCCTGGGAATAATAATGGTGGTGGTGGTTGGATATACGCTTCTCTACAATCAGTTTGCCAATACCCTGGAAGATTATCGGTTAAAAACAATTGTTGGTGTGATCAGTCTGGTGATTATGATGGCGGGGTTTTTAATTTCGTTACGTTATATTACTACCGCCTATGAGATGGTCATCACCCATGATCGATTAATCATTGACCGAAAAATATTTTTTTGGAAAAAAACCGTTTTGGAAGTAAAAACGGATGACATCAAGAAAATTCTGCCAATCGAGGAAGCCAAAAAAATCGACGGCCAAATGCGCAACTACACTTTGACAAATATGGATGGAAAACGAAAATATGTGATTCAATATGAAGAACAGGGAAATATTTGCTGTGTTAAGATCCAGTGCACCGGGAAATTCCATGAAACTTTGAAAAAACAGGTCAAAATATAATAGCTTTAAGGAAAACTTAAGGATAATAGGGTATTATTTAGTCATAACAAGTTACCCTCTTTCAAAGTTTTTAGAAAAAACCGAACGCTTTTCACACGGCTTCGGTTTTTTTCTTTTTTGAAAAAAAAGAGTCAAATAATAAGATTTCGGATCTGACAATTAGATATTGTTAATGCAGCAATAAATCGGGTATAATATTCCTAAATAACTAAAGGAACCACCAGGAAAGGAAAACCAATGGAAATTGTAGCAATTATCGGAAGCCATCGGAATGGTCAGAATACGCAGAAGGCTATCGACTATTTTACCAGTAAAATTAAAGTTGAACATAAATTATTTGAATATAATGTCAATAAGATAAACGTTCAGGCTTGTATTGCATGTGATCACTGTATTCCTCATCAGGGGGAATGTATTATTGAAGATGATATGACTGAAATATATAAAAAAATGGAAAGCTGTGATTTGTTGATCGTCGCCAGCCCCGTTTATTTCAGTGCCTTTCCATCAAAAATAAAGGCGCTGATTGACCGAACTCAGATGATTTATAACCTAAAGGATAAGTCCACCATCAAAAAGAAAAAAATCCTGATCATCGGTGTCGGCGGGGCGCCTCATTATCCGCGGCAGTTCCAGGCCATCGATAACACGCTGGAATGGTACAAAAAAACCCTTAGCTGTGATGAGATTGGCTTTGTTCAGTTTTCTCATACCGATGAGTTGCCAGCTCTGGATAACCAGAAATGTCTGGCAGAACTGGAAGACATTGCGGAAAAAATAAATACGTCGATGACAAAAAATTAGAAAATAATTAAATAATAAAGGAGATAAAAATGGCAAAGATATTAGATCAAACAGAATTTGATAATCTGGTAATAAATGGAAAAGGTGTTGTGCTGGTAGATTTTTTCGCCACCTGGTGCGGACCATGTAAAGCATTGGCTCCCGTTTTAGAAGAAGTAGCCGAGCAATTAAAAGACAAAGCCAGTGTTTATAAGGTCGATATCGATCAGACTCAGAGCCTTGCCCAGCAATACCGGGTGATGAGCGTGCCAACGATGAAAATTTTCAAAAATGGCGAAGTGGTGGAAACTATCGTGGGACTGCAGTCAAAAAGCGTTTTGCTGGATAAGTTGAATTATTATGCCGGTTAATTAAAACTAAAAAAAGCAAAAAAGGGTACTTCATTTTGGAAGTAGCCTTTTTTTATTGTCTGAAACCTTAAAAAAAATAAGGAGACCGTTTTCATTTTTGGACAAATGATCCGATTTGTCTGAATTCCGGACAACTGCGAATAATCGTATAATTACAAGGTTATTTTAGAGTGTTATACTCCTTTAAGCAAGCGAAAGGAGCGAAAAATGAATAAAAAAATATTTAGCAAAATTAATACGATACGATTTATTGTCATTATTGGAGTCATTATTATTCCCCTTATGTATAGTTTTTTCTATCTCAGCGCATTCTGGGATCCCTATTCAAAATTGGATAACCTACCTATAGCACTCGTCAATAACGACACCGGAGCGACGATCAATAATCAGCAGCGAAATCTGGGTAATGAATTCCTCGATGAATTGATCAAGGATGGAACCTTTAAATATGTTATCACGGATGAGGCAACTGGGCGTGCCGGGACAGAAACTGATGATTATTATGCAATGATTGTGGTACCAAAAAACTTTTCAAATAACATTGCCTCAGCAGCGACGGTTAATAAACAAACGGCCAGCATTATCTTTTCTCCCAACGAAAAGAGAAATTATCTCGCCAGTCAAATTTTAGGAAAAGCTGAGATGCAAATGGAAACCAGCTTACGAGAAAATATTTCTGGAGAAATTGTGGATAACCTAACCGATCAGGTGGCCAAGGTTCCCGGACAGTTGGGAACGCTTAATGATGGGTTGACCCAGCTCGCCAGCGGATCATCACAACTGGTGAATGGATCACAAACCTTAGCAAACGGAACGTATTCCTTACAGGCGGGAACTCAGGAGCTGGCATCCGGTTCCAGTTCGCTTGAATCGGGAACCCAGGCATTAGCTGCTGGCAGCCAGACGCTGGCATCCGGAACCCAGACATTAGCTGCTGGAACATCAGAATTTGCATCAAAATTCTCTGATTTCAATGACGGCATCAATAGTTTGAAAAGCGGTTCGGCCCAGGTGAGTGATGGAGCAAGCACCTTGGCCGCCGGAACTGATCAGTTGAATCAAGGGATTCAGGCGTATACTGCTGGTGTTGACACGCTGATTGGTAATGTCAATCAGACCTCGGCCTTTATTTCGGGCTTTGTCGGAGAACATCCGGAATTAATGGCAGATCCGGAGTTTGCAGCATTTATCCAGAACATGGCCTCCAGCGACAATGCCGATAGTATTGCCCAACTGGAAGCTGCCGGCAGTCAACTTAGCAGTGCATCCGATGCTATCGCCGCCGGTACTGATACCCTGGCCGCCGGAACCAGTAATCTTGATAGTGGTATTGCAACTGTCAGTGCTGCATCCGGACAATTAAATAACGCCGCTGAGAGTATCTCTTCAGGAGCGTCAGCGGTATCTAATGGTGCATCATCGTTAAAATCCGGGGCTTCGGCCTTATCAGACGGCGCATCAACATTAACCAATGGTGTTTATACCCTGGCAGATGGGGCGACAACCCTGGCAGATGGGGCAACAACCCTGGTTGATGGGCAAAAGCAACTTAACGGTGGGATCACAACAGCTCAGGATGGCGTCACGACAGCAGTTAAGGATGCCAATGCAGACTCCGCAAAACTAACTGGTTTAGGTACTTATGTCAGCGAGCCGGTTACCGTAGATGATGAGATCATCGACCCGATTGCTAATTACGGAACCTACTTCTCGCCATACTTTATGTCCTTGTCCCTTTGGGTTGGTGCTTTAATCATTTTCTTTGGGATCTATTTTGATGCCGATCAAAAATTCAAGATTTTATCACGAGAAAGCAGCAACAAGACGGCCAGAAGTTTTATCTATCTGCTGCTTGGCCTTGCCCAAGCGATTTTATTGGGAGGTATCATCAAATATGCATTAGGGCTGGAGATCGGCCACACGGGACTTTATTTCATCTCGGTGTGTCTGGTATCGATGACGTTCCTGGCGATTGTCCAATTTTGCATTATCCATATGGGCGATGCCGGGAAATTTGTGGCACTCACATTGCTGATTTTGCAGCTTACCTCATGCGGGGGAACCTTCCCAATCGAAACCGTGCCGAAATTCTTCCAGATTCTTTATCCGTTTATGCCAATGACGTATTCAGTGGTGTTGTTCAAAGATACGATAACTGGTGCCATCTCAGGCGATTATTGGTATAGCTTTATGATTCTGGTTATTTATCTGGTAGTTTTCTTTGTGGCGACCATTTTATTAACAACGATTAAGAAAAAGAAAGCCGAAAAAGAAGATGTGACCGTTAAAGCAGAACTAAACTCAGATCATTCATTTTAAATCATTTATAATAAAGCACCAAAGAGAACCTTGCCAAGCTGGTAAGGTTCTTTTTGGCATGCATGACTTTTTTAGGTTTAATTGACATACCTCTCCGAAATGATATAATTATTTTCAAAAACAGCATGAGGAGTGTATGCATGTCAGATGCGTCAATTACGAAAAAAGCAATAGCCAAGAGCTTTAAACATATTCTTAAAAACAAAAACTTTGAAAAAATCACTATTGCCGAAATTACCGCCGAGTGTGGTCTGAATCGGCAGACCTTTTATTACCATTTTCAGGATAAATATGATCTGATCAATTGGATCTTTTATCAGGAAGCGATCATGGTGATCAGAAAAGATCTCACGATTGATAACTGGGATACGAAGGTGTTGGACCTTTTAAGCACCATGAAAGAAGAGCAGCATTTCTATCAAACCACGTTAAAAGATATCGATGGAACAGAATTTCAGAATTATTTATTTACTGTAACAAAAGAAATCTTCATGGAGATGATTGAACGTCTGGGCAATGATCGAAAAATGAATCCAGAAGTTACTCCGGTTACGACGCAACAGAAGAAAACTTTTACCGCCGAGTTTTTATCCTATGGGGTGGTGGGGATGATTATCGACTGGGCTCAAAGCGGGATGACCCAATCACCAGAGGAAATCACCAGCAGCATTAAAGATATCATTAATGGTGCCCGGATGTTTGCCGTTTCACGCTATTTTCAGGAATTGACTAAAGCCTGATATAAAATCAAGAATAATCCACGCAGTTAAGGATCATAAATATGAAGGAGTTTTAAATGAAAAAGAATGAAGTAATCGAATTAAAAATAGAGGGGTTTAATTTCCCCGGAAAATCCTGGGGAATGCATGGCGAAAAAAAAGTGGTCATGAAAAACGGTCTCCCCGGACAAAAGGTATTGGTGAACATAGCCAAAAGGCGAAAGAAATTTGAAGGCCGCATTCTGGAAGTGCTGGAAAAAGCCCCTAATGAAATTGACGCCGCTTGCGACGTCTTTTCTAAATGTGGGGGCTGTACCTATCAGAACCTGCCATATGAAGAACAACTCAAACTCAAGGAAAGCTACGTCTTAAAGCTGCTGGAGCAGGCCGGAATAGCCGGTTTTGCCTATGAGGGGATTGTCCCCAGCCCCGAGGTTTTTGGTTACCGGAATAAGATGGAGTATTCCTTTGGCGATAACGAAAAAGATGGTCCGCTGATGTTGGGTCTCCATGAACAGGGCAGCTTTTATAATATTGTCAAAACCGATAACTGCCAAATTAACGATGCGGATTTTAATCAGATTCAAAAAGCGGTACTGGCTTATTTTGCCCAAACCGGAGATGGCTATTTTCATAAACGCAGTCATCAGGGTTTTTTAAGACATCTGGTCGTGCGCAAGGGCAAACACACCGGCGATCTGCTGATCAATCTGGCGACTACGTCCCAGGGTACTCTGGACGAAGCAGCCTTTGTTAAATGCCTGCTGGATCTCGAGCTGGAAGGCCAGATCCGAGGAATTCTCCATACCCAAAACGATGGCATCGCCGATGTGGTCAAAGCCGAAACCGCAAAAATTCTATATGGCGAAGATAAAATTGAAGATAAGATTTTGGGACTGACCTTTGAAATTAGCAGCTTTTCCTTTTTCCAGACCAACACCTTAGGGGCAGAAAAACTTTATTCCGTCGTCCGGGATTTTGTCGGTCAGGAACAAAATGAAGTGATCTATGATTTATACTGCGGTACCGGTACCATTGCTCAGGTTTTAGCACCAGTTTCTAAAAAAGTGGTGGGGATTGAACTGGTGGCCGAAGCGGTGGAAGCCGCTAAAGCCAATGCTACCAAGAATGGCTTGGATAATTGCCAGTTTATTGCTGGTGACGTGATGGTGGAGGTGGTCAACCTCCATGACCAGGCTGATGTGATTATTTTAGATCCGCCCCGGGACGGCATCCACCCCAAGGCGATCTTTAAAATTCTGGATTTTAAACCTAAGGTGTTTGTCTATGTATCTTGTAAAGCGACATCGCTAGCCCGGGATCTGCCGTTTTTTGTGGCGGCGGGATATACAGTTAATAAGGTGAAGTGTGTGGACATGTTTCCGCATACCGGGCACGTGGAGACGGTTGTACTACTATCCCTTCAATAAGCGATTATTTATCCATTATTAAGTTGGGAATTATTATTTGTCGACCATTTTTGCCCACTGGAATTTACATGGTGAGCAAACTGATTTTCGAATATTTCAACTGCTTTGCTTTTCATGGCTTCGGTATTATGCGGATAGGCCGGCAATGTCGTTTTTAGATTGCTGTATTATAATACCCGTATCATGGACCGTTAATTTAGAAGGGAGGGATTAATTTGCTTAAAAACGAAGACTTTATTCAGGAATTTGTCGAAGAAGCCCGCGAACATCTCGAAAATTTTGAACGAATATTATTGAGCGATCTGGCCGATATCAGTGCCGAACAGATCAATGATGCATTTCGTGCAGTCCATAGTATTAAGGGCACCGCCGGCTTTTTTGGTTTAGTTAAAATCGTTGCGATCGCACATTCAATGGAAACAATTCTGGACTTCGTTAATCGAAAAAAGATCGCTTTCAGTGACGCTGAGATTGACTTACTGCTGGAAGCGAAAGATTACTTAAAGGTTTTAGTTAACGATGTCAAGCAGAGTGAAGCGTATCCCATCGATGATATCCTCGCTAAATTGCAGGTTACGGAGACGGATTTTTCGAATCAGGATGCCAAAAAAGCTGATGCGATGGCTGAACAATTACCTCAAAAGACCAGTCAGTTTTTCGCTGTTTTTGATTTTGATCAGGATACGCAAGCAAAAATAGTATCATTTCGAAAATTTGGGCATCATATTTATGGCATTGAAATGGTGCTAAATGAGCAATATCTGCGGACCAGCGGGGGGAACGGAGCAATCGTCGATAATTTCACGATGGTCGCCAATGTGATCGAGATGGTCAGCCCGGAAGGCGATCCGCTTAGCTGGGATGAGCTAAAAGCGGGCAAATGCGACAATAGCAGTGTTCGGATACTAGCTTCAAGTATTTTAGAAGAAAGCCTTTTAATCCAGGTGCTCGGTCTCCCGCCAAACAGCCTCCATGTTTTGGCTGAAAAAGACGAACAAACAGCGGCTGCGCCAGTACTGGTGCCAATCAGTGATAACGACGTATGCGATGAAAAGTTAATTGAGGTACCCCTGACGGATTTCAATGAAGGCACGGAGAGCCTCCGGATCAATATCCGGCTGCTTGATGATTTGATGGATTTGGCCAGCGAACTGGTATTAGGGCGAAACCGGCTGTTGACCCTGCTGGAACCCGAAAAGAAACAGATTTCAGGGCTCCCGCAAGTGTTGCAAAATGTCGATCGCTTAACGAGCAGGATTCAGGAGAAAATTATGCTGACACGGATGCAACCGGTGGGAACCCTCTTTAATCGCTATCCGCGGCTAATCAGAGACCTGTCAAAGAAGTTGGACAAGAAACTTGAGCTGCACATTGAAGGCGGTGAGGTCGAACTCGATAAGTCGATTCTGGAAGGGTTAAGTGATCCGCTGGTACATCTCCTCAGAAATGCGGCGGATCATGGCATCGAAAGTGCGGCGATCCGCAAGCAAAAAGGCAAAAATGAAATGGCCACGATTACCCTTAAGGCCAGTTATGAGGGCAGTGTGGTCAATATTGAAGTGAGTGATGACGGCAGCGGGGTTGATTTTACCAAAATTTCCCAAATAGCCCGCAAAAAAAAGCTTTTTACCGAAAACGAACTCAACCTGATGTCCGAAAAAGAGCTGATGAAGGTGTTATTCAATCCCGGCTTTTCGACGGCCGATTGCTTAAGTGAGGTATCCGGTCGCGGGGTCGGGATGGATGTGGTGCGGACTAATCTTGAGAAAATGGGCGGTAGTATCGAAATGACGACGAAGTCCGGTCGTGGCACCACCATCAAATTGACGATGCCATTAACGGTTTCGATTATCCAATCATTGGTGGTATCTTCGCAGCAGATAAAAATGGTGATTCCGCAAGCCGATGTGCAAGAGACTATTAAGATAAAAAAAGAATCCTTGAATGAAAAAATCGAGGCGATCAATGGAAAATATTTCTATCGCCTACGGGATGAACTGCTCCCGGTTGTCTACCTGTATGACTTATGGAATCCCGAGCAGTTAGGCCGGGTAGAGCAAGATCATAAGATGGTCGTGCTTAAACTCGGGCATGCTCGCTTTGGCTTACTGGTCGAAGCGTTACTGGGAATCGAAGAAACGCTGATCAAGCCGTTGCCGGTGATCCTCAAGGCAGCTGGGATTTATTCCGGCTTAACGATTTTGGGCGATGGCAAAGTCGCACCAATTCTTGACATCGCCGGAATTGCCAGAAAAATGGCGCTCGTCAGTGACACCAAAAGTGAAAAGCAAATGCTGATCGATCACCATGGAGAAAAATCGGTGGCGAGCAATGACAGCGAAGATTTTGTCTTGTTTAGAGGTTCCGGAAATGAAACATTGGCTTTAAATATCGCCCTGATTAAGCGCATCGATAAAATCAAGAAAACTGAAATTGAGCAAGTCGGCGACCGCAATTACATCACCCGGGGCAACCAGCCATTAAGAGTGATTAAGCCGGAAGATTATCTGGCCATTAATCGCCGCGATGACGACGACGAATACTATTATGTCATCACGCCCAAGCTGGTGCCCCGGCCGATTGGTATTTTAGCGAACGAAATTATTGAAAATGTTAACTTTGAGCCCGTTTTGGATGCGCAACAGTTCAAAATGAACGGGATCTTTGGCGCAGCTGTTTTTCACGAAAAAATGATCTTAATCATTAATCTTTATGCGTTGTTAGAACGCATTGAACCGGAAGCATTTACCTTTGTGCCGTCACCGCAGGCAACCGGCCGAAAAATTTTATTGGTCGAAGATTCACCGTTTTTTCAAAAGGTCGAGCAAAGTTATTTAGAAAGCGGCGGTTATCAGGTGGCGCTCGCCGCCAATGGTCTGGAAGCGCTGGCGATCCTGGAAACAGAAACGATCGATGCGGTCTTGACTGATATTCAGATGCCGCTGCTTAATGGCTATGAGCTGCTCAAAAAAATCAGGCAAAAACCGGCCTATGATGCTATCCCGATTGTGGCGATCAGCGCCTTGACGGGAGCGCTCAATCGGGAGAACGGCTTAGCCCGGGGCTTCGACCGATATGAGTATAAATTAGATCGGGAAAGCCTGTTGCGGACGCTCGATGAGGTCATCACGGAATCCCAAAGAGGTGAAGGATGTTGAAAATACTCTGTTTTAAATCAGGAAATAATCTTTATGGCATTGAAACGCGATATGTCAAAGAAATCAATCGCCATCCCGAAATAACGGTCATTCCGCTTGCGCCGCCAATGGTGGCCGGGATGATGAATCTACGCGGTCAAGTCGTCAATTTGCTGGATTTTGAAGCGCTTTTAGGTTGTCCGACGGAGCGGTTAAAAAAACATTGTATTGTGCTTAAAAAGGAACCCGGCGAAGCGGATGTGATGGCTTTATTGGTTGAACAAGCGGCCGATGTGATTGACGTTGACGAAGCCGTCTGTGAACCGCCAACGCCTTCGTTAGTCAATGAATATGACACGAAGATTAAATTTATTGCCAAACTGGAGCAAGAATTACTGATCATTATTGAAAAAGAGAAATTATTTTAAAGTGAACGAGGTGTCAAATGTTAAGATATTTTGATAATGTAAAAATGCGAACCAAGTTAATCATCTTTTTTATCCTGACGGGGTTAATCCCGATTGCGATTATTTCCGGACTCTCCTATAACCAGGCCCGAAATAGTCTGGTTGAGATGAAACTCCAGGAAATGGAGCTTTATTCAAAAGTAACCCAAAACCGATTTGCGACGGAACTTTCCGACAAAGAATTTTATACCAGCAATATTTTATCAGATTTAGCGATTGTCGAGAATCTGATTACCCAATATCAACCCACCGGTGGTAAAGGGGAACAATGGGATGCGTCTTATGCACGGGTTGAAACCGGGCTAACGGCCCAACAAGCCGCAAATCACATCGAAAGTATTTATATTACCGATGCGGCCGGCAATTGTATCTATGCTTCGGGTCAATTTAAGGCGACCATGGAAGGGACTAATCTGGCGACAAGAGATTACTTCAAGGCGTCGATACAAGGACAAAGCAGCACGACCCCGGTACAATATTCGGATATCATCAAAAAATATTATGTGACCATTTCGGCGCCATTTTACAGTTCTCAAAATGGCACCATTATTGGAACCGTTAATTCACTCATTTTGATGGACAGTATTGAAGCAATCCTCAATGAAGGCATTAGTGATATCGGGGCAACTGGCGATATTTATCTGGTCGATCAGGCGGGGTTGCTGAATACGAACCCGAGTTTGAGCGAAGCAACCGATGCGACTGCCTTTTCGACGACGATCACCACAGCTGCGGTGGAACAACTCAAACCGAATTTTGACAGCGACAATAACAGTTTTATGTTCTCTGGAATTTACCAAGATTATCGGGGCGAACAAGTCTTAGGGACGGCTTCCTTTGTCAACATTGGAGCCACTAAACTGGGCATGATTATTAAGGTTGATGAAGCCGAAGCGTTAGCCCCAGTGAAAAGTTTGCAGCTAATGGTAGTGCTGGTGTTAATCCTGGCGATCGCTGCCAGTGTGATCATCGTTTCTATTTTATCCAAGCGCATTACCAAACCGCTTGAGACTGTCTCCACCCTGATGGACGAAGCCGGCCAAGGAAACCTCGCAGTTCGCGGGGAGTTTAACAGCCGTGATGAAATTGGCAAACTTTGTAGCGATTTCAATCGCCTGGTCGAAAAAACCGGCAGTTCAATAAAAGAAATCATCCAGGCAACCGAAGTATTAAACGAATCTGCCGATGCGATGGATCGGGTCGCCAGCAGTATCGCTGTCGGTTCAGAGGAAACAAGTGCGAAAATCAATGTTGTCAGTTCCGCCGTCGAAGAAATCTCGGCCAGTATGACCCAATCAAATGCGACCCTCTTGACTACGGCAGATAATACTAATCAAATTGCCTCGGCCATCGAAGAAATCAGCAGCACCACCAGAAATCTGGCGGCCGCCTCTGAAGAAACCGCATTAAGTGTTAATCAGACCATTTTATTGATGGGACAAATTTTTGCAAGTATCCGTGAGGTGTCAACATCGGCGGAAAATGTCAACTCCGAAGTTAATACTGTGGTTGATGCTGTCAAAGAAGTTAATCTGTCCGTTAATGAAATTAGTAAGAGCTGTGAAAAATCATTGGAAATAACCCAGGTTGCTGACAGTGAAGCCAAAAACACCGCAGAAATCATTCGCACCCTGAACCTGTCATCAAAAAAAATCAATAAAATCATTAAGATCATTGATGACATTGCCGATCAAACCAACATGTTAGCCCTTAATGCGGCAATCGAAGCGGCCGGAGCCGGCGAGGCGGGCAAGGGTTTTGCGGTTGTAGCCAATGAGGTTAAAGAGCTTGCCAAGCAAACATCCGAAGCGACTGATGAAATAGCTGACCAAATCGAAGGAATGCAGGAAAATATGGAGCAGGCGGTTTCGGCCGTTACCCGAATCAATCATGTCGTTGACGAAGTGATGACGATCACGACTTTAATTGCAACGGCAGTCACCGAACAAAGTGCCTCAACCCAAGGGATTTCAGAAGCGGCGATCCGGGCTTCAATGCGGTTAGATAGAATTACTGAGGAAATCAAAGAAATTGATCAAAAAGCCGGCGAAGTCAAACGCGGCGCTGAAGAATCAGGTCTAGCCGTCAGTGAAATTGCTAAAAGTACTGCGGAGCTGGCACGAGCAGCCGATGACGCAGCGGTGAACACCGAAAGAACGTCAGTCAGTATGACGCAATTAAGTCGCGCCACCGAAGAAACAGTAAAAGGCGCCGTCGAAATCTCACGAAGTATCCAGGAGATTAATCAAGCCTCGGAAGAAATCACCGAAGGGGCCTCAAAGACTTCCATTGCCGCAAATCGCCTGGTCGATCTGTCGCTAAAGCTGGGTGAGTCCGTTCAGCAGTTTAAATTCTAAGTAGAGCCAAGCGCATGAACAGAAACAAAGCAGAACCTGGTTTTACGCCAGAACTATTAGTATTGGCGGCGTCGACGGGAGGGCCGGTTGCATTAGAAAAGATCATTGGCGCTTTAAAAAAAGATTTTTCGATCCCGATTGTGGTCGTCCAACATATGCCGAAGCATTTCACCACCGCCTTTGCTAAAGCTTTAGACCGAAAGAGTGAACTGATCGTCAAAGAAGCCCAGGATGGCGACGTCTTAACAGCCGGAATTGTCTATATTGCTCCGGGCGGATGTCACCTGAAACTGAACCAGGAAAGCAAATGTGCCTTGGCGCTTTCGGATGAGGCACAGATCAATGGCGTTCGTCCAGCGGTCGATGTGTTGCTGTGCTCAATTGCCCAGAGTCGCTTTATCGATGGCATTTTAGTGGTCGTCTTAACAGGCATGGGCGCAGATGGTTTAGCCGGTTTGCAACACTTAAGTAAAAAAAAGCAGGCCTACTGTATCGTCCAGGATGAAGACACCAGTATCGTCTATGGGATGCCCCAGCGTATCGTTGAAGCGGCGCTGGCCGATGAAGTGCTGCCCTTACAAGTGATCGCCGCGAGGCTTTCAGCGCTCGTCAGAAAGGAGTAACTAGATGGTTGCTTTGTCAGAACATGAATATCAGTTATTTCAGCGCTATATCGCCGAAAAATGTGGGATCTCGCTTGATGATACCAAGGCTTATCTGGTCGAATCACGACTGGCAAAGTTGCTGATTGACTCGAAGTGTGAAAGTTTTTCCGAATTATTTTTACTGCTGCAAAACCATTCCGACGCAAATATTGAAACCCGGGTGATTGACGCCATTACCACTAATGAAACCTATTGGTTTCGTGATCCAGACTCGTGGCAGATGATCACGGAAGTATGGCTGCCGCAAAAAATTGCCGAAATCAAAGAACGAAAAAATGATAAAATTCGGGTCTGGAGTGCTGCGGCATCAACGGGACAGGAAATCTATTCGCTGGTCATCACGATTAGTGAATATCTCAAGAACAATCAGATTACCGCAGTTTCGATCGATGATTTTGAGTTTTTGGCGACCGATATTTCAACCAATGTTTTAACGATTGCCAGACGGGGACATTATGACCCGATTACCATCATGAGAGGTTTAAAAGCGGATCTCCGCGAGGCGTATTTTAAGCTGGAGGGAACCTCCTGGGTCTTAAAGGATGAATATCGAAAACGGGTCCGCTTCGAGCCCTTTAACCTGCAAAACAGTTTTTTATTTCTAGGGAAATTTGACCTGGTTTTTTGCCGTAATGTGCTGATTTATTTTACCGAAGCACTCAGAAACGACGTTTTTAAAAAGACGGCGCAGGTGTTAAAACCGGATGGTTGCCTGTTAATCGGCGCTGCCGAAATCTATTATTCGATGGATGATTATTTCCACAAGAACATCACCAGTTATGGGACTTATTTTACACTTAAGGAGACAACAAAATGAAGATGTTGACGATTGACGATTCGGCCGTTGTCAGAAAGATTATTTCGGCGGCGGTGGTGGTGCTTGGTCACGAATGTCTGGAGGCGGAGTCCGCTCAGGATGCGCTAAATCTGCTGCAGGGGGCTGAAAAAATTGAATTGATCTTTCTGGATTGGAATATGCCGGGTATGAACGGCTTGGAATTTTTAAAAACGATCAAAAAAAATGACCAATTCAAACATATTCCGGTGGTGATGGTGACTACCGAAAATATGCCGGAGAGTATTATCGAAGCGGTTAAAGCAGGGGTGTCCCAGTACATCACGAAGCCCTTTTCGATTGAAGAACTGATGAAAAAAATTATCGACAGTTTGGGTGGGGAGGTAAATCAATGAACGCTGGAGTGTATATCGAGAAATATGACATGATTTCCGGCCATGTTTTTGTCGCCGCTTTATTGGAAAGTGTGGAACGGATGAGTGGTTTTGTTTTAAATGAAGTTGAAAATGATTGCGAATTTGCGCTGGTTCATGAAATTATTGGTGCGATGGTGTTGCAAGGTGAGAAGGCCATGCTGTTGACTCTGGAGACCAATAAAAATAGTGCGGCTCCGCTCGTTTCATTTATGACCGGAATTGAAACCGCAGCTTTAGATACGGACCTGTTAAATGATGGAATTACGGAATTAATTAATATGGTAGGCGGTTCGGCACGGGTCCGTTTGGAAGCGACAAATTATAAATTCTTATTATCAGTGCCCTTTACGCTGGTTGGTGAAAGTGTTAAAATTGTGGTCAAAAAGAGAACCGATTGCTTTATGGCCAGACTGGTTTGTGATCAGATTGATCTGATGTTAAGGGTTTATAAATTATAACGAGTGCGGAGTAAATAATGAACAATAAAGAACAAAGTAAGTTAGACGTATTATCTGAAATAGAAGATCGGCTCAATCAAGCCCTACAAAATTTAGTGGTGTTTAGTATTGAACCAAAGGCAATCAAACAGGCGTTGTGGTTAGCATTTTTTGCAGAAGTCAAAGCGTTGGCGATCACGAATAATTTCCGTGAATTGGGATACCTTTGTATGAAAGGCGAAGAATATATCAAGCAAAATAATATCGATTTTGCAGCTGATCATCCTTCCTTTATCAAGTTGGTGCAAAGATTTGGCGAGCTAACGCAGTGCTTGAAAAACCTGTTGGCTATCGCAACGCATCAAGAAGGGGGCACGGAAAATTTAGTCTGTAATATCCAGACCCATGAAGTGATTAATCTAGCGGCTCAAAACGATGAAATTAACAATCTGGCGTTAGGGCGGGTCTTGGTGCTTGATGATGAAATGCTGGTATTAAATATTATCGAAAGCGTTTTACGACATCGCGGTTATGATGTCCGGATTACAAGTGATTCAAGTCATGCCCTGGAGATATTAAGAGCGCATGAAGCGGACATTCTGATTCTTGATTTAGTCATGCCCGGCAAAAGCGGGATCGAGTTTTATCGGGAATTAAAAAACGAAAAAATAGTGATTCCAACCATCGTATTGACAGCTTCGGCGAACAAGGAGGATCACGTCTTAGCGCTGCAGGAAGGAATTGATGATTTTTTGAGAAAGCCTTTTGAAGCGGATGTGTTAGTTGCAAATGTCGAGAAATTGATTAAAAAAGATCAGAAACACAAAAACGCCCTTTTAAAAGATGCCTTAACTTCGGCCTATACCCGAAGTTATTTTGCTGCCCGCTTTGTCCAGGAAAAGGCTAAGTTTCAGCGCGACGGACAGGTTTTTTCAGTGGTCTTTATTGATATCGATCATTTCAAGGAGATCAATGATACCTATGGGCATGTCTTTGGCGACGTGGTGTTAAAAAGTTTCGTGGCGGAATTTAAGGCGAGCTTTCGGCCATCCGATCAAATTTCGCGATATGGCGGGGATGAGTTCTTATTACTTTTACCGGAAACCGATGCGGTCGAAGCGTTTAAGGTTGTTGAAAGAATCCGCCAAAAATTTCAACGCAAAGCATTTAATCAACCCGTCAATTCACACCAGATTTACTTAACCTTTAGTGCCGGCATTACCGAGTTTAATGGCGGTGACAAAACCCTTGAAGAGATCCTGGAAGAAGCCGACCGCCAGTTATATCGTGCGAAAGAACGCGGCCGGGCATGTACAAGTTATGTGCAGGATGCGATTGATATCGGCACTGAAAAGAACCGCATCTTGATTTGCGATGACTCGCCAACCGTCAGTCGATTAATTAATAGCCGACTCAGACGTTTAGGTCTGGAGACTCAAGTGGCCGCAACCGGGAAAGAGGTCCTGGCCATTTTCCCTGATTTTAAACCCCACTTATTGATCTTGGATATGATTCTACCGGATTTAAATGGCGAGCTCGTGCTTAAAGAAATCCGCCGCATGGAGCGGGAAAGGCAAGTGAAGGTTATCCTGATTAGCGTTAAATGTTTAGGCGAAAAGGAGCAAGCGCTCAACGCTTTAGGATATGATGACTTTATCAAAAAACCGATTTCTTTAGAACGACTTGAGCATAGTGTGAAGCGGTTAATTTAGATGGACATTAAGGCATCGATGGTGTTTGCTCTGTAACGGCTGAATGATCAGAGACGATGGCATTGGTTATCTCTGGCGGATTGCTTATCACTGTCGGTTATAAAAAGAGCGTGGATGGTTAGCAGTGCTACCTTAACTACCATTGCCCAGGTACTGGCGCCAGTTTCTAAAAAGGTGGTCGGCATCGAGCTGGTCGCCGAAGCAGTGGAAGCAGCCAAAGTCAATGCTACCAAGAATGGGCTGGACAACTGTCAGTTTATTGCTGGTGACGTGATGGTGGAGGTGGCCAACCTCCATGACCAGGCCGATGTGATTATTCTGGACCCGCCCCGGGACGGCATTCACCCCAAGGCGATCTTTAAAATTCTGGATTTTAAACCTAAGGTGTTTGTCTATGTATCTTGTAAAGCGACATCGCTAGCCCGGGATCTGCCGTTTTTTGTGGCGGCGGGATATACAGTTAATAAGGTAAAGTGTGTGGACATGTTTCCGTATACGGGGCATGTGGAGACGGTTGTACTACTATCCCTTAAATAAGCAATTTTTATGATCAAAGAAGGAGAAAAACTGGACACCATCATCAAACGGATCACCGTTGGATATGTTCAATTACACACGAAACGGCTCCTCGTCATTAGTGAGTTTATAGATTAATACCTATTAATTAATAGTAAGTTACGTTAGATAAGGAAGGGTTTAAAGATGGTTAAGGATCATTTAGGAAAGAGTTATAAGAACGTTAAAGAGATGTGTTCAGCATACAATATCAGTTATGCAGTTTTTCTTGATAGAAGAAGTCTAAGTTGGTCTTTAGAGGATTGTTTAACGGTTATGGTAGTAGACCATAAAGGCAGAGGCTATAAATCAGAAGAAGATATGTGTAACTATTGGGGTGTTAAGTATTATGTATTTAAAGATAGACTTTCTGAAAATTGGACATTAGAAGAGGCTTTGGAAGATAGGCAACCGGATAGGATTAAGGATCATCAAGACCGGGGTTTTAAAACAAAGTCTGCAATGTGTTTACAGTGGGGTGTTAAGGAGTATGTTTTTAATGATCGGATAAAGGATGGGTGGTCATTAGAAGAAGCTTTAGAAGTTAAAAATCCTAATAC
>NZ_JAUSPS010000012.1 GCF_030652775.1 Acetobacterium sp. | reverse complement strand
TGCCCCAGATTGTTTGGGGATTATAAACACTGACCAGATCGTCATCGGCACCTAATTCATTGTGCGAATAGGTACTCATATTGACCCGGGTCGGAAATTGTTCATAAACCTGGGCAACTGCTTTTCCCTCGGTATAATAATTCGTCGCCTGGATCTCATTGGATCCACAACCATCGGAAATCATTAAGATCACATTTTTAATGGCTCCGGTGTTAACTGGTGCCGGTGAGCCCTTTGGTAAGACCACCACCTTGATCCCTTCCAGGCGATAGCCTTTGCCTTCCGTGCCTGATAATTCACCGTTCTTGACCCAGTTCATCCAGCCGGTATTCTCAACATGAACCTGATAATAAATATCATAGTTGCTGGCTTCAGTTCCGGTCAGTTTGATGCGAATGGCTTCCAGTCTCAGTGATTCGCCTTCGGTTCCGCTGACGGCGCCATCGGTGACCCAGTCCTGCCAGCCTACATTTTGGACGTGAGTCTGATAGCTGACGCCCAGATTCTTGATATCACTGATTTGGAGTTTGATGCCTTCCAGCCGTAAGGATTTTCCGGTGGTACCGCTAAGCGATTCTTTTGATTTCCAATCCTGCCAGCCAACATTTTGAATCTGGGTCTGATAACTGCAATTTCCTTCAAATACCAGCGGAACACCACCGGCATTCACGGTCACTTCTTCAGCCAACACCCCAGTGGCCATCTGCATCCCCAACATTGCGGCAATTGATAAAACTGCCATTCCCTGTTTCATCGTTTTTTTCATGACTCTCCTTTTAACATTTTTCGACATTTGCGAAATAACTGACCCCTTGCCCTCAATGGGTCTTACTCAAACTTTAGCAGTTTTCGCTTTCTGGTATAGTGTATCTCATTAATTATCCACTTAATTGTCGATTCTGTTAAAAGAGAGTTAATCTTTAGTTAAACCATTCGCACCCAGCAGCAACCATAACAGTTAAGGGGAGGCTACCCGCAACGCTATGTTAAATCATTAGTCGAAATAGATGCTGCCGCCGATGAATTCACGCAGTATTGAATTAAAAGGGACTTTCTCTATATTCATCGGCTCACAGAAGGACAGAATATTAAGCAGGCGGTCCCGGGTCTTCGCATAGGGACTGTGATCCGCTATTTTATTAAGCGATGTTTCGGCAAAAATTCTCATGACATTGAGTTCGTATAGCAGGCTCGAATTAAACATCACGTCCGATTCTTCCTGGAATTTAAAGACGTTTTGATACTCCCCGCGCCGGACATTTTGCCACTGATCGAGGGTATCCTCGGGATGCGTCCCGCGGAATTGGTCGCCTCTGACAATGCGTCTGATCAGCCGCACTTCCGAACTCGGCACTCTGTTTTCGAGGTCGAAATTTAATTGAAAAAGCGAACTGAGGTAGACCTTAAACAGCATGTTCCGGTTGATCCCCATAAACAATACCGGATTCAAGGCGTGGATCCCTTCGACGACCAGGATTTCATCGTGTCCCACTTGTAGTCGCCTTGTCTGAGCGGAACGATGGCCGGTTCTAAAATCATAGATCGGAGTTTCAATGATTTTTCCCTCGATCAGTTCTTTGAGCTGTTGCTGCAAGTAGGGGATATCCAACGCTTCCAGACAATCGAAATCGGGCTTGCCGTCCTCAGTCAGCGGCGTCTTTTCGCGGTTGACAAAATAATCATCCATCGACAGGGTCACCGGCTTTAATCCGTTCACACTCAACTGGGTCGATAACCGTTGCGCAAAGGTCGTCTTGCCTGAAGAAGAGGGTCCGGAAATCAGCAGTACCCGCAGCGCCCGCTGCTGCTGCAGAATCATCACGGCAATATCGGATATCTCCTTTTCATGCAGGGCTTCGGCCATCCCCAGCAGCTTCAGGCTGGCGCTGCTTTTGACAAAGTCGTTAACATCATTGAGCAACTCGATATTAATATTTTTCAGCCATTTCTGGGTCTTATCATACATGGCCGAGAGTTTATCCGGCGGAATCAACGAGGTGTTGCAATCGCGGTCGATGTCGCCAAAGTCGACGATAAAACCGTCGGCATAAGGAATCACACAGAAAGGATCCATATTTTTAACATTGGTTTCGCAGGGATAGATCATTTTAACAAGATCGCCATCGACCTGATAAAAGTAGTAGCCGCCCTCATGTTTCAAAAAGTCAATCTCCGGATTACTTAAAATCCACTCGTTTAGTTTCTTTTCAATCTGATCGACTTCTCTGATTGAAATTGCCGAATTGGCAAACCGGCAAAACACGCCCTCCATAATTGAATATGCGGTTTTAAGGGATTCTTGAGGGAAAAGCTGCCGAATGACAATGATCAATCCGAGTTTACAAGTTTGCCGGCTTTTAATCAGATGCGTTTCTCGCATAGCCTACACCTTCTTTCGATTTAATTAATTTGAATTGTTTATTATTGCGGATCTCAGGATCGGCCAGACTTGCGTAGCCATCCCAAATAGATCAACAGACATGACATTAAAGCCGGCCCGATGATTTGGATGGTATTTAAAAATGGCGTTATCTCAATACCAAAGAGATTAATCGGTAAAACACCGCTTAGTCCCAGTGACGCATGAACAACTGCTTCCCATGCCGTTACCCCGGCAAAGAATTTACATAGCTCTTTGAACATAACAATTCCTCCTTGCTTTAACAATGGCATTGACCGCCATCAGGCCTGGGGACACAATACCTCCGGTCTCTTTATGCTCCGTCGCAATGATGTTTCGCGCCAGCTATATTAAATAACCGCATCCCCAGCCACCGACTCGTTCAGATAATTGCCGATCCGTTCTTTGACATTCTGCTCCAGGTTACGGTAAAAAAACTGGTAATCATAAAGATGATATACCCCCTCCTGGAAAATATCGAGGACCGGTGGAAAATCGGCCGGGCTGACACCGGTTACGCGCAGGGTACCCCGAACAGGATCCAGATAGGCCCCAGTCAGGTTGGGCACTTCCTTGACAATCGCCCCACTATAATCGGTAAATACGGCGCCGCTATTTTCACTGGCAGCAACAGGGGTGCTGTCGGTTCTCCAGTTCAGGGGATTGATCCCCAATGTTTTATCCGGAACAATCAGCGAGCTTTGAATCCCCTCGGCTTCTGAATTAAAGGTAATGATCACGCCGGTATCCCCAGAATTCTGGGCCATTTTTAAAAAGGGATAGTTGCTTAAATCTTCCGGTGTGACGCGCCAGCCAATCAGATAGGCGGCGACCAACCGGTCGTTTAATGCCGGATCAGCGAATTTTTCCGCCAGCAGGCGCAACAGCATTTCCGAACCCTGGCTGAACCCGGCCAGAATAAATGGCCGGCCCTGATTGTAATCTTTGAAGTACTGATCAAAGGCTTGCGAAACATCCGCGTAGGCCAGATCAAAATACTGATCCGACTGGGATTCATCCATGGTGTAGGCGTTCAGCGCTGCCTGCCGGTAATAAGGGGCAAAAAAATTGGCGTCATCGTCGTAGAGACCTTTTTCCATATTGGTCGCCCCCAAAAACTGGGCCTTTGTTTGTTCATCACCGAGATCCATCGAATGGGACTCCGCAGTCCCCAGATAAACCGTCGGCGCCACAAAAAACACATCACAGTCTTTAGTGACCGCTTCGTCAACCGGCAAATAAGCCCAGTTCTCGGCTTTGTTGTAATCCACTCCGAGTGGTTCTTGGATGCATCCGCCCAGCAACAGTGTCATGATCAGAAAGATTGACACAATAGCGGCAGATACTGAAAGATTGTTTCCTTTTTTCATGGCGAGCTCCTTTTTTTAATTTTTAGGCCGTTTCATCATCAGGCACCGTCACATCATCTGTTATTTCAAAATCTCCGACTTAACCAATTGATAATGTTCTTACTCATATCCGCGCCAAGGCGTATTTATCCATTTCGTGGTTAAGCAACTTCATGATCGTCAACTCGTCGATCGCATCAGTCAGGGCGTTGTGCAACTCGCAGTATCCCCGCTCCGCACTTAACATCCGGTATACACTCTCGACGCCGTAGCCGCGCTTCAATCTGCCGGTACCATAGCATTCGGCACAATCCGGGATGCTGTGATTATGCTGTCGATACGCCGCCACCTTCATTATGTCATACCAGTCCAAATGTTTTAATTCAGGCAGATGCCGGTAGTCAAACGCGGCGTTGTAAGCGAACATCGCCACAGCCTGATAATCTGAAAGAAAATACTGCAATTCGGCCATTGCCTTTTCCCGGGAACACTCAAGGTCCGGCTTGATGCCGTTGGCATACAGGGCGTCTGTGTACATCCCGCCGTGATCCTTAAACGGCGTGAGGATATAATAGCGTTTGTCAACCAACTCGAAGGTCACCGTATCTGCAATAACCATTCCAATGGACATAACCGCATCACCCCAGGTCGTCTCCGTGTCAATTACAGCGAATTTACTCATTGTTTTCTCCTTTAAATGGTAAAATTTGATTTTCTTTGGCAGTCGTTGCTGGGGGAAATCGGATCATCATATCCATTTGGAGTATAGCGTATCATAATGTTATTGGCTGCGCTTCGCTCGTTGGAAAAATATTCAATGTGATACTTAATGATGGGGATCTTCAGCAGTTCAAGCCAACCATTATAAATACCATCAATAAAGGCCTGGCGCCACTCTGAGCGGCGTTCAATCAGGACACAGCCATGAATCTGCTCTTTTTCAATCACAAGTGAGAAGACACCATTTTCGAGATGGGGTTCAAAGGGGTAGGTCCGGCATTGAATAGGACGATGATCTCTCAGGCAACCTTCGGCCAAATGGCAATAGATATAATAGTATTTCTTAATTTTAGGGGGCAGATTGTAGTCCTGATGACGGTGCAGATCGTAATCGGCAACGACCTCTCGTTGCATATATTCATATTCAAGGGGTAACAAATACATGCCCAATCGCTTACCGTCGACATCAATTCGGCGGCAACAATGATAGCCACATAGTTCACCACAATTACCCGCGATGATCGCTTCATCCATCAAATGATAGGCTTTTTTAAAAATGACCTGATAGTCCATTCGCATTGATTTTTTATTTTTATCTGTCAACTTGTGCTCCGATCTTTTAAATCTGTAAAATCATCTTGTATGGTGGCTTGGTCACTAGCTTGGTCACTAGCTTGGTCACTAGCTTAGGGGCAGGAAGTTAATTTGAGCCAAGGCACCTGGCTCCTAATCCAGTTATCCGGAAATTCCGGTTAACTAGACTGTCCCTCGCTTTGAACTGTCAACTGATCGTTGACACTTGCTTTTTCCTGCAATCATTCTACCTGGCCCTAGGTTCATGAACTTTATTTTTTAGGTTTATTTATCCTATAATTATCGAGATCAATGATACCATTGCCAAATATGTTAAGTGACAGGTACCACCACCTTACTTTACTGTATTTATAGGTGTTTCGGATGCCAGACCCCAATTCATCCACCAGTCCGATCTCATTATCCGCTCATAAGTTGGTGTCGGGCACTATTTCTTTCTATACCGATGGCTTCACCCGTTTCCATGTCTGCACTGAACCCACCTCACCAGTATTTGCCACGCTGGTAATCGTGATGGTGTCAGGATCTTCCAGACTGATATTTATATTCATTTCAAACCATAGGGTTTCTTTTGTTTCTGTATTTTTCCCAAGATCATCAAAGACATACAAACCTGATTTCAATTTTTTCACATTTTTCCATTTGGTATCGCCAATCCGATAACCGATACTTTCCAATTCGGGACCCATTTCAATGATCAATCCACGATAGCCATCATCAAGTGCTTCCACATTGACCACCAGACCATTGAACATGTTATCCGGTTCCACCCGCTGCCATTTTCCCACCAAAATGTCTTTCTTTTGGGGAAAACATCCGGTACTGATCATTGCTATTAACACCAATAGCAACAGTACCTGCACTTTTTTTCTCATTATTCTACCTCCGATCTTTTTTTATCCCATCGGTTTTCTTTTCGTTTGATGGCATCCAGCCATTTATCTTGATGTGCCGTTTATTTTACAGTCAATAAGATCCCCCTCTTATTTAATCTGAATACGTTTATATGATGGTGTCAGGAACGACTTCCTTTTTAAGTGTTTAGGGCTTGATTATCACCAGTTCTTTTTTGACACTAAAGGTAACCATCAGACTTTGCACCCATAGATCATTGACATGACCCCCCACCTTTAAATCGTCGGAGAGAAAATGAAAATGCCAACCCACTACGTTTAAGCCATTGGCCGAGGGGGGACAAAAAACACCGACCAGTCGCCCGCGAATCTCTTGAAAGGTATAGATAGCCTGTTTTCTGATAATCAGGTTCAGCTCCTGATAGGGTTTCGTGACCGGCCAGACCCCGTGGACCACCATTTCCTGAAAAACGCCGGTCAAACGGGCAATAACCGGGGCCTGGGTATTTTGGGTCAGCGCCGTCAATCGTTCCATCAGGGTTTTTATATCTCCATTAATTTTGCAATCATAACTTTTTTCGTCATCCAGAAAACCCAAGGTCGCAAAAGGGGTTGTTTCCCTTTGGGTTGCCCGTTCAACCCGGCAATCCCCCAAAGCCCGATAAGCAATTCCATCAAGAACAATCATTTCACCGTTAAGGGCGTGGTAAGTTCCAAAACCGGTATCGCCATAGCTTAACATTTCTTCAATGGACACAAGCCCATCATATCCCTTATTCTGAAAGTGTGCCAGGCTTGATACCTGAAATAAATTCTGCTGATCCACGGTTTTATTCCTCCTGTAAGTTAAGTATTCCTGGCACCAGGGCCTGAAGAACTGTCGAGAAGTCCATACCCTTTTGATTGGCTTTTTTCATCAATCGTTTCATCGCTATAGGTAAACCATTCAATAAATCATTTTGTCTGTTTGCTTGGAAAACTTTTAGCAAGTTCGATAATACCGCCATAATCACATGTATCACTACAATCTTTTTTCCCGTCGGCAGCCGTCCCCTTGAGTCCGCATCGCGTCTTACCTCCACACATTCAGCTATTTAAAGCTTGCTATGTCAACGTTTATCTTTTTTATAAGACTTATAACCTGACCTCTAAAATCTTTTAATTCCTGCAAAGAGTCTTTTATCTCCCCTTGAACCCTGATATCAGTAAAGATATTGTCAAACCATAAATCAAAAGCATGATCGCCTAATGTGTCGCTAATCTCTGATGGCAAGCGCATATTCACGTCTTCAAGCTCTTTGTTAAGCGTGTTGAGTGAGCTGCTTATCGCTTGCAGATCCATATTGGCATCTTGGATTTTCCCTCTTTTCATCCAGCTTGAAAAGAAGTCGCCACCAAATAAATCCCACAAACCCCAAGATGAAGCACTTTCGAGTGATGATAAGGCATGATCGATTCTCGCGATGACTTCTTCCGCTGCTCTCTTTGCTTCTTTCAATTCTTTTAATTGATCCATTTTTTAATCCCTCTACTAATCATAATTATTAATCTATTGCATCGATGACTAAACGATGACAAACACCGCCACGACCAATAATAAAAACCATTGTTTTTGCACCAAGGTTGATTTTTTCAAGCACAGACTGAATAGGCTGCTTCCACCTGATGCTGGATGGGACCGGGCACCTTATTAGGCACCATCACATCATCGGTTTTTTCAAAATGTCCGACCTAACCAATTGATAATGTTCTTGCTCAAATCCTCGCCAAGGCATATTTATCCATTTCGTGGTTAAGCAACTTCATGATCGTCAACTCGTCGATGCCGTCAGTCAGGGCGTTGTGCAATTCGCAGTATTCCCGCTCCGCACTTAACATCCGGTATACGCTCTCGACACCGTAACCGCGCTTCAATCTGCCGGTGCGGCAGCATTCGGCACCATCGGGGATGCTAGGATTATGCTGTCGATACGCCGCCACCTTCATAATATCATACCAGTCCAGATGTCGTAATTCTGGCAGATGCCGGTAGTCAAACGCGGCGTTGTAGGCAAACATCGCCACGGCCTGATAATCAGAAAGAAAATACTGCAATTCGGCCACTGCCTTTTCCCGGGAACACTCCAGGTCCGGCTTGATGCCGTTGGCATACAAGCCGTCGCTGTACATCCCGCCATGATCCTTAAACGGCGTGAGGATGTAATAGCGTTTATCAACCAACGCGAAGGTCTCTGTATCAGCGATGACCATTCCAATGGACATCACCGCATCATCCCAGGTTGTCTCCGTGTCAATTACAGCAAATTTGCTCATTTTTTTCTCCTTTGTTCGTAAAGCTTTTTTCTTTTTTAAGTGGTAAAACTTTATTTTACTTTGGCAATTGTTTCAGTTGGTTTAAATCTCCATTTACTTTTTTTAGTTTAAAAGCATCTTCTTTAGATTGCAAACCGTCGGGATCACTTTAAAATCTATATGTTTAGCCATAATTCGATCCGGCATTTCATTTTCAGAGAGATCATGGTTAGCTTTTAAATTTGTGAATTTTTCTGGTAGGATTGCTTTTGAAATCCGCGGTTGACTTTTACCCATTCTTACACAAATCAGTTTTTTTCTTTAGAGGGGGTTGCGTGCGAGGTCAGCATAACATCACCGTCCCCATATGTAGCCCGTCACCTAGTGTTCTACCTTAAGTTATATTGAGCCTGGCGCCGTAAAACGAAAATCTGGGCGCAAAGGCTGTTACACTTCACACTGCTGCATAAGGCGATCCAGTTCAGCCAGGGTTTGCTCTTTTGGTAATACATAGCTGCTCTTAATCATATTGGTAAAAAAGTCATCAAAGGCGGCAACCACGCTGGGCTCATGAATTTCAATGGCTTTAAAAACCAGCTGATTATTTTTGCGGTAGTGCAAAATGAAACGAATGAGATCCTGCTCATTGGTAAATTCGGTGGAGCCGTTCATAAATAACAACTCATCGTCAATAGCAAATAGATTTCGCCGATCATTAGCCAAGTCATCCCTAACCAGTTGAACCAGACGCAAGCGTTCAGCCGGTGTTAACACATGATAAACTTCATCAGGAAAGGATAAGCTGCCATCACGCATAAATTGCTCAAGGTTTTTTAGCGAAAACACATTGAGCATTGCATGGCTTTCTTTTCTAAAGTCATCGTAATGGCTTGCAGCCGCTTCCAGTAAGGGCTGATAATAAGGAAAATCCTTATTTAATTTTAATTCCAGAAGTTCCCGGTCAATATAGTAGGAAAAGCAGGGTAAGGGCTCGACCACATGTTTTAAGTGGCGGACTTTTTCCAGGGTGTAAACTCGAAAAAGATCGTCACTTTCTTCTATAAAGGTCTGAGACTTGGCAACCAGGCGGTCAAACTCGGTGCGATACACATCAATGATGGCCGCATCCCGATATAATACCGCTTGATTAAAATCTGCTGAAATGGCGATGACCCGTTCGGAAGTCAAGATAAAATACGGAAACAGCGCCGTTACTGGAGCGCTGACCGGACTTTCTGGCGAAAAATAATAATAGCAGGAGCGATAGTTGATATTTTCCAGCAGGGACAGGGCGATCAGATGACGAAGGGCGGCCAACGCCTGACCCGGTTCGTCGGCCGCTGCCTGTTGTCGGAACCCCAACACATCCGCGAGGTTCAGTTTTTTCTTATTACCCATCATCTGCTGAAAAATGTAGTCATACACCTTGCTTTCGGTATGAGGAATACACAGTTTCAGCTCTGGTTGGGCGGCAGAAAAAAGTTCCTGATTGATGCTGTTTTCAATCTGATTCAGAACCGCCATTGGATCAGAGCAGATTTCAATGGGCTCGGTGACCGGCTGGTTTTCCCGGTCGCCTGTTTTCCGGTTTACTTCTTTTGAAAAGGGAATCTTATATTCGGTGAGTTCAGAAATCATTTCAATCAAATCATAGATCTGCCGACGACTGTAACTTACTGTCTCCCCGACCCGGGCGATTTCCAGCAGTTGGGCGAGTTCATCCTGCTCAAATGGCGAAAGCCGTAAAGCCCGGCTCAGATTCCTGAAAAACTCCGAGGTTGGCAGGCGCTCACCGGATTTTATCCGTTGCAGGGTAGACCGATTGATGCCGCCAATTTCGGCCAAGGACACAACGGTTTCACCGCTCTCGCTAATCAATTCTTCAACTCTTTTGCTAAATAAAGTCATCTGTCCTCCCGGGATTTTGATGTAAAATGATGCTTAGATATTACGGGTATTTTGGGGTAGTGAGTCACTATTATGTTAAGATAAAACTGCCAACATCTACCAACAATTTAGAACTACTTGTTTCTAAGTTCATCCAGACCCTTGAAAAACTTCCAGCCATTTTCAGACAATCCTGTAATCAGATCCGCCGGTGCCGATGGCGACTTAAACGCAATATTCACCTGAGTGATCAAATTCCCATCAATTTCTTTAACCTTCTCGTTTGCGATATAGCTGTCAATAATCTCATTGCCCCTGTCAAAGCGCCTGCTGTTTTTCCATTCTTTTGTTGATTCTGGCGGTCTTTTAATCTCGCTGCCAGATGCCAAAACAAATTTCCCGTCCTGCACAAACAGTTTAGCGTGATGCTTGGGTGAAGGACAATAATATTTAACTTTATCCGGTGAGTCTTTTACTTCATCGATATCAACTCCTTCTGCACTCAGTAAAAACACAATCTGATTAATGAACGATTCCAGATTTGGGAGGTCATAAACACTGATGTTGGGTTTATTAGGTCTGAGATCTTTATTGGTTAAAACATAGCTGCTTTCCTTAAATTTTTGTATGAAATCATATTCCAAATAGTCAATCGATAATTTGTCAAAACTATTATTATCAGTCACAAAAAGAATGGCATAGGTCCAAAAGTCTTTACCTCTAACATGTTCTTCGATCCGCTGAATCCCATTAACAGATTGGCCAATGTAAACAAGATTCTCATCTTCACTGTCATTAAACAGAAAGTAAATGGCATAATTAAGGGCATATGGAAGGTCATAAACCTTTTTATAGCTTTCTTTTGTAAAGTAAAAGGCTTTAATCTGATTAGTCCGATCCTGATACATTTTAAGATTTGCGGCGTTATCGGCATCCGGATAAAGGTAGGTGATTGATTTTTGCATTGATTATTCCTTTCTGTTTCACAATTGTTATCAACTGTTTTGAAGTCGGTTATTGTTTCCTATTAATCCTTCATAGTCAATGATGTTTTTTTAATTAGTTCTATGAAAGAATTTTTTCTGAGGAACCGTTCCTGCCCGTGGCATAAAAACCGCGCACTGCTACAATCAAGTCTCCACTCAATACGCTACTTTCTCCTCGGCCACCTTATTATACCAGACCCCTTCGGCCACCAACATTTCCACACATTTTCTCAGCCTAACGCATGACGATTTTCAGGGCCTGATCGGCCTGTTCCGGGGGATACTTATGAAATTTCAGTAGCCGTTTGATGATTATTTTCAACTTTTGGATCGGATTACCGCCACCTGGAAAAACAGTTGGCTAAATCGGGCGATGTTTCTTGCGATATGTTAAGTTCAATAAGTTAAGGGGCAGGCACCAGAGCAATTATAATTATACGCCTCACCCGCTTAAATGGCTAGAAAAAATCACGTTTTTCGCCACGCAGCTTACTTGTATTCGCTTTATTTAACAAATGACAAAGATTGTACCACCGCCGCGACTTCAACTCACCAAACCTAACCCCCTGATAAACAAAAGTAGGCTCCAGCAAATGTTCTGCCACTTTCAGATCGGCCAGCGAGATCATTTTGGTGAATAAGCACACTTATTAATAAAAAAACGGATAACGACCGAAAATTCCGGTAGAATCTGATATAATGTAAAAAAGTTCAATGCCCAGGCATATTCATCGACTCGTCAAAATTTATTTACTCAGACCGGAGGATGGCTACCCCTTCCTCCCGCCTGATGAAAGGTGGTAACATGTTAGCTAAACTGGAAACGATTCTACGCGAAAATTCCCTTTGTGTTTTATGTACCGAAGCCGCGGGAAACCCCTACTGCTCGTTGATGACCTATCTGCTGAGCGATGATTGCCGCACGCTTTATCTGGTCTCCACCCGGGAATCCCGGAAATTCAAGAATCTGCTGGCCAATCCCCGGGTCAGTGTCCTGGTTGATAGCCGCCAGCACCCGACCGCCGGCGCCAACATCGTCTCGGTTACCTTTGCCGGCCTTTTTCAAACCCTGGTGGATGCTGAAACCGAGCGGGTTACGACCGCTTTTGCCCGGGAACATCCGGAATTGACAGAAATTCTCAACCATCCCGACAGTGTTATCTTTGCAATTAAATTAACGTCCTATCTGTTGTTGGATGGCCCGGTGGATGCTGATCAGGGTGATTTATAAGGCCTGGCACGCAGCCGCAAAACAGCGCATTAATTTACAACTTCTGCTAACACAAAAAAAGATGACACCGAAATGTCATCTTTTTTATTACTGCTTTTATTCTGCTTTTATCGCTGCTCTTATTCGACAATTACCGCGACCCCATCGGGGATCACTGTTACGGTGGCGGCTTCATTGTTAAGATAATCCCGGGCCATCGCCAAGGCTTCCTGGACATCCCCGGCGGGGGTCATCTGGAATTCTTTAATCATTTCATCCGGGGCGGCCGAGATATAAATCACCTTGGCCTTTAATAAAATCCGCGCCAGAATCTGGGCTTCCCACTGATCGGGGATGGTTTCGTCGCGGGGGGTGTTGACAAAACCGGCCAGCATCTTGTCGAGATTTTTCTCATCCCGGAAGGTATTGAAAAAGGCCGCGCCGCCGTGGCCATCGTTGGATTTGGCCAACATGATGATCACCCCGCCGGGTTTGACCGCGGCTTCGGCGGCAGTCATCCCTTTAACCGCCTGGTAAATGTTCTGATCCAGGGGATAACCGCCATTGCTGGTGATGACGATATCGCTGGGGGGCGCCTGAACCTTGCAGAGCTGCTCCAGAAAGGTCCGGCCTTTGATATGGGCGGCATCGCAATCGCCGGCCACGGCATAAATCACTTCTTTTTCGGAATTGATCACGACATTGACGACAAAGGCCAGTTTGGCAGTGCGGGCGGCGTAGAGCATATCAATATGAAGGGGGTTGCCCTCAATCACGCCGGTGCGGGCTTTGGGGTGGGCAATAAATTCGCCACAATGATTGGCCAATACACTGACCCGGCTGGCGATGCCCGGCAGCACGCTTTTACGGCCGCCGGAAAAACCGGCAAAGAAATGAGGCTCAATAAAACCTTCCGAAACCAGCAGATCGGCTTCGGCGGCCAGGCGGTTGATGATCAGCTCACCGCCGGAGGGCAACGTGCCGATTTTGACCAGACTGCTGTCATCCCCGGAATCATGAACGACAATCCGCTCTTTCTCAACGATGGCTTCGCCGAATTTGCCGACCAGTTCCTCCCGGGTCGTTAAACGATGAAACCCGGTGGCAATTAAAATGGTGATTTCGGCGGCGGGATTACCTTTGCGGATTTCGCTGAGCATCAGCGGCATAATAATTTTACTGGGCACCGGCCGGGTATGATCACTGGCAATAATGACAATCTTTTGTTTGCCAATCGCCAGCTGACTCAGCTGGGCTGACCCCTCGGGTTGCTCAATCGCCGCTGCCACCAGCTCGCTTTGGGATAGTTCAGGATGATAATCTTCAATCTGCGAGACGAGAATGCCATTAAGATTGGCTTCATCGACATTAAGAATCTGTTTTTCTTTTCCATAGGGTATATTGATTTGCATATTTTTTTCCTTTCTGATTAGACGAAAGACACTAGCGAAATTCTGCATTCCGCTAATGTCTTAACTTTTTAGGATGGTTTTACTTATTCAATTTTCTTTTATTTATATACAATGCGTAAAATACAAAGCGTTAGTTAACATGCGGTTTATCCAAAGGTACTCAGCAATCCTTCCATCAGCGGTGCTCCAAAATAGACGACCAGCCCGATGACGATGACGTAGATGGCGCAGACCTTCAGGGTTGCCTGGAGGATCTTGCCCTCGCTGCCGATAATGCCGGTGGCGGCAGTGGCCACCGCAATACTTTGAGGTGAGATCATCTTACCAGCCGTGGCCCCAGCGGTATTGGCGGCGGCCAGCCAGTAAGGGTTCATCCCGATGGCGTTGGCGGCTTCGACCTGAAGCCCGCCGAACAAGACGTTGGCGGAGGTATCGCTGCCGGTGACAAAGGTACCCAGGGCTCCAATTAGCGGCGCTATCAGGGGATAAAAATCGCCGGTAATCAAAACCAGAATCTGGGCGATGACGCCAATCATGCCGCTGTAACCCATCACCTTGGCCAGCGCCACAATGGCGACAATGGTAATGGCGGACTTACTCATCTGTTTCATGGTATTGCCCAACACTTTAGATATCTGGCCAAATTTAACGCCCTGAATCAAGCCAGCCAGATAGGTGGCAAAGATGATCAGCGTTCCGGGGGTAGAAATCCATAAGAAGGTGTAGGGTTTGCCATGCGGTCCGGTGTAAATCTGGATCGTGGTTTTCACTTGCGCCAGCGCCCCGTTAATAGCCGGGAATAGCGATGAGCACAGGATGATAATGACAAACACCAGAATAAACGGTAACCAGGCCATCACGGCGTTTTTTAACGGAATCTTTTCGGCATCCTTGGCAGCCGTATCTTTATAGAAGATCTTGGCCATGGCAATCACGACGGCCATACACACCACCGATCCGACAATCGCCGGCAGTTCGGCGCCTAAATACTTGGCCACAAAAATCTGCGGTAAGCCAAACGACAAACCGGCCATCAGGGTAATCAAGACGACGCCTTTGAGACTTTTGACGCCCTTCCCGGTCAGCATGACCAGAATAAACGGCACCACGACAATCATAATAAACAACTGCAGCGCCACGGCAAATGATAAATCGTTTACATTAAGACCGGTTACTGAAGCCAGGGTGCTGACAGGTAAACCAATCGCCCCAAAAGCGGTGGGGGTGGTGTTAGCAATCAAACAGATAATGGCGGCAAAGACCGGATTAAAACCAAGAGCGGCTAAAATACTGGCGGGAATCGCCACGGCCGTTCCAAAGCCGGCAATCGCTTCTAAAAAGCCACCGAAGCCCCAGGCCAGGATTAACACTAAAATCCGTTGATCGGTGGTGATACTGGTCATCATTTTTTTGATGACTTCCATACCCCCAGTGTGGGTAGCCAGATTATAGGTAAAGACCGCCGCCACAATGACCAGCATGATCGGCCAGATGGCCATCGCACCGCCCTCGAGGGCTGCCGTGAGACTGTCGATCACGGGCATTTTCCAGACCAGAATACTTAATAAGACGGTGATCGCCAGGGCGATCGGACAGGCTTTGTAGCCGGGGATCTTTAAGACCCCCAGCGAAACAATCAGCCATACCACCGGGATCAGGGCGATAAAGAAAAGTAACAAGTTATCCATATTTCCCCCTACATCTGACAGACTTTTTTAGGATTTAACAGGTTTTTAGGATCAAATGTTTGTTTGATACCGGCCATCAAAGCCAGATGCTCGGTACCGAAATCGTTGAGCAGATATTTTCGTTTGGCATAGCCGATGCCGTGTTCGCCGGAAACCAGTCCGTTAAAAGTCAGGGCCTTGGCATACATCCGGTCCATCGCTTCTTCCAGTTTGACTTCCCAGGCGGCCTGGTCCAGCTTGTCGCGGCACACATAAATATGCAGGTTGCCATCGCCGGCATGGCCAAAGCTGGGGATTCGGACATCCATTTCGGCAGCTAACTCATGGGTAAATTCAATAAACTCGGCGATCCGGTTTCGCGGTACCACCACGTCGCACTCATCCATTTCGGTGGTCGAGGCTTTAATCGCTTCCAGGAAGGCACCTCGGGCTGACCAGACCGATTCTTTCCGTTCGGCGGTATCGACAATATAAACATCTTTGGCGCCTTCGGCCAGACAGAGGTTGGCGACAACTTCGTATTCAGCTTCGACCTGTTCCTTGGAATTGCCGTCAAAGGTCAATAAGATATAGGCATTACTGCTGGAATCCGGGAATTTTTTACCGAGAAAATCTTCGGCAAAAAGAATCGTCTGGCGTTCCATAAATTCAATCGCCGTCGGGATCGCCTTGGATTTGATGATCTTGGGCACAATTCCGGCCGCATCACTAATATTATCAAAGGGAATCAGCAGACTCAGGGTCATCTTGGGCAGCGGCAACAGTTTTAAGATCGCTTTGGTGATCACACAGAGGGTTCCTTCGGAGCCGACGACCAGATCTTTTAAGCTGTAACCGGAGCTGTTCTTAACAATTTTACCACCCAGCTCGATGATTTCACCGTTGGATAAGACCACGGTCAGACCGCGGACATAGTCCCGGGTCACGCCGTATTTCACGGCCCGCATGCCACCGGCGTTGGTGCTGATATTACCGGCAATGGTGGCCGATTTTTCACCGGGATCGGGCGGATAAAAGAGATCATTTTCTTCCACAAATTTGGACAGTTCCATCAGCAGCACGCCGGGTTCCACGGTAACCGTCAGGTTTTCGGTGTCCAGTTCGAGGATATTGTTCATCAGGGTGGTTTCTAACATAATCCCACCAAACAGTGGGACACAGGCCCCCACCAGCCCGGTGCCGGACCCCCGGACCACGACCGGAATATTATGATCATAGGAATATTTCATGATTTTTGATACTTCTTCGGTGGTGGTTACTTTAATCAGCACTTCCGGATAAGAATGGATACTGCCCAGCTCATCATGGCTGAAGTCTTCACCAATCTGGTCGCCGACAAAGATCCGTTCAGCAGGAATCAGGTCCTTTAAAAAATCAATATCCGTTGCTTCCACTTTTTTATAATTCATCTTAGCCAACCATCCTTTCTGGTGTTTCAATGGCTTCAGGCATCGCCAGGGTTTTCCCGACGGCAGCGCTTTCCGGATCGGCAATCATTTTTAACAGTTCGGGGATGATTTCGTATAAATCGCCGACCATGCCGCAATGGGCAATATTAAAGATTGGTGCTTTGGGATCATTATTGACCGCGATGATATATTCGGAATTCTGCATCCCGGCGGCAAACTGGACGGCACCGGAAATACCCAGGGCAATGATCAGTTTCGGTTTAACGGTTCGGCCGCTGAGGCCAATCTGCAGGCGGGCATCAAACCAGCCGGCTTCGATGCCGGGTCGGGTACAGGCCACGGTAGCGCCGATTTTTTCAGCAAACTCGTGGATCATCTCCAGATCTTTTTCGCATTTTACGCCCCGGCCAACCGCAATAATGGTTTCGGCTTCAGAAAGATCAAGGCCTTTTTCTTTTTTAATGACTTCCAGCACTTCAATGGCTGAAATCAGTTTCTCTTTGCCGATTTCCATCACTTCGACACTGCCCCAGGGTTCTTTAACCAGTTCCGGAGCGGAAAATACTTTATAACGGACGGTACAGAACTGGGGTCGGGTGTTTTCAGTCACAATCTGGGCCATAATATTACCGCCAAAGGCTGGTCGGATCTGAACCAGATCGGTATTGTCTTTCATTTCCAGAATGGTACAGTCAGCGGTGAGACCGGTACGGTAACGGGCGGCCACGCGTGGCGCCAGGGAACGACCGACGTTGGTGGCACCAACTAAAATCGAAGATGGTTTCACTTTTTCGATAAAGTCTTCCAGAACGTTGGCATAGGGTTCGATCACAAAATGTTTAAGTTCCGGCTGATCGTAGACAAATACCTTATCGACCCCGTAGCTTAACAGTTCGCTGGCTTCGGCGGTGATATTGGTCCCCATAAACAGGGCGTAAACCGGATGATCGATCACTGCGGCCAGTTCGCGGGCCTTGCCAATCAGCTCAAAGG
Organism: Acetobacterium sp.; assembly: GCF_030652775.1. Classification (GTDB taxonomy): domain Bacteria; phylum Bacillota; class Clostridia; order Eubacteriales; family Eubacteriaceae; genus Acetobacterium. The sequence goes on along the minus strand of NZ_JAUSPS010000012.1, from coordinate 130,788 downwards.
TAACCGGATGAATCTTGCCTTCAATGTGATCGACATAGACGGTAATGCCTTTGTACAGGCTTTTGTCGATGGCGATCTTTTCATCTTCTTCCAGCATGAGAACGCCGGCTGGTCCGTTTTTTAAACACATCTTGCACATTTTACAGGCGGCGGTCACTTCTAATTTAGCGTTTTCATAAGAAAAGGCATCGAAGGGGCAAATTTCTGCCAGTGCCTCAAAGGTTTTTTGATCGACGTTTTCCTTGATTATTTTAATTCCTGCCATGATTTTTTCCTTCCTAGCCTAAATATTTTTTTTCGGTTAAAATTCCCATCAGCGCCGTTGCCAGAGCTGGTCCATCGCCCTCAAAGCTGGTTTTTTCGACGTTGCTTTCCGGCGGGAAGATTCGTTCGACCTGGGTTGGTGAGCCGCTGAGGCCATATTTTTTTTCATCGGTGTCGTACATATCTTTCAGGGTCAAAACTTTAATTTCGGGATTTTCGGAAATTTCCAGTTTTCGTTTATAAGAAGGTAAGCGCGGGGTGTAAATGTCCTTGTCGACAGTGATCAGGCAAGGGTATGGCACGCGTTGGATTTCCAGGGATTCTTCCATGTTCATTTGCAGGGTCAGGCCCTTTTCATCCGCCATCAGAATTTTGATGACGTTGGTAACGTGGGGAATTCCTAAAAATTCGGCCATTTCCGGACCAACCTGAGCGGTATCGCCATCGGTGGTCTGCTTGCCGCAGATGATCAGATCAAAATCACCCAGTCTTTTAGCCCCCTGGGCCAGCGTATAACTGGTGGCGACCACATCGGCCCCGCCAAATTTTCGGTCTGATAATAAACAGCCCTCGTCAGCGCCCATATAGAAAGATTCAAAAAGCACTTCTTTACTTTGCATCGGACCCATTGACAAGGTGGTAATGGTGCCGCCCAATTGTTCTTTTAAGCGAAATGCGGTTTCCAGACCAAATAAATCATAGGGATTCAATTTTGATTCAACCCCATCACGAATCAGGACACCTGTTTCCGGATCCACTTCCACGTTGGACGTTCCCGGAACCTGTTTGATACATACCAGTATTTTCATACTCACCCTCCATAAAATAAATTAAATTGACAATTGCGATAGTACCATGAGCTTTGTGCCCCGCTTCGCAAACGCCGAATCATGCAAATCATTTGGTTAAGACCTGAGCGAAATTTCTTTTGCTGTCCATTTCATCAACAGACAGCAAGGAAAATGTTCTTTCATCATAAATTCCGCTATCGACTGAGCTGGTCAGTCGACGAAAACTTTTAAACCCTCTTAAACCCATTCATAAACCACTTGACAAATCTCTGATAAAATTCTACTATTGGTCTGGTGGTCAGACCACTAACCTGTTGCCATTATATGCGTTTCGTAAATATTTGTCAAGTGGTAAAATAACGTTTTCAGAAATTATTTTTTATCCCACTTTTTATCTTTTTGAATTTTAAAAGTGGCTGTGGTACAATGGTTTATTATGATCCTTACTAGAAAACTAAGAGAAAACGAAAAAATCGAATGAAATGAAGTGAAGTTTTAGATGTTTAAAGAAATTGCACACACGAAAATATATTTGCAAATCCTCGAGCAGATTAAAGAAAATATTATTAGAGGAAATTTAAAAAGCGGCGACCGACTACCTTCGGAACGGCAATGGGCGGAACAGTTAGGGGTTTCCCGGGCAACGATCCGGGAGGCGATCCGGGCGCTGGAGATGATCGGCCTGGTGGTCTGTCAGCAGGGCGAAGGGAATTTTATTGCCGAAAATTTTGAAGATACCCTGACTCAGCCACTGACGATTATGTTCTGGCTCAGCAAGGGCGAATTAAGAGAGGTCCAGGAACTGCGGCGGGCGCTGGAAACCGAAGCGGCTAAACTGGCGGCCAAAAAAATGACGCCGGAACGGTTTGCCAGTCTGGAAAAAATCTGTGATGCCATTGAAACCGAAACCGATGAGTCGGTCCGGGCCGAACTGGACAAGCGCTTCCATTATGAAATTGCCCTGGCCTCAGAAAACAAGATGATACATAACGTCCTGCTGTCATCGGCCACCCTGATCGAAGCCCTGATCAAGGATATCCGAATTGCCATTCTCGACGATACCCAACGGGGACCAATTATCGATCAACAGCACCGCAAAATCTTGAACGCTCTCGGCAACAAGGAACAGCTCAACGCCGCCTTTGCGATGTCCCAGCATATGGATCTGATTGATGGCTTTGTGGCCGGACTGGAAATTGACAAGCAGTAATTTCCGAAAAAAAGCAGGATGATTTTTTGTCATCCTGCTTTTTTATTAACGCAAATTTCATAATCTCAGATACCATTATATTTTTACAGGCGATCCGGTCAATCAATATAGTCCTTTAAAAAATAGCCGCACCTTTCAGTCCGCTTCAATCTAAATAAGATCGTATCTCATCACCGCATAGTCGATGCAAATGAATAAAAACATCAACGATAAAACAACTAAAATAGAAAATTTTTATATTATCTTGAATATATTGAATTGTAAGCGTATACTTTTATCTAATACGAATAAGAAAGCGAGGCAAATAAAATGAAAAACAGTATTCGCAAATGTTTAGTTTTGATGTTGACCTTATTGCTGAGTGTCGGGATGGTTCCAACAACTGTGTGGGCTGAAACAACCCCCAATGTTCGCTATCGTACCCACGTTGAAAATGAAGGCTGGCAGGAATTTGTATCCGATGGCGTTCTCAGCGGGACAATCGGAGAAGGTCTACGGTTAGAAGGCATTAAAATCGAACTTGAAAATCAGGACGCGAATCTTGACGTATCTTATCAAACGCATATCCAAAATTACGGTTGGGAAGATCAAGGCGATAATACCAACTGGAAAAAGAACGGCGAAACAAGCGGAACCACTGGCGAAAGCTTACGGTTAGAAGCCATTCAAATTAAACTAACTGGCGATACTGCTGATCAATTTGATATCTGGTATCAGGTTCATGCTCAGAATATGGGTTGGCTTAACTGGGCTAAAAACGGCGAAAGTGCCGGCACCGAAGGATTTGGCTATCGCCTCGAAGGCATCAAAATTCAGATCCTGCCGGCCGGTTCAAGTGCCCCCAGTGGCACAGTGGATCAAGACGAACCGTTTTATAAAAAATTGATCCAAAACCCGCATGAGGCGATTACCTATCTAAAACAATTGCTGGGTCAATTGGGGATGCGTGTAGATGAAGATTATAAATATACAGGGTATTGTAACAAAGGATTTAAATTAACTGCAGTTAATAGTCCTATTCAGGCACAACCTTACATTGTCTCTCCTAAAGGAAGTCTATTTAATGATTTTAAACAAATCTACTTATTTCAAGCCGCAGGTGATGAAACGATCTGCTATCTGGCCACTGAAGACGAAGCTAGGCAGTATCTTGATGACTATCTAATCGCATCCGAAACCTATGTTCCCGAAATGATCGAATTTCAAGGAACCTTTGAGCAAGGCGGCTATAGGTTTTATGGCTATGATGAAATTGACGGTAAAAAGACTACCATCTTCGAGTATACCGTTTACCCCGGTGGCAATATTTACGACAATATTTTAAACCAATACATCTATGAATATTCGGTCGTTTAAACCGTGATCGATCCGGCGGCAATCGTTAATCCGGTGCTTCTAATAGTCGGAGTACCTCAGCTCCTGGGAGATTCACCCACATTAACGAAGTAAAATAAAAAACAGGATAGGTTTAACCATCCTGTTTTTTAATACCATTTTTTAATTAAACTAAGGCTTCAAATTTTTGCAGGTATTCTTTCAGAACCGTCTCAATGACTGCGCAACCGCCCACTGTATCGGATTCGATATTGAGTGGCATAATCGGATCATGGAGGGACATTCGCAGCAGACACCAGCCGTTGCCGGCAGTGCTGTCACAGCTCACCCGAACGCCTTCAAAGTTAGGACTGACCACCGTCCAGCCGGGTTGGCTGGCGGCGAATTGGGCAAACTCAGCCAACACTATTTCGCCATAAGCTTTAAAATCATCAGCCGTTATTTTCAGGCGGATTTCTTTGGCCTCAGCCGGTTCTTTGAGTCCGGCCAGAAACGAACTGATCGGCTGGCCGGCCTTAAACAGTTCGGCAAATTTGATCAGCGCCATGGTGACCAGATAGGCGCCGTCATCGAGAAAATAGTTTTCTTTGATGGCTCCGTGACCGCTGGTTTCCATCGCCAGATGGGTTTCGATACCGGCGTTATTTAAACGGATCGCCTCGTTAATGACATTTTTATAACCTCGTTTAAAGCGATGATGCTGCCCGCCGCGGCTTTCAATATACTCGGTTAACCCGGTGGACGTAATCGAATCGGTAACGATCGTCGAGCCCGGATAATCGGTCAACAGCATGCTGGCAATAAAGGCAATAAAGCCATTGCGGTTGATCGCCTGGCCCTGTTCGTCGATAATCGCGGCGCGATCGACATCGGTATCAAAGATGATCCCCAGATCGGCCTGGTTATCCCGTACGGCTTTGGTGATATGGGCGATGGCGACGGCATCTTCCGGGTTGGGTACGTGGTTAGGAAAATTACCGTCGGGGTCCAGATACTGGCTGCCGGTGGTGTCGGCCCCTAACGGCTTTAACACCTGGTCAACAAAAAATCCGCCGGCCCCGTTACCGGCATCAACCACAATTCTGGCGCCGGCCAACGGCTGCTCAGTACCGGTTTTAGCCCGGATAATCTTTAAAATATTCTCGGAATAGCTGGGCAGAAAATCGTAGTCCAGCGCTTGTCCGCCCGGGGTAAAGCCGGTTTCAATGGTCTCGGCCAGTTCCAGAATGGCAGTGATATCCTCTTTATTAAGGCCGCCATCTTTGGTAAAAAACTTCAGTCCATTGCGGTTAAAAGGCAGATGACTGGCCGTCACCATCACCGCCCCATCGGCTTGCAGCAGCGGATCGATGGTGGTCATAAACATCGCCGGGGTGGTGGCAATGCCGCATTGATAGACCTTGTTCCCCTTACTGACCAGCCCCAACGCCACCGCCTGAGCCAGATGAGGTCCGGACAGCCGGCTGTCCCGGCCGATGGCAAAGGTTAACGGGGTTTTCCCGAGCTTTTGCTCCAGCCAGGTGGCAAAGGCATAGGCAATTTTCATGGCCATGTCCTGAGTAAAATTGACTTCCTCACCGGGAATCCCATCAAGGGCAACCCCCCGGACATCGGAGCCATTCTGTAATTTTCTGATATCTTTAATTTCCATTTATTGTTAATCTCCTGGTAATGAATCACATACTATGAACGGAACGTTTAAGTTATTCTGTACTGGTTGAGCGAAAATGTTCGAGTACTAGGCGGATTAATTTATTCAAGGCCGCCGCGTATAATTAATACGCAAGGATTTGAATAAATTGATCCAACGACGTAATCGGGCATTTTAGCCAACCAGAGAGGCGCACATTACGGCTTTGATGGTATGCATCCGATTCTCAGCCTCGTCAAAGACCTTGGAATGTACACTGCGGAAAACCTCATCGGTGACTTCCATTTCGGTTAGCCCGAACTTCTCTTTGACTTCCCGGGCGACGACTGTTTCCTGGTCATGGAAGGCTGGTAAACAATGAAGGAAGATCACCTCATCATTGCCGGTGGCTCGTATCATTTCCATATTAACCTGGTATGGCGACAACAGTTTGATCCGCTCGGCCATCTGATCTTCTTCACCCATCGAGACCCAGACGTCAGTATAAATGACGTCGCCATCCTTGACGCCGGCTTTGATATCGGCAGTCAGGGTAATGGTTCCCCCGGTTGTTTCACAAAGGGTTTTCATTTCGGCCACTAAGGCTTCTTCCGGGAACAGCGATTCGGGGGCCACCGCCACAAAATGCATCCCCAATTTGGCACAGCCGATCATCAGGGCATTACCCATATTGTTGCGGGCATCCCCGACATAAACCAGCCGTCGGCCTTTGACGGCGCCAAAGTTTTCCTGGATGGTCAGCATATCGGCCAGAATTTGGGTCGGGTGATCTAAATCGGTTAAGCCGTTCCAGACTGGTACCCCGGAATGTTCGGCCAGCATTTCGACGGTCTGTTGTTCAAAACCGCGGAACTCAATGCCGTCATAAAAACGGCCCAGAACGATGGCGGTATCCTCAATCGATTCCTTTTTGCCCATTTGACTGTTGGTTAAAAAGGTGACGTTAGCCCCTTCGTCAAAAGCGGCCACTTCAAAGGCGCAACGGGTTCGGGTTGATGTTTTTTCAAAAATCAGCACAATATTTTTGCCTTTGAGCAGATCGCCCACCACCCCTAATTTTTTCTTGGCTTTCAGTTCGGCTGCGTAGTCGATCAGATACTGGATTTCCTCTGGGGTAAAATCCTTTAATGTCAATAAATGACGTCCCTTTAAATTCATAATGCTTCCTCCGTTTATCTCTTGTTAAGTTTATTTTAACTGATTGTTGATACCTTTAGCAAGGTAACATTCGCTTGAAATTAGATTGATCGGTTATTACCAAAGTGCCGTGAGCGGCGAAATCAAAACCCGTCCCGATAGAGGGGCATGGTCATGCAGCGGGGACCGCCCCGGCCACGGACCAGTTCGGATGCTTCGATGCCGATGACTTCGATACCGTTTTGACTGAGTACCTCGTTGGACTTCTCATTCCGGGCATAGGCGACGATGACCCCCGGGGCAATCGCCAGGGTGTTGGTGCTGTCGTTCCATTGTTCCCGGGCCGCGGCAACCGGGTTGCCACCGCCACTCTCAATCAGGTTAATGGCCGGCAAACCGAGCACTGATTTAAGGGCTTCTTTGAGGCTGTCTTTGCGCTCGTAATGGAGATAGTCTTTTTTGCCGGGGGTCATGATGACCGTTTCCACCTGTTCCAGAATCCCCGGGTAGACAATGAATTTATCCACGTCCACCATCGTAAAAACGGTGTCCAGATGCATAAAGGCGCGGTTGCTGGGGATTTTTACGGCCAGCACCTTTTCGATGCCGTGATCGGCATTAAAGAGGTTTTTAGCCAGTTCCTCACCCCCCTGAACCTCGGTCCGCTCACTGCAACCGACAGCCACCACCGTCGGGCTTAAAATCAGGATATCGCCGCCTTCAACTGAAAAGAAGTTGGTATCCTGGTAAAAGGTTTTATTGCCACAGCTGGCAAATAGCGGGTGATGCTCATAAATCGCGGACATATAGCGGCTTTCCCGTTTTCGGGTGCGGGTGGCCATGGCGGAAATACACATCCCGTCATGAATGGTCACGGCCGGGTCCCGCATAAAATATAAATTCGGTAGCGGGTTTAAATAAAAAGCATAGGGTTCCGGGCCTTTTAAATAATCGGTCAAGACCAGATGCCGCTCCATATGGCCCAGTTCTTTTTGCAGCACTCCGGCAATCAGGGCATCACCCAGGGCATTGCTGTCCAGTGACATCAGATATTCATTTAAGAAACCATCGATGTAGTTCCCCGATGAGGGATTTTTGTCGATCACTTCGGCAATGATACTCTCCCGGACGGAAGTATTTTTTAAAATGTCTTTTAATAAATCCTCCACGTACAGCACCTCGGCGCCCCGCTTTCTGAGGATCGCCGCAAAGGCATCGTGCTCCTCCTGCATCCGGGTCAACCAGGGGATATCCTCAAACAATAATTCTTTCAGTGAGTCCGGTACAATCCGCTCCAGTTCTTTGCCCGGTCGGTGGACCAGGACCTTTTTCAGGGTGCCAATTTCAGATTCTATTTTTAAGTTCTTAGTATTCATATTTTATCTCCAATTTTTTCAATACCCGGTTATTATACCATCGGTTTCATAAAAAACCTACCATTAAAGACAACAAATTAAGTCAACAAAAAAAGAAGAACCTGAGTTCTTCTCCTGATGTGGAACTTTTTATCTTGTCGTTATGAAACTAACAGTGCACCATCAGCTTCATTCTCATCTAGTAATACAATTTTTACGCTTTGAGTTAAGAGATCGGAATAACTAAAAGACAATTTTTGTTCTTTTCGTTGATCCTCTTGAACTCGTACAGTAAAAATACTGGGATAAGTGCTTTCAATTACCCCTTCTTTTTGGTAGAGTTTCTTCTTGCTTTTATGTGCTTCAAGTTTGACTCGTCTGCCCAAATAATTTTCCACCTCGCGTCTAATGTCCATAATGGTTGCTTTTGGCATGAACTTCACCTCTCTGTGGTTTTCTCTACGTCAGTATACCACAGATTTGCGGAAAAGTAAAATTTTTTATTATAACAAGACCTGCTTTTTTTGTCAATATGTAATTTTGATTTTCGTTTACATCTTGTTCAACGTTTACATTTCTTAAGTTTTCAGATTCTTCATTCCTTAAATTTTAACCGTCGTCGCTGATCAGTGTTTTTTCTTTGGCGCATTCGGATCGGGGTTGGGTGTTTCGTTAAATAGCGAATACATTTCTTTGCCATAACGCAGGGCATCGACAATCCGCATCGGGTTATGCAACCAGATGGCGTCATCCAGCTTGGTCAGCACTTCAAAGGGTTCAAATCCCCAGGTGCATAAAACTGGCAGCATTCCCGCTCTCACGGCGGTTTCATAGTCGACGGTAGAATCACCGACATACAGACATTGCTGAGGTTTCAGGCCCATTTTAGCGACCAGTTCCAGGGTTACCGCCGGATTCGGCTTTCTCAGCGCGTCTTTGGTAAAGCCCCGCACATCGACATAATCATAATCGCTGAATAACGCATTGACCAGTGATTTTGCGGCAATATCCGGTTTGTTGGTACAGACACTCCAGGGAATGTCGTTAGCCTTTAAATAGTCCAGCAATTTCGTAATTCCCGGATAGGGTTTGGTTTTCTTGCGATAATTAACAGAATACTCCGCTGAGACCATTTCTGTCAGCCGATCCACAAACGCTTCATCATCCCAATATTTTTCCGGCAGGGCATCCCGGGTCAGATTTCTCAGCCCTCTGCCGATGAGTTTTTTGCCCTCATCATAGGAATGGATCGGAAATTGATGATATTTCATAATCTCATTGACCGAATCGATCAGGTCTTCCAATGAATTGACCAGGGTGCCGTCCAGATCAAAGATAATCCCCTTATACTTATGCATGACGTCCTCCTCTTCTGCGATTGCATGTTTTTTTATTATTATACCCCATTTTTTGAATAAATTTTGTTTTTTTAACAGCTTTGGATTATAATAAGATTATTCTTTTCTCTGGAGGTAATATTTTGGGTTATAAGGAAGATAATTATCTGAATCTCAGTAAATCTTTAATTAAAAAACTTGAAAAACGAAATTTTAAAGGCTACTATTGCCAAACTGCCCAGGAGGCACTGGAACTGGCCTTGTCACTGATTCCCAGCGGGGCCAGCGTGACCCATGGCGGTTCGGAATCGATCAAGGAAATTGGCCTGCTTGATGCCGTTAAGAATGGTGATTATCAATATATTGACCGCAGCCTGGCGAAAACCGCCCAGGAAAAAAGAGAGGTAGTGGCCCAGGGCGTCCTGGCTCACACCTTTATTACCGGCACCAATGCCATCACCATGGATGGCGAACTGGTCAATGTCGATGGCATCAGCAACCGGGTGGCGCTGATGTGTTTTGGTCCGGAGCAGGTGATAGTCATTGCCGGGATCAACAAGATGGTGGCCAATACCGATGCCGGCGTTTATCGGGCCCAGAATATTGCCGCGCCGGTGAATGCCATTCGCTTAAGTGCTAAAACCCCTTGTTATGACACCGGAAACTGTGCCCAATGTCATGCCGATGACTGTATGTGCGCCAATATCGTGATCACCCGACACAGCCGCGTCGCAGACCGGATCAAGGTGATTCTGGTGGGAGAAAATATTGGCTACTGAGATGACGACTGAAGCGAATGCCCTGAATGCTTTAAAACAAGCTTTTTCGGTTTATCCTCAACGCATCAAAACCGAACCGCGGGTGGCATATGCCGGCACCCGCGGTTCTTATGGCGAAGCCGCCAGCCTGGCATTTTTTAAACAGGATTGTGAACTGTTTGCCTATAAAACCTTTGAGGATGTATTTGTGGCCCTCAGTCAGGGCTTTATTGATTACGGCGTGCTGCCGATTGAAAACTCATCGACCGGGTCGATTGCCGCCGTTTATGACCTGCTGTCCCGCTATCAGTACTTTATTGTCGGCGAAGAAGAGATCAAAGCCCGGCACTGTCTGCTGGCTCCCAAGGGCGCCAGTTTGGCGACGATCACCGAGGTTTATTCCCATCCTCAGGGTTTTTCCCAGTCCGAGGAATTTCTCAAAGACTATCCGGACTGGAAGTGTATTCCATACTTTAATACCGCCATCGCCGCCGAATACGTGGCTGGGCAGAATGACCCGACCATGGCCGCCATTGCCAGCAAGCGGGCCGGCGAAATCTATGACCTTGAGGTCCTGGCCGAAGATATCAACTTCTCCCAAACCAACGTGACCCGCTTTGTCGTTATTTCCCGGGCGATCGAACTGTTTGAGAATCCCAGCCGGGTCAGCATTGCCTTTCGGCTGCCCCACCGTCCCGGCGCACTGTACGAAATCATCGGGATCTTTTCGGTCTTTTCACTCAACCTATGCAAGATCGAATCCCGGCCACTGTTAAAAGAGAATTGGGAATACCTGTTCTTCATCGACTTCACCGGCAACATCTCCCAGAATACCCTGGTCAACCTGCTGCCGATCATTGAAGAAAAGGCCGAATATTTTCAATTTCTAGGCTATTATCCGCAGTTTGAAGCCGAGTAATCACGACAAAATAATTAACCCCCGCTAAAGCATTGATATGCTTTAGCGGGGGTTGTTTTTTTGCTTATTTATATGTTTTTCTCGTTATTTCTTCGCCAGTTCAATCCAGGTATCATGACCATTCAGATTAAACATTTCGCCGACACCGGCTTTTACGGTAATCGTATCTGCCAGGGTTTCGGTTTTGATAAAATCAGTATAGATTTCAATCGCCCGATCCATCGCTTCGTCGCTGCTGTAGCTGATGTCGATGCGGTCCATGACTTCGTAGCCGTTGGATTTTCGCAGCTGCTGAATCCGGGAAACAAATTCCCGGGCACAGCCTTCATCCAATAGATCCTGATCTAAGCTGGTATCCAGGATGATAAACTTGTTATTGAACATCTGGACGTTAAAGCCTTCTTTAGCCGAAATCCGGATATCGATGAAATCTTTGCGGAGTTCGAGGCTTTCTCCATCCAGCTCAATCACAAAGCTGCCGTCTGCTTCCAGCTTGGCCACCACCTCACTGGCTTCGACAGAGGCTAGGGCCTTGCCCAGCAGCTTGACGTTTTTGCCCAGCACCGGGCCGGCGACCTTGAAGTCCGGTTTTAACGCATAATTCATAAAGTCACCGAGGTTATCTTCAAAAGCGACTTTTTTGATATTCAGTTCTTCTTCAATCAGAACGCAGAGATCGCCGAGGGTTTCCCGGTATTTGCCATCGACAATAATCTTGGACAGTGGCTGCCGGACCTTAATCTGCGCTTCTTCCCGGGCACCCCGGCCGAGACTGACCAGTTCTCTGACCAGATCCATCGGTTCTTCAATGGCATCCTGAACCAGCTCTTCGTTGACAGTCGGATAATCGGCCAGATGAACAGAAACACCATCGGTCAGTTTTTGATACAATTCTTCGGTGATGTAAGGGGCAAAGGGAGCACACAGGCGAACCACCCCTTCCAATACTTCCCAGGTGGTGTTGTAAACGGCTTTTTTATCTTCCGTCAGCTCGGATCCCCAGAAACGGCGACGGTTGCGGCGGATGTACCAGTTGGATAAATCTTCGTTGACAAAGTTCTGGATTTTCTTGACTGCTTTAGTTAAATCAAAAACTTCCATTTCTTCGCGAACTTCTTTGACCAGGCGATTATATTTGGACAAGATCCAGGCATCGATTTCGGGACGTTCGGCATAGGGCACAAAGAATTCGCGGGGATCGATGTTGTCGGTATTGGCATAAAGAGCAAAGAAATGATAGGTGTTCTTCAAGGTGTTAAAGAACTTGCTTTGAACTTCTTTGATCCCCTTGACATCAAAACGGGTGGGCGTCCAGGCCGGCGACACATAAAGCAGATACCAGCGCAGAGCATCAGCCCCATATTCTTCAAACATTTCAAACGGATTAACGGTATTGCCCTTGGTTTTGGACATTTTCTGTCCTTCGGCATCGAGGATCAGGTCATTGACCAACACCTTTTTGTAAGGCGCTTTGCCGGTCACGAAGGAAGAAATCGCCAGCAATGAATAGAACCAGCCGCGGGTTTGGTCAATCCCTTCACAGATGAAATCAGCCGGGAATTGTTCTTCCCACAGTTCTTTATTTTCAAACGGGTAGTGATGTTGGGCAAAGGGCATCGAACCGGAATCAAACCAGCAGTCGATAACGTCTTTGACCCGGGTCATCGTTTTGCCGCAATCAGGACAGGTGAAATGGACATCATCGACATAAGGGCGATGCAGCTCAATGCTTTCGTCAATATCCTCAATCGCTCGTTCCACCAGTTCTTTGCGGGAACCGACGGTTTCCAGTTTACCGCAATCATCACAGCGCCACACTGGCAGCGGTGTTCCCCAGTAACGGCTGCGCGAGATGGCCCAGTCGTTGAGGTTTTCCAGCCAATTGCCGAAACGTTTTTCGCCGACAAAATCCGGGTACCATTCAACACCATTATTGTTTTCGATCAGGGTATCTTTAATTTTGGTCATTTCCAGATACCAGCTTGGTTTGGCATAATATAGTAGCGGAGTTTTGCAACGCCAGCAATGCGGATAATTATGCAGCACCTTTTCTTTTTTGAACAGTTTGCCTTCGGCTTTCAGCCATTTGATAATATCGAGATCGGCATCGATGACAAATTGTCCCTTCCAGGGGGTGTCAGTATATTTTCCGTCTTCAGCCACCGGTTGCAGCACCGGCAGATTGTACGCCCGGCCAACCTTGTAGTCATCTTCCCCAAAAGCCGGAGCGATATGAACAATCCCGGTACCGTCTTCGGTGGTGACATAATCAGCACAGGTGACAAAAAAGGCTTTTTTATCGGGCGTCACAAATGGCATCAGCTGCTCATACTCGACGTATTCCAGGGCTGATCCCTTCATTTCATCGAGAATTTCGTAGTCGTCGCCCAGTAATTTGGGCGCCAGCACCTTGGCACAGATATAGACTTCATCATTGCTGCGGGCTTTGATGTAATCGGCATCGGGATGAACGGCCAGGGCCACATTGGCGGCCAATGTCCAGGGGGTGGTGGTCCAGACTAAAAAGTATTCATCGGCATCCTTGCGTTTAAATGCGGCGACGACGGTATTGCTTTTGATTTCCTGATAGCCCTGGGCAACCTCATGGGAGGCCAGACCGGTGCCACAACGGGGGCAATAGGGCATGATCTTGTGACCTTCATATAGAAAGCCTTCTTTATTAAACTTATCGAGAATCCACCAGACGGTTTCAATATAATTATTATCCAACGTGATGTAGGGATCTTCCATGTCAATGAAATAACCCATTTTGCGGCTCATTTTCTTCCATTGTCCTTCGTAATTGAAGACCGATTCCTTACATTTTTCGTTGAACTTATCGATGCCATAGGCTTCAATTTCGGGTTTGCTGGACAGCCCCAGCTGTTTTTCAACTTCGATTTCCACCGGCAGGCCATGGGTATCCCAGCCGCCCTTACGAAGGACCCGGTAACCGTCCATCACCTTGTATTTGCAGACCGTATCTTTCAGGGTCCGGGCCAGTACGTGATGGATCCCCGGCCGACCATTAGCGGTGGGGGGGCCTTCATAGAAAACAAAATTTTCTTTTCCTTCGCGGTTATCAATGGTTTGCTGCAACAGATTCATCGCTTCCCATTGTTGTGAGATCGCATCTTCGCGCTCGCCGATTTTTCCCTCTATTAGTGTTTTAAACTGTGCCAAATTTCTACCTCCATTAAGTCTCTCTGAGTTATTCTCTGTGTTAAATTCTCTTAGTTAAATTAAGTGCCTTAAGTAAATGTTCTGAATTAATTGCGGGATCCGAATGTGTTCCTCGCTGTTGAATAAATCAAATGCTTTTACACAACTGTTCCTAAATAAGTGTGCGACACGATCCTGCCTAACAAAACCGCATCAACAAAAAAACGCCCCCTGAAAAATCAAGGGACGAAAAATCGCGGTACCACCCAAGTTGGCAGAAAACTGCCCACTCTCTGAAGTTAACGATTCCCCGGGGTTTCCTAATCTGGTTTAAGCAATGGCTAACCAGCCTTCAGAAATCCTGTTCAAAGGTGATCTCCCTGAGGTATCTTTTAATAATCTTTCACCAAAATGATTATCTCTCTGCTAAAGCCTTCCCCACAGCGTCCTTGTCCTGACATTTATGTTCTTATTTATAACTATTTAAAAGTAAAAAGGTCTGTTCTATATTCTATCCAATATCCTTAATAAAATCAAGTTTTTTGAAATCTTTATTCTAAAAATTAAGAATCTCGGTTATAATGAGGTAATCATCCAATTCGTAATCAGCTCAGAACATTGAGAAAGGCTGTGAGTTTCATGTGCTGTTTCTCAATCACCTGCTGATTGCATCCAAAGGAGTTATTTATGAAAATACGTTATGTCGTTCTTTCGGTTTTACTCATTGGGGTTCTTATTGTCGGCGCTGTCTTTATCATGCCAAAGCTGATCAGCGATGAAGCAAGCACCACCAATGAAGCCAGCAACAGCAGCACCACCGCGGTAACCAAGCAGCCCGAGCCGATCAAGAATAATCAACCCGATACAACCGCCACCACCACGATTACGGTGCCGTCGGAAATGCAGACTGTCATTGAGGAAAATACTGAAGCAATCTATGTTGACGAAGCCGGTCTTTTAGCTGGCAATTATCCCAGCCAGATGGTCCCGCTTTACGGCGTCCAGAACGTTTCTGAATCCAATCAGATTACCAACGCCTCCGGGAAACCGGGTTGGAAAGCCACCTATGTTTCTGATTATAGCACCGATGAACTTCTTGTTTTCTATCAGAACCTGCTGGCCAGTGCCCCTGATTACACCGAGGAACCCATTTCTGAGTCAACCAGCCTGAAGGGAACCGTCAGCGGCTACAGCATCAGCATTACGATTTCACCCAACAACCCCGATAAAACTGACCTACCCGGCAACTCTGCCGTCAGTATTTTTATCGAACAGGTCTAATCGATGGGTTCAGATTTTTAAAAAAATACCTCAATTCAAGACCTTGTTTTGAAAAGAAATATGCGCTAATCTTATACTAAGCCAACGGCTCATCGTCGGCTTAGTATTTTTTTAGAATCGAGGACATACGAATGAATGATCAAACAAAAAAAATCACCTATACGGCGTTATTGATGGCCCTGACCTTTGTGATGACATCACTGGTGAAGATCCCACTGCCGACGGGTTATATTCATCCCGGTGATGGAGCGGTGCTGTTATCCGCTTATATTTTAGGACCCTGGGGCGGTCTGATTGCCGCCGGGATCGGTTCGGCCAGTGCCGACTACTTCGGTGGCTACAGCGCCTATATGCTGCCTACCTTTATTGCTAAAGGCTCGATGGCCTTTATCTTCGGCTATCTGATGAAGCGCTTTCCCGAAAAGAATCTGCTGTACTTTGCTTTTCCGGCCGTGATTGCGATGACCGCCGTTTATTTTGTTTCCGAAGTAATCATGTACGGCAACCTTGCCGGCCCTTTGGTAAACCTGCCCTTCAGCGCCCTTCAAGGTCTGGTTGGGATCGTGCTGGTGACGATTCTGCACAAACCCCTGGAACGTTTTCGCCTGAAACCCGTCAAGTTTTAGGAATCAAAAAAAAGACCCGTTGGGTCTTTGAGGTTAGTGATAAACTACCGTACCGACCAATTGTTAATCTGTTGTTCGCCGCGGCATCGGACAGGCGCTGCCGTGTCCGCTCCGATGCGTACAACATGATGTAACAATTGTCGGTACTGGGTTATCTTTTTTTAACCGCTGAGACCCAACGGGTCTTTTTTTATTTGCACAGAGTTCGCTGATGGCTTACATGTAGCCCTTCATGGTATCCAGGTATTCTTCGGCATTGTCGCGGATGCTCTGAATTTCTTCGGGTTTCAACTCCCGGGCGACTTTGGCCGGGCTGCCCATGATTAGTGAATTTGGCGGGAAGACCTTACCCTGGGTCACCAGCGAGCCGGCCCCAACAATCGAGTTGTCGCCAATTTTGGCACCGTTGAGGATAATCGCCCCCATCCCAACCAGGACATTATCGCCGATTTCGCAGCCGTGAATAATGGCATTATGGCCGATGCTTACCCCGTCACCAATGACCGTGGGATAACCCGGAGCCACGTGCACCACCGTACCATCCTGAATATTGGTCCGATCACCAATGGTAATGCTGTCGACATCACCGCGGATGACCGCCTGAAACCACACTGAGATAAAATTACCCAGTTTTACTTTTCCTACCACATCGGCACTTTTTGCAATAAAAATGGTTTTACCCAACATCATTTTGTTCACCCCACCTTTTTTCGTTTCGATCATTCTTGTCGCTAATTTGTTTCTACAATTCGTGTCTACATGATACTATTTTCAGGACTTTTTGTAAAGTTTTTCCAAGATCCCCTAATTTATGATAAAATATCAGCAAAACGAAAACACAAAGGACGAGTCAATGAATATTGCCAGTATTGAAAATCTTAAAAAAACCTATGGGGTGAAAACCCTTTTTAATCAACTCTCATTTTCCATCGCCGATACCGATAAGATTGGGGTGATTGGCGTTAATGGGTCGGGAAAAACCTCGCTGCTGCGGATCATTGGAAATCTCGATAGCCCGGATGCTGGCGAGGTTAAATTTTTCGGTACCAAACGGGTGGAAATTTTGTCCCAGGACCCCGATCTTGACCCCGATACCACGGTGCTTTCTCAGGTTTTTTCGGCCAACTCGCCGGAAATGAACCTGGTTCGGGATTATGAGTCCACCCTGGCCGCATTGGATGATTCCCCGGAGGACGGCGCGCTGCAAAAACGACTGATGTCGCTCTCCCAACGCATCGATGATGAAAACCTCTGGAACCTGAAATCCCAGGTGGAAACGATCCTCTCCCAACTGGGCATTCACGACTACCATAAACAGATTGGCCAGCTTTCCGGTGGGCAGCGCAAACGGGTAGCAATGGCCTCGGCCTTGCTGACCCCCTGCGATCTGCTGATCCTCGATGAGCCCACCAATCACCTCGATAATGACACCATTGCCTGGCTGGAAAATTACCTGTTAAACCGTAAAGGAGCCCTGCTGATGGTTACCCATGACCGCTATTTTCTGGATCGGGTCGTCACTAAAACGATCGAATTGGATATGGGCAACCTCTATGAATATACCGGCAATTATTCGGACTTTTTAGAGCAGAAAGCCAATCGCCGGGAAGCTCAAACCGCCATCGAAGCCAAGCGCCAAAACCTCTATCGCCGCGAACTGGCCTGGATCCGTCGCGGTGCCCGAGCCCGGACCACCAAACAGAAAGCCCGGATTCAGCGGTTTGACGAAATCAAAGAGCGGGCCACTGATCTTTCTGAAAACCAGATGGAAATTTCGGTGGGCTTTTCCCGGCTGGGAAAAAAAGTCATTGAAATCGAGCATTTAAGTAAGTCCTTCGGCCCCCAGAAAATCATCGCCGATTTTTCGATGATTCTCGGCCCCAGCGAACGGATTGGGATCATCGGCAAAAACGGTTATGGCAAGTCGACCCTGCTGAACCTGCTGGCCGGAAAACTTAAGCCGGATGGTGGCACCATCACCCTGGGTGATACCGTCAAGCTCGGTTATTTTTCCCAGGAATCTGAGGATATGGATCTGAGCCTCCGGGCCATTGATTATATCCGCGAAAAAGCCGAAGTGATGGAAAATTCCCGGGGTGAAACGGTTACTGCCGCCCAGATGATGGAACTTTTTCTGTTTGATAAAAACAGCCAATGGGTTTATATCTCCGAACTTTCCGGTGGCGAACGGCGACGGCTCTATCTGCTGGGGATCCTGATGATGGCCCCCAACGTGCTGCTGTTTGATGAACCCACCAACGATCTGGACATTGACACCCTGACGATTCTGGAGGCTTACCTGGACGAGTTTCAGGGTTCGGTGCTGACCGTTTCCCATGACCGTTATTTTCTGGATCGTACCTGTGAACAGATTTTTTCCTTCGACGGCAAAGGTCAGATCACCACCCAAACCGGTAATTATTCGGACTATATCAAGAAACATCCACTGACCGGCCTGGGCCATCGCGAGGACACCCCGGAGCCAACCATGAAAAAAGCTGCAGCTCCGGCCGGCGAAAAACCGAAAACCCGCAAACCCGGCCTGACTTATAAGGAAAAACGGGAGCAGGAGGCGCTGCTGCTGGATCTGGAAGCCAAGGATCAGCGGCTGGATTTTGTCACCAAGAAGCTGACCGAAATCACCAAAGACTACACCGTTTTGCAGGAACTGGCTGAAGAAAAGGCGGCGCTGGAAGAAGAACTGCTGGAGATTATGGATCGGCTGGAGACCCTGGAAAATCTCGAAAAAGGGGAATAATCTGGCCAGCGCGTGTCAGACCCAAAACTAACCGATGCAGTAATTAAATTTGATTATATAGGAAGGTTACATATGAAGATTATTTCGTGGAACGTCAACGGCATTCGGGCCGTAGAAAAAAAGGGCTTTGTCCCCTTTATTGAAGCAGCCAATCCAGATATCCTCTGCATTCAGGAAACCAAGGCCCATGACCATCAGTTGGAAGATGCTTTACTCAATATCCCCGGCTATTTCGCCTATTTTCACTCCGGTGAAAAAAAAGGGTACAGCGGTACAGCGGTTTATTACAAACAAGAACCCCTGGCCATCCGCACCGGTTTATCCGACCCGGCCTTCAACAATGAAGGCCGTACCATTATCATGGAATACCCGGATTTTATCCTTTACAATGTCTATTTCCCCAACGGCCAGAAAGACGATGAGCGGCTGAGTTTTAAAATGGACTTCAACCGCTGCATTCAAAATGATGTCCAGGAACTGCTGGCAGCCGGCAAAAATGTCATTGTCTGCGGGGATATTAACATCGCCCATCGCGAAATTGATTTGAAAAATCCCAAGGAAAACTCCAAGCGGTCCGGTTTCCTGCCAGAAGAACGGGCCTGGGTTGATGATTTCCTCAGCATCGGCATGGTCGATAGCTGGCGGGTGCAACATCCCGAAGCGATCAAATACAGCTGGTGGTCTTACCGCTTTAATGCCCGGGCCAACAACGCCGGGTGGCGGATCGATTCCTTTTTTGTATCTGAAAACTTCATGGCTCAAGTTGACAGCACCGATATTTTGGATGAAGTAATGGGCTCGGATCATTGCCCGATTGTTTTGAGCCTGAAATGACGAAAGCACCCATTGGGTGCCTAGGAATAGTGATCAATTTTGGATTGGTTCAAGAGATATTTGTTTACAGTATTATTATCGCAGCAGTTGCGGGCGAACAATGCTCGCCCCTACAAAATAATGCGTTACGTTGCTATTTATTTAACAGCACCCGCTATCATCAGCTCGTAGGGGCGAATCGCATTCGCCCGAGCACCCAGTGGGTGCTTTTTTCTCGTCATTATCTAATTCTCGGACTTCAGTTTTAGCCGGGCGACAGCCTCTCGGGCCGTATCCCATTCGTTGTAATAGAGAGTTTCGTCTTTCATGATTTCCTGTTTTTCGTGGCCTTTGCCGGCCAGCACCAACACATCTCCAGGACGGCACAGGGTGGCGCCGTAATAGATGCCTTCCTGGCGGAGTTCGACGGTGGCAACCTGATCGGTTTTTTCCCGGACGCCGGCCACTACCGCATTGATGATGTCGATTGGGTTTTCACTGGCGGGATTGTCCGAAGTCACTACCACCATATCGGCATACTCTCCCGCAATCCGGCCCATGATCGGCCGTTTTTCCTTGTCCCGGTCGCCGTTGCAGCCAAAGACCAGAACAATCCGGCCGGTAAATATTTTTCGCACCGACTGGAGCAGCTTTTCCAAGGAATCTGGAGAGTGGGCATAATCGATAATCACATCAAAAGGCGCCTCGAGATCCAGAATTTCCATCCGCCCTTCAACCCCCGGCATCGTCGCCAGGGCCGTCCGGATTACCGCCATCGGCACTCCTTCGACCACCGCGGCAATGATCGCGGCGATGGCATTATAAACCATAAACTCGCCGGGGATATTTAACCATAATTTTTCTTCCCCGTCCGGTGTAACCAGCGTAAAGTCAGTTCCTTTAGCGCCAAAGATCAGGTCTCTGGCGTAATAGTCATGGCCCGGATTCATACCATAGGTGAGCACCGGTACACTCGTTTTTTCTTTTAACATATCGCACAGCTTCCGACCCCAGGGGTCATCCCCATTGATAATGTTGGCTTTTTGGGCCTGAAAAAAGAGCTTGGCTTTGGCCTCAAAATAATTTTCAAAGGTCTTATGATAATCGAGATGATCCTGAGTCAGGTTGGTGAAGATGCCGTAATCAAAGTCCACCCCATTGACCCGATCCAGAGCCAGACCGTGGGAGGAAACTTCCATAAATAAGTGGGTACAGCCCCGCTCCTTCATTTCGTTGATAATCTCCTGGACTTCCAGGGATTCCGGGGTGGTGCGGCCGCGATTATCAACCACCTGATCGCCAATCAGATTATGGATGGTACCGATCAGTCCACATTTTTTGCCCTCTGTTTCAAAAATATGTTTAAGCATATAGGTCAGCGAGGTTTTGCCATTGGTTCCGGTAATGCCGGTGACCACCATCGACGCCGAGGGTTTTCCATAAAAACAGCTCCCCAGGAGCCCCAGGGCATGGCGGGAATCCCCGACTTTGATGTAACTTACTCCGGCCGGATAGTCAGTCAGGTCATCCTGATGGACCACCGCCACGGCGCCCTGGCTGATGGCCTTGCCAATGTATTGATGGCCGTCCGTGACATAGCCGGGGATGGCGACAAACAGGCTGCCCGGAACCACTTCCCGGGAATTGTAGCAAATCTTTTTTATATCACAATCTGGCTGATTGTTTCTTATTTCAATTATTTTCAGTTCGGTTAATAGTTTTTCCAGTTTCATTGGTTTCCCTCTCTTTTGTTTATCTCACGATACAACTCTTTTATTATTATACTGTTTTCCAATTTATCTGTCTAGCTGTGTTGGCTGTCATGTTCCAAAACATAGCTCAGATTGTCGACACTATTTTTGCAGAATAAAAAAAGAGACACTATTAGTATCTCCCGATTAAGTCACTGCAATCGTGATCCCTGCCGAATTTTTACATAGTAAACATATTGGCACAGGATGCCACAGCACATTCAACGCCGAAATCATCCTTGGTTACTTCTGCGCCGGGTTCAATCACGACCACCCGATGATCCCACGCCAGCGAAAGAAACATTTCCAGCAGCTCTACATCCCCCTGGGTAATAATAAAATCCAATTTCAGGACCTGACTCAAATGCCGGGCACAATGGATCCAATCTTCCAGATTATAGGCGCCGGAATCGATCATCATCAGGGACTTGTAATTTTTAAACATAATCCCCATGATCATCTCGGCCCGTTTAGGACCATATTTATTAATGGCATAGTGATATTCTTCTTTTAATGACTTTTTCCCCATCATCCACCCTTTGGTAATAAAATAGGTTTCACCCCGGATGGATTTAAGTTTCTCTTTATTATGAAGCAGGATCTGAATACAATCTTCAGAACGCAACAGGGCCAGTCTGGAATAATCACTTCGCAATCCGATCAATGCTTTGCCGCAGTTACCGTAACCCAAAAGAATGGTATCGTATTCCTGATGGCTGTCAATCACTTTTTGGAGTTCCTGGTTTAACATGTCCGGGTTGTTATGAAGTTCTGCACTCATCCAAATGGTATCATAATTGATGCCGGTATTCTTCATCGCTAAGCTCATCTCATCTTGAATCATTCCACACGCAATTAATAAGATACTTTCTTTCATCCCATACCTCAGTTATTCATAACTAATCGAAGGAAGCAATTGCCTCCAACCCAGAATCCTCACCGGTAAAGTACATAAGACCCCATCCAATGGGGTGATCTTTTTCATCCATCAGCTTCTGTTCCACAACCAGAACAGGATCGCCTTCCATAATGTCCAACACCTGACTGACTTCCCCTTTGGCCGCCATCGCCCGAATTTTGAGCTTTTTGGTCATCGCAAAGATGGAGTTCTTTTTGGCCACCATTTCCGGAAAGGTGGCATAACGAATTTCTTTTTCGACAATCGGAATGCCCCGATAATAGGGAATATATTTAACATCAAAGGCCTTAACGATGCCATCGCTGACAAAAACCCGCTTCACCACAATGACATGTTTATTTTCGGGGATTTCGAGATTAAAACCTACCTCATAGCTGGGTTTCACGACATTGACCTCAATCAGCCGGATTTCTTCACCTTTTTTTTCAGTTGTCATCATTTCATCAAAATGAAGCGTGTAGGAATCCAAATTAGGCTCGCAGACATAGTTGCCTTTGCCCGGAATGGAGTAAATATAACCCTCATTGACAAGAACTGCCAAACCTTTTCTGACCGTCATACGACTGACATTAAATTCTTCGCAGAGCAGGTTTTCTGACTGTATGGCATCACCCGGTTTAATTTCTTCACTGGTTATTCTATTTTTTATTGCATCTACTATTTTTAAATATTCGGGGGATCCCATTTTTCTACCACCTTGGTCTATTTATCATTATTTTTTTTCCCGGTTTTTTCGATCATCCATAATTTGCATTTTTCGACCCCGGTCATCACATCTTTCGTGGCAAAATCTGCCCCCACAATCTGTGCTGCTTTTTCATCAATGACAGCACCGCCAATAATCACCCGGTAATCATCCCGGATACCCCGGTTAACTAATTCACAGGCCACCGCCCGCATTTCATAAATGGTTTCCTGCTGCATGCCACTCATACCGATGATATCCGGTTTGACCGTTTCAATGGCTTCAATAACCTGATACAGGGAAACATCTGTCCCTAAATCAATGAGTTCGAATCCAGCGGTTCTGGCAAATGAGCCAAAAATATTTTTGCCAATATCATGACAATCACCGAAAACAGAAAAAAGCAGTAATCTGCCGATTTTATTTTTTGGAGTTACTTTGGTAATTTCTTTTAGTTCTTCGAGTTCCATCACTTCCTGAAAGATGATCCCGGCAAAAATCAAATCGGCAATAAAATAATCACTGGTTTCGTATAATTTACCGACCCGCTCCATTCCGGTTTGCAACCAATTGAAGATATCAATTGGTTTAAACCCTTTTCGAATAGCAATTCGCACGAGCTCCAGGGTTCGATCTTCATATAATCCTTCGATGGATCTTACAATGCTATGTTTCATAATTTAAGTTCCACTCCCTTAAAGGTGTAAATTGAATACCACCGTCATGTTTTGTCGACCTGGTTTTATCTAAATGATCACACCTGGAATTTCTAGTTTAATATTTTCAAGATCCTTTTAATTATAACCTAAATTATTTTTTTTGATAATGGTATAATTGATATAAATCTTGCAAATTTTAACGTCTTTGAATTTAGAGGCCTTTGCTCTTCATAATAGAAGAGCAAAAGTTACTAAACTGATTTTTTAGATATAGTTATCAGGTAATTTTTCATCAATAATGCTGCTCCCGAAATACCCATCCACATCAAAGTAATTTTGATATCAATGCCCTAATACCCGACCGTGTAAAGAAGCAATTCTCGTGTTTTGAGCCTATAATACATCCCATTTTCATGAAATCGTTTGTCGAAATTATACCATACTTATATCGACCTGTATATACAAATATCTACAAATCTTAGAAATTTAGGGTAAAAAATCGTTCTCTTTTTACTCAACATAACCGCTCATTTTCAACAAAAAAAAGATAAAAAGCCGAGACATGTCTCTTCCTTTTATCTCTAATTTTTCTATTTATTTATCCAGCGACCTGGGGTTGTTGATCACACGTGACCGCTTATACCCAACCCTGGCAAATTTTTACGCCTTCTGCCGCGTTCGTTGTAAATTGATCCGCGCCCACATACTCACACGATTCTTTGGTTACCGGATTTCCGCCAATAATTACCTTAGCAGTAATACCTGCCGCTTTTAATGCGTCAACAGTTTCTTTCATTGAGTCAATCGCCAGGGTTAAAACACCGCTCATGCCAATGATTGCGGGGTTGCAATCTTTGGCTTTCTCCACGAAGATTTCCGGAGCCACATCGATTCCCAAATCGACCACTTCAAAACCGGCCGCTTCCGACATACTTTTAAAGATGTTTTTTCCGATATCATGTAAATCACCATGGACCGTTCCGATAATGATGGTCCCGGCAACAGCAGAGTCATCACTGCCTAAAACGGGTTTTAAGACATTAATTGCTTCAGTTAATAATTCTCCGGCGAAGATCAGATCGCCAACAAAATATTCACCTTTTTCGAAAAGATCACCGACAATTGCCATACCACCCTGACATGCTGCAACTGCTTCCTGTGCTTCTGCTTCCGAGGGATTTGTAGCAACGAAATCATTGAGTATGTCCATCACGTCTTCTTCTTCTAAATCTCCAACTGCCTGTGTTAATACCTTTAAATCCAGCATTTAAATAACATTCCTTTTAAAAAATATATTTATAAAAAACTTGTGTGACTTGTGTGTACATGTTTAGTAATATGATACACCTTTGCTCCCCAATTGTCAAGTAAACGCTTCCAATTTGTTATCATTTTTAATCTGTCATACGCTTATCCACGCTCTTACGTAACTTAACAAGCGAACTGAATGATGACTTAAATGGTTCGATTCATTCATCCAGGCGATTTACCCAATTAAAAAGGGGCACTTTCGTACCCCTTTAGTAAAATAAAAATTTTATCCGTTATTTTGTAACGCAAACCTTAGACACTTTGAAAGGCGGAATTTTAGCAATTGGATCCACCGCACCACCGGTCAGGGAGTTTGCTCCGCTTTCGCCATAATGGAACGGCATGAACAGGTTATTTTCCATGATCCCTTCATTAAAACGTGTTTTGACAGAAACACTTCCCCGTGGAGATGTGACATTAACGATATCACCCTCTTCAATTCCAAGTTCCAATGCTTTGGCTGGATTGATTTCAACAAATGCATCGCCGGCAATCTCTTCGATGCCCGGTGAACGTTTTGTCATTGTTCGGGTATGATAATGCTCAAGAATTCGACCGGTCATTAAAATAAGTGGATATTCTTCATCGGCCTGATCTTCTGGTGGGATGTAATCGGCAATCATGAAGGCCCCCAGACCTCTGGTGAATTTTCCGGCATGAAGGAATTTTGCACCTTCTGAGTCTTTACTTAAACATGGCCATTGAATACGATCGCCATTATTCAATCGTTCATGGGATACGCCCGTATAACTTGGTGTTACTGAGGCAATTTCGTCCATGATTTCAGCCGCGCTGGTAAAGTCAAAGCCTTTAACACCCATTTCCTTGGCTATCATTCCAATAATTTCCCAGTCGTTTTTAGCGGTACCTGGGGCATCAACGGCTTTTCTGAGCAGCTGAATACGTCGCTCTGTATTGGTGAAGGTTCCGTCTTTTTCAGCATAAACATAAGCTGGTAGAACAACATCAGCAAATTCAGTGGTCTCAGTCAGGAAAATATCCTGAACTACGATGAAATTAGCCTTTTTCAGCGCTTCTTTAACATGATTGGTGTTTGGATCTGAAACCGCTGGATTCTCACCCATCACATAGAGGAACTTGACGGTACCATTTCCGACATCATCAATAATTTCGGTTAGTGTTTTACCCGTATTGGATGGCAGCTTAACACCCCAGGCTTTTTCAAATTTTTCCACAGCTTCAGGATTTGCTGTTTTTTGATAACCAGGAAGATCGCCTGGCAGGGCACCCATATCACAGGACCCCTGAACATTGTTTTGGCCCCGAAGCGGATTAACGCCACAGCCTTCCCGACCAATTTTTCCGGTCAACATGGCCAGATTAGCGGTGGACATAACCCCATCAGTCCCGGTATTAAACTGGGTAACACCCATGGAATAGAAGATTCCGCCTTTATCTTTTGTCGCATAAAGAACCCCTGCTTTTCGCATTTCATCGGGATCTACGCCACAAATTTCGGCACATTTTTCGACCGTGATCGTATTCATGAATTCTAAGAATGCTTCATAACCTTCAGTACGTTCATTGATAAAGGTTTTGTCTTCAAGACCGGCATCCAGAATAGCACGCATCAGTCCATTAAATAAGGCGACATTCGTGCCTGGTTTAATCTGTAAATAAACATCTGCATAGTTCGCCAGTTCGATCTTACGGGGTTCGGCAACAATCAGAGCAGCTCCCTGAGCTTTCCGTTGTTTTATTTTTGCACCAATGACAGGATGGGTCTCAGTAGTATTTGAGCCTGACACCAGCATAACATCCATCACAGCGATTTCTTCAATACTGTTGGTCATCGCGCCGCTACCGAAAGACTTAGCTAAACCAGCCACGGTGGAAGCATGACACAACCGCGCACAATGATCGACATTATTCGTTTCTCCCGCAGTTCTGATAAACTTCTGGAAGACATAATTATCTTCATTGGTACAACGTGCAGAAGAAAAACCTGCTACTGCCTGTGGTCCTTCCGTTTTTGCTTCTTTAAGTTTTTTAGCCACTAATGTAATGGCCTCTTCCCAAGTCGCTTCTTGTAATACCCCATCTTTTCGGATCAATGGTGTTGTTAATCGATCCGGACTGCCTACGAAATCATAAGCAAAGCGACCTTTTACGCATAGTAAATTATCGTTTACATTTCCCTCGGTACTGAATACGTCGGTAATTTTATTATCAACTACTTTTAAATTTAAAGTACAGCCTACTCCACAATAGGGACAGACGGTTTGTACCTGTTTTGCATAGCTGAATGGTTTAAACTTCTTAGGTGCTAATGCACCGGTTGGACATACCGCGATACAATTTCCACAGCTGACACACTCTGTTGTTTTACCTCTAGGCAAATCATTAACTGTTTTAATGATGTTATCCTTTTCAGGATCAAATGCTGCTAAAACGTGATTACATTGTAAATAGTCACATGCTTTTATACATCGCCCGCATAAAACACATTTGCTAGGGTCATAAGTATAAAATGGATTCGAATCATCAATTGGTCGATCCGCATACCCCTCTGTTCCTACTGCCTTGTAGGTATCATAATCAATCAAATTAGCATTGTTTTCCACAAAGAAACACGCCTCATACTTATAACAAGCCATGCAATCAAATTTGTGATCCACCATCAAAGCTTTCATCGCCTTACGTCGCTCATTTCTAACTGCAAATGTATCGGTATCAACCACCATACCCTCAGCAACTGGAGTTGAACAAGCTTTTTCAAATTCTTTTGAACCTGCCACCTCTACCACACACATCCCGCAAGTTCCAACGGGTGTGAAATCTTTAAAACTACACAGGGTTGGAATCTCAATGCCGATGGAACTTGCTGCCTTTAAAATTGTTGTTCCAGGCTCGACACTGATATTCTGCCCATTAATTGTTAAATTAACCATATTTTTCCCCTTTCTTTTAGTAGTTTAATTATAATTGATAACTCTTCGTTTGTCATTGATACTTTTTTAACATCAATCTTTTTTTTACATTTGGTCATCTTTAATAGTATGTCGTGTTTAAAACACCTAACGCCCCCGTTATTCATCATTTCAATCCCGCCAGATGATAATTTACCATTCTCTTGATCAGAATATTTTTTTCTATTTTTTTTCTTTTCTCTTTCTCAATCGACTCATCTGTACTTTATTGTACTCGACTGGCCTGATTCAGCGAAAACCGGTTCTTTTCCGGCTTCATCAGGCTTGATTCTGTCTCTATTTGTCTAGCATACAATCCACTGTTAGCGAGACTTGTCGGGCATCATAAATGATACCCTGTCCGTAACTCCTTGAAAATACTTCCGTTAGCCGTGATTTGTGGAATAGCGAATATAAAACGATGCTATTTTGTTATATGCGCCATTCTTTACGAAAAGCTTATTTTTACTCTTATTGGACTATTTTTTACCTTTTTATTGCTGACTGTTTCTGCTCATTGACCAAAAGGCAGTTCCGCCCAAGCTGATAAACGTTACCATAGTTATTATTAACAGGAGTTGCTGTCGCTGATCCACTGGTATTCCTTTCTATTTTTCTTATCTCTTGAATCATTGTCCTAAACAATTTTTTTGGTAAATAAACCGCTTTTTTACGCCTGCTTCCCAACTTCCAATCGCAACTTTTATTCCAGTTAACGTTATTTAACATATCCAAATTTCATCACCTTGTGGTTTTGTTATTATCTTTCAGTGGTCAAACGCCCTTACACCGTTTTAAAAAAAGTATTTACTCCGATTGTCTTGAATTTAACGTCCCCTTACAATTGTAAGTATTTCACTTGACTCGAAATTTTTTCTTTGACTTTTTTTGTCCTAATTAGACAAAATATTATCATAAGTTTATATTTACTTTTAAATTTTGTTATGTCCTCCGAACTAATTGTAAACTTAAGCGACGCTAACTATATACAAATAATTATTTCTGTGCTATACTTCTGCAAACGATTCATGAAAGTCGTAACTTGTTTAGGAGGAAAATAGTGTGAACGGTTTTTTGACCCCAAAAGAGATTAACGAGTGTATGGTGACCAGCGGAAAAGCAAAAGCCTCTTTACCCATTGGTAAAATGCTTTTACTCGGTATTTTTGCTGGTATGTATGTTGGTTTAGGTGCCTATGGATTCACCATTGTTACTTCAGGTGCAGGAAGTGGTTTTGAAGCAACCCTTGCCAAATTCATTGGTGCCGGTGTTTTCCCGGTTGGTTTGATGCTGATTATTTTTTTGCGGCGCAGAGTTGTTTACAGGAAACTGTACTTTAACCTTAGCTTTAGCTAAAAAAGAAATCACCCTCGGCTCCTTGCTTCGTAATTTGACTGTAGTTTATCTTGCAAATTTTGTGGGCTCTGTTTTATTAGCCTGGTTACTTTTCAAAAGCGGCTTATACAGCGGCGAAGCCATGGCTGCTAAAGCAATTGGTATTGCTGAAGCAAAAACAGCGATTCCGTTGTTGCCGATCATTATCCGCGCTACCTTTTGTAACATATTAGTGGTGCTGGCAGTCATGATGCAAGCAGGTTCAAAAGACATTATTGGCAAAATATTTGCAATTTGGTTCCCAATTATGCTTTTTGTGCTCGCGGGATTTGAGCATTGCGTCGCAAATATGTTCTTTTTACCAATTGGATTATTTTTGGGAGCAGACATTACCTGGAGTCAGATCATCATAAATAATCTTATTCCGGTAACTATCGGAAATGTTATTGGCGGTGCCTTTGTGGTTCCAGGTGTTTACTACTATACATATCTGCGAACAAATAAAGAGGCTATCAATGCCGCTTCAGACCCGGTAATTGCTGCAACTGCAGAATAGTTTTCTTCATGAAGTCGGAGGCAATCCTGAGGGTAGCATTGTCTTCGTCTTCATTTTCATAAACAACATTACCGTCCGAACCGCTTTGAATGTTTAAGTCATTTTTTTCTCGACGTTACTTATCTGTCATCCACCAAGCTTTCGTTTTAACACGCCACCTTGATTAAAACAGCCTTGCTTGTTTTGTATCATCTATATTTGCACACCCGGCTAAGTCATTTTCAAAGTGATGCTGGCCTTTTTTACATTCACATTTCCCCACCGACTATGCAATTTCCCCGGTATTATTGGCACAGTTATGTCATTTACAAACTTACCTTCAATCCGTAGCCCTCTTTCAATCTCCCTCATAATTCAACCACTCCAGTTATTCTGTTTGTTAGCACGACGCGTTTTAAAGAAGCTTCTAATCTGAAGAGGCGGTAATTTATCAAACGATTTTTTCGGAAACATTAGTAAATACGGGAAAACGTCAATGACAAATCCAAGAATTTAGAATATAATAAAAATCTAGAAGCAAGAAAAAATCATTTATGGTTAACTTAAAAAATGCTCCCATTTTTTAAAGATAAATAGGAGTTTTCCAAAAATAAGTAGTTACCGAAAGGCATTACGAATTTATGAAAGAACAAACGATCATGGAAGAAACAAAAACAGCCGCAATTCTGGTTGGCGGACTAAGTCAGCGGATGGGATATGACAAAAAGAAATTACGGATTGGCGGAGAGACCATTTTAAATCAGATCGTCAAACAGCTTTCAAAAGACTTTGATGATATCATCGTTGTCGGTTGCGACCAGGAAGATATTCCAAATATTTCAGGTTTAAGGGGTATTTACCAGGATGCCCTGGAGCTGTCGGCATCGCTGGTTGGTATTTATTCAGCACTTCTGCTGTCCAAATCGCGGTTTCTCTATGTCACTGCTTGTGACATGCCTTACTATAATAGCGATTATGTTAAATACATGGTAAGTATCATTACCGAAAACCCTGATATATCAGGCTGCGTTACGCGCTTTGATGAGTGGATTGAACCATTTAATGCTTTTTACAGTGTTGATCTAATTCCCAAAATTGAAACATTTCTGGACTCTGGCAGAAAAAGTATTTACAAATGTTTTGAAGCCGAAAATTTACATTATATTGACGAAGCTGTTGGTCGCAGTTATAGTCCCGGTTGGGAAATGTTCAGTAATTTGAATACTCCGAGAGAGTTAAAAAATCATATTCAACGTACTAAAAAGACGATAATAGAATAATCTTAACCATTAATCTGATCAGCTATATCGGTTTATCCAATAATTACCGCAATTTAAACAAAAGAGGACGATTACTTGAAAATAATTAACGAAGCACTTGATTTAGAATTAAAAGAAGCTTTTTCAATAACACGAATCCGTCAGAACGCCAATAACGAGCTTAATCATGAACATTTCGACGACATCGTCATTACCGAACATCATCTGAGCTGTTATATTAATGAACAATTGGCTTTTAAGCTGGTTTGCACCCCGGAAAAACTTGATGCCCTGGTGTTAGGTTACATGTTTAGTGAGGGTTATATCGATCGTTTAGATGATATTGACTTTATTTATATTTGCCAAAGCGGTGAGCGGGTAAAAGTGCAATTAAACAAAATCATTTCCTTAAATAGTATCGATCATGATACCACCAGCGAATCAATTTCTTGTGGCAATAATAAAAAAATAAGGCAGGCTGCTCAAATCAGCAACCTTAAACCATTACCTGCTCATCAATGCTCCTACGAGACAATTTTTAAATTAGCCAACGCCTGTAACCGAAATGCGGCTTTGTTTAATGAAACCGGCGGGACCCATTGTGCCGCAATGTGCATTGACGGAAACGAAATGTATGTCTGTGAAGATATTGGTCGTCATAACGCCGTTGATAAGACGATCGGGATGGCACTGACAGCAAACCAGCAATTAGCCCACCCCATTCTTTTTACCACCGGACGAATCCCGTCTGATATGGTTTTTAAAGCCATTCGCTGCGGCATTCCCGTTATTGCCTCTCATTCGGCGCCAACCAATGAAGCCATCGAACTGGCACGTCAGTTTAATCTGACATTGATTGGCTTTGTCCGGGGCAGACGACTTAATATTTATGCCGGAAATCTTCGGTAACTATCTGGGCCGACTTTTTAGTCAGAATCATCAGTTCTCAGAGCTAAATTTAGCGGGCCACATTTTTAATTTTGAAATAACTAGTACAACGTTGCATAAAATACTATGAATAAATTAATGCTATCATTTTCTCAACGTTTGATGCATAATGACCTTATCATTTATATACAAGGTGGTTTATTATGCGAAAGAAAACAATTGATACAATACCGGTTTTATCCGATGACATGATAGCCATTTTGGCATCCTTTTCGAACAGTCGTTCCTTACCTTCCAGTTTGACGAAGCGTTCCACAGTTGTCATAATGGCTTCTCGTGGATGCACCAATCAGGACATTGCTAAAAAAATTGATCTTCATTACAACAGTGTAGCCCTTTGGCGAACTCGTTTTATGGATGCCCTTCCTTTTCTGTGTGAATTAGAAGCCACGGATCCAGACAAGCTTTCCGAAGCGATCCGACATATTTTTTCAGATAAGCAGCGTTCAGGATGTCCAGCGGTATACACGCCGGAGCAGATTGTTAAAATAATTGACCTTGCCTGTAAAGCTCCCTCTGATTTCGGTTACGAAGTGAGCCAATGGAGTCTTAATCTGCTGGTTGCTGAAATAAAAAAACAAGGCATTGCTGAACAGATCTCTGCAAAATCGGTCAGTCGTTTTTTAAAAATGAAGTCAATTTGAAACCACATAAAATACGTTACTGGCTGAATTCACCTGAAAAACAGGAAGCTCCCGAAGTATTCGCTGCCAAGGTGAACACCATCTGTAATTTATACTTGAATGCTCAGGAACTGGAACAAAAGGACATTCATGTGGTATCCACTGACGAGATGACTGGCATCCAGGCATTAGAGCATAAATATCCAGCTAAACTGCCATTGCCGGAGCAATGTGCCAAAATGGAATTCGAGTACATTCGTCATGGGACGACCAGCCTGATTGGATTTTTCCACATCGCAAATGGAACACTCTATCCACCTTATTTGAATCAGACCAGAAACGAAGATGACTTTTGTCAGGCCGTTCGTAAGGTTGTTGAAACAGCCCCTGAACAGGAATGGATTTTTATCTGCGATGGATTAAACACCCATAAGTCAGAATCACTGGTCAAATTTGTGGCAGAAGCATGTCAGCTGGATATAGCACTTGGTAAAAAAGGAAAATCAGGGATTCTGCAAAGCATGAAAAGCCGGGAAGCGTTTCTACTTGATCTGGAGCATAAAATTCGTTTTGTTTATACTCCAAAACACTGTTCCTGGATGAATCAGATCGAGATATGGTTTGGCATCATCAGCCGCAAGCTTCTGAAGCGTAAAAGCTATTCTTCCATAGCAGAATTAATGAAAAGCATCCAAAAATTCGTGGAACAATACAACCTTACGGCTCATCCTTTTAAATGGACCTATGCAGGAGTACCATTAACAATTTAATTCACAGACATTTTTGCAATGCTGTACTAGGGCTGTAATCCACGGCCTATACCTTATCTTTTCTATTCCTTGTTTGAAAAACTCCCAAGCCTCGTTTTAATACCGATGCGGCCTTTACCACCGGATCAATAACATCATGTTTGATGGTGTTTAGCGCAACTTCAACCTCATCCACCATCAGACTTGACTTATCCACGATATGCGCTGTGGATTTGGTTATATCGTCGGCATTTTCCATAATACTGCGAAGTGCCAGACGATTATCTTCCATCAGCTTGGTGGTTGTGTCAAAGGTAGCTGCCAGACTTTTAAACAGCTTGACTAAATAAACCGTTCCGACCACAAAGGCAACCCCCACTAATAACAGAGCCATTTCCCACAAGCTAAAATTTAACGTTATCATTTATAGCTTCCAATCCTTACGCTTCTTGTTTATCAGCAACTTCAGTTTCTTCAGTCAATTCTGCTTCTTCTTTTTCAAGCGCTTCCAGTTCTTCGCTTAAATCAGCAATATCCTGTTCAACCTCGTCTTGAATTTCCTGAATTTTGCTTTCAATCTGGTTTTTATATTCATTAACACGTTCCGTAAATTGTTCTTGCATGTCCTGGAATTGTTCTTTGAGATTTTCACCATATTCAACGGCTTGATCATAGGCATTGCCCAGAGCTTCTTCTGTGCCTTCAGCCAATTTTTTGCGTGTTTCATCGCCCGCTGCTGGTGCCAATAACACGCCAAGCGTTCCGCCGATGATGGTTCCTAGAAAAAGTCCACCAACAAAATATAATTTGCTACTGCTCATTTTAAATTCCTCCACTTTCATTGTGATATTTACTACATTTTACCTCAAAACACCCTTAATTAACAGATATTTATTTTATTTTTTATTTCAAAGAAACTATTCACCAAACTTATCATTGATTAATTGTACCAAAGCATCCACTGCTTCAGCTTCATCATCACCTTCGGCCTGAATTTCGATGGTTGTTCCCTGAGAAATTCCTCCAGCCATAATGCCCATAATACTTTTAGCATTAATCGTATTTCCTTCTTTAACCACAAATATCTTTGATTTGAATTTTCCGGCAGTTTGAACGAACATCGATGCCGGACGGGCGTGTAAACCTGTTGCATTTAATACTGTAACTTCTTTTTTTACCATTGTAATTCCTCCTAATGATTCTTTCCTAAATATTTATATTTAATTTTTTTATTGAGTCTTGAACAAAATCCATTATCTCCTCACCGGTGTCCATATTCAGAGCGGTTTCGGCGATATTTTTCGCATCTTCATAACGGACACTACGAATGATCTTTTTAATCTGGGGAATAGATAAAGCACTCATGCTGAATTCATCAAGTCCCAATCCTAACAGCAGCACAGCTGCTAAAGGATCCCCAGCCATTTCGCCGCACATCCCGGTGAAAAAGTTATCTTTTTTGTCTGATGTGCTCGTAACCTGTTTAATCAGTCGTAAAATAGCCGGATTGAATGGGTCATACAGGTAAGAAACTTCCTGATTCATTCTGTCCACTGCCAAGGTATACTGGCAGAGATCATTAGTACCAATGCTGAAGAAATCCACCTCTTTTGAAATAATATCTGCGGCAATGGCGGCCGAAGGAATTTCGATCATCACCCCTACCTTTACATCTTTATCATAGGGTAGCTGTTCTTTATCAAGTTCTTTCATACAATCCTGAAGGATGGCCTTTGCCTGTCTGACTTCGGTAATTGATGAAATCATCGGGAACATAATATGGGCATGGCCATAAACACTGGCTCTTAATATTGCCCTGAGCTGGATTTTGAACAAACTGATCTCTTTAAAGCATAGCCTTATTGCCCGCAAACCCAAAAATGGATTCAACTCATCATCCATCGGCAAATAGGGCAGTTTTTTATCGCCGCCAATATCCAGCGTTCGAATAATTACCGGGCCGTTGGAAAAAGCTTCCAAAACTGAACGGTAAGCAGCAAACTGCTTTTCTTCACTGGGCATCGCATCACTATTCATGTATAAAAATTCGGTTCGATAGAGTCCGACCCCGACCCCACCGTTCTTCAGTACCCCGACCACATCATTGGGCTCGCCGATATTTCCGACTAATTCGACTTTTCTGCCATCTAAGGTGACGGCGTCCAAATCTTTGAGCGCTTCCAGTTCTTTGAGATAATTCTGGTATTTCAGTTTTTCGTTTTCATACAATTCTAATTGTTCATTAGTGGGATTAACGCACACCTTGCCAGTCAATCCATCAACAACCATCAAATCCCCTGTTTTGACTGTCTCAGTGATATCACATAGGCCGAGAACCGCTGGTATTTCCAGACTTCGAGCCATAATAGCAGTGTGGGATGTTCGGCTTCCGATATTGGTGGCAAAACCCATCACCCGTTTCTTATCCATCTGTGCCGTATCTGAGGGGGTCAGATCATCAGCAATGATAATCACATCATCATCCAAACTTGACAAATCGGCCTGGACGATTCCTTGGATATTATGAAGCACCCGGGTACCTACATCTTTAATATCAGCTGCCCGAGCGCTGAAATAGGGATCATCCATCTGATCAAATATTTCATAAAACCGGTCGGTGACGATCTTAACCGCATAATCGGCACCCAGATGATTATCATTGATTTCTGTTTCGACGCCTTCTACAAATTCCGGATCATCCAGAACCATGGCATGAGCCTCAAAAATAGCCCCTTCTTCTTCCCCCAGCTCACTAATCGCTTTTGTTCGAATCGTCTCCAATTGCTCATGGCTTTTTTTGACAGCATTCTGAAATTTAACAATTTCTGCCTCGGTGTCTTCAACTTTCTGCTTGTTCACTTCAACCAGAATCTTTTCATAAACAAGCGCCTTAGCGATAACAATACCAGGTGATGCAATAATTCCTTCTTTAACAAACATTTTTTATTCTCCTTTATTTAAAGGTTAGCTCATTTCTTCCTTCAAAGGCTTTAATTAATGTGATTTCATCTGTATATTCAAGGTCGGCACCAATGGGGATTCCCTTAGCCAACCGGGTAACCTTTACCCCAAGCGGACTGATCAGGTTTCCTAAATACATGGCGGTAGCTTCCCCTTCAACAGTGGCACTTGTTGCCATGATGACCTCTTTAATGTCGCTTTCACCAATCCGTAGCAATAGTTCTCGGGCTTTGATGTCCTGGGGCCCAATCCCATCCAACGGTGAAATGGCACCATGAAGAACATGGTACAGCCCATTGTATTCCCGGGTTTTTTCAATTGCAAAAATATCCCGGCTATTTTGAACCACACAAATGGTTTGCTGATCCCGTTTTGGATTTTCACAAATATCACAGTTTTCTTTATCTGTGATGGTAAAACATTTCTGACACAATACTATTTTTGATTTTGCTGATATTAATGCCTCGGAAAGGCTTGATATTTCTTCCTCTGAGAGGTTGATAATATGAAATGCTAATCGTTGAGCTGATTTTTCTCCGATACCTGGCAGTTTTCCCAACTCCAGAACCAGCCGCTCAAGGGTTTTTGGGTAATAGCCCATCGATGACCTACATTAAACCCGGTATATTCATTCCACCGGTAATTTTTCCCATTTCGGTATTGACCATATCCTCTGCTTTAACAAGCGCTTCATTAACAGCCGCCAGCACCAGGTCTTCCAGCATTTCGATGTCATCTTCGTCAATTACTTGCGGATCAATCTTGATCGACAGGATGGTCTTTTTACCGGTTGCGACGACCTTAACGGCGCCGCCGCCGGCTGTCGCTTCAACTTCCCGTTCTTCAAGTTCTTCCTGTAATTTAGCCATATCTTGTTGCATTTTCTGCACTTGTTTCATCATATTATTCATGTTTCCGCCGCCCATTCCGGCCGGCATTTTTCTTTTTGCCATTCTGTCCTCCAATAGTTTACTATTCTTAATAACCTCATTATTATAACACTAATAGTCCATGGATATCACTATCTTTTTAAGCTAATTTTTTAGTTCATCCTCAGTTTTGATTATTTTTACAGCCTCGTCGTTGACAATTCGCAAAGTTTTTTCGACTAAGTCAAGTTCATTGAAATTTTCTTCTTCCAATTTAATTGCGACCGTAATGGGAGTTCCTGTTTTCTGAAGGAGTACCGTTTCAAATCCTTTAATTAGCTCTGGTTTATTGACAAACTGATAGAAATTCTTGTTTTCCACCGAATAGAAAATTGACAGATGTCCCTCATCCTCCAACACCGGTTCACCACGTTTCAAAAACATCGCCTGGCCTGAGTTTGTTTTTCCAATTTCGTCGCAGAGAATTTTAAAGAATCGCATCCCATCATGACGGCTGCTGCCGGTTTTCACTTTTTTATCTGCAGACGGTTGGCTTGCTGTTTTTTCTTGATCCGGTAGTTCTACCATGACTTTTCTTTCAGGTGGTGCTTCACAGGTCTCAACACCTGGTGCGAACCGTTCCTCTTCCTGCTCTTCAAATTCAGTTTCAAACAAGCTGTGCTCAAACGGCTGATTTTGCTGTTGTGGCAGCTTCTCGGGTGGCACTGTTTTAATTGCCGCTCTGCTCTGAGGGTCAATTGGCAGTAAAGATCTGATCTCTTTTTTTTGTGAAACGGTTTCTGCTCTTGGAACCAATATTGGCATCTGCTTGCCCAGACAAAGTTTTAATATCGCCATTTCCACAATAATTCCCTGAAGACTGCTGTATTTGAGCTTGTTTTTTTCATCAATAAGTTGGCTGATCATTTGATATAATTGCTCAAATGTCAGCTGTTCGCTTAATTTCTCATAGGCCTCAAAATCTTCGATGGTGCAGAGTAAAATTTCTTTTGCTGTTTCATTTGCTGTTTTTGTAATCAGGATTCCCCGCATATATTCAATCAACTGATCCATCAGCAGGATATTATCTTTGCCATTACTGACCAGTTCTCTTAAGCAGGTTAAAACACCAGCGCTATCATGCGAAATAACTCGTTCCACCAGATCGAAAATGCTCTGTTTATCAGCCATCCCTGTGAATGCCAGCAGATCACAAAATGCTACGTTTCCCGTTTCATCTTGCAAATCAATAATCTGATCCAATAAACTGAGGGAATCTCGCATCGAATTTTCACCCCGGGTTGCGATAAAATCAAAGCTTTCCTCTGACATTTTAACCTGAAGGTCTTGACAGATCTTTTTCATCTGTTTGATGATTAGGGCTTTGGGAATTGGCCGAATTTCGTAGCGTTGACATCGCGACAAAATCGTCACCGGACACTTATTTGGTTCTGTCGTTGCTAAAATGAACACGGCGTGTTCAGGTGGTTCTTCGAGCGTTTTTAATAATGCATTAAACGCTTCCTTCGTGAGCATATGAACCTCATCGATTATATACACCTTATATTTACCAACAGTTGGCGGATATTTTATTCGTTCACGAATTTCGCGTATTTCATCTACGCCACGATTCGATGCACCATCGATTTCGATGATGTCCATGACCCCTGGTCGATCAATCTTTAGGCAAACATCGCACTGATTACAGGGATTCCCATCAATTCCATTGGGGCAATTAATTGCCTTAGCAAATATTTTTGCCATGGAGGTTTTTCCCGTCCCTCTAATCCCTGAAAAAAGATAGGCGTGTCCGATCCGATTATATTTAATTTGATTTTTAAGTATTCGGGTGATACTATCCTGACCAACCACCTCGTCAAAGGTTTGCGGCCGATATTTCCGATAGAGCGCTAAATATGACATTGTTCCCTCTTTATTCTGTACTTTTAATGGTTTTATTATATTACAATCTGAATTAATTGTATAGCTAAAAGCATATATCCAGGTGGATGTTCAATTAAAAAAAGAAGCTCCCGTTAATAGGAACTTCTTTGACTTTTATAATAGGTGGAATGGTAGATCTTTTTCTTTTTTAGTTTTTTTTGCCTGTTCTTTTTCAGCTTGAGCTTTCTGTCGTCTTTCAGCAATTTCTGCCCGAACTTTTTTCTCCTTTGCAATTGCACGTTCTACGGCGCTTGCAGTTAAGTCTTGCAGTTCCTTGGCTTTGTTCCTGATTTCATTGCGAAGACGATTCTCCAGCTCTATTTTATTTTTCGCTTCCTCTTCAACTTCCTTTTGACGTGCTTGTTCTATTTTTTTTGCTTCTTCTTTTTCAGCTTTTAACTTCGCTGCTTTTTCAGCTTCTTTTTTCGCTTTAATTTCAGCCTGTTTTTTGGCTTCTTGTTGTTTTTCAGCTTCTGCCAATGCCTGTTTATCTTCAGCCGCTTTTTTTAGTGCGATTGCTTCGTCCTGAACTTTTTTGTGAACTTTTTCGATTAAGTCCCTGGATTTTTCTGCTACGGCTTTAGCCTTCTGCTCTGCTTCAGCTTTAGCTTCTGCTGCTTTTTTTGCAAGTTCCTTTGCTTTCGCTTCGGCCTCTTCCAACTCTGCCTTAACTTTAGCTTCGACTTCTTTTTTCGCCTTGGCTTCCGCCGCCGCTTTAGCCTTCGCTTCGGCCTCTTTCTTGGCTTTAGCTTCTGCCTTTGCTTCGGCTTCTTTCTTAGCTTTCGCTTCTGCTTCTGCTGTTGCTTTGGCTTCTGCATCTATCTTGGCTTTCACTTCCGCTTCTGTCTTTGCTTTAGCTTCTGCTTCGGCCTTTGCTTTGGCTGCCGCTTCTGCTTTTGCTTCCGCTTCTGCCTTTACTTTAGCTGCCGACTCTGCCTTTGCTTTGGCTTCTGCTTCGGCCTTTGCTTTAGTTTCCACTTCTATCTTGGCTTTGATTTCCATATCTGCTTTTATTTTGGCTTCAGCTTCTTTCTTGGCCTTTGCTTCTGCCGCTTTCTTAGCTTTATTTTCTGCATCTGCTTTTGCCTTAGCTTCCGTATCTGTTTTATCAGTTTTCACTTCATTCATTTTCTGGTGATTGTTGTCACTTAAATCCTCAGTTTTTTCCTCTTTACCGGTGATCACGCTGCTAACTTTTTTCATGAAATCATCCAATTTTCCCACTTCTTTATTCCCCACTTCACTTAAATTCGATGTATCCAAACTACTTTGAATAGCTGTGTCTTTTATTAATTGTGATTTAGGTTTACTTTTTCGAGCCATGACAATCTCCTTTTTAATGACGTAGTTATCGTTCTATTTTTTATAAATGGCCTTGGAGCATTTATAGAAAATAGAAATCTTGTGTATAAAAAACAAATGACCGAAGCCATTTGTCTTTTATACACTTAAATTTTAATCTTTTATTAAAATAGGATCTTTGCAATATCCTTGTGCGGAGATGATATAACTGAATAACTCGTTATGAGATTCGATTCTGCCATCTCTGTTTGTGCCGTTTGAATGGCCATCTTAACAGAAGAAATTTCACCAGTGATTAATACGAAGCCTTTTCCACCCAAGCCTCTAGCAATTCGAATTTCAAGAAGTTCTACGTTTGATGCTTTCGCACAAATATCTCCGATTAATATTGAAGAGATTGCATTAATCGTTTCAACAATACCTAGAGATTTCACATCGCCTATTTCACCGGCACCTAACATGGCTGGTAAAACATCGGGGTGAATATTCGGTATAACGTGAGACTCTAACATGTGGATACCACCCACATTTGCCCCATTCTTTATTGATGCCTCGACGGCTCCTACATCTCCGGCAATAATACTGACGTATTTTCCAGGACATAAAGGTGATGCCATCAGCAGCTCAACATTTGCGGATTTCAGCATTTCATCAGTGGATTCTATACCAACTGGAATGCTCTTAAATTCCATAAAACCAACTGCTTTTTTCAAAATACCACTTCTTTCTATACTGTGAATGTTTAATTTTTTACCAAATTACTTAGAGTTATGTTTAAACGAGAATTAGTCCGCCTAAAATAACAAAGTTGATTGTTTGTGTAATAAAGATTGTTACGGCTGGAGGGTCGATATGGGTATCGCAATGACTGTTAAGAGTTTTTGCCGCCCATTCGCCTACGAAAGCTGTAAACATACCTGTGATTGCTGCACCAATGATCGCAGCAAAAGGATTTAATGTAGCTGAGAACACGATTACTGCGGTAGAACCTGAAGGTAAAACAATATGATGCCATCCTTCAAAGTAATGTCCACACATGATCAGGATCAGAGAAATAGCAGCGATTGAGAAACCAATAACTGGTGTCATTGAGAATAAGTAAGCCGCTTCGGCAACGCCATCAACTAATCCAAGTGTTCCTAAAGTAGCAGCAACGCCACCGATAAGGATACCAATAGCAGCTCCATAAGTAAGAACAAATCCTAAACGGTTTCCAGTTGAGATCCATTCGCGTTTTTCGCCTGCTGGTGTTTTTCCTGTCAGACCAGTTTTACCAAATACTAAACGTACTATAATACCAGAAAGCAAAACAGTGAATGCAACGGTGTCAGTCCAGCCGGCAGCGCCTTCACCAAGGATTCCACCAAAGACGATTGGACCAACCAGTGGGCCAACGATATATTGAATCAAGAAACCAACCATACCGAAGATACCACCAACGATCAATACCATCGGATCGCCAAATTTTACAAGTGGAGTTACGATATCTTGACCATTTTCAATATGATTTCTTGTCATTGCAAACGCAGCACCGGCTACAGCACCAGCGAAGGCAACATGTGGACCAAACCAAGAACCAAAACTAATAATACCAATTGCAGGAGCTCCAAAATCTCCACCCATGATTGCCGCTAAAACGGTTAAACCAGTGAAAACAAAGGCTGTGATCCCGCCCATAAATGTGGCTAAGACGCCACCGCCAAATGCGGCGATTAACATTGTAAAGTCCATAATTTTCCCCCTTAAAATATGATTTAGGACTCGATAGTGATTTTTTCACTATCCGCGGCTGAAATCCTACCGCTAATACTAGCAAAAACTTTTGAGCTCAGTTTTCCCTCAGGGATATCCCCGATAAGTTGTCCTCTTTCCACATGATCTCCAACGTTTACAACAGCCACTGCAGGAGCACCTATATGTTGTGACAATAATAGGTTAACTTTAGCAAACGTCTTATCCGTTTCAACCATCGGAGCCGGAAGATCATACTTCGTCAGTCCCAATCGTGATACTAAACGGTAAACGTTAAACTGTTTGCCTTCTCTGAACGGCACAGCTGAAGTTGGTACATTGTGATGAGGATTTTTGATCCCGTTGCTTCCAAGTTCTCGCTTGAGCATGGTATTGAACTTCCAAGGTTGTAGGTCCATTACACATGCATATTGACATAAGCCACATTCACAGCATAGAAAAGCGTTTGTAGCTTGAGTGGACGTGTCACAGGTTGAACCATAGGCGGCGATTCGCATTAATTTATGGGGTTCCAGGTTATGACCCAAAGCGTATCGCGGACACAACTCGGTACAATAGTTACATTGCATACAAGCCATTCCCGCCATTTTCATGGTTTCCTTGATGGACTTCATTTTAGAAATAATCAACGAATGATTTTTTGCTAATACGATCAGTCCTTTGGTTGTTTTCGTAATCGTAGACTCTAAATCGACGATTTTTCCCATCATCGGTCCGCCATTGATCACAACAAAATCCTCGATGGTTGTTCCGCCAGCCAATTCCAATGCTTCACGAACGGTGATACCCAAAGGTACCTTTGTTGTAAGCTTGTTCTTAACCTCACCTGTTAATGTCAAATATGTATCCATAACCGGTTTATTGTCTACCATTATATCATAAATGTTCAAAAGTGTCTCCACATTTATCACCAATGTACCGACATTTAACGGAATCCCGGCTTCAGGGACAATCCGTCCGGTTGTTTCATAAACAAGTACTTGTTCATCTCCAGCAGGATAGAAATTCTTCAATAAATGCATTCTAATCTTTGGAAATGCCACCAGTTCCTTGTTTAAAGCATCAA
The DNA here is from genome assembly GCF_030652775.1 of Acetobacterium sp. Taxonomy (GTDB): domain Bacteria; phylum Bacillota; class Clostridia; order Eubacteriales; family Eubacteriaceae; genus Acetobacterium. Next base: position 87,793 of record NZ_JAUSPS010000012.1, on the reverse strand, counting down.
TGGCAGGTGTATATTTCTTCTTAAGGCCAACAATGCCTTCCTTTGCTTGTGTTTGATCCATAACAGCCTGAAGAGCTGTTAACATTTTAACAGCCTCCAGTGCCATTAGTTGTTGATCAACGCGCAATAATGGTTCGCATTCTGCGCCGTTAACAACAACTGTGTCAACGGTGCAATTTAATTTGACCTGGGTTGGAAACCCTGCCCCGCCAGCACCAACGATGCCGGCGTTTTGTACCAATTCTACTAAATTTGCGCTCATGAACAACACCTCTATTATTTAATCGTAAATCCTCCTACTAATACACATCTTCTTTTACGAGTAAATGTCTTAGCAGATGTTAGGCCTTCACCGGTAGGGCCGGCAATGGTAAAGGTTGTATAACCTTCCCCGCCAACTCCGATACCAGCGTATGAAGGACCATTTTTAACAAAAATAGTGGTTTGCACTCTTTTTGCCATTTCAGTTAAGTTATTGATATTTGTTGAATGCATGATCGCAGTATGACGGTTGCCATGCTCTAATTCTACAGCAAGATCAATACCTTCTGCAACATTTTTTACGCGGACGATTGGCAGTATAGGCATCATTAATTCTTCAACAGCAAATATGTGATCTTTTGTGGTTTCAATAATGACAACGCGTACCGCCGGGTCCACATTGATCCCAATCCCAGCCAAAATCGTTTTGGCATTTCTGCCAACGTAATCACGGTTCAATCGACCACCAGGAATAACAAGTTCTTCTAATTCGGCGATTTTCTTGGCATCTTTGAGTTCATAAGCGCCGTTCTTCTTCATGTTGAAGATCAGATAATCGGCTACTTGTTCAACAACAACGACTTCTTTTTCGGCGATACAAGGTAAGTTATTATCAAAACAACAGCCATCAATAATATCTTTTCCCGCTTTTTCAATATCGGCCGTTTCATCAACCAAAGCTGGGGGATTCCCCGCTCCGGCACCGATGGCTTTTTTACCGCTTTGTAAAACCGTTTTAACGACCCCAGGTCCACCAGTTGCACATAACAGAGTGATTTTGGGACTGGCAAACATCGTGTTGGCACTGTCAATGGTTGGTTCTGCCGTTGTAACAATCAGATTTTCTGGTCCGCCAGCTGCTAAAATTGCTTTGTTTAACAGTTTAACTGTTAAAGCACTGGTTTTTTTAGCACTGGGGTGTGGCGCAAATACAACTGTATTTCCTGCTGCCAGCATCCCTATTGAATTACAGATAACTGTTTCACTGGGGTTGGTCGAAGGTGAAACCGAACCAATTACACCAAATGGTGATTGTTCAATAAGAGTTAAACCATCATCTCCGGTAAATGCTTCTGCCACCAGATCTTCAACACCCGGTGTTTTAACGGTCGCTAATTCGTGTTTTAAAAGCTTATGTTCATAATTTCCCATGCCGGTTTCTTCAACCGCCATTTGGCAGATCATTTCCATATTCTCTTTTTTGAGCATTTCTGCTCGCATGGCGGCAATCAATTTACTTCTGTATGCTAAAGATTCTCTCATAAACGATTTTTGAGCGGTAAAGGCTGCATCAATGGCATTTTCCATATCATTGAAAACACCCAACTCGCCGTCTTTGAGAGGCTTTCCGCCTTCATCTGCACAATCAATTTCTGCCATTACTTTTTTTACAATATATTCTATACCTGTGGTATCTATATTCATACGAGGTACCTCCTGGATCGTGTTAATTTTTTGTCTTATTTTAGAGCGTCTAGTCCAGCTTGAGCAACAGTCATGTCTTCGGCGACACTTCCACCACTTACTCCGATACCGCCAATGATTTTATCCCCTTCAAAAATAGGGAAGCCACCGCCAAATACAACCATTCTGCCCTTATCGCAGCTAGCGATTCCGAAAAGTTGTCCTGACTCTTTAGCAAGATCAGCGGCTTGATCGGTACCCATTTTAAGCGCAACGGCAGTATAAGCCTTATTGGTGGCAATATCCATACTAGCGAGTAAAGAATCTTCCATCCGGTTAAATAATACGGTGTTGCCGCTGGCATCACAAATTACAATAACCATTGGCACATCGATTTCGATTGCTTTTACAGCAGCCGCTTCTGCCATTTTCTTTGCCATATCTAATAATTTTCCAGTAGTCGTCATTTTTCTTCCTCCTGATTAATTAGTATTTTATAAAACAGCTAAAGCACTCTTCGCAATAATCATATCTTCATCGACACTTCCGCCGCTGACGCCAATTCCACCAATTACTTCGCCATTGTATTTTAGTGGATAGCCCCCGCCAAAAACGACCATCCGACCATTATTGGTCCATTGCAGGCCATAAAGTGAGCCATCCTCTTTTACCACACTGGCGACTTTATCAGTGGACATTTTCAGTGCATTGGCAGTATATGCCTTATTCACTGAAATATCAATACTGACCATCAACGCATCTTCCATACGTTCAAAGTAGGCCAAATTTCCACCTGAGTCGACAACTGAAAAAACAATCGGAACATTGATTTCTTCCGCCTTAACTCTGGCTGCAGCAGCCATTTTTTTTGCTAGAGTGAGTAAAGAATATTCTTTTTCACAAGCTTCGCCATTAACAATGCCCGCTTGCGCAGTTTCTAATCGACTCAACTTTTCTTTTACCCGGTCGACAATTTCTTTTACGACACCATTAAACTCTACTGTCCGTGCCAAAACAAAAAGGGTATCAGACAGTCGATTAACGAATTTTACTAATTCTGGTCGACTTTCTTCATTTTTGCGATTATATTTGACAATTAATCGCTCACCCCGTCTGACAACTGTGCGCGCTACATGTAGTGCTGCTGATGCCGGACTGGCACCTGGGATAATGAAAGCCTTCTGCGGACCAATGATTGCTAAATATTGTTCCATCGTGCATTCCATGTAATCCACATCGGCCTGGGAAATTTTGTCTGTCAGCATCGCCTTGCCTTTTTCATCACTGGCAAGTTCTGCACCTAAAACAAAAATCCGTTTTTGTAAATAGTGCAATATTTCTTTAATATCTTGATCTTCGCAAAGTGAGTACGCTAAACCAATGGCCGAATTTGCTTCGTCCATCGTTCCATATGCATCAACACGGATATTATCCTTCGGCGTCCGACTGGATCCAAAAAGACCAGTCTCGCCTTTGTCCCCTCCTCGGGTATACACATTTGGCATCTCTTCACCTCACTAAACAATCTGAATTTCATCAATGATACCGACAATGGTCATATCAATTGGTGCCATCTTATCACCATAAACATACCGGGCATTACTGCCAGATGTAACGATGACGGTTTCACCAATCCCTGCGCCCACCGAGTCCACGGCAATTGCTGTAGAAGAACTTGAATATTTTTCAAATTCGCCGTATTCATCAATTTTTTTAATAATCAACAGTTTACATCCCACAAGATTAGGATCTTTTTGGGTTGATACTACGTTTCCGACTACTTTTGCTAACTGCATAAATTCACCACCCTTATTAAATCCTGATAATCTGGAGCCCAAATTCCTTTGCAGCTTCCGCAGCATAGCCTGTTAAAATTGATCCAGATGGTATCTTAACCAGCTTTGCTCCCCGGGCTTTTAAAATATCGACCCGTGAGATAACGTTCTTATCAATCACGCATTCGCTATTATTGACCGGTGAGATCTGGTTAACCACTGGTTCTTTTCCGACCGGCTTGGCTGTCTTTTCAACGATTAAATTATTAGCTTCTGTGGGGGTTCCACCAACACAAGTAGCATACAAGTCATTGCCACTTACTAATTTCATTCCAAAATCTCGCAGTGTTTTGATGTTGTTATTCAACATTTCCCGATATTTTGGAGACGATTTTCCCATCCCCAGCGATGCTCTCTGGGGATCACCCGGATCACATGCATTGATTGCCGCAACTACCGGTGTACCGGCCATAAATCCGTGATTTACGAGGGATAACAAAACGGTGTCGGTTATTCCCACAGCCAGTTTGGCTGCTGTATTCACGCTCATGGTGGCAATCACAAACATATCAGCTGATCCATACAGCTCTTTTTGGCTTTTGATGTTGCCACTGTGATAAATCACGTCAAGATTCAGTTCTTTTTGCATAGCAACAGGATCTAACACCTTCATGCCATCATCAGAAAGAACAACTTTTAATTGCCAACCATCTTTTTGTAATTTCAACAGTGAATCCATCGACTCTCTAAAACCAATCGAAGCTCCCGTAAAGAAAACAACTGCTTTTTTAGGTTGATTTTTTATTCGCCTGACAACCTCGTCAACGATTTTTTGAATAAGTATATCCAACAAACCATTTTCAAGCATTTTCTCCATGTCCAAATTCTATCACCACATTTCTTACCTTTGACAATTAAAGGCGATCCCTAAGGGTGTTACCAATAATGGTTCTACTGGTTTAATGGTTTTGATGCCTGTTTCGTCTTCAAATGTTTTTTCAAAATCATCGAAGACACAAGCCCCGCCAACCACATAAATAACATCAACGTCGTACCCGACAATAAAACGATTGACGATCGACGCCATCTTCTGTACGACGGGTTTGATAATTGGAAATATCTTTTTCTGTGATTCGTTTTTTTTAAGTTCCTCTGCTTCTTCAAAGCTTATATGATGAAAACCTGCCAGTACCAGACTCATATGTGTCCCTCCGGTCGCTTCATCGGCTGTGAAAATAACTTCACCATCTTTGAGAATACTGATTCCGGTGGTTCCGCCCCCAACATCCACAACAGCGCCATTTTGAATACCAAGAACGGTTGCTGCTGCAGTGGGTTCATCAACAACATTTGTTACTACAAAGTCGGCCGAGTCAACCACGTTAGAAATAATCTTTGTATTCCCTGCCAAGATACCAGGAGGAATGGCCGTGGCGGCTTTGGCATATGATAAGTCAATGCCCAAAATCCCCTCAACCTCACCTTTAAGTTTTCGTACGATTTGGCTCGCTCCGAGATAGTCGACAACAATTCCGTCGCGAACAACTGACGCGCCTTGAGTAGCTCCAGCAATGGGACGATTGTTCTCATCTACCACTGCGATGACAATATTTGCAGTACCGAGATCGACACCAACTTTTAGCTCACCAGTGTAAGCATTGGCTTTTTTCTCTCGAATTAATTCTGCAAATTCCAATATTGCGTCGTTACCAGATTTCCAATCCATTATTTCACCTGTTTGGGATTATTTTTAAATAATCATCGTTATTAAGTCCTGCTGCGTTCGCTTCATCCGTATCCAAATGCATTTCATAATCAAATTTATCGGATACCCGGGCTAGCACATTACAGAAAATAGTTTTTCGAACGCCGCTTGTTTCAACACATACCCAGTCTTTATCTTTAATTCCAAGTTTTTCAGCAACATCAGGTGGCATGTGAATATGTCTAAGTGCAACAATCACCCCATGGCTAAGTGTAACGGAACCGCATGGTCCTTCAAGGGTAATTCCCGGGGTGCCTTCAAGTTTCCCTGATTCACAAACAGGAGCTTTAATCCCCAGGGTTCTGGCATCAGTTAAAGATATTTCGATTTGACTTTCTGGTCTGGCTGGTCCTAAAATGCGAACCTTGTCAAAACTTCCTTTGGGTCCAATCACTTTAACCGACTCTTTGGCTGCATATTGTCCTGGTTGTTTTAAGTCTTTTATATTGGTCAGTTCATAACCTTTGCCAAAAAGTGTCTCAATATCTTCCTGGGAAAGATGAATGTGTTTATTAGAAATTCCCAAAGCAACACGATTCGGACTGTCTTTTTCTTCCATCAATTTCTTAACCGTATTGATTACGATTTGTTCAATTACTTTTTTTTCGTCTGCATTCATATCTAACACCTTTTCTTCAAAAGATCTCTCTGTCTGAAACATTAAGCAGATTTCAGTGATTATTCTTCTGTGGTTTCTTCTGCGGTTTCTTCTGCTGTTTCTTCTGCTGTTTCTTCTACTGTTTCTTCTACTGTTTCTTCATTTTCATCGATAATGACTACTTCAGCTTTTGGTTCTTCCGGTGGTGTGTAACCCACTGTTTGATTATTGTAAATTAATTTATCAATACCTTCACTGGGTCTGGCGATCACTTTGGTTCCCCAAACACCCCGACCTTTGGCACAAGCAGCTGTAGCCGCGTCAACCGCCGCCTTAACTGCGCCAATATCGCCTGCCACTTTAATGGTAGACATACCGTCACCTTTACACGCTTCATAGCCAATCAGCCTGACATTTGCTGACTTGACTGCCGCATCGGCAGCTTCAATCGCTGTGGCCAACCCAATAGCTTCTATTAGGCCAATGGCCTCTCCTCTATTCAAATTAACCCCTCCTTACGACAGCTCAGTATTATCTAGATTCTTAAACGGCATTCTTTTTACCAGTCTTGCGGCATTGCTTCCGATTGCTCGTAGCGTGGCCTCGTCACTGAAAGATGGAATTTTAAAAATTGGATGGTCCTCTTTTAATTTAATATAATGGAGCACCACTTCATTTTCGGTAATTCCGATTCCAACGCCAAGGTGGGATAATTCAGCTCCTCTAAAAGCAAGCTCCACCGGATTGGTTTCTTCCAGTTCTTCGATGGAAAAAGGCACACCTTCTTCTTCGATTCCATGTAATACTTCGTCAACGACCTTTTGATACGTAATATTTTTGCCATGGACAACTTTAATTTCTGGTTTTGGAGCATCGAAATCCATCCGCATCTTATTCACCTTCTTCGTAAGCAAGTACGAGACCGGTGGCTACTGCGTTACGTGGACCCTCAACCCCTCTAATATTCGCCCGTCCTGAAACAATGCTGTACTTGGATAGGGCATCTGTTACTAACTGCGGAATCTCAAAATCTAGAGCTGATCCTCCGACCAAAGTTACAAATTCAATATCCCGGACGTTTCCGGTGGGGCTAACTCGTTCTAAAGAACGAATGGCATTTACAACAAATACTTTTGTTTTCGCTTCTCGACGTACTGCTCGAATACGTTCCAGTGAGTAGTTACCCGGCATGGGCATCATTCCATTCGGTGTCAAAATGACAACCCGTGCAAAAGTTCTGGGATCAAGTGGCTTGTCAAAAAATTGAACGGTTCCATCTTCATGACGAATATGGAATAAACTTTCAACCTTTGCCAGCGGATATTTTTTGATATCTTCCGCCAGAGCCATGTTGTCATATCCTAACTCAGATGCGATGAGCAGTGTGACCATATTTCCGGCACCTGCTAAATGGATGGACTTGATTTCACCTGCCCTGTTAATAATTGCTGCATCTGTCGATCCTGCACCCATATCGATAATTGCTAAAGGCCGATTGCTTCCCGGTGTTGTTAAGGCGCCGCGGATCGCCATATCAGCTTCCACTCCACCCACTTCAACTTTTACACCCAGTTCAGCTTCCAATTCATGAGCAATCATATTCATTTGCAATTTATCGGCTTTAACCATGGCGGCAATACCAACGGCATTTTCCATGGAAAATTCTTCCGCAACCCCACCTTTGACAGTTTGTGGTACGAAAGTATCGACGGCTAATAAATCTTGAATCTTAATTGCACTTGGCAGTTGATCTGTCAGGTTCGACATGACCTGTCTGACCTTTTCGAGCATTCCACCGGCGTTAGTGCCAGCTTCTCCTTTAATATCTTCTACAGGAGCTACGGAACGTATTGCATCCATAATTTTTTCAGCACCATCATCGACATTAACCTGGGCTTTTTTGTTAGATCCCTGAATAATGATTTGGCCAGCCGGGATTTTTCTTTCTTTGACATCCCCTGCCGGCGTTTTGATAACAACTGCTGAACGATTTCCGATGAGTGCTCGTGATACAGGGACAACCTGCTTTGTCTCGTCGGATGTTAAATCAAATACGGTTGCAATGCCGTATGGGTTTGATAGCTGTTCAACTACCGAACCTGGTGCGGCAACCTCAATGGCTGCGCGCATGTTTCTTGGCACCTTTTCAATCAGTGAAACTTCATCAACAATCGGAATTTTTTTGACAAGTCGGTTATTAATTAAAACGCCATCATCACGTTGGACAATGGCACCATTAATAAATATGCCGTTATTAACAGCATGGTTAATAATCCGAGAGGAATCTTCAAAATCCACTTCTCTTGGGATAACAACGATAACTGACTCGCCTTTATCACAATTACTAACTTCTCTTATGTCTACGGTCACACCCACACCGATCCCCAATCCCCCTGGTGTAGAGGGATTGTGACCGATCATGGTTGATTCCGTAATAATTGTTTCCGTAATTGTTTCCATTGCTACATCCCCAATAACAGGAGCAGCTTCATTGATCCGGATTAAATCAACATTTTCTACGGTTAAACCAGCTTTTTCAAGGGCTTGTTTGAGAGAGGCGAAAACTCCATGAATATTTTGACGGGTTCCCTTCATCCCAGTGGTATCAACAATACCACTACAAAGAAATTCAGGCTTTCCGTCGACATATCGGGCAAGAGCTGTTTCAGTGCTTGCATTTCCAATATCTATTCCTGCAATAATCATATGTTAGTCCTCCCAACACTTCCTATTCTGCTAATTCTATAAGAATTCTTTTGATCTTTTTCTATTGTAGTATACTTCAGCAGCTTCTGCTACTAAAGAAGCAGAAATTGGAGCATTGAATTGATTTTTAAGTTCAGCAGCAATCGCCAATAATTCGTCTTTAGTTGATTTGTATGGACGAAGGGCATTGTAGATTTCTAATAAACGAGCATCTGGAACAGCGATCAGTTCAGCAGCTCTTCTTAGGTTTCTAGCAAATGCATCACGTTTTACAGATTCAGCAACCTGAGCTTGAAGTTCAAGGGTTTCTGGTCTGATACGTAAATCTTCTGGTGTTAATTGGCCAGCTAATAATTTATCTAAGGTTAATTCTTTGTAAGCCTTTCCGGTAGCAGAGAAGATCAGTTCTGGTCTTTTATCTCCGATTGGGTAATCAGCTTTCGAAACAGTTCCAGTAGCGCCTGTAGCTGGAGCTGCAGCGGTACTCATCGAACTCATAACTTGTTTAACGATTTGTTCCAACATTTGTTCTTGTGTCATTCTGGTCACCTCCACTTATACAAACGAAACTTGTTGTTCGACGGCTTTTTTACCGGCTTCAACATGTTCAGTTTCTTTAATATGTAATAAGGCTGCTTTCGCCTGGTAAGCTGGACGAGCCATTTGGTCGTTTCTTACTGGAACGGGTGCTGGGCTTTCGCCTTTAGCATATTTAGCAGCATTTTTCCCAATCATTCGATATGTTTCTAAATCGATCAATGGTGCTTGAGAAAATAATTCTAAGTTACTTAACTGTGGTAAATCTTTTTGGTGAATTAAGGAAGTACCTTTTGACTGGATACCAATACCAATACCGGATCCAGAAAGTTTAGCAGCAGTATGACCGCATACAGCAACGTCAGAACTTCGGTAAATTTTGATAACTCGGGCTTTTAAGCCTTCTTCTTCGATACCGGCGATAATTTCTTTAAGAACCTTATCGTGTGGCAGACCGACGATTGTTACCGTTTGAGATTCTGCAAAAGCAGGAGCTAAACCAATAACTACTTCATCACTAGCCATTCCTTGTTTTGCTTCTCCGATTGGAGTCAGTTTAACTGAGCCAGCAGCAGAAGCAGCTGGTGCAGAAGCTGAAGTAGCGCCAGTCATTTCTTTTAAAACATCTTCGATAATGCTTTTTAACATTTGTTCGTTTATAGCCATTTTTTTACACCCCTTCCTATATGCTTGCTGGGTCAACAGCCCATGGAATATCTTGGATTTGTGCCCATCTTTCATCACTGATTACATAACCAGTTTTTACTCCATGATAAGTATTTGGATAGTTAACTGCTGAGATACATTCCCATGTAGCGCTTAATTTAGAAGCAGTGTGTAAGTAGTCACCCGCACATTTCTGTAACTGAATGTTAAAGATCGATTCAGCAACATCTCTCATGCCGCCGCGGTCTAAAGCTTTAATAAAGTCAACTGCTGTTGCGCCACGACCCATTAAATCTTCAACAGATTTTAAGTCAGCGACAACATCACGGTCAGGCATATCTTGAGATCCACGAGCATAAGTTGCCGCTTCAACTTCAGCATCAGTGATTTCGGTTAAGCCTAATTCTCTGAATAAGATCTGCATTGCGCGAGCGCCTTTAGCACGAACAGCAACAAGCTCTTCTTCGCCAACAGGTTGTAAACCACCGTCTATTTTTAAGTCACGTTGGATGACATTCCAATCATCATAATCATCTGCATCCCAGTTAGAGCCTGCAAACATATTATCATAGTTAGGTGTAGCAGAGTAACCAGAACAGATGTAATCAGTTCCTGGTACCATTTGCATTAATGAACGAGCAACTCGTCGTAAGTCTGAGTGAGTAAAGGTTTGGTCATTAGAAGAAGCACACTCTAAATCGAGGCATGCTGCCAATAAGTTTTCAGCCAATACTTCTCGGATACCGCCTGGTACACCTGCTGGAACACCGATACAAGAAACTGAACCATTCTGGCTCCCTTGTACGCCGGCACCCTTAGTGATGTATAAGCATCGAGCTTCAAGATAAAGCATTGATTTGCCTTCGGCATAACCCATTTGTACTTCTGATCCAGAACCAGATGTAAAACGCATTTTCAAACCACGAGAAGCGTAGCTTGATGCTAAGAAAGCTTTTGAGTATGGCGTATCATCACCATCCATGAAAACTGGTTCGGTACCATATACCGAAATAGTTTCAGCATAAGCGGTGTAACCTTTCATACCAAGGTCAAGTTCGGTAGCTTCTTCAACAGCACATTGTGTTAAGATACCTGGACGACCAACATTTGCGCCGACCATGATAGCAAGAGCGTTAAATGGTGCATAACGACCGATACCTACTGTTGTTTCCATTTCATCAAATCCACGGATTGCAGCTTCTGCAGCATCAGCAGCGATTTGAACCATGTTATCTTTTACGTTGGTTACGTGACATTGGTTAGAAGGCATTAAACGAGCTCGCATTTTACTTTGAGCCATCATCATTTCTAATACTGTCATGTGACCAAGTACTTCAGTAATTTTAGCAGGCGTGATCGAGGTAGTAATATCTACAACGATATCTCTTGGAACATTAATATCAACAAGCATATTAGCAATTTTGATCGAATCCATTGCCATATATTCTTGGGCTTTTTCTAAACGAATTGCATAGTTAGCGATGAAAGTATCAAGCATATCAAATTCTGCTCGTTTTTTTCCATCCAGTTCTACAACTACACCATTTTCAACACGTAAACTAGGAACTGGGTCCCCAGGGCTGTTCATTGCAATTAGACCTACTTCTGGCCATTCTTTAACGAAACCATCCTTTTTGACTGGACGAGCTGCTAAAGCTTCAAATCTTTTTGACTTCATAGTCATTATTCCTCCTTCTTTCTTAGAAAACTAACAACAGCTACTTAAATATAAGGAGTTGTTACAGGTGGGCAAGGACCGCCAAGAGCTTCTAAAGCTTGTTTACCAACTTCTCTAGCAGCGTATACGGCTTGACGAACTGCACCGGCGTCTCCAGAAATGAAGATCATTGATTCATTCGAATATTTAGTACCACCATTATCAGGTGAAGCATAACCACAAAGTTCTACGTTAGCAGCTTTTAAAGCAGCATCAGACATTAATACGCCGATACCAGCTGGAGCACCAACAATGATTGCGAAAGCTTTTCCGATTGGAGCACCTAAAGTCATATTACAAGCAAAGCTTGCGCGGGCAGTATATTGGAATTCCAAATGGCCTGCAGCGTTTGCATATACATCTCCGAAGGTTCTGTTTAAGTCGTTAAGAGCTACTTCAACAGCACGTTTTGCATCAGATACATCTTCCGCACCAAAGATAATTAAAGAACCATGACCTGCGCCACCTTCAGTATCTCTTGCAAGTTCACAAGAAACGACTTCGCAATTAGTAGCTTTTACAGCTTCATCAGCAGCAAAAATCTGAGGACCAGCACCAGTTCTAGCGGAAAGAATACCGATAGATCTGTATTTAGGATCAATTTTCATAGCTTCATGTAAAGTTCTGTCCACGTTTGCAATAACAAAACCAATTGTGTTACCAACAGCTGTTCCTACAAATTCGGTCAATCCGCATACACCTGTTGCAGCGGCAACTGAGCCAGTTTCTTCAACTTCACTCATTTTTTTCATAACTTCTTCCATCAACTTGTTCATTAAATCATCTTTCATTAATTTACACCTCCGTAATTATTAAATATTATAGACTTGGTAAAATTTTCTCCACATCACCGTGTGGTCTTGGGATTACGTGTACTGAAACAACTTGTCCAACTTTGTCAGCTGCTGCAGCACCTGCATCAACTGCAGCCTTAACTGCTCCAACATCACCACGAACCATTACAGTTACTAAACCGGAACCGATTTTTTCGTAGCCCATTAATGATACATTTGCTGATTTTACCATAGCATCTGCTGCTTCAATAGCGGCAACCAGACCTTTGGTTTCAATCATGCCTAAAGCTTCGTTTGTCATAAGCTCTATCCTCCTTAATTACAAGATTTTGTTACTGAACTACCTATATTCTAATGCAAAGGCTATGATAATTACTTGTGCTGTTCTTATAAAATTATTGTGGGTTTCTCAAGATCGCCTTGAAAACCTTTTACTACCGCGGTTTTTTGTCTCTGTACACAAAAACATAGTGGAATATTTTGTCTAATCCCTGCACTATAAGGTCACCTCTAATTATTCTGGCATATAAAAAGAACAGGTCAACCATCAGGTTTTCCTGTTCTATATTTTTACTCTTTTATTTGCTTTTTGTATCAGGATACTTCCCGATGCTTTTCTGCATACTTTTCATCTTTTGAATGGCCGTTTCCTAATTGTTCATCTTCCTCAAGAGCGATGCCGCGGCGCTCTTTCCGATACTCAGTCGGTGTCATTCCGGTACTCTTTTTAAATACCTTGCTGAAATAATTCGGTTCATGGTAAGAAAGATCCAGCGCAATATTGATAATCGGAACGTCGGTATTGGCCAGCATATCCTTGGCAATCTCAATTTTTCGTTCCGTCAGGTAGGTCACAAAATTGACGCCGGTTTCCTTTTTAAAGATCTTACTTAAATAGTAAGAACTCATGTTGGCATACTCGCCAACCTGATCAAGGGAAATATCCTTATAACAGTTTCGGTCAATATAATTCAAAATATCTTCGATATTGTTCTTTCGCGTTTCTTTATTGTCAAGCATCCGGTCAAAGACCTTGTCAATAGTTTTCATAATTTCAATTTTCAAGTCATAACGATTTTTATAGCCGTTGACAAATTGCATGTTGTTACTTGAGCAGAGCGGACTATTCAGTTCATAACCGCACATGTCCTGAGTAACAATATTAAGTTCTTCCATAAAATGCTTAATTTCTGCCTGTACCGACATGATATCATAGGTATGATAATCATAGATCATATCCAGATAACTAATCAGGGCTGTTCGGGCATCACTGTATTTTTTCTGGATAATGGCAAAAATAACTTCATTCATTTTTTCATCAAATCGCTCTTTGGCATTGTTCTTTAATGAAGCAATACTCTGATTGATTGAATCCATGAGTTGTTGGGGACGGATCGGTTTTAACAAAAAATCATCAACTCGAGCTTTGATGGCCTGATGAGCAAAATCAAATTCATTAAATGCGGTAATTAAAATGACCTTCTTTTCATGATCTTCTTTTTTGATCATCTTTAGAACATCAATGCCGTTAATTTCCGGAATGTTGATGTCTAATAGAATAATGTCCGGATTCAGCCGACGGATTTCTTCAATAGCCACCAGTCCCGAAGATGCTTCGCCCACAACTTCGATGTTTTCGCCATGTTGACTTAGAATGAGTTTAATCGCTTCAATCTCTAAATGCTCGTCTTCAACAATAAACAGTTTATACATGATTATAATCCCCTCCCAGCTAGAGATTTACGAGGTATTTTAATAGTGATTTCAGTGCCCTTTTCAAGCTCACTTTTTATTTCAACCCCATAATCAACGCCGTAGTAATACATAAGCCGCTTGTTTGCGTTATTTATTCCAATTCCGGTATTTTTTTCCCGTCCGTCAGCTTCGTAGGTTCCATCCAAAATTTTATGGATACGATCACCAGGAATTCCTTTCCCGTCATCAACAATTTTCAAAATCGCTATTTCTTTCAGAATATCCGCTGTTATCCTCACCGCTCCGCCTTTGGCGTTGGGTTCAATGGCATGAATAATGGCATTTTCGACAAACGGCTGGATGGTCATAAATGGACATAAGATATCTTCAGCCATCTCATCCACTTCCACCGAATAATTCAATCGATTTCCCAGGCGCATTTTCTGGATCGATAAATAGTTTTGCACATGTTCCATTTCTTCTTTCAGCGTCACCACATTGTTCTTTTCTTTTTTAAGGGTGTAGCGCATCATGTCCGAAAATGCATAGATCATTTCCTGGGTTTTGTCTGCCCCCTCCAGAAGTGCCAACCGGCCAATAGTGTTTAATACATTGAACAGAAAATGAGGATTAATCTGAGCCTGCAAAGCTTTTAAATCCGCTTCTTTCAATGAAGCCTCAACCTCACTTCGCAGCTTAACCTCTTCCATTAATTCCAGGTTTTTATTATGTAATTCCTCCTGGATAATATGAATCATTTGTTTTTCAACCAGATAATTGGCAATAGTATAGAGCAGATCCGCTGCTGCTCTGACCTGGGTTAATGTTGTTTTTAACGTTTTGTCATACAAATCCGTGATTTCCGGGTTTTTCGAAAAATCCGTCAGTTCATGGCTGGTGCCATAAGGCAGACGTTTCATTTCTTCTTCATCAATTTTTACCTGTCCCGCCATAATGGCGCCCAGATAATTTCCCTTGACCATGATTGGAACGGCAAGGTCTACCAGTCCCCCATGACAAATGTAAATCGATGGTTTTCCGGATCGTGCCGATTCAATGCCACCATGGGCATCTGACTGAAAACAACAATCGCGATTGTTGCTGTCTTTTCTGACACAGGTACAGTATTCCGAAAAATTACTGTATTCCGTAATTGGATTGCCTTTGTAATCAACCGTAACCGCGGCAAGTCCGGTGGCATCTGAAAAAGAATCCTGTATTCTTTGCAGCACCTCTACGTCAATAATGTCAGTAATCTTTAGTAAGACTCTCATAAAACAACCCCTTTAGACAATAATCCCATAATTTTCATTTTACATCGATTTCCATTGAGTAATATTATAACACATACAGGAAATTTTTGGCATTTTTTTTACTGTTTTAGAATATTTCGCTTTACTTCAGTATTATATTGCTTCGTATTTTTATAAATATTAGCATTTCAGACAAAACAGATATTTTCTTGACTTCAGGTATTTGAACAACTCTGTATTTTATCGGTGGCCAGCAACAAACCTATTTTTTCGCATTTCTAATCATTCAATCAGTACTTTTCCCCTCATTTTATCCCCAAAAATAAAAAAGCCTCCTTTTTTCTCGACTTTTTTTAAAAAAACACTTGCAAAAAAAAGGCAGCTCAATTATACTGTAAAAGTGTCCTGAAAGCAGTATCATCTGGGGGTGTGGCGAAGTTGGGATCGCGTCTGACTGGCAGTCAGAAGGCCAGGGGTTCGAGTCCCCTCATCTCCACCAATAAGAATTGCATAAGAGAGCCGTTGAGGTTCTCTTTTTTTTATGTCCCGGGGCTGGAAGAGGTCAATAAACCCCTAGTCTGGTGTTTATTTGGTGTTTATTCTTAAAAAAAACAAAGCCCAATAACAAAAGTTACTGAGCTTTACGGGCTTTTGTGACTAGAATATGATCCAGGGCATCACTGGCCTTTGCATCGGCTGAATTAATCACATGGGCATAAATATTCCCCGTTGTTGATAAATTAGAATGTCCCAGCCGTGAGGATACCGTTTTGAGATCCACACCGCTGGCAATGAGTATTGAGGCATTGGTGTGCCTGAGTGAATGCAGGTGCACCGGCTTTAACCCATGCTTGTCTGTGAATTTCTTCAAATAACCGCCGATCGTGTCCAGGCTCATGGGTTCCCCATTCCACCGGGTAAAAATAAAATCATGATCTTGCCACCGATCCCCCACCTTAAGGCGCTCTTCCAGTTGCCACACCTTATAGGCCTTGAACAGATCAAAGACGAAATCAGGCAGCTTAATGCTTCTTCTTGATTTAAAGGTTTTGGTTTCCCCTTCAAACAGGCCCACACCGGCAATGTATTTTAAAGCCCTCTTCACAGTGATGATCTTATCATCGAAATCAATGTCCGACCATTTCAAGCCGCCGATCTCCCCACGCCGTAAACCACTGAATATTAGAAGGTTAAGCGCTAGTTTATATTTGATGGGTTCCTCTTCCAGCAGTTCCAGAAATGCCAGGGCTTCTTTATCATCCATATAGGCCGGTTCTTTGCGGTCTGATTTTGGCAACTCTACCCGTTTTTCTATGGGGTTAAAGGCTATAACGCCCCATTTAACAGCGGTATTCATGATGTTATTCAATAATTTGTGGTAATGCAGCACTGTTTCATTTGAGACTTCCCTTTGTGGGTTGGTAGACAGGAAGAGGGTATCAAAATCTTTTCCAATGGCATCAGCCACCTTACAGGCTATTTCATGGGTAGTGTTCCCGCCTTTTTTTAATCGTCGCAGTGCATCGTCATTGATCCCGGCTTTATCCGAAATATCCTTTTGTTTCATGCTGGCCACGGTTGCCAGATATTCCGGCGTTACCGTGAATTTTTCCCCACCCCTTACACCGGTACTACCTTTGATCTTTGCATAAAAGTCTTGGATGTGTTTAGGCGTGATCTGGCCCATTTTAATATGTCCTAGCTCTTCAATTATTTTAATCGATTCATTTTGATAGCCCCTGACCGTTACCGGGGAGAGGTTCTTATTGCCTACATAGTTCTTAAACCAGATCTCAATAAAATCAATGAGCTTAATATTGCTGTCCATGACATAGCCCAGATTGCATTTTTCTTCAAACTCCAGGGCGATCTTATCCAGCTCTTTTTTTAATTTGGCCGGGCTTAAATCCTCTGGAGGCCTATAGGTCATGGTGTGCCTGATTTGTTTGCCAGCGGTATCATAACCACTATAGGCAGTTATTTTATAGGTGTTTCCTCTTTTTTGTATGTTGGCCATGGGGGTACCTCCTTGAAAATAAAATCATAAATGAAAAAATTACTTGATTTGCAATTAAGTATTACTCAAATTCTTCAGTTTTTTTATCCCAAAATAAATCTAATGTATCTTTTACTTCTTTATTAAATTGTAGTTCTTCCAAATTCTCAATTGTTGCATTATAAAGTACATCTCCTATTGCTTCATTTATTTTGTAACTCAAGTACCCCCGGTCATCATATATTTTTTTTGCTTTCTTTTGTAAATTGAGTGCGTGCATACAATCGCTTCTATCATCATAATTAAATGCATATTCACGGCGTTCAACTAATTCTTCATCGCTTATTATTAAATTGTTCTCAGTAATGTATTTTCTAAAGAAGCTATTATCGACCAAAGTGTTTTGTGCAAGATTAACCATATATTCACGAATAAGCATAAATAAATCTATGAAAAATGGTTCGGAAATAAAATAATTAAAGAAATCAATTCCAAGAAATTCGTCTTTTCTTTTAATTAATTCAATCATAGTGATCACTTCATCACTAAGTCCTAATTTTTTATTAATTCCGACGTTATCAATATCGAAGCTTTTGATATCGCTGGTACCTAATAAATAATCAGCCGACACTTCGAAGAAATCGCAAATTTTCTTAAAGACTTCAATATCCGGCACCCTATGTGCATTTGAATACATGCTTATAGACTGTTTTGTTATTCCTACAGCATCAGAAAGGGTAGTTTGTGTTACCCCTCTTTCCTTCATTAATAAATTTAAACGTTCACTAAATATAGTATTAATTGCCATTGTTTTATTTACTCCTAAACTTTTATCGAATTAATGGTACGCAATAATTGACAAATTTATAATTACAATTTATGTTGATCATTCATCCGTGTTCTGGTATGATATCACTATCATCAACTATTGGTGATTATATATTATCACCATCACCATTAATTGACAAGAAAATTATTTATAGGAGGTTCGAAAATATATGAAAAACAAAGATATTCGTGAAGCATTAAAGGTAAATGGTGTAAAGCATTGGGAATTAGCCGATTATTTAGGGATACACGAAAACACTTTTGTTAGGCGACTTAGAAAAGAACTGCCAGACACAGAAAAACAGCGGATTTTTGAAGCAATCAAAAAATTAAGCAAGGAGGAAAAATAAATGAATATCCCACGTATGCGGACAGTGCCAGAGGCATCAGCCGAATTAAAGGCTCTGGATGAACAAACAGCCCTCACCCAATGCGCCATTAGACGGCTGGTATTGGATGGCAAAATCAAGAGCGTTAAGGCAGGCCGTAAGCATCTGATTAATTTTGACGACCTGTTGGCATATTTGCTTAACCCCTTCCAGGACGAAGCGCAGGAAGAGGAAGCCCCAGCCGCCGTTACCCATATCAGCACCGACAGGATGACGGAGTTTAAAAGGAACATAGGCCGCATAAAATGATTGACCCCTTTGATCATATTCGCCAAACCCTTGACATTGAAGAGGTTGCCAGGCGATACGGGCTTGAGGTCAACCGGCATCATAAAGCCTTATGCCTCTTCCATAATGATCATCATGAAAGCATGAGCTTTAAAAACAACCGTTTTAAATGCTTTGCGTGTGGTGCTGGTGGATCGGCAATTGATCTGGTGGCCAAACTATTTGACCTGGAGCCTTTAGAGGTAGTGAACAAGCTTAATGCTGATTTCGGGCTAGGTCTTGATCTTAAAGGCGATTATCAACCGAATACCGCCAAAATACAGGAAATGGAACGGCAACGGCAATTAAAACAGGCTTTTGATGATTGGTGTGATAAGACGTATTCGGATCATGCACAGCTGGCACGTTTTTACTGGAAAAATATCTTGAAATACCAGCCGGTAAGTGAAATGGATGAGTTTCACCCCCGTTATGTTAAGGCCATGCACCAATGGGAAACCGTCAATTATTTATTGGATATCCTCCTTAAAGGCAGTCATGAGGAAAAAATTGAATTATACAAAAATTTAAACAGTCTGGAGGTGTGGGCATCTTAGATGAACAGCGAAAAATTACGACTTTTGGAAGCATTACAGGAAGAAGAAAAAAAGAAGCATGAAGATGAGATCATAAAAAAAATTGAGGCCTTAAAAGCCGAGGAGCCTCATAAAACCTCGAATAACAGTGACATAATGGGTAATGTTGTGGTGTTGAATGAATGTGATAATACAACTATTATACCAGAAAGCACACCAGGAATAAAATGGGAAAAGCCAAAACCGCTTGAAAAAGAAGTGAAATTACCATCTTTTCCACTTGGATCATTACCGCCAGTGGTGAAAAACTATGTCCAGGCTGTTTCAGAAAGCACGGCCACACCTATTGATATGTGCGCCGTTGCATCACTGGCAGTGATTGCCGGTACTGTACAAGGTAAATTTAAAATCAGAGGTAAACCTGATTATTTTGAGCCTTTAAACATATATACCCTGATTATTGCAAACCCCGGGGAAAGAAAGAGTGCCATTATCAACGCAATGACAAAACATGTTCATGAATTTGAACGGGAAGTCAATAAAAGCAGGCAAGCCGAAATAGATAGGCAGAAGATCGAACTCAGCACCAAAGAAAAACAAATTAAAAAGCTTGAGGACGCAAACAAAGCCGATGAAGCATATTACCTTAAAACTGAATGCAGGGAGTTGGAAGCGGAACAGATCAGGCCTCTTCGGTTGATCGCTGATGATGTTACACCAGAGGCGTTAACCTCTTTGTTGGCTGATAATGACGGTAAATTATCAGTGATTTCAGCAGAAGGAGGTTTCTTTGACACACTGGCCGGTAAATATTCAAACACAGTTTCCATTGATACTACATTAAAAGCGCATTGTGGCGACTCGATCAGGGTAGACCGGAGGGGACGGCCCCCGGAATACATACCGGCCCCAACATTAACCATTCTTTTGGCCGTCCAAAGTAATGTCATTGAAGGAATGTTTGATAATGGCACCTTTAAAGGCAGGGGCTTAACAGCACGATTTTTATATTGCAAACCTAATTCAATGGTTGGGCATCGCAGTTTTGACACTACCCCGATATCACCGGTTTATGAAAGAGCCTATAGGGATCTAATTTATAGCTTGCTTGAAATAAAAAACGATCAGCCTAAAATAATTAAACTGTCAGAAGAGGCAACGGCTGCATATCGCTTGTTTTATGAAGACATTGAAAACAGGCAGCAGGTTGGAAATGATTTAAGCACTATGACAGATTTTGCCAGTAAATTACACGGTGCAGTATTGCGGATAGCTGGAATACTCCATTGCATGGGATACGAAAGCCTACTTAATGGCGATCCGGTCAGTATGGAAACCATGGCAAACGCAATGGATATAGGGGGATATTTTTTAATTCATTCAATGAATGCCTATGATCTGATGGGTGCAGATGACCAGATGAAGCAAGTTAGATTTGTCTTAAGGAAGTTGGAGCAGAACCCACAAGAACAATATAAGAAAAATGAAATATTAATCATGTGCAGAAACCCAGTGATAAAAGTAACAGCTGATTTAGAGCCTTTACTGGATACCCTCATTGAGTACGGTTATCTATTTGAAATTAAACCACTCGATACTGGAAGATTAGGCAGAAAGTCAGCTACTATTTATAAGCTTAACCCATTGTATTTTATTTTTAATAAGCTGTTGTAAATGTTAGATATGTTGTAAATTCAAGAAAACTATCTTTTCTAACATTTGCAACATATCTAACAGTAAATCAATAATTTGGAGGGATCAAACATGTTAAAACTCATTGAAGGAACCCAAAAAGACCACCCACCGGTTGGTTATGAACGCAAATACCTTGAAGGCATGATCCGGGCTATAAAGGCAAAACAATTGGTACCGGATAATAAAGATGTTACGAAGAGGATTATATTTTACACTGTCAATTATCTGGCCATTGTGGATATTAAGGCCATGGACCGTGAAAATCTGGAAAGCTTGCTAGTCTTTGATCAGATGCTCTTAAATGAAATCTGTGAATTAACCCCGGCCGAACTGTTGACGATCTTTCCGGTTACAAAGTCCTATGATGGGGCAAAATACGAGTGCAAGGACTATTTCAGCACCATGGAGGCATTACAGGCCCACGGGTTACATGAGCCGATCCGGTTACCGGAAACGGCCTCTTCCCTCTTATGGGCCTATATGAACCCCACCGTCATGATGTATCAGGTGCATTGTATGAGCGTTGTCAGTGAGATCCATACCATGGACACCGGCAAAGGGTTAATGGAGCAATTCTTTGAGGATCAGGGCGTAAAGGTGGAAACCTTCAGGAAATATGAAACCGACGACGGGCAAACCTTCATGATGGGTGACGATGGCCGATCATTTCCGGTGAAAAAGCCAGTGCCACGGCATTTAAAATTAGTGAATTAAGGGGGTGCCAATGAACTTATATCGATATTCTGACACCGAATTAAAGGCGCTGCTTAAGACCATGGTGATCTTGTGTGATACCAGGGAGCAGGCAAACGACCACATTACAGGCTATTTAAAAAAGAAAGAGGTGCCTTACCAGTCCAAGGCCCTGAGTTTTGGCGATTATTCCGCTATGATCCCGGCCAACGCTGAAATGGGCATCATGAGAGACCTCTTCTTTGACCAGTCGGTGGTTATTGAGCGCAAGGGATCCCTGGAAGAGCTGTCCGGGAATCTCACCAACGGCCGGGAGCGGTTCAAAGATGAGTTGACCCGGGCATCAAAGGCAGAATTTCACCTGATGATTGAGGGCAAAAGCTTCAGTGACATCATAAACCACCGGTATACCACCCAATTCAATGAAAAGGCTTATATGGCTTCCCTCTTGTCCTTACAGAGTGAACACGGCTTCAATTTGGCTTTCATTGACCGGAATGACGCCGGGTTATATATTTATTCGTTTTTATACTACCATGTACGCAATAAATTTTTGAAGGGATGAAAAACATGAGGAATTTAAAAAAATATGGGTTTGTCTTTGAAGACAAGGAATATGGTGCAGACGTGCCGGTGATTATTGATGTTTACGCCGCAAACTGGGAAGAGGCCTGTATAAAAGGGCAAGACCTGTGTTTGATGGCTGACCGGGCAAAAGATGAAGGTGAACGGGTTTATAAAGAAATTAAGCATTACTGTAAAAAAAGGGGTTTGCGATGATTAGTGAAAAAAACACGAGCCTAAACAAATCAATTGAAACCAGAATCACACTGGCATTAATGGAACTGACCCCCATCGTTGATGAAGATAATCCGTTGGAAGATGAGATGGCCGTTTGTTGTAATGTTGAGACTGCTATTTATCGTTTAGAGCCCGTATTGGAATATTTTAGAGCGTTAAATAAGCCAGAGGTCAATTAGTATGGCAAGCCCGGCGCATGGTGTGACCTCTCCTTACAGGCGTAAAAAAAAGACCCGGAAAGGAACGGGCCCCTTTGTGGATATTATGAATGCATTGAAATCATTTTACCATAAGGGGGCTTAAATGGCAAAGACAAACATTGCAATCGGGGTGGATCCGGGGAACGTCTGGAAGCACTCGATTTTATCCGGGTACCGGTACCAGCTGGACAAACAGGAAGCGGCAACAGACAAATACTTAAAAGCCTTTGAACGGGCAACCATGACCACCCAATACATTAAGGGCGACAGAATAACCGGCGGGGATAAAAAAGATCTGTATGACCGGATCAACGACCTGGAACCTTTAAGGGTAAAAGCTGATGCAGAGGTCAGGGAATCAGTCAGAATCAGAACGGAGACCATAAAAATGATAGATAGTGTAAAGCCTGTAAAATATCGACTATTGCTAAACTTGCTTTATCTTAATGGCATGGACTATAAAGAGGCTGGTAATAAAATAGGCATCGGCCGGGGTGAAAAAATGGGGGCATTGCACAACCAGGCGCTGGAGCTTGTGGCAATAGACCGCTGATGTACACCATTTAATCCTAATGGCCATAATAAAAGGGCTTAACAAAACTTAACATTCAAGAATAATATGCTTAGAAATGCTTAGAAATGCTAACTATTGCTAACGTTAAGATATAAGTGTCCTAACATTTCTAACACCCTAAAAAGGGGCTACTGCGGAATACAGTATCCCAAGATTTCCAAGGCCCTAAAAAAGAAGTATAGTCAGATTTGTCAGTCCCTAAAAAAGGGTTACCAATTATTGCCCCTCTTCCAGATGTTAAGAAATGTTAAGGTTCATATCTCTATGAAAAACTCACCTTTTGAATTGTATCCGGACAAATCGGACGCCCTAAAAAGGAACGTGCAAAATAACAACATTCAAAAACAAACAAACAACCGGTGAGGTGAAAACATGAAAAATAAAGGCGGTGCGCCACTGGGAAATAAAAACGCTGCTGGCCATGGTGCACCTTACGGCAATAAGAACGCACTCAATCACGGCGCCCCCACTGGAAATAGCAACGCATTAAAAACGGGCGTTCATGAGCGCATTGCCCCCGAAACATTACCAAACGATGAAAAGCACCTCTTCAATAATTTGGTTAAGCTCTATCAGGATCCGGAACCGGCAGAGGCCGTTTTTAAGTATATCCGTGCCATGTGCGCAAGGAAGATAACCCGGATAAATCCCGATGGTACAGCAACGGTTTTCCCAATTCCATATGATACGATGCTATATTATTGTTTTAATGGTCATTTAGCCAGAATACACCTCTTATTATTCGAACGTTATCCGTGGGTTTTTATGGCACCTGAAGAGGATATTTAGAGATTTTAGAGGCCCTAAAAAGGAAGCATGGTGACATTTGTGACACCCTAAAAAGAACCTCTTCAGATGTTGAGAAATGTCAAGGTATGGGCGGTATCAGATGCTAAGAAATGCTAAGAAATGCTAAGGTCGAGACATTTAATACGGGCTTTATTATGGCCTATGCTCCAATGGTAACGTTACTATTGAAAAAAGCGAACGTTCGCAACGTTGCAACTTTTTTAGTGAACGTTCGGAATGTTTTGAGGTGGGAATATGACTAAAGATGTTATCGAAAAAGTAATTTGTTCAGTCTTCGAAAATCCTGATTTAACGGACAAACAGAGGGATTTCTGCTTGCATTACATATGCTGCTTTAACGCAACCAAGAGTTATCAGAAGGCTTATGGTTGCAACTATGCCCAGGCCAACGCCCATGGTGCCCGGTTGTTAATAAATGGTAGTATAAAAAGTGAAATTCAGAAGCTTATGCAGATAAGGTCAGAATGCTTGTTAATTGGGCCAGAGGATATATTTCAGCTGTTCATGGAGATTGCTTTTGCTGATATATCGGATATTGTGTCTTTCAATAGTGATGGTGTGTATCTCAGGAACTCTGAAGAGGTTGACGGTCGCTTAATATCTGAGATAGCCTTAACGGATAATGGGATAAAGGTAAAGCTTCTTGACCGCATGAAAGCCCTCCAGTGGCTATCGGATCACATGGATCTGGCCACATTAGAGCAGAGGATCAGGATTGATAAATTAAATGCAGAGATCGACGGCAAAAACATAGAGTCTGAACTATTTGAAAATGACGGGTTCATTGAGGCATTGGGGTTGAATGATGGCAAATGATGGCATTCAGCTTTATATAGGCTGGCCAACTATCCGGAAAATCGGACAGTTGGACTTTATCGGAAAAAACGGAAAAAGTACCCTCTGAACTTTCTGAAAAATCTGAGGGTTCAGACTTTTGCGCAAAAATGAGCGAAAGTACCATGGCGATTGGTACCCGAAAAAACGGGAGCCAATACTTTATTCCAATTGTGGAAGAAACACCGGCCGAAAATTGGGCCGATCTGGTAGCCGAATTTTCGACCACCAAATGTCACAGCGGAATTTTCCGCCGCCAAATAGAACGGGTTTTTCCGTTGTACCGGGTGTGCTCAAAATTGAGTAGTTACACCAGGACATAGTTTTGTCGAAATTTCGACGAAAGGTCAACCCCCAAATCTGGGTTGTGATGGGTGCCCTCAAAATTGAGGAGTCCTCTATAGCTGAAAATAAACCGTGTCACCAGGACACGGATATTTTACCGGCTCCACCGTTTACCCTGAAATACCAGGGGTATCAGGGCGGAATTTTCGGCTGTGATGTGGCTGCAATCGCATTGCCATAAAATAATCCTCTGACAGCCTCATACAGCCGTTTTTATTGGGTGGTGCTTATGTTTGTACCTATGGAGTTATTGGAGGTGTACGGCAAAACGCCGTATACCCCGGATCAGGGCACACCATCAGTAAGGGCCAGTGGGTAGCAAAACGCGACACACCCCGGATTAAGGCACACCAATTATAAAAAAATGGTCTGGTACAGGTTATACCATACCTGAAGATGTCCCCAATTTTGGGGAAAGGTATTACCAAGTTGGGCATACCCTCTTCAAGGCCTTACCATATTGGAAACCCCTTCAGGGGCCGGGGATCTGGCACCGACACGAATGACGGTAGCAAATTGTTTGCCGGTTGTTTGCAGATACTGGAGCCAGGGCCAGATGTGGGATAATTCCCTCATATCTCGTTCCTCAATTTGGAGGAGCGAAACCGGCTGTCAAAACCATAGTCAGTTGAACACGGACATTTTTGTCCAAGTTGGCGAAACCGGTTGTCGGTAAAGCCGACATCTGAAGCCTGATGTCCTTTAAACGGACACCTGAATAGTCGGGATCACCGACTTTAGAAACCGGACGTCAAAACTGTTGACATCTGAGGCCTAATGTCCTTTAAGTGGACAGTTGAATTGTCAAGATTATTGACTTTACAGGCTTAAACCGGATGTGCAGATCATGCATATCTGAAAAGTGCATAGTGTGCATTTTAGAACAGCACCCCCACGGTGGACAATTTTGACCATCGTCTTTTACTCAAATTTGAGCAAATAAAAAAGCCAAGGCGCTGGCCCGGGCTTTAATGGTTGGCTTATAAGGGTTTGAGGTTATGCAATATGGAGCTTTTCCATGAGTGCATCCTGGAGCACCTGAGAGAAGTTGACATTCTTTTCAAGTGCAGCATCATTTAACCAGGAAGGAATAGTAAGTGTTTTCTTAACCGCTCTGGATTCAGTTCTTTTTTTATAGGCAGCCATATCAAATTCAATCACTACTAAAAACTGTCCCTCTTCCAGCTTGATGGCTTGTGGGTTAGAAGCCTGTGGAATCAGTTCTTTCTTATCCTCCATATAGGACAAAACAAGGCCCAACGCCTCAAAGGCCATTTCATACGATTGATCTATGGTATCTCCACAGGTATTGCAGCCGGGAAGGTCTGGAAAGAACACGGAAAAACCGCCATCCTCTTCAGGAATAAAAACCGCTGGATAAAACAATTTCTTCATGGGTATTCCCTCCTTTATGGTTCGGGCTATTTCAGCCCGGCATCTTTTAATATTTGCTGCTCAGTACCTTTTTTAAGGTCTTTTGAGTGATAAGGCACGGTGGTTCTTTTCCCTGTATCTGGATTCACAAAGAATTTATGGGAGCCGTTTTGGCGTTCCTCAATAAATCCATTTTCTTTAAGGAGCTTTATCATCTGTTTTGGTGTCATTGGCATTGGCTTAACCCCACTTCCTTATCATAATTAATTATAACACGTGTTAACACGTGTGTCAATTGATGTCTTACCTGAATGTGATAATTATTTTCATTATGCCATTTATTTGATCAAAAATAGGAGGTGCTGAGAATCCCACAAATAGGACGTTTGCGAATTAATTTCATGGGTTTCTAACATTTATAACATATATAACAGATGTTACCAATTAATTTACGACATTTACGACACGATCCAGAAAATAAAAAAGAAGAGGTCTTTGTTTGATCCTCTTCTTACAGGCTTATAAAGATGTCCGCAATTTTCAGCCGATCTATTGGGGCTCTGGTTCCTCTTCATGATATTCCACGATGTCGCCGGGCTGGTATTGGTTAAAGCTTTTCCCCGGTATCCTCCATAATTAATTCAATATTCACCGTGCAACCCAAAGCCGTGGCGATATCTTTGAGCTCGTCTTCTTTGAAGTTATCACGTTTAAACTTCCCACTTATATTTTGTGGTGATTGCCCTATTTTTTCAGCAAGATCATTAAGCGACATATTTCTTTTCAGCATTGCGATTTTTATCTTTTCGGTCATACCCATTTAAAACACCTCCTTTCATTTAATATTAAACTATAAAGTGAATTTAATCAATATTTATTTATATATTTAATTTTAAAGTTAAATAACTCTTGACATTTTTAACTCTTAAGTTTATAATTTAATTATAGAATTAATAAAACATCGAAGGGAGCCACCATGTATAACCTATCAGAAATCGCAAGGACCGCCAACAAACTAGCCACCACCGGA
This sequence comes from Acetobacterium sp., assembly GCF_030652775.1. Lineage (GTDB taxonomy): Bacteria > Bacillota > Clostridia > Eubacteriales > Eubacteriaceae > Acetobacterium. Next base: position 60,250 of record NZ_JAUSPS010000012.1, on the reverse strand, counting down.
TTAACCAAAAGCCAGGCATTCAAAAGAGCCTGGGAGCTGGCAAAGGGTAAAACACTTGTTGTTAAAGGCGTCACCCAGGGGAAGCGACAAACAGCCATCAACCATATGCAACAGTATGACCCATCAGAAGTTACCATCAGTCTTAAAAGAAACACCACCGGATACTTTGAAGCCGATGCTGTTGAAGTAGTGGCCACGATCCACGGCAATTCCTACTGTGTGGGCTATCTGGCCTCTTCGGTTGCTGAGTGGTTATCAAAGGTCATGGATTTTGGGACGGCCCTAAAGGGTGCATTAAAACAGATCGTCGGCGGCAATGGCTTATATTATGGGTTGCGGATCAACGCACAGATTGCATAGCCTGTATAGGCAGGAAAGGAGCTTGTACCCATGAGAACGCAGTACACAGAGTTACTACTGGTAAAAGAGGCCGTACAGATGGCCCAAAACACGCTATTGAGTATCAATAACCCCGCTGATGAGGTTTTATCAGCCCTTGATTTTCTGGGTGATATCTTATGTGGCCTTGACAGTGAACAGCTATTGGGGCGTTACAGAATGCTTGAAAGGGGTGGTAATCGATGCAAAAGCTTACCAACGCAACAGACCATACCTGTTACCGGCTGCTTTACCTGGCTGGTATGACCCGGACAGCCAAAGCCATGGCGGCCGGATTCGATCATAAGAGCCGGTGCTTATTGTTATTCTATGCGGTGAAGTATTTTGAGGCCGTCAAGGTCGAGGGCATCACCCCGGAAGAGGTGGAGCAGCTGCAGGGGTTCAGAAATTTATTGTCAGATGTCCTGATCGGGACGATAAAACAGGCAGACTTGATACGAGTATACCCACCATCATTACAGGCCATTGAAAGGGCCGCCGGTCATAAACAGATTTGCAGCAGCATAAATTAAAAGAAAGTGAGAATTAAAAGCATGACAAAAGAAGAAAAAGTATTTAAAATATTGCAGCAATATGCTAAACAATCGCTGGTTGATTTTGCATGGGCCAGAGATAGCGACCTGGGTATTTATCTTGTGAATAGCGAATCTTGTTCGAGTATATATCTTGGGGAATTATTAAAAAATGACCTCAAGCAAGCCTCAAAAGTATTGTCCCATGAATTAGGGCATCATTATTTACATCGAAATAAAATAGATATGAAGAAATACAGCCGTGAGAGTGAACAAAGAGACGAAAATTATTCCAAACTTATTGAGGCTGAAGCTGATGCATTTGGGGCCGGTCTTAGAGCTGCAATACGTCTTGAATGGTGTTATTTGCAGTGAGGGTAGACCTCTTCCCAGAATAAATAATTTAACCCTGGAGGTATTGAATTTGAATTTAACGGTGAATGACATCCCAGATATTGAACCAGAACACATTGAAACATTTAAAGCGCTGGCTGAATACGCTGACTTATTAATCAAATGTGACAATAAAACCATTTTAAAAGAGAAAAACAGGTTGCTAAAGAAGTATCCTGAGCTAGACAATGATAGCTTTCATAGATTTTTCGACACTGTTTTACAGGCCACTTGATGAGTGGTCTTTTTTTATGCCCCTAGGGGGTGATTCTGGATAATAACAGGGGGTTTAGCTTGTATGATTATGTGTGGAGAATTGAGGGCTTTAAATGGGGCTTTAAAGGGCAAAAACAATAAAGCCCGGATCTAAATTATTATTTTCAAATTATTTTAAGAAGCATGTCATTAAATGGCTTTGCAGTGGGAATTAAAAATACCTACCTTGGTGTTTATTTGGTGTTTATTTTGGATTTTAGTAGATTTTTTGATTGTTATTCATGATCATTTATTAAAAGATAAAACGCTAGTATCGCATATTATCCGCATTTATTGAGTTAATGAAAGTTCATTGATTTTCACTTGTCTTACTGGCAGTCAGAAGGCCAGGGGTTCGAGTCCCCTCATCTCCACCAATAAGAATTACACAAGAGAGCCGTTGAGGTTCTCTTTTTTTATGTCCATGTATAGAATCGTGTCAAAAAACACCTACCTTGGGGACAATTTGGCGACAGTTCTTATAATAATTAAAGCCCAATAACAAAAGTTACTGTGCTTTACGGGCTTTAGTGACTAAAATATGATCCAAGGCATCACTGGCCTTTGCATCGGCCGAATTAATCACATGGGCATATATATTGCCGGTTGTGGATAAATTAGAATGTCCCAGCCGTGAGGATACCGTTTTGAGATCCACACCGCTGGCAATGAGTATCGAGGCGTTTGTGTGCCTGAGTGAATGCAGATGCACCGGCTTTAATCCATGCTTGTCTGTGAATTTCTTTCAAATAACCGCCGATCGTGTCCAGGCTCATCGGTTCACCATTCCACCGGGTAAAGACAAAATCATGATCTTGCCACGATCCCCCCCCTTAATTTTTTATGTTTTTTTATAACAACGTACCGGCGGTCAACTTTCTTATAACACGCAGGTCGCATGCGTGACCCCCCTCCCTTGAAATAACAGTTCTGGATTTATCAGTCATTGGATAGAGTTACCTCTTCCAACTATGCGGATTGTGGGAAAGTTTTTTGCCACCAAATTAGGCGATTACTTTATCTGAAAAATCAGAAAAAGACTTTTGCTCAAAAATATTCAAAAGTACCAGGGTAATTGGCTCCCGAAAAAACGTGAACCAATCTTGCTTTCCAATTGTGGCAAGGAACACCGGCGCGATTTTACGCCGATCTTGCCAGTCCTTTACTTTCAAGGAAATCAATGAATTCATCCAAAAGTTGGTCATGATCCACATTATCAGGCAGTTCAACAACACCGCTTATTTCAATGTATCGGCTCATCGGTTTACATTCGGTTGGTAACGTGTAGTTTTTCCATAAGGGCATCTTGCAATACCCTGGAAACATTGACGTTTGCTTTATCTGCTTCAAGATTCAACCAATTGGGCAAGGTTACATTCCGTCTGACTGTTTTATTATCAAGTCGGCGGCGGTACTCAGTAAAGTCCACATCAACCAATGACACAATGCCTCTTCCATCAGTGGCAAAGGTGCCCTTTAAAGGATCAATTTCATTGAATTTTGAAGGTGCTGGAACATCTTCACCATCGTCTTGAATCGTGATCCCCTTTAATCCAATGGCATCACGGGCCATATCAATGGCATCGGCCATATCGGCCCCCTCTGTCAGAATTCCCAAATCTGGCACCTCTACCAGAACAATATCATCTGTTTGTGTGAAAATCACGGGATAGATGGCTTTCATTTGTTTATCCTCCTGGGTTTCTTTATTATACAAGTGGAAGCGGGGCTTTTATAAGCCCCATTTCCTCAAGATTGCTTTTGCCAGACGTTCATTGATTTCATTGTGTCGTGGGATTTCTTCTAAATCTTTACCTCTCCGGTAAACATCATGCTTTCCTCCATGACGATCAAACTCAAAACCAATTTTTTCCAGCTTTTTTATCAAGTCTCTACGTTTCATAGTATCCTCCTGACGCTTATATTATACACACTAGATACACACTTGTCAATAACATCAACATGGATCAGATCATTACTATGAATGAGCGGGTAAATCAGCTCCAATAAAAAAACCGTCCAAAACTGGTCATGATACACGTTATCAGGCAATTCAATAACGCCATTAATTTCAATATATCTGCTCATTTTTTTGCTGGTCTCTTTTCTTTTGGGACAATGGCCAGAGTATAACCCAGCGGATCAAGTCTAAATCGTCTAAAAATTTAGGAACATTGTTGAAATTCACTACCACCTATCCAGCAAAGGTTTTCAAATTGTGTTCTTATCTTTACAGATCTTTTTTTTCAATACTGAGATTTATTTATTTCTTTTAAATAAGTGCAAAATATCCGTTACAAACATATATTTCATTTCTAATCATCAACGATTTCTGCTAAAATGAACTTAAAAAAGACGTTGTTCAAATGAAGGAGTCTAATGAAATCTCTGTATTCGGTTATTCAATCACTCAACCCTTATGCCGCTTACGATAAAGCGCAAAGTGCAATCTTGCGAAAAACCCTGATGTGCGATAATATCAAGCGTTTAAAAATTATTGGGGTAATCGGCTCGGCAGTTAATCTGCTTTTACTTGTGCTATACTATTTGAAAGATGGCTTTGGGGGACTTATCACCATCGAGGCCACCTTGCGAATCGCGTGGATTCTGGCCAGTATCATTTATATCTTCGGGGTTGGTAGCCCTCATTCTCCCGACGCTGTTAAAAAAAGACAGTTTATCTTTTTTTATGGTGCCACCGGGCTCTGTCTGCTCTTTGCCAGTTTGATTACAGCCGTGTTATCCGTGGAGCAGGGTTCCACCTTTTTATATCTCATTAATGTATTGCTGATCGGTAGTTTTTTATACCTTTCATTTCTGGAAATGATTTGCCTAATCGCCCCCAGTTTTCTGGTTCTTGTCATTTCCATTATTTTTACTCCCAGTTCGATCCTGATGACACAGGGTAATTTTATCAATGTGATTGCCAGCACGGCTTTCGCAGTTGTTATTGCCCAGACAATATTAACTTCAAAATTAAAGCAGCTCTCCAGTACCCAGACAATCCTCGATCAGAAAAAAGAATTGGAATATCTCATCGATCTGGATGGTCTGACCCGGATTCCCAACCGCCGCAAGCTGGAAAGCTATTATTTAAATCATCCCTATACCTCATTTGTGCTATTAATGGTCGATATTGATTATTTCAAAAACTATAATGACACCTATGGCCATTTACAGGGGGATCAATGCCTGATTCAGGTTGCCCAATGTCTATCCCACTATCCATTTGAGGGATTGACCACCCGTTACGGTGGTGAGGAATTTGTCACCATTATCAAACTCGACACTCTGACTGACACTGACACCCTGGTTGAAGGCATTCGAAAATCAATTGAAGCTATGCAAATCAGGCATGAAGCCTCTGCTTTTGGGGTTGTCACTGTCAGTATCGGCTATGTTATCCACTCAGTGGATGAAACCGATCGGAAAAGTAACGTCAACTTGCCTGACGGTCTTGAAAGTTTCATCTTAAAGGCCGACCAGGCCTTGTATCAGGCCAAGGAAAACGGCCGCAACCAAATAAAACTTTATCAAGAATAAGTAGCCTGCAATGGCCCGACAACCAGATTTATAAACGTATTTCTTCACCCCAGCACGCCACCAGCTTTTCCAAAGAATAGCTGGCATTGGCAGGACTGGTGGATGGCAGTTTGACAATTGCTTTCTTAGTCGACTCAAAACAGTATCGATTATACAATTCAAAAGCCTTCCCGCCATTGGCATAAATGGTTGCGATATCACTGTTATTTAATAGTGATCGAATATCGTTGGGCACCACATTTTTAATTGAGCTGTCACTCGAGCCATTGATATCACAGGAGTATATCACATCCCAGACTGCGATATGATTTTCTAACAGCAGGAGCTTTTGTTCTTCAATGGTACCAGGAGTTGGACAACTCGCCAAAGCACTAATGACTTTCCAAAATCTGTTTTGAGGATGCTGGTAGTAAAAACTGAGTTCTCTGGATTTTACTGACGGAAATGTCCCCAAGATCAGAATTTTTGAATGCTCATTATAAACTGGTTCAAATGTATGGATCATCGTCTTTTTCTCCCTTCACATCTTTGATAAGATCATAAAGATTTAATCTTAAAACGCCCGTGAATTTGCTGTGCAGATTCACGGGCGTTTTGATTTTTCTTTTTTAAATTCGGATTGCCTGAGCCTCTGTCCATTGGGTAATGGTCTGGTCGGGTGAATACTGATACAGATTGACGGTTTCAATGGCCGAATCGGCTTTAGGTGGTGTGATCACCACAAAGGTTCGGGTGGGATAGCCCTGGGCATTGTCAATCCAGGTTCCGCTGTTGGCGTAAATGGTTTTTTGATTGTCGCGGTTGCTCATAGCAATGACATCCGCCACATGGGTATGACCAAAAACAACAATCCGTTTGGAAGCATCCACATCAAAAAACTGCGTTTGCGCCTGATAATCGGTAAAAGCCGGAACTGCCGCCCGGGTGATCGCTTCGCTGACGGGAATTTTAACCGTTACGCCATTGATGGTTTGCCGTTCCTCCCAGGTATCCTGGATGTTATGATAAAGCACTGCGCTAATCGCCCCTGTTTCTTTATCTTGTTGGGGAATACAGTCATTAATGGAATAATTTTCGGTGAATCCGTCAATATTGGTTTTTAAAACCTTGTCATCAAAGCTCTCCTTGACTGGCAACACCGACAAAATCGCTTTCCAGGTTTGATAATATAAATAGGCGTTAAATTGACTGGGGTCTTCTTTGTTGGGAATCATTTCCGGGAAGACATTATCTGACTGAGGGTGACCCTCAATCACACAGGTCGTGGCGATACGGGTAAAGAAATAACCCGGTGGTAAAATAGTGGTATCATCGTTTGTGATCGCCCGGTTTGAAATCGGATCGGGGGTACAGAAAAAATTATACTTATGGCCATGCTCGATGACAATTTCTGAATTGGGACCGGTGACATAGCTGCCCAGCCCCTGCAGTTCTGCTCGGGCCTGGCTGATGCCGGGAAAAATCCGGGCCACATCGGCAGCGGTGAGCAATAAATCATGGTTCCCGGGAACATAGGTCACCTTGATTTCCCCGGCTTCGATGATGGCATTAAAGCCGTCAACGATGGCCTGGTTGTTGGCCGCCACCTGATCAAAGAAGGCGGCTTTTTCATCCGGCATCTGATAATCCATAGGCAAAAACCATTCGTCCAGTAAGTCACCGCCAATGACCAGTTCTTTGACATTAGGCGAATTTTTGACCTGGCTCAGGAAATCCACCAGCGCCTGTTTGTTTTTTTCCAGCTCGGCAAAGGCTGAATCAACGCCTAAATGAAAGTCACTGGCGATAATAATTTGGGTACGTTCGTTGCTTAACTCCGGGTTGCCGGATAAATCAAAATCAATATTGGTGGCAAAATAGCCGACATAATCACAACCCAGAGATGCTTTGGTCTTTGCACCCAAGCTGCTTTTTATCACCAGTTGATAGGCTTCTCCCTGGGCAAACCGGGTGATATCCTGATTATTGATGCGGATCGATTTGGGATCATTGAGATCGATTTTCACCGCACATGCTTCTTCGACCGGATTCCCGGTGCCATCGAGGCGATACAGCTTCACCGCATCAGCGATGGTGCCCGGATCCAGCTCATCGCTGAATTTAAGCAAAATGGTCTGAACCTTATCATTTACCGGTGGGTTATTCAGCTCATCGGACATTAATACATTAGACTCGATGGTCATCTCTTTTGAGCCATCCTGAATTGATGTATAGGCGCCCAGAATAGAACTGGCAATCTTTAAACAGGCCAGGCTAAAATATTTAGTGGGTTTCATTAATCACAACTCCTCGATAATATATTTGGGATTTGATTTTTGACGGTCGGATCATTGATATGCGTTTTTAGAAAAATTGTCAGAACTAACCCAAGGGCTCACCGACTGTCGCTTGTTATTTCCCCATTATTTTTGCTTTCGCTTCTGCGCCTCTGTCATAATATTCTTCAGCGTCAGCAACAGCGGATTGTTTTGACTATTACTGAGGGCATCCTTGGAATAGGTCAATCCGGTCATGGAATTGGCTTCACAGATGTAATAGGTGTCGTTTTCGCCAAACAGAAAATCGATACTGCCAAAGTAGATATCCAGCACTGCGGCAGCTTGTTCGGCAATTTCGATAACTTCAGATGGTGGCGTAATAAATTGCAGATCGCCGCCCTGGGAAAGGTTGGATTTAAAATTGTCGCCATTGTCCCGGATATAAGCAGTTGAGAATTTCCCGCCGCTTAACATAATCCGCATATCCCGGCCTTTCGAGGCAGCGATACACTCCTGAATCAGGATATGGTCATCAAAATTCATGGCGGCATAAATATCCAGGATATTCTCCAGTTCTTTTTCGGTTTTAATCTGAACCACGCCTTTGCCCTTGCTACCATGCATCACCTTGACCACGCAAGGCAGTCCCAGCTCACTGGCAATAAAGGACGGCTTTGTTTTCGGGGTCATCAGCACCGTTTTAGGGAATAAAAAGCCTTGATTGGCGGCTCCCAGTTTTTGAAAGGTCAACAGCTTATCGGCGGTGTTGTTCAAGCTTTCGGAACTGTTGACACAAAGCACATCCAACGATTCCAGCATTTTAACAACGGCCTTGCTGTGATAGTTATTTCCTCCGAAAAAGGCTGACAGCGAAAAGTCTGGCACCTCCACCGCTTCACCACCGATAAAACAATGCTGACTGTCCCCCGGTTCGCACATCACCTGAACCTCACTGACATCCACGGTTCGGATGTTGACGCCCATCTTTTCAATCAGCGCAATAATCGTCTGGATCGACGGTTCTGCCAGGGTTTCATGATTAACTAATAGCCAGCCTAGCATGTTTTGCCACCTTCTCTCAATCGTTTTTTCCAGAGCGGTTCCGGTCGGTCTTTGACCTGTTTCATTAAATCCGCAAACATCACTTTGATGTCAAAAGCCACTCCCGGCATCGCATTGGCTTCACATAAATAGAAGGTATCATTTTCACCGAAGAGAAAATCGACGCTGCCCATATTGATTTTAAGTAGCTGGGCGACCTTTTCGGCGGCCTCAATTACCGCTGCTGGTGGGGTATATTCGACGATATGGCCACCCTTGGCAAGATTGGATCGAAAACTCTTTTCATTCTGACGGATAAATGATTTGACAAACTTCCCGTTGGCCAGAATCATCCGCAGATCCCGACCGGAGGATGCTTTGATGCATTCCTGAATAATAATTTCATCGCCGATTTGGCTGGCGGTACTCATGCTGATCAGGTTATCCAGTTCTTTTTCATTGTTGACCAGCACTACCCCCTTGCCTTTACTGCCATGCATAACCTTCATCACCACCGGATAGTTAAACAGTTTACTGACAAAGGATGCTTCGGTGTACTCGGTGACGAGCAGGGTTTTAGGAAAGCAGACCGCTTCAATGGACTCGGCCACCAACTGAAAGGTCAGCAACTTGTCATCAACATTTTTGATGGCATCATACGAATTGATGCAGAGCACGCCCAGTGATTCCAGCATTCGCAACGCTGCCGAAGTATGGTAGTTTTTTTCCGTAAAGAAGGCCGCCACCACATAATCCGGCACCTCCATGATTTCGTCACCGACATAAAGTTTTCCGTCAAATTCATGGTCACAGACCACATGGATCTGCAGTGGATCAACCACCATCAGATCGACATGGAGCTCTTCCACCACCTTCATAATTTTCACAATCGAAGGATCTTCCATTTTGCCGGGATTTCTTAATAACCAACCTTTCATTTTAACCTCCTGAATTTTATCTGTTTGAAATTTAATTATCTGATGCACTTAAATATAAATTGGCGTATAAACCACCCAGCTTCATCAGTTCGGCGTGACTGCCGACCTCTTTAATGTCGCCTTCTTTCATAAAAATAATCTTATCGGCATTTTTGATGGTAAAGAGCCGATGGGCAATAATAAAGGTGGTTCGTCCTTTCATCATCGCTTCCATGGCCTGGGTGATCAGTATTTCGGTTCGGGTATCCACCGATGAGGTTGCCTCATCCAGTATTAATACCTTGGGATCGGCAATAATCGTTCGGGCAATAGCCAGAAGCTGACATTCCCCCTCGGACAGGGTGGTAAAATCGCCACCGATCCGGGTCTCATAGCCCAGGGGCAGTTTTTTGATAAATTCGTCGCACTGGGCTTTTTTGGCCGCTGCGATAACATCTTCCCGGGTTGCCCCGCTTTTGCCATAAGCAATATTTTCTTCGATGGTGCCATCAAAAAGCCAGGTATCCTGGAGCACCATGCCAAAAGCAGATCTCAAGTTATGTCGGGTCAGCTCTTTGACATTCAAGCCTTCTAAAAGAATGCTGCCGTGATTGATTTCATAAAAACGCATCAGCAGATTGACCAGGGTAGTCTTGCCCGCACCACTGGGTCCAACCACCGCCAGGATTTCTCCCGGTTCGGCTTTTAACGACACATCATGAAATAAGGTTCGTTCGGGAATATAGCCAAACTCAACGTTATTAAATTCAATACTGCCTTTGGCCTTGGTAACATCCAGAACTTCGGTGCCGACATCTGCTTGTTCCTCTTCCCGATCCAGGAATTCAAAGATTCGTTCAGCTGCTGCCGCACCAGACTGGATAAAGTTCAAGTTATTGGAAATCAGGGCGGTGGGGCTGGCAATATTATTGGCATAGATCAGAAATGCCTGAATCCCCCCGATAGTCAGGGTACCGGTAATGACAAAAATCCCCCCCACCACACAGATGCCAATATAGGCCAGGTTATTGATCAGCTTCATCAGCGGTGCACTGAGTCCCGAATAAAACCGCGAACTCAGATACGATTTAAAGAACCGCTGGTTAATATCATCAAATTTTCGGGCTGATTTTGCTTCGTGATTAAACGACTTAATAATTAAATGGCCGTCATAAACTTCTTCAATCAGTCCATTTAAGGCCCCCAATTCCTGCTGCTGTCTTCGGAACAGCACCTGGGTTTTTTTGGTAATCAGCTTCATCACAAAATAAGACAGCGGAATGGCAATAAAGAAGATCAGGCTCAATGACACATTTAACACCAGCATCATCACAATGATCCCGATAATACTGGTTGCCTGAACCAGTATCTGGGTCAGATTGCTTTGCAGCGCTCCAGAAAGGGTTGTGGCATCATTGGTGACTCGGGAAAGCAGATCCCCCCGTTCACTCTGATCCAACACATTCAGCGTCAGTTTATTCAGTTTTTCCTGAATATCGGCCCGCAGTCGTTTGATCGCCAGTTGCGACAGATAAGTCGTGCGCATGGTGGCGTAATAGGCAAACCCGGCACTTAAGATATAAAGCGCGGCCAGGATAATCAGTTGCTGCCCAATATAGGAAAAATTAATATCCGTATTTTTAGCAATACTGTCGGCAATGCTATCGGTCACATCCTTGGTCACAACCGGTGCAAAAATCGCAAAGATGGTACTGGCAATCAAAGCCAGCGCCACAAAAAAGATAACATGTTTTTTATCCTTTAAATAATGACTCAGCCGCTTACCGATGGCACCAAAGCTGTATTTTCTTTTTTTTGCTTTCACAGTGATTCCTCCTTCCCATCGCTATAGGATTGGGATTTCAGAATTTCCTGATAAACCAGACAATCGCGGATCAGGTCATCATGTTTACCCTGGCCGACAATGGCACCATTGTCGAGCACCAGAATGCGGTCGGCATGTTTAATAGTGCTGATCCGTTGGGCGACAATTAACACCGTTTTATCACCAAATTTTTCGCGAACGGCTTTTCGAACCAGCGAGTCTGTTTTAAAATCCAACGCCGAAAAGCAATCGTCAAAGATCGTGATTGGCGCTTTTTTGACGGCCGCTCGAGCGATCGAAAGACGCTGCCGCTGACCCCCGGAAAGATCCTTACCGCCCTGAGAAATGGTGCTGGCCAGTTGCCCTTCCCGTTCATTGACAAAGTCAAGTGCCTGGGCAATCGCCAGGGCTTCAGTCACTTCTGCTTCAGTCGCCTGATCCTTCCCGACCCGGATATTTTCCAGCACCGTGCCACTGAATAACACTGATTCCTGAGGAACATAGGCGATGATATTTCTTAAATCATGCTGGGTACAATCCCGGATATCGATGCCGTCAATTACAATATTCCCAGCGCTGACCTCGTAAAGTCGTAAAATCAGATTGACCAGAGTTGTTTTCCCAGAGCCGGTGGCACCGACAATGGCGGTGATTTTTCCCGGCTCAGCGACAAAATTTAAACGCTCCAGAACATTAATTTCAGCGCCAGTATAACCAAAGCTGACATCTTTAAATTCGATTCGTCCGGTAATGTTTTCCAGCGCAGCGGGATTTTCCTTATCCTGAATCGAGAATTCACAATCCAGCACCTCTTTAACCCGGGCGGCCGAAACCGCCGCCTGGGGATAGGCCATTAATAAGGCCGAAACCAGACCCAGAGCCGACATAAACATTAATACATATTGGATAAATACCATCAGACCGCCGAGACTAACGATTTGCTGCTGAACTTCATCCGCCCCTAACCACAGAATAATCACCATCGTCAGATTCATCATCAACTGCATCAACGGCGCAAAAAAAGCTACTGCATAGTTTGCTTTGACGGCGGCATTCATACCTTCCTGATTGGCCTGACCAAATTTCTCGGTTTCATAATCCTGACGGTTAAAAGCCCGAATCGCCCGCACCCCGGTGAGTTTTTCTTTCATCAGCAGGTTCAATCGATCCACTTTTTGCTGCATGATCTTAAATAAGGGCATGCTTCTGGCGGTGGTCAAACCGATGATAATCGTTGTAATCAGAAAAGATCCCAGGAGTAGTAGCGTCAGGGTAACGTTTTCCCGAAAAGCCATTACCAGCGCACCAACTCCCGTGATCGGAACCAGCAACAGTGACCGTAAGCCGTTGATCACAACAATCTGCATCTGGGTCGCATCGTTTGTAGATCGGGTCAGCAGGGTGGCTGCCCCAAAACGATTAAAATCGGTCTGGGAAAAATCTTTCACCTTGTCAAATACATCGGCCCGAATCCGGCTGGTAAAGGACGCCGTCACATAAGCTGAATAATAACTGGACGCCACCATACAGACCGCTGCCACCAGCGAAACCCCCAGCATCATTGCGCCGCTTTTCAGAATATAGGGGGTATCCCCCTGGGCGACTCCATTTTCAATAATATCCCCCATCATCGTCGGCAGATAAAGCTGGGCCGCCGCCTGACTGAGGACAAATACAAATACCAGAATCATCTGGAGCCGGTAATCTTTTAAATACCGTAACAGTAAACTGACCATCGGCTACTCCTTATCCACTAAGGCAAAGAAAAAGTTTTCTTTGACTAGCGTGTCAATCACCCGGACCGGTTTTAGCTGATTAGCGGAAATTCCCCGCATAATCATCAGATCACGATAGAGGGCATAGGTTTCTTCCTGAACAAAGGAAATCTCCGAGGGACTCAAGACACCGCTTTTTACTTTAGACCCAATCGAAGGATTAGCCGTCCCCAACTTTTCTTCCATAATTTGGCGATAATCATCGTACCGTTCCTTGGCTAAAGGTTTTTCTAATTCAATAAAGATAACATAACGGCCCGGCGATACCGCCACATCGGCATAAACCGAATAATCCACCAGTTCGCAATCGGTGGCCTTGGCAAATTCCTTGACCGCCCAGGAAATACATTCTTCAGTCGTCTTTTCGCCGGCAATGCTGACCATCTGATTGAGCCGGTAGACAAATTTGATCTTGGGACAGTTTTTATACCAACCCACCACTCGCACCACATCTTTGATCCGATAGCGGTAAAAACCAGAGGTGTTGGTTAACACAATTTCATAATCCTTGCCGGTTTCCAGCTGTTCCATGGTCAGAGTTTCTTCCGAGTCTTCCTGATCAGCGGGAATAAACTCATAAAAGGCCGAGTCCGGAATCAGCACGAATTCCTGGGCTTCCATTTCATTACAGATCGCCATGATCGACTCAGATGCTGCATAAATACTGAAATAAATGGGAACATCCCCCAGATAATGGCGCATTTTATCAGTATATACCGAAAATCCCCCACTGCCGATAGCGTGAACAAACGCCAGCTCCGGCCAGATTCTGGGAATGATTGGAGTATCAAAGCCTTTTTCAAATTCTTTTCGTAGTTCCGCCGCCCGTTTGGGGTTCGGCTTAATCTGAGTCAGCAACTGGGCCTTCACATCATCGGGTATTTTGATATCGGGATGAATGGTGCCTTTTTCGATATCATCGAAGAGCAGTTCCCAGTTCATTTCCATATATTTCATCAAGTCGGAAATACCGGTCATAAAGGCCGACACAATATAGGACAGATTTCGATCCATCAGCGCAAAGCGAAGGTGCGCATACTTGGTATCCATTATTTCGGTCGGAAAAACAATTTCCTTGGGTGAAGTGAACATCAGAAACAAAAGGTTTTTGATACTGTAAACACCCCGCCCGGATATAGACCCAGCAAACAAACCATTGGGCAGCGTTTCAAATTTGACTTCCATCAGATTCAGGCCGCGACCCCGTTTCCACTTTTTCCCCAGGGCCCGGGCAATGATGGCAAAACTGAACTGGGTGGCATATTCCCGATAAAGCTTAACAGTTTGCTCGGAAACCGGGATCTTCTTGGGATTATCGACGCTTCCCGAGGTCAGCGCATAATGAACAATGGGATCCTTGGTCAGCAGATCCGTTTCGCCAGCTATCATCCGTTCGATATAGGGGGCATAGTCATCATATATCGAAAAGGGAACCTTTTTTTTATAGTCTTCAATCGTGGTAATCTCGTCAAAATGGTAGCGTTTTCCGTATTCGGTATCGGCATTTTTTTTCAGCATGTCCAGCATCAGTTGTTTGTTGATTTCCGGGGCATTTTCGGTTAAGTAATCAAAATTTTCAATTTTTTTGTAGCCCTTCTTAATATTAAGGGAATAGACCATTTGGGGAATTATTTTTATCATTTTTCGCCTTCCTTTGCCCATTGAATAATGTTGCTTTTCTCCGGGTATTCTTTTATTATGATCGGGAGCTTGGTCTGATTGACATTTTTCCCGGGCATAATGGCTCGGGTAAACAGCGAGTCCCGGTAGCCGTCCTTCATCACCAGTACCTCCGGCGCTGCCAATATATTGTCGTTGCGTAATTTTCGATAATCGGAATTATCGGCCATCAAACTTTTGTCCAGGGCAGCTCTGAACAACTCACCGTCAAGTGTCTCTGAGCAGGGTTCCAGTATAAATACCAGTTTTCGCTGATTGGCATCCAATAGAATCTGAAAAAAGCGAATTTCCTGATTTTGTTGGGCGGACACCGATAAAATCGATCCCTCGATTTCATAGATCATTAATTTCAGATTTTCGATGTCAAGGCGTTCGGATTCTTTACACACAAAAACAACCCTGGCAATCTGATTATTGATATCTGCGACATAGACAATATCCTTCATATTATAGCGATACAGCCCGGAATAGGAGGTGATAATCAGCTCGTAATAGCCACCTTTTTTCAATTCATGAGCCAGTACGGTTTCATTGTTTTCTGTTCCGACCGGCAAAAACTCAAAAAAATAACCAAAAAGAGCGAGTAATCCGGCCGGATCCTGGGCTTTATCTGGTATATTGAACTTTCCTTCACTGGCCCCGTAGCCCCATTCTAAAAACTTCACGGTCGGGGGTAAACACTTTTGGACATCGGCGACTATTTTTGCCGCACTGGAAGACATCCAACAGGACACAACCGAAAACTCTGGCCAGATTCCCGCCACATCCAGGCTTTTGTTATTCGCCAGAATTGTTTTTAATTCTTCGGCCCGATCCGGGTTTGGCGATAATTTTGAAACAAGTCTTTGTCTCAGGTCTTCATCCAAACTAATTTTTGGTGATATTTGACCAGCTCTGATATCTTCCAGCAAATCGACGGCAGCAGCATTCATTTTTTTCAGCAAGATATTAAAGTGGGCGATATTACTGCAGACTACCCCAACCAGATTTTTTTCTTCCAGCGCATAGCGGATCGTCAAATAATCGGTTGCCTCGTTGCTCAGTTCTTTAGCCATCATCATTTCTGGCGGCAGCACCATTTTTTTTTGCATCTCGATTGGCATATCTTTGGCCGCCTGACCAGACGCCGAGCCAATCGGGATACCGCCCTCAGTCTTTCCATATTCTGAGGGATTGGCAATCGCCAGCACCTTTTTCCCCGGAGCCATGACTTCCGGAGCCAGCATTAACAGCAGGATCGCCCGAATCTGGGAAATCAGTCCCTTGACCAGTTCGCCGTTTTTACTTTCCGGCAGGAGCTTGGGAACCCCGGTGGAACCGCTGGTAGCAATAAAACTGGCGGCGGAACCGTTAAAAAAAATATCTGCTGCCCCGGCTTTTAGTCGGTCAATTTCGGCTTTCACCTGGGAATAGTCCGAAAAAGGCACCTTCTTTCTGAACGCATCAACCGTTTCTATCTCAGCAAAACCATACTTCTTCCCAAACTCGGTATTTTTAGCGGATTTTAAAATATCCTGAAGCACACACAGTTGTGTGACCTCAGGAGTATTTTCTATTAAATAGAAGCTTTTGATTAATTTTTCATTGGGCATGTCCTTTAATAATTCGGGAATGCTCTTGCCTTCATTACCAGCAAAGATGTCACTGGAAATATCTTCCGGGATTCTATCTTTTTCCATTTTATCACCCTTATTCGATGGTTAAAATATCTGAAAACCCGGTCATATCAAATACTTCCTGGATCTCCGGTTTAACATTTTTAATCACCAGACTACCACTCAGTGCTTTGGATTTCTTTTGAATCAGGAGTAACACGCGCAATCCGGCACTGCTGACAAAATCCAGCTGATCAAAATCCAGGATCATGTTAAATCCTTCTTTACTGTAATATGCTTCCATTTCTTTTTGAAATTCGGGAGAGGTATTGGTGTCCATTCGACCTTCTAGTTCAACCACAAATCTTTCGCCGTCTTGTTTTACTTCAATTTTCATTTTAATACCCTTTCTTTCTTTCGGAATAAAAAACGTGATCGTTAATTTTCATTTTGATCTGCAAAAATCCAGGAACACGCTGATTTTTCCGCCGAGATAACAAAAATAAGCCAGCCACATCATCGTCATAACCATGCATCGCTACTCTTATTGTCATTTTTTCTATGGATTAAGATTTCTTACTTTGAATTTTAATTGATCATACCACAATAATTTGCCATGTGCAATTGTAAAAGCGTTCAAAATGTAAACTTGTATTTATAACCAAAGTTACTAGCTGATCAGAAGTCACTTTGGCTATTCTTTATAGTAGGAAGACGAACCGTGACCCTATCGACTTCAATAGGCGCATGAATATTTTCGATGTTTACTTTTCTTTTTATTTACAAGTCAAATTTTCTTTTACATCTTCGTTACAATCTATTTACATTAAGAATAATTTATGTTAGAATTACTACACTTAGAACAAATCTGAGCACTAATGATCACGATTAAAAAATTATATAAACAAAAAGGGAAGGAATGTCATGAAAAAGAACTCTATTATTTCTATTATTATTATCCTACTTATCCTCCTTACTGCCATTTTGTTTGTTCGCGGCTGTAGCCAAGAAGGAAGCGAAATGAAAACTTATACCGTGGCGGGTACCTACACCGAAACAGCAACCTATCAAAGTGGGGAGATTCAGGTTTCCGGTGTCAATATCGAGAATGCTACCTTTACGGGTACCCTGACCGTTGTTGATGCGATTGTCGATGGGGATATTCGGTTGACCAACTCCGCTGTCCAAGGGGACTTGCTGATCAAAGGAGGCGGTACCGTTTATCTGGACGGCGGTGCCTACCAGAACATCATCCTTGAGAAACAGGGGGTGAAAATTGTTTTACTTGGCGAAGCAACGGTTGAAACCCTCACCGCCAGAGCAGCGGCCAACATCGTTGTTGACAATCAAAGTAAGATTAAAACGCTGAATGTTGAAAAAACCGCCAGCCGGACTGCCGTCACGACCCAGGAAAATGGCACCATTGAAAACATCCAATCCCGGGGAATTAGCGACATCGTCCTGAACACACCGGCCAAATTGGTTGGCTTTGGTACCAATGCCGGCGGCTCAACCCTGATGACCAATGCCGTCGTTGATAAAATTGTGGCTGAATCAAAGGTCGCTCTGACGCTTAACGCCAATGTCGGAACCGTCCTGTTAACCGCTACTGGCGAAGGGACCAGCATCGTCCTCGGCAACAATGCTGTGATCGCATCCCTGGCCACTGAAACCCGGGTCGAAATTACCGGAGAAGGCAGCGTCACCAGCGCTACCACCAACGATGTCTTGAACATTACCGGTACCATTATCCCGGAAGTAGTTTATATTACTACCAAACCGGTTGTCAGTGATCCTAATGGTGGATTAATGGTCTCAACCAATACCAGCCGCCCCACTGAAGTCACTGCTGGGGGCAGCAGCTCCTGGTATTCAGATTCCAGCAGTTCTGGTACCTTTATTAATTCAAAATACGATGCGCCACCCCTTAATCCAGTGACTCCGGTTGATCCGCCATCACCGCCATCGCCGCCAACCCCACCAAGCCCTCCGATTAATATTGCGGTGGAAGCGATTCAGGTGACCCCGGTTGAAGCGGATGTCATTATGGGCAATACCTTAAAACTTAACACGGTTATTTTCCCGGCCAATGCCACCAATCAAACGATTATCTGGGAATCTTCCAATAATAATGTTGCCACCGTCACCAATGGGGTGGTCACACCCGTCGCTAATGGCGAAACCACCATCACCGCCCGAACTCAGGATGGTAATAAAACCGATACCAGCAAAATTACTGTCAAAACAAATATCGCCGCCGTAACCATGATCAATACCATCGACGCCATCAATAATGGCATTGCCGAAACCATTGCCTACGACAGTAACTATACCTTGCCAGTTGTGGTGATTGTTCAGGGTCATGGCAGCGAAATCTTACCTTGTTCGGTAACTTGGACACCGAATACCGTGGACACGAAAAAAGTCGGTGAAACAACCTATACCGGCACCCTGGTAATGCCGGCTGGTTATGTCAACCTGAATAATGTCCAGGCAACGATTGCCTTAACCGTCCAGGCGCAACCGCTAATTAGCACCAGTTCCGAGCTGTCATCCCAGCGAATCTATTTAAATGAAGATCCCGCTGCCGTTTTTGTGGAGGCCACGGTGACTGAAGATAAGAGCTTATCTTATCAATGGTCTTCCCGAATCGGCGATGTTGAAACCCCAATGCCAGAGGTAACCGGCGCTATTTATGACCCGCCGGTATCGACAACCCCAGGCACTGTATATTATACCTGCGTAATTACATCAGAAAATGCTGAGCCCGTGACCGTCCTATCCGGCATTGTTGTGACCAGCGCCGAACCGGCTGTTTTACCGGAATCGGCAGCTCCCGTTGATGCTACTGATAAAACCAGTCCCACTGAGCCCGTCACGCCAACCGGAGTATCGGAAATGCCAACGATCAATGAGCAGCCGACCAGCATTTCACAACTGAGTGGTGTCGCTTTGGCAACGAGTTTAGCTCAGGCCACCCGGACTGCCCAGGCCGCTCTTGGCACACCTAAATCGGATGCTGCCATCGCTTCCTTTTCGGTGAATGCCAGCGTTAGTGACGGCGGCGAACTGACCTACCAGTGGTTCGCCAGCGCCGATGCCGTCAATGCTGATGGCAAACCGATTGATGGTGCCACCGCTAAAACCTTTGCGGCGGATGCTTCCGGTCCGGCTGCTACCACCTACTACTATGTCGAAATAACCAACACCAAAGCGGACTGCCTGCCAGTAACCGCTGTCAGTCTTCCTGTTTCACTCACCGTCGTATAACCAATTAAGAAAAATAAAAAAAGAAGTGATCATCATTATTTAGATGATCACTTCTTTAAATTTAGGAACAAGTAGTACCGACAATTGTTACATCATGTTGTACGCATCGGAGCGGACACGGCAGAGCCTGTCCGATTCCGCAGCGAACAACAGATTAACAATTGGTCGGTACGGGAGTTGGGCGATAATCTAACAGCTACCTAAATCTTATTCCATTTCAACGATCAGTTCGCCAGATTGGACGCTTTGTCCGTCTGATACGTAGATCCGTTTGACCTTGCCATCTTCGCTGGCGACCATTTCGGTTTCCATTTTCATGGCTTCAACAATAACCAGAGCCTGGTTTTGTTTAACTTCTTCGCCTTCATTAACCAGAACTTTTAGAACCGTTCCGGGAATCCCTGATCCGATCTGTTTGGGATTTTTAGGATCGGCCTTTAACATCGTGACCTTCTGCTTGGCAGAGAGGCTACGTTTATCTTCGACATAGATTTCGCGACGGAAACCATCAACTTCGAACATCAGTGGACACATCCCCTCATCGTTTGGCAATCCGATGCTGACCAGCTTGATGATAAAGCGTTTTCCCTTGGAGACTTCCACATCGATGACTTCGCCAACCTTGAGACCATAGAAGAAGGCATGGCTTTCCATCCGCATGAAATCACCGCATTCCTGGATAAATTCAACATACTCCTTCATAACCTTGGGATACAGAGCCACGCTTAATACTTCTCGGTCATCCAACTCACAACCAAATTCTTCCTGGAAGTCTTTTTTGATTTTATCAAAATCTTCGTCAGGTAGCAGGATCCCGGGACGAACGGTGATCGGTTCGATTCCTTTTAAGACAATTTTCTGCAGTTCAGGATCAAATCCCCCCTCTGGTTGTCCGATCATCCCCTTGTAAAAATCCACCACCGAATCCGGATAGGATAATTCTTTTCCCTTAGTTTTGATGTTACCCACGGTTAAATCATTCTGAACCATGAAGATGGCCAGATCCCCGACGGTTTTTGATGATGGGGTTACCTTGACAATATCACCCAACATCAGGTTGGCTTCCATGTATTTTTCTTTGACTTCTCTAAACTTATGACCTAAACCAAAACTTTCCACCTGAGCTCGGAGGTTGGAATATTGTCCGCCTGGTATTTCCAGCTTATAAATTTCAGTCGAACCGGATTTCATTTCAGATTCAAACTTGCTATAAACCTGACGGGTGGTGCCCCAGTAATCAGATAATATTTGCAGTTCATCTTCATTTAAACCGGTGTCTCTAGGGGTGTTCTTCAGCGCCGCCACAATTGAATTGAGGGCTGGCTGCGAGGTTAAGCCACTAACACCATTCAGTGCGGCATCAGCGATATCAGCTCCGGCCATTTGTCCAAAGAGCACCGTAGCCACCCCATTGCCGGTGGTATCATGGGTATGGAGATGGATTGGCAGGCTGACTTCCTGTTTTAAGGCTTCAACCAACTTATAGGCCGCTCCTGGTTTTAATAAACCGGACATATCTTTAATGGCCAGGATATGAGCCCCGGTTTTTTCGATTTCTCGGGCCATTCTCAGGTAGTAATCCAGATTATACTTGGTTCGCGATGTGTCTAAAATATCGCCGGTGTAACAGATACTGACTTCAGCAATCTTATCAGTTTTTAAGACCTCATCAATGGAAATCTTCATCCCATCCATCCAGTTGAGGGAATCAAAAATACGAAAAATGTCAATTCCACTTTTGGCGGCTTCCTGAACAAAGGCGCGGATCACGTTATCTGGGTAATTTTTATACCCCACGGCATTGGCACCCCGCAAAAGCATCTGGAACAGAATATTAGGCACCCGTTTGCGCAGCTCATCCAGCCGTCGCCAGGGCGATTCTTTTAAGAAACGGTAGGCCACATCAAAGGTTGCTCCCCCCCACATTTCCAGGGCAAAGAGATCTGGTGCCAGGGCGGCGGTTTCGCGGGCGATCTTAATCATATCCCGGCTTCTAACCCGGGTAGCAGCGATGGATTGATGCGCATCCCGGAAGGTGGTGTCAACCAGCAACAGTTTCTCCTGATCCTTGATCCATTTTACCAGACCATCCGGTCCCCGTTCGTCTAATATCTGTTTGCTGCCGCGGAATTCAGTATCTACTGGAATCGTTGGGATATAGGGTTCATCAAAATCAGGCTTGTTGCCGAAGGTTTCATTGACGATAATGTTTCCAAAATATTTGAGCACATTAGAAGCTTCACTTTTCTGATCTTCGATTTCAAACAACTCCGGATGATCGTCGATAAATTTTGTATCGCATTTTCCACCAATAAAGGTGGGATGCTGAAGCACATTGATGAGGAAATCCTTATTGGTCTGAACCCCTTCAATTTTCATTTCTTTAAGTCCCCGCACGGCTTTACGGCGGGCATCTTCAAAGTTTCTGGAAAAAGCGGTGCTTTTTACCAGTAGGCTGTCATAATAGGGGGTAATTTCGGCACCCGTAAAACCATTGCCGCCATCAAGACGGATCCCGAAGCCACTACCGGTTCGATAAACATCCAAACGTCCGGTATCCGGCATAAAATGGTTTTTGGGATCTTCGGTGGTGATTCGACATTGAATTGCCGCACCCCGGGTTTCAACCGACTCCTGACTGGGAATCCCAATTTCTTCTGAGTCTAATCGTAAGCCCTGGGCAATTAAAATCTGGGACTGTACCAGATCGATGCCAGTGACCAGTTCGGTGACGGTGTGTTCCACCTGAATTCGGGGGTTCATTTCAATAAAATAGTGATCACCCTTTTTATCAACTAAAAATTCGATCGTACCGGCATTACGGTAATTCACTTCTTTGGCCAGTTTGAGGGCATCCTTACAGATGGCCTGACGCTGTTCGTCATTAATGCTTAATGATGGCGTAAATTCGACAATTTTCTGGTGCCGTCGCTGGATCGAGCAATCCCGCTCAAAAAGATGAACGACATTGCCATGGTTGTCGCCCAGAATCTGCACTTCGATATGTTTAGGTTCTTCCAGATATTTTTCGACAAAGATGGTGCCATCACCGAAAGCTTTGGTTGCTTCACTGGTTGCTGAATGAAACTCTTTTAAGAGGTCTCTTTCTTCACGGACAATTCGCATGCCCCGGCCGCCACCGCCGGCGGCTGCTTTTAAAATAATCGGGTAACCGGCTTTTAGGGCAAACTCGATGGCTTCGGAATCCGAGGTGATCGGTTTTTCAACCCCGGGAATGGTGGGCACGTTGACACTTTTGGCGACAATTTTCGATTGAATTTTGTCCCCCATTTTTTCCATCATTTCGTGAGTTGGACCGATAAAGACAATGCCTTCCTCTTCACAGCGTTTTGCAAATAGCGGGTTTTCGGAAAGAAAACCATAACCGGGATGAATGGCGTCGACCTCTTTTTTCTTGGCGAGGGTAATAATTTTGTCCATATCCAGATAGGCTTCCACCGGACCATTGGTACCGGTAATCAGATAGGATTCATCTGCCTTGGTTCTAAAAAGGGATAGCTTATCTTCTTGGGCATAGATTGCCACGGTATGAATGCCCAGCTCCTGACAGGCCCGGATTATCCGGATGGCAATTTCGCCGCGATTTGCGATTAGTACTTTATTAAACTTCTTCATCTTTCCTTCTACTTTCTTATACGCATTTTTATGCATAAATAATTCTCATCTGCAAAAAATTAATTGTAGCTATTATATAAAATTGCATCGAAATATTAAAGCTATTTTTTCATGAATAACAAATTATTTTTTGCTGCTGCGGATTCGTATTTAATTCAGCCTGATTTTGCCCGATTTCGCATCAAAAATGGATTTTTCGTCACTTCTGCTTAATGTTTTCTTTATTTAACATTTCTGATTTAATCCGGCTGCGATATTTTATCACCACTGCCTTGTCGGTCTTTTTTGCGACCCGAACAATTTTCTTAGCGGTGCGTTTATGAGGGGCAGACTTGAATGATGTTTCATCTATTTCTTTTGCTTTGGCTTTTTCGATTATTTCATTTTCCAGACGTTGAAATCCATAGCGTCTTTCGGTCTCATCTTCCATTTTCTGATTGTCCGAATAGAGGGTGCGCGAGAGCCGTCTAACGATAAAAAAACCGGGAATCACAATAACTAGCACAATAACAAGCATTCCGATATCCATATTTATTTGCCTCTTTCGCCCATTTCCTTTTTTTGGATCCAGTCTTTCTGATAATCCTTGCTGGAAACCAGAATTTCCTGCAGAAACCGTTCATATTCTTTGGCATAGTTCTTGTTTTGCAGCTGGATCAGGTTCTTTTCCAACATTTTTTCTTCCCGGCTTTGATCGAATATATTTCCGTGATTACTGAATTTATATTCAGCTACTGCCTGGATACAATCCATTCGCTGTTCGAAAAGAACCCGCATCTGAGCATCAATCTCATCTATTTTGTTTCTGATTTCATCTAATGATTTCAATCGCAACCTCCTTAAAGTAAAAAATCTGCCATACAGATGGCGGTCGCAGCTTCGACCACGGGAAAGGCTCTAACGACGATACAGGGGTCATGACGGCCCTGAATCTTAAGGTTAGCATCTTTCCTTTCGGCCAGATTAATGGTCTGCTGTTCTTTGCCAATCGAAGGCGTCGGTTTAAAGGCCACCTGAAAAACGATGGGCATCCCGTTGGAAATGCCGCCATTAATACCGCCATTATAATTGCTGACTGTTTCGATCTGCCCGTCATGCATCCGTAAGGCATCATTGGTTTGGGAGCCCCGCAGGCTGACCACTTCAAAACCAGCCCCAAAGGTCACCCCTTTTACCGCAGGTATCGAAAATAATAAGGCCGATAACCGGCTTTCGATCGATTCGAAAAAGGGATTACCAATCCCCGGTTCCAGACCGGTGATAAATCCCTCGACCAAACCGCCGACAGAATCTTCTTCTGCCACCGCAGCAATGATCGCCTGTTTCATGGAGTCTTCAAGATTGGCATGATAAAGCGGAAAGGCAGGGTTTTCAAAGCTTTTGTTCAAGGTTTCATAGACCTTCCAGTCACTAATCGTCTCATCCTTTACATCGCCAATGGAGACAATGCGGCTACCGATTCCCAGCTCTGGTCTAATCGCTGTTAAGATCTCTTTGGCAATGGCGCCAGCAAAAACCAGCGGTGCCGTCAGCCGACCAGAAAAGTGGCCGCCGCCCCGATAGTCCTGAAAGCCGCCGTAGCGGGCGTTGGCCGCATAGTCGGCATGACCTGGTCGCATCAGGTCTTTAGTTTTAGCATAATCACCGGAACGGGTATTTTCATTTCGAATCAACCCCGCTAATGGGGCACCAGTGGTTTTACCATTGAAAATGCCGCTGAGGACTTCGATTTGATCCCCTTCTTTGCGGGGCGTTGCCAGGGGATTTCCCCGGGCGGCTCGGCGGTTCAGCTCACTCTGAACCCGCTCCAAATCGATGTCAATTCCAGATGGGAGTCCATCAATAACAGCGCCAATGCCATTGCCATGGGATTCACCAAAAATCGAAACTTTAAATTTATTTCCCCATGTCGAGCCCAATCCACTCACCTCCCAGTGCTGTGAAATCTTCCCAAAAGTGCGGATAGGATTTATTGACGGCTTCGGCTCCGTCCATAATAATCTTTCCCGAGGCCCGAATGGTCGCAATCGCTAAAGCCATCGCAATCCGATGATCATTATGACTTTGGACATGACCTCCAGTGAAGCCTTCCACCCCATGAATCACCAATCCATCTGCTGTTTCGGCAATATTGCCGCCCAGTTTGTTGAGTTCTAAAGCAATAGCCATTAACCGATCCGATTCTTTAAAACGCAGCCGTTCGCCATTGATAATGGTGGTGGTGCCCTTGCTCAGGCTGCCTAACACCGCCAGAATCGGAACCAGATCCGGGCACTGAGAGACGTCGATGACAATTCCGCAAGTGGCTGATTTTTTTACCACCAGGCCATCTGCTTCAACACAGATCGCTCCACCCATTTGTTTGATCAGATCAACCATCACCTTATCCCCCTGAAAAGAGGAAAGATCAAGATCTTTGCAGTCCATCCTTTCACCAATGGCACCTGCCGCCAGCCAGAACGCCCCCTGGGAAAAATCACCTTCGACCCGGTAATTACAAGGGCGATAGGCCTGATTTCCCTTAATCAGAAAACGCTGATCATTGTCATTGACAATCTCAATCCCAAAGTCTTTTAGCATGTCCAGGGTAATGTCAATATAGGGTTTTGACTCCAGCTTTGACGTCAGTTCAATGACCGAATCACCAGAAAGCAGGGGCAGGGCAAAAAGTAACCCGGTAATAAATTGGGAACTAACACCGCCGTCAATCCGATAGACGCCGGGAGTCAGAGTCCCTTCCACTGCCAGGGGTAAATCCTGTTCTTTATTTAAATGTTCATAACGAATTGCTTTTTCGGCAAATATTTCATAATAGGGCTTCATCGGACGGGTAACCAGACGACCTTTTCCGGTAATTACCGCCCGTTTCGGCTGGAGCAGCACGATTGGGATAATAAACCGGAGCGTCGATCCCGATTCATTGCACTCGATCGTCTCCGTCTTCAGTGCCAGCGGGTCGCAGCCCTTAATTGTAAGGGTAAAACGCCCGTTTTGTTCTTCCTGCTTTTCGATGCTGGCGCCCAATGCTGCCATCGCATCACAGGTGGCAATCATATCATGGGACATCAGCACATTTGAAATCACGCTCTCGCCCTTAGCCAGCGCCGCCGAAATAATTGCCCGGTGGCTGACACTTTTAGAAGGCGGTATTTCCAAACTACCCGTTAATAACTTAGGTGTAATCTCTATCGTTCTCATTTTCTTCCTCTTAATTTCTATTGACTAATAATCTACCTTAAGATAAACAAATAACCCAGTACCGACAATTGTTACATCTTGTTGTACGCATCGGGTCGAACATGGCGATAGCCTGTTCGATCCCGCAGCGAACAACAGACTAACAATTGATCGGTACGGTATTCAAGACTTCAGTTTTTTTTGCAGCTATTATCTAAACAGTTCAATGGCCTGGGGTTTCTGAATTTTGACAATCTGCGCCTTGCCGATTTTTTCCAAGGCACAGATGTAGAGGGAATCATTCTCAAACTTCTTGTCAGTGAACAATATTTCCTGAACCTTGTCTAACGGCATTTTCGGCAACTCCGTGGGCAATCCGTAATTCTCCAGTATTTCGATAACATTGGTGTAGGTGTCCTTCTGGCTTATCCCCTCCTCTACAGTTTTCTTGGTGATCTGAGCCATGCCAATGGCAACCGCTTCGCCGTGAGAATATTTTTTAAATTTAAAATAAGTCTCCACCACATGACCGATGGTGTGGCCAAAATTCAAAATCCGGCGCAAGCCCTGTTCATGCTCATCGGTCTGAACCACATCCCGCTTGATCTGACAGCATTTGGCGATGATATCTTCCATATCTTCCACCAGATCCTCGTAATAGGCATAACCCATCAGTTTTACAAACAGCGGGGCACTGCTGATGCAGCCGTATTTGATAACCTCGGCCATACCATCAACCATATAATGATCATCGAGGGTTTCCAGGAATAAGGGATCAATGATAACGGCCTTGGGCTGATGAAAAGCCCCGACCAGGTTTTTGCCATAATCCATATCAATCCCGACTTTTCCGCCGACGCTGCTGTCAACCTGAGCCAGTAATGATGTCGGCACCTGAATCAGGTCAATGCCGCGGAGATAGGTTGCCGCACAAAAGCCGCCCAAATCGCCAACCACACCACCACCCAGGGTCAGAATAGCGTCACTGCGAGTGATGTTGCACTTAATCAGTTCGTTATAAATTTCGGCAGTTTGTGACAGACACTTGCTCGCTTCGCCCGGAGGAATAACGATGCTATAAACCTTGGGGCCAGCCTGACGAACCTGCCGTTCCACCTCGCTTAGATACTCTTTGGCAACGTTTTTGTCGGTGATGATCACCACCTTATGATACTGGGAAAAGAGCACCTTCATTTGGGACAACCGCCCTTTAATACCTTTTTCGATGATAATGGGGTACTGGTGTGTATTCTCTGTTTTGCAAATTAATTCCTTCATTTTCTCGGCTCCTTTAAAATCTTAACGTCTATTATATCATAGTTTTTTCAATTTAAAACCATAAAGCACTTTCCCGACTTTTTAAATGCTTTCATACTAGTAACAGCTGTCTTTCAAACAAAGACAGATTTATTTATAAAAGAACCGCCTTTTAATAAGACGGTCTTTACTGCTTATCGGTCTTCTTTGAAATAATTCTTGCCCAACCAGGCCGGTTCTTTTTTATTGCTGCTCTTGCGCATCGAGGTAAAGATCAACACGAAAACGGTTGCCAGATAAGGTAGCGCCGTGAACAGGTAAATGGAAACCGGCAAGGTGTATTGCTGAAGCCAGAAACTGGCAATATCCAGGGCGCCAAAGAAGTAGGCACCCAGTAAGGCTTTGCCCGGATTCCACATCGCAAAGATAACCAATGCCACCGCAATCCAGCCCCGGCCACTGACCACATTAACCGGATAAATACTGATATATACCAGCGATAAAAAGGCGCCCCCCAGCCCACACAAGGCACCACACAGAGCGATGTTGAAATATTTATACTTGTCCACCGGAATTCCGCTGGCATCCGCTGCCACCGGATTTTCGCCGACCATGCGGGTATTTAATCCCCACTTGGTTTTATAGAGATAGATATAAATGGCAATCACCAGAAAATAAGAAAAATAAACATAAATGCTCTGGTTAAAAAAGATCTGACCGATGTATGGGATATCTCCTAAAACTGGCAACTTAATTGGCGCAAAAAATGTGGTGATCGCCTCCGGCACTTTCTTCCCGACAAAGTTCTTGCCAAAGAAGGCGGCGAAACCAACCCCAAAAATGCTGAGGGTTAGCCCGGTAACAACCTGATTGGCTTTTAAACTGATGGTCAGAAACCCATAAATTAGGGCGCCGGCGGCTCCGGCAATGGCGGCGCAGAGAACTGCCGCATAGGGATTACCAAAGGTAAAACCGGCGATAAAACCAACTACCGCACCCATCTGCATCATCCCTTCGACCCCCAGATTCAGGTGACCGACTTTCTCAGAAATAATTTCTCCCAGAGTCGCATAAAGCAAGCAGGTTCCGGCTTTAACAGCCGCCGCCAAGAAAAAAACAAATTCCATTTATGCAACCTCGCTTTTCGTTTTATCGGAAACAAATCGGTACTGCAGGACAAACTCACTGCCCAGGATAAAAAACAGGATAATCGCCTGGATCATTTCGGCTACCGAGCCGGGAATCTGGAAAGCGGTCTGAATATAAGAAGCCCCTTGTAATAGCACCGCAAAGGCAAAGGAATTGACCACCACAAACGGCACCTTAAGCCCCGAAAGCCAGGCTACGATAATGGCGGTGAAGCCCAACCCGCCGGTAATTTCAGTTGACAATGCCCCGCTGACACCGGTGGTCTGCATCATTCCTACGATTCCGCATAAGCCGCCGCTGACAAGTGCAGCAATAATAATCGTTTTGGTAACATTGATGCCAATGTATCGGGCAGTATTTTCACTTTCCCCCAACACGGCAATTTCAAAGCCGATTTTTGATCGATTTGTAAAATAATACATCGCCAGGATAATCACAACCGCCATCAGAATACTTAAATTAAAGCCGCTGACACTCGGAAGCAAGGCATTTTCGGGAAGATTGGCAATTTTCGGCATGCCATTGGCGGCCGGATCTTTCCAGAAATCATATTGCAGAGCCGTCACCAGCGTTAAGGCAATGTAGTTGAGCATCAGCGTAAACAGGGTTTCATTCGTCCCAAAACGGGCCTTGAAAAAGGCCGGGATCATCAGCCAGACGGCTCCAAATGCGAAAGAAGCCACGATCATCAGTACTAACATGATCGGCAAGGGCAAATCCGGCAATAGCCGCACCACCAGGGTGGTTCCCACTGCCCCCATCTGAAACTGCCCTTCGGCGCCAATATTCCAAAAACGCATTTTAAAGGCGACCATGACCCCCAAAGACAGTACCAGTAAGGGTACCATTTTTTCGATCGTGGCGGAAAATCGATACACCGAGCCAAAACAGCCCTGAAAAATCCCAATATACAATTCAATCGGGTTAGCCCCGGCCACCAGCACAATGATCGAAGCCACTGCCAACGCCGCCAATACGGCTGAAAGTCGAACAACTATTTTTTCCCGATTTTTGGGAACATCTTTTTTTACGATATGGAGCATGCTTCTTCTCCTTCACTTCTTACCCCGGACATCATTAATCCAATGGCTTCTTTGGTGGTTTTGCGGGGATCTACAATCCCGGTTACCCGTCCTTCACACAAAACCAGGATGCGATCGCAAAGACTCATCAGTACATCCAAGTCTTCACCCACATACATGATTGGCTTCATTCTCACTTTTTGTTCATTCAGCAATTCGTAGATAATCTGGGAAGATCCGACATCCAGACCTCTGGTGGCGTAAGCGGTCACCAGTAGTTTCGGTTCCAGTTCAATTTCCCGACCCAGCAACACCTTTTGAATATTACCGCCAGAAAGCAGACTGACAGCATGATTTTCAATCGCCGGTGTCGAGACATTGAGCCGTTCAACCAGCGCTTCCGCCTTATCCCTAGAAACCTCCCGGGAAATGCCCATGCCTTTTTTGTTACGGTAGTCTTTTAATAAGACATTATCAATAATATCCATAGAGGAAACCAGCCCCATTCCCAAACGATCCTCTGGAACAAAGCTCAGGCTAATCCCCATCTGACTGATTTTTTCAGGATTCTTGCCAACAATATTTTCTCCTTCAAAGATAATTTCTCCTGATTTGAGATGATAGAGTCCGGCGATTCCTTCGCACAGTTCTTTCTGGCCACTGCCAGCAATGCCAGCAACCCCGAGAATTTCCCCGGCATAAAGATCAAAGCTGACATGATCCAGAATATGAACCTTGTTCCGGTCGACGGCGGTGATGTCTTTTACTTCCAGGCATTTCCCACCTCGCTCCACCGGGACATAGGGAATATTAAGTTCCATCACATCGCCAACCATCATTCCGGCCAGTTCCTGGGGGGTGGTTTCTTCTTTGTTCACCGTCTGAATCGTGGTTCCTTTTCGCATAATGGTAATCCGGTCGCTGATTTCCATGACTTCTTCCAGTTTATGGGTAATAATAATAACCGAACAACCCGTCGCCACCATTTTTTTGACGATCTCAAAGAGATTCTTAATTTCCTGAGGAGTCAGTACCGCAGTGGGTTCGTCCAATATTAAAATATCAGCCCCACGATATAGAACCTTGAAAATTTCCAGACTCTGCTTCTCGGCAACTGACATTTCGTAGACCTTTTTATTGGGATTAATATCCATTCCCAATTGCGTAATCAATTTCCCCATCTCATCTAAAATCTTTTTCTTATTTAAAAAAGGGGTTGTTTTACGACTGCCGGCAGCAACATTTTCCATGGCTGAAAAAACATCAACCAGTTTGTAGTGCTGTGGCAACATCCCAATACCCAAATCCAGAGCAATCTTGGGGGAATTGATATTGACAAGCTGACCCTTCACTTCAATCTGTCCTTCATCTGGCATATAAATACCATTCAACACATTCATCAGTGAACTTTTGCCAGCTCCGTTCTCTCCCAATATGGCATGCACTTCTCCCTTTTTTAATGAAAATTCCACATGATCCAGGGCTTTGACCTTACCAAAAACCTTTGTGATGTTCTCCATTTTAACGACATAATCATTGTTCATGTTTTCACCTTTACTAAAAATAGCGGACAGAGCCGTACGACTCTGTCCGTTATACTATTTGTACTATTTTAAACTACCAACAACATTATCAACAAACCAGTCCATGCTTAACAGTGCTTCATCGGTCATCTTAGTTCCGGCTGATACTTTAACAGCACCAGTCTGATCTTTTAATTCGCCTGTGAAGATATTCAGCTGTCCAGATTTGATCGCTTCAGTGGCGGTATCAACTTGGCCTTGAGCAGTTCCTGGAGCCAGGGCTGTCAGAGCATCCAGTAAAACAATCCCATCATTCATACCACCCCAGTATTGCTGCGATTTCCAGGTTCCGTCAATCACTGATTGAACTGAATCGGTGTAGTAACCACTGAAATCCCAAAGCGGTGCGGTCATGTATACTTCTGGCATGGTTGTCGCTGCACTTAAATCATAACCAATCGATAATTTACCGGCTTCTCTAGCGGCTTCCATGGTTGCTGTTGAATCCTGATGCTGAGCTGTTACGTCACAGCCTTGTTGGATCAGCGCTTCGGCAGCTGCTTTTTCAACGGTTGGATCATACCAGGTGTTGGTCCAGGACACATTAACAGTTGCCGCTGGATTTACTGATTTTACTCCCAATGCAAAAGCGTTGATCCCACGGATAACCTCTGGAATCGGCATTGCTGCAACATAAGCTATTTTATTTGTTTTGGTTGTTAAACCAGCTACGATACCAGAAAGGTAACGGGGTTCTTCAATTTTTCCAAAGTAAGTTCCTAAATTGTCTGCTGTCATATAACCAGAACAGTGTTCAAATTTTACGTCTGGGAATTCTTTTGCCGCTTCGACCATTCCATCCATGAATCCATAACTGGTTCCGTAAATAATGGTACATCCCTGATCAACCATGTCTCTGATCGTCGAAACAACGGCGCTTTTTTCTTCAGGTACATTTTCTTTAACGATGGTTTCGACTTTACCACCCATGTTTTCAACCATTTTTGCCCGACCATTGTCATGCGCCTGTGACCAACCGCCATCATCTGCCGGTCCGACATAGATAAAACCAACCTTAGTGACCTCATCTTTTTTAGATGTCGATCCCGAACTGCATCCGGCTACGCTTACAACCACTAAAACCAGTGCCAGCATCAATACTCCCAATCTTTTTTTCATTCTCTTCCTCCTATTTCTAATCTGAGTTTTGACCGTTAAGATAAACAGTCCTACCCACACTAATATTTTAACTAAAAAACAGCTAAATTGCAATCTAAAAAAAGTTGAATAAATCGGCGGTTCGAACGATGTTTTTATTGCAATAAACCGGTAAATTCGGTATTATTATTATGTAACCGAGGTGAACCCGATTCTTCACCCTGTTAAATGTAGTTTGTATTGAAAGGAGTGTCATTTTGAAAAAAGAGAAGAAAAGCAAGAAACTGGAGATCAAAGAAGTTAAGGATTCGAAAAAAGAAACCAAAAAGAAAAGTGCTGCCGAAGAAAAAAAAGTAGGGTTGGTTCCCAAAAAAGAAAAATTAATCATTCCGAATCCTGTTCCGCCTGATTCAGTAGCTGATCATACTGCTCTCAAGAAACTGATGATCGATTCTGCCGTTCTTTATCAGAATATTCTTGTTTTACCCCAAACCTTTACAGTTAATGAAGTAAACTATTCCTTGTATCCTTCTGAACTGAAAGCCCTTGATATGATTGGACAATTTTCAGGCATCAATCTGACCCAATTAGCAAACAAATTGGGTATTTCGAAAAGTGCCATTTCAAAGTGTACCTCTAAACTGCTGGAAAAAGAACTGATCAAAAAAGAAAAGTCGCCAGTCAACGTCCGGGAAGTGGTCTTTACCCTAACTCCAGATGGTCAGACAATTTTTGATCAGCTGGCAACGGTTCATACCAACCTGTTCGAACCGTTTAACAAGGCATTGGACGAATTATCAACCTCACAGATCAACGACCTCCACCACATGTTTTTAAGCATTCAATCCAGTCTCACTGAGATTATTGATAAAGTCTGAATTAACACGAGCCACTTGTTGTCGCAACAAAAAAAGTAGTACCGACAATTGTTACATCATGTTGTTTGCATCGGGGCGAACACGGCGAAGCCTGTCCGATCCCGCAGCGAACAACAGATTAACAATTGGTCGGTACGGGAGTTGGGCAAAAACAAGTGGCTCTTTTTTTGATTAATGTGTTCCGTTTTATAATGCTTCCTGGGTTGCGATTTCTTCCTGATTGCCGAAGGTTTCCCGGGAATATATTTTTTTCTCATAGATTTTTGTCCCCGGACGTTCCAGGGCGCCCATCAGAAATTGATAGTAGGCTCCTGGGGTAACAATGTTACCAGTGGCTGGCTTTTCAAAGCCGGTGTTCTCAAAAAGTGAATCTGCGACCTTGACACAATTGGTATTAAGGGCAAAATAGGTCTTTAGCGGACCTTTTTTAAATTTGTAAAACCGGGCTCCGGTGCCCTTGTAGATAATATCTTCAACGCCGGTGTAATCACCTGGTTTTAGTAGTCCCTGCTCAACCAATTGGGTATCGCAGAACCATTCAACCATGTTTTCCTGAAAGCGACCGTAATTGTCTTTGATGATCGCCAGTTCATCGTCGGAAAAAGCGACCTTAAAAGAAATCAGCACCTTTCCATCATTGAGAACCGATTCTCTTAAATAGCGATCCTTATCACAGATAAAAAGCACGCCATCACTCATGGCTCCGCCTAAGCGGTAAGAGTGTGCGTCAAAATTCCCATAAGAAATGGCTTCATTGCCAAAAATCAGATCCACATGCCCGAATGCTTCCATAAATTTTTTAGACAAATGAACCAGAATTTCCACATTCATGGGATTTATTCCCGCTTTTTCTGGAATCAGAACTTCCTGGGATCGAATATAGGCATTAGCATCTTCCGAGGCAATTTTATTATCATATTTTTTTAATAAGGTCATTGGCACAAAAGCTCCCAGTAATGAGGGCAAGGCAATCCGCATTTTTCGCTGAAATTGCTTCGCCGTCTGGCTCATTTTTTCCTGCGTTTCCTGATCGTTAAAGGCGTCAAATACTAATGTCACCCCATACCAGATTAGGTAGATCCCGGCGACAATAGCGAAACTGGCAGTCTTAAAATAACTGTTGATAAATAGATAGATACCGAAAATAAAACTCAGTAAGCCACTTAAAAAGTAGACACCGTAATTAGGAACGCCATCCCGCCAATCGATCAGCGCCGAAATTAATTTGGCGACGCTGTTAATCAGTACATAGGCGGCAAAAATATAGGGAATCAGGTCGGCCACGGTAAACCTGAAATAAAACAGCAACACCGTAAATGTTAAATTAACTGCGGCGCCAAACATTCTCATTTTTTTGCTGTCACCCTGAGATTTGAAGAACACCGAAATAAGATTTATTACTGCAAAAATCACTAATGCCGCCATTAACAAAACAACAATCTGTTCCACCGAGGTTCTGGGGTGGGTGATCATATAAATACCAATCCCTCCGACGCCAACTCCCGAAAGTGTCCCCATGATTTTTTTCGTTCTTTGCTCGTTCATTTTACCACCCTTCTGATTGACTATTTTAGCATTCTATCCTTATTCAGGCCCTGCCTGCAAGACGTTTCTTTCCATACCCGATTTACGGTGCCAACCTTTTTTACTGTTGATCGACCGCTTCATTCTCCTTATTAGTCTGGTTATCTTCCTGCATTCCGTAGCTTTCCAGTTTCAGGCGCAGCTGTTTTTCGTCAGCCGTTCCTTTTTTGATTTCGTAACTGATGACGCGGATGATCGGTGAACATTGGTTTAGTTCATTGAGAAAAGCCATAAATGTTTCATCATTCCCGGAACAGACCACCGAAAATTCGCAGGTCGCTAAATATTTGCCATCGGGGCCGACGATTATTTTCTCTTCATTTTCCATAAAGGCCGCATCAATTTTCATTCCCAGCTGATCATCGATCTGAATATCGGCTGAATCAAACTCCAGTGAAGTTAGGCCGACCTTTGCCGCTTCCGCCATTTTTGCCACTGCCTCATATAAGCTGACAGTATCCAGACTTTCCGGCAGATTACGCTGGTTTTCATGCAGCTGCAGGCCAATTGTGTTAAGCTGCTTTAAATAGCTTTCCTCCGTCATTTCGTCCGGCAATTCCCGGTTATAGTTGACTTTTTCAGCCAGAATCAATTTATTTTCGCAGTAAGCTTCATATTTGGGAATCACCAATAAAGCCATCAGAATGATAATCAAAGCTCCTGATACAATTGCCTTTTCAATCCTTATTTTTTTGTTTTGCGGAGGCTGCTCTGGGGATCTGGCGACTTTTTCATCAAACGGCCCGATATTTTTTCTGTTCACCTCTTACACCTCAGTCACTCGAATATCAAATGTAAATTCCCACACTTCTTCCCTACTCACTGTTTTGTTATCAGCCGATGTTTCTTCGATTTTATTGGTATTAACCATATTAATCACCGGGAAAACATCCAGACTGGAGAGTTTTTCTTTAAATTCCATAATCGCATCTTTTTTTTGTGTTTCGCCCGAAATAATCAGTCGACCATCCTGGAAATTATAGTGCGAAAGTTTAATCCCAGCTGGCAATACCTTGTGTATTTCGACCATCGTTTGCAGCGGCAGCTCCCGGCCTTTGCTGATCGATTCTAAAAGAAGCTGGCGGTGTTCCAACACCGCTTTTTGATGGGAAAGATTGGTATAGATAACTTGATAGTCCGACTTCGTTTCAATGTTCGCTTCCATCTGTTTGATCTCCTTCTGACAGGACAGATCCCCTAAAAACAACAGCCCATAAATTACCAGCACGCCTACAAGCAGAACACTAAAAACCACCCATCCTTTTCTGCCAGACAAATTCCCTCGTTTCTTTGGTTCCGGAACAACTGGCAGTAAATTCATATCATGCTTCATACGACCCACCCATCTGACCGCTTTGAGCCCATTTGATCAAGCCACACACACAGGGCGTGATCAAACAAAGTTCCGCTTTCGACATTTGCCTGGAAAAAACCAGTTCCTCCTTCTCATCAAGAAGAGAATAGCCTGGTCGGATTTCTTTGGCCATCCATTTCGCCAGATACTCCAGCACCCCAGCATGCAGACTTTCTCCCCCCAGCAGGTAAATATTGCCAATTTTTTCGGTGATGTCACCCCTTAACGGTGACATAAAAATCTCCTTAGCTGTTTTTATAATCTGCTGTAGATATGTTTCTCCGTCCCAATCCTTTTCCAGCTCAAGCCGATGATTTTCAATCAGCGAACCCCCGTAATAATAAAAAAAGCGGGTGCCGCTTTTTCCCATCTCGATCATCAGCGTCGGTTGTTTCACCTCCTGATTCATGAGGCAGGTAAAGGTGTAAAACTGGGGAACGATAGATTGTAAATCACATCCGGACTTCTTGAAAATCCGGGAATACCAGACGAGCTGCGCTTTATCAACCGCAACTCCCAGCACATCCAGTTTCTTCTCGTCGATCCCCAGGCATTCAAACCATTGGGTTTGCGCCCGAGCGACAAAATCGATCCGCCAATGCTCCAGATTTTCTGAAGTAAGCAGCTGCATCTGCCAGTAAACCGCCTCTTCCACTTCTGGAAGGGTCATCATTGGAAAGGTAAATGCCGCCACCATCATCTCTTTATGATTAATTAATAACATCACTTCATCTTTGCGGCGATATCCTTTTAAAAGCGGCCGCAAAAAGCCCCTGATCTTTGGCTTCTTTTCAGAATTTACTTCCGGCCAAACTTGTTCCGGTGTTTCTACAATCCGAAAATCCTTGACCTCTACCATTCCAGACTCATCCATTACCCCAACGACTATTTTTGTTAATGCTTCGCCCAGATCGACAATCCAGAGCTTTTTTCGCTTTTTCAAAGGATTAAACGCCCCCTAACATCTTCCAGTTAAACCTGACAATCTGACCCGACGGTGCGGCAGCGTCAGGTATCAGTTCTATTTCACCGCTGAATTTTTTCTGATAAGCACGATATTCACTTTTCACTTCCATATATCGCAGCTTTTCCGATGTTTTAAAGATCTCAATCTCATAAAATCCGCCATTTTCATCAGCGACCTTAACGCCGGTGCCTGAATAATTGACGTCTTCCTCAAGCTCAGCTTGAAGAACAGCCATGGCGTTTTTTCCCGTCAAAATACATAACTGATAATCCTGATTCAAGACATTTGCCTGCAGTTCGGCCATTCCCCGGGTTAGCATGTAACCCGCAGCGGCTGCCAGAATCGCAATCGCAACCAGAACCAGGGGCAGCACAAAACCATTTTCATTTTGGTTCGATTTTCTCATACAAATTCCACCACTCTGCCATGGGAAATCGTTGTTTCCCGATAATAAACCGTTCCTTCAACGACCAGACTGTATTTTAGAATTATTTCCTGATTGGCACCCAGGGTCATCGAGAAATACTCAATGCCATCGCTAAACTGACTGCTCTGGCCTTTTCCAATCGGGTTCAAGCCGTCTTTATAGACCTTGTATCGTCTTAAATAGCCCACGCTGTAGCGATAATAGTTGTAGAACTCATCTGGATTTTCCAGATCCTGAAGATAGACCCGGTTATTTTTAAAATATATTTTTTCTGAACTTAAAACCTGTTTCTGAAAATACAACTCGATATAACGTTGCGAATAAAATAATTTCTGATTCGACTCAGCCTTTTTACTGATGGTATTGATATAGATCAAACCCGACAGCAGCAGCATCAGCACCAGCGAAATAACCATCAGCGCGGTCAGTACCTCAATTAGAGAAAAACCGTCTTTTTTTCTACCTCCCCGATCACTCATCCGGCCTCCAGAACACCTTAATATGGAACCGCTTATCGATATGATTCCCGCCCCGATGTAAAATCTCAAGCGTATATAAACTGGTTTGACGACCCGGTCTGACTCCCGCCAGCTGATAGTTCGGGTATTTACTGGCTAAAACCTGATCCACTCTTTCCGAAAGACTCTGAGCTGATTCTTCCTGTAAACTGAGATTAATCGTATCGGCAATGCAGTTAATCTCAAGCGACTGTTCAAAAATAGTTTTGGATACCATCTCCGTTTTTATCGCCATTCCAACCAGCCCCAGAATCATCGCCAGACCAGCTCCACAGACAGCAATAGCGATAATCGCTTCGATAATGGTGTACCCTCCTGGTGATTTTATGATCCGCCTGAACCCAGTTCTTCCGCTATGGTTCATCTAAATAAATCCTTCCATTTCCCACCTGAACAATGAGTTTTCTGACCACCCCATTGTTACTGATCAGCTTGACTGTTCCTGCCTGGGCCACGGTTCCATGTTCATGCAGAATTAAATCGATTGCGCCAGTATAACTCCCGTCAAAGGTCAAGGTTTCCACTGGGATATAGTCACGATGAACCACCCCGTCGATTGTCCAGATAACCTGCATCCCATGATCGTAGAAGTGAACCCTCCTTTTCCAGCCATCCATAATTGCTTCATTTTGATACTGGAGCAAAGCATATAATATTTTCTCACATTCGACTTCATAAGCCGTTTCACTAAAGGCATCTCGACCGACAAATCCGGTGCTGAACAACATCACTGTGAGTAGCGATAAAACCGAAAGCGATATCAGTAACTCCAACAAGGTATAACCGGCTATCGCTTTTAAACACTTATTATCCATCATCATAATTTTTTTGGTAGTTGTATTCGTTTTCATCAGGGCTGTTCATCCCTATGGACCGGCTGTTAAACTGATCTGTTTTGTCCCGGCATTATAGGTGAATATTTTCCCCTTGGTAACCGCCTTCACCTCGGTATTTTTAAGATAACCCTTATCATTCAACTCCTCAACAAGTTCGTTAAACGTCTTTACTTCAGCAGGAATGTCTCCAACTTCGGCCTTGTACAACTCTACAGCACTTTCAACGATGCGGATATTCGCCTGATCAGTATTTTTTTGAGAATTTTCGAGAACACCGGTAAACCGTGGAATCGCCAACGCCGCCAGGGCGCCTAAAACCGCAATCACTACAATTATTTCCATCAGAGTAAAACCCCTAACATTATGTCGCTTGCTGATCTTTCGCCTGTCGATCGATTTGCTTTTATTTCCCACTTTCAATCTCCTATCTCTTTTTCCTTGATATTACCACTCTTGGAAAATAAAAAAAAGAGTAAATATTCAGTTTATTTACTCTCAGCTTTATGCAGAATCCCTACCAATCGATCATAACTCCCAGGCTTCTTTTAAAATCCCGATGCCACTGTAAATCTGTTCATCGGTCAGCGAACCATACCCCAGCAAAACCATGCTTTTATAATTCTCTGGCACGCCATGAATAAAATAGGGCGAGACCGGATAAACCCGAACGTCCCGTGCCAGAGCCCGGCGATACATATCTTCCTCGGTCAGGCCGTTGTCAAGCTGCACCAGCAGATGATGGCCAGCATTTTCACCAGTAATTTTGACCCGCTTTCCCCATTTTTTTAGGGCATTCATTAAGAGAATTCGTTTTCCTTTATAAACTTTTCGCATTTTATTAACATGTTTTTCGAAAATCCCGCTGGAAATAAAAGCACCAATCATTTTCTGCTCCAGACTGGAAACCGGTGAACTGATAGCATCCGCTATTTCCCGATAGGCCTTTAGCAATTCGACCGGCAAAACCATATAACTGATCCGGAAGGATGGGGCAATCGATTTTGAAAAGGTGCCAATGTAAATCACTTTGCCGTTATTATCAATACTCTGGAGCGACGGCAAGGGCTTTTCATTATACCGGAATTCGCTGTCATAGTCATCCTCAATAATATAAGTCTCCGCTTCCTGATTGGCAAAATTCAGTAATCGAATCCGCCGGTCAATGGGCATACTCATTCCCAGCGGGAACTGATGGGATGGGGTCACATAAACTGCCACATCCGAATAGGCTTGCATCGGTTCGATTTGAATCCCCTTTTCATCAATGTCGATGGAAATAACCGGATTCCCCATTTTTTCAAAAATATTATAAGCTTTAAGATAAACCGGGTTCTCCAGCACCACCGATTTATTCCGACCCCAAAGCAGACCTAAAATTTGCAGCAAATGATCTGTTCCTGATCCGATAATGATCTGCTCTTCAGTGCAGCGTACTCCCCGGGATCGATAGAGTAACTCTACCAAGGCTTTTCGTAGTTCCAGTTCGCCCTGAATATCTGGTTTATTTAATAAATTACTGTCGTATTCGTTAAAGGTTGATTTGAATATTTTGCGAAAGGCTTCATAGGGAAAAATACGCTGGTCGATGGCATTGGGTGAAAAATCGATTTTGATCGTTTCCGCTGTTGCTGTTCTAATGCTTTCTTCCTGAATCTGATCCTTTTGTTTTAATAAATAGGTATCGATCTGACAAACAAAATAACCTCTTTTGGGAATGGCCTCAAGGTATCCTTCGGCCACTAATTGACCATAGGCCGCATCCACCGTATTCACGCTCACTGCCAAATGACTGGCCAGACTCCGCTTTGAAGGAAGTTTCTCGCCATATTTCAAACTGCCCTCGGTAATACTCTGCTTGATAAATTCATAGATCTCTACATAAAGAAAGGCACCCTTATTCGTAAATGGTATCGTAATCATCATCTCTCCTTGTCTGAACCCATAGTTTTTCGATTATCTGAGGCTTTTTACAGGTTCAATTTTAACATATAATAAGATAATTTAAAACAAGGAGATCCAAATGCAAACCAAACAAAAGCGGGTTGCCGCTATTCATGATATTTCCTGTGTCGGGCGATGTTCCCTGACTGTCGCCCTGCCGATTATCTCAGCCGCCGGGTTTGATACCAGCGTCTTGCCAACCGCTGTTCTGTCCACCCATACCGGCGGTTTTGAAAATTTCACCTACCGGGATTTAACTGCTGATATCCGTCCCATTTCCGATCACTGGCAATCGCTTAATCTGGAATTTGATGCTCTATATAGCGGCTTTTTAGGCTCCTTTGAACAGATTGATCTGGTCGCCAATCTCTTTGACACCTTCCAGTCCGAAAAAACCCTGATTCTGGTAGATCCGGTGATGGCTGACCACGGTGAGCTTTATTCCATTTATAGTGCCGAAATGGCCAAAGGTATGACCAAACTTTGCGCCAAAGCTGATATTATTGTCCCCAACCTCACCGAGGCCGCTTTCCTGCTGGATGAACCTTACGTGGGCGAGGATTATGATCAAAACTATGTGGAGCAATTGTTAGTTAAACTATCCCAGCTGGGTTCTAAAAAAGTAGTGGTCACCGGCATTTCATTTGACCCCTCACAACTCGGTGCTGCCACCTACGACAGCGAAACCAAAACCTTTGACTATGCCTTCAATGAGCGAGTTTCTGATTATTTCCATGGCACCGGTGACATTTTTGGAAGCACCCTTCTTTCCGGGTTGCTAAACGACTTTAATTTAAAAGAATCCACGCAGATTGCTGTGGATTACACCAGAGAATGTATTCTAAAAACAGTGGAACTGGGTCAGGAAAAACGCTATGGGGTCTGTTTTGAACGCGCCATTCCCTATCTGATAAAGCGGTTGGGATTGTAAGGGCGAGGGGCGCTGACCCCTTGGTCATCCGTGATCGCCCGTACTTCTATTCTTCACCCAGCTCTTCACGCTTCGCTTCCAGCTTTTTATTTATCAACGCATAGGGATAGCCCCGACCCATCAGGCTCTTTTTGATCCGGAACATCAGCTCTTTTCCGACTGCCCCTTTTCGCTGGTGAGCGCGCAGATATTTTTCATAATCACGGTTTAGCTTCTCACTGAGTTTCTGTTCTTCATCGGCCAACTCATCCTCAGTTAGCTCCAGGGGTTCTTCTTCCCGAACCAGGGTTTTAATCACTTCTAGAACCATTTCAGTGGGGTAACCCATTCTTCCCAGCTTATCATACAGCTTTTTTTTCTTCTGTGCCGAGGTTTGTCCCTTCAACGCCCGCAAATTCTTTTTTGCTACCATCTCACAGCCTTGATATTCGTCTTCCTTTGAAAAAAGATCTTCCAGCGAAAGTAGCAACTGATCGTCGATCCCTCTTTTTTTTAAATCCTGAATCATCCGTCGGGAGCCATAGTAATTCAGATGGCGATTGTTTTCGACATAGTTTTTCAAATAAACCACATCATCAATATACCGGTATTCACCAAGCTTTTGCATCACATCGCTAATTATTACATCATCGACATTCTTTTTCTTCAGGTATTCAACCATTTCACTGCTGGTACGTGACTTAAACGACAGATATTTTACCGCCATATCCATGGCTTTCTCCCGAGTGATTTCCGCCATCTCTCTTCCTCCTGAAAAAAACACCAGCCTAAGTAAACAACTGAGGTGTTGATAAAGATTACCCAGTACCGACAATTGTTACATCATGTTGTTTGCATCGGGGCGAACAGGCG
Organism: Acetobacterium sp.; assembly: GCF_030652775.1. Classification (GTDB taxonomy): domain Bacteria; phylum Bacillota; class Clostridia; order Eubacteriales; family Eubacteriaceae; genus Acetobacterium. The sequence continues at coordinate 17,577 of NZ_JAUSPS010000012.1, read as the reverse complement.
GTAGCCTGTCCGAACCCGCAGCAAACAACAGATTAACAATTGGTCGGTACGGTAGTATGTCAACAACCTCAATCAAGAGCCTAAGCCGGTGATTGATTTTTTTATTTTATATGTGCTTTTAAGGTCGACAGCATGGTCGCAAAGTCTTTTGTCTCAGACAATGGTACCATTACTTCCACACATTTAAAATCGCCGATTCTTTTATTGCTACTGATATTCTTGTACGCTTCAATGAGACCCTGCGCTTGATCCAATGATGTTACTGTCCCGATTTTTTCACCATCCATTAAAATAGCTGCACCACTAACATAAAGTTCAATGCCATTGCTGTTTAATACCTTAACACAGGTATCCAAATCCATGGGATTCTCCACCCGAGCCGGAATAAGTTCAAAGCCATCACCTAAATGAATATTATCGTAATTGTAACATTCCATCAGATTGTTTTCAATGCGATCAACCGCTGATTTGAAAAGGCCGGAAGACTGCACATAGCCAAGACTTTCGCCATGATAAAAAACTTCATATCCTTGGGTTTGCGCACCAACAACCCCGGCTGAAGTAACGATAAACAAAATCATGAATGCGACAATGCTACTGCGCTGTCTTTTTCGCTTTCGTTGGATTCGTCTTTTTTCTCTTTCAATCTTTATAATATCATCCATATGTTTACCTCTTGTTATTATTCGTTACGTTTTCGTTACATAATGATACCATATTTAAATAAGTTCTGCAAGATTATTCGAAAAAAAAGACACCGTTTTTACGGTGTCTCAGACTATGCGTATAACCCAGTACCGACAATTGTTACATCATGTTGTACGCATCGGAGCGAACAGGTTGATAAACCTGTCCGATTCCGCAGCGAACAACAGATTAACAATTGGTCGGTACGGCAGTTTGCCGATGAGCTGCATACATTAGACTCTATATGTAGTCGCCGGAACTGATGTTAAAGTAATTGCTGATCGGCTGCGCCTCATCGTTCACCCGCACTTCAAAATGAACATGGTTGGCGGTAGATGATCCGGTGGACCCCATTCCGCCGATCCGCTGACCCTGGGTTACGGTTTGACCTTCAGATACATCCACCGAACTAAAATGACCATAGAGAGTTGAGTAACCATTACCATGATCAATGATCACGCACTTGCCATAACCACCATACCAGCTGGATAGCGTGACTGTTCCAGATGCTGCCGCATAAACAGCGGTTCCTTCGCTGTTTAAGATATCAACAGCCGCTGCCCGATAATGATTGCTGTAATATCCACCATCGTAGGCTCGGAGGATTTCTCCCACTCGGCCACTGGCCGGAAGAATAAACTGTGCCTGAGGAGTCTCCGCTGCCGGTTCTTCCGCTGGGGTTTCAACTGCTGGGACTTCCACTACCGGAGCCTCAGCCACTGGTTCTGCGGGGGGAGCCGTCACTGGGGGTTCCGGTGCTGGAGTTTCTACCACCGGCGCTTCCACCACTGGTACTTCGACCACCGGAGTGTCCACAACCGGCGCTTCTGTAACTGATGCTTCTGTTACCGGAGCTTTTTCTGCCTGAACTTCCTCAACAACGATTTCTGGTACCGGTATTTCAGCTGGCGGCGTCTCTACCACAGGCGCTTCTGCTGCGGTTAACGGCGTTTCTGTCACGACCTTTGCCGCCGTTTCTGCGGTTTGGGTTTCTGCCGCACTCGCGGTGGTTCTGATCGGCTCAAGTATCGGTTCTTCTTCAACCAAACCCTCTGTCGATGCCGTTTGAACGACATCTACTGCAACCAGCGGGGTCTCTTGTGGAACCGCCGCACCAGTTGACTGGACGCTACCACCTCTGGCAACCTGAACACCAGCATCTTTATTCTTTTCCTGGCCTCTGATTGTGGTAATGACCTGGGCAACTTCTTCGGTAGTTAAAAAATCGGTTGATCGGGCAACCCGTATTTCATAATCGCTGCCTTCCCTGTTTCTTCTGCCGCTTTTTCCTTCATTTGCATCGCTTACAGCTGCTTCCAACACATTCAGATTGTCAACACAGCCAATGCTGGTTCCTTTGTAAATAACCTCATACGCCCGGGTTTGAGCATCGACTACTCCTGCCCCTGCCAATACTAAAAAAGTACAGACCACCACTGCAGATCCCCGCATTTTAAATAGCTGCCTCTTATCTTTGTTTAAAGTTTCTCCGTGATTGACATGTTCAATCTCTACGAATTCATCATGTTCAACTTGTTGAGTCGACCAATTAAATCGGTACTTTTTTAATCTTGCTCGGATTTTTTCAAAAAAATTCTGAGTTTTTTCCATGCCTCTCCTCCTTGTTACATTTTATTTACAATTATGATACCACATGGTTTTATTTTTTACAAGTCATTTGTATGTTTAAACGTTTTTTTGTCCACATATAGTATTTATTTCATAAATCAGGAAGAAAAGTAGTGTTACTAAAAATTACTTCAACTATTCGCCGTCATTCCAACCCAAAACTTTAATTAATCGTAATTCCGAATAGCCATAGGCGCTGGCCGGGTAGTTTATTCGATCCGTGGTATTTGAATTGATCAGATAATCCGCCATATTTCCATCGCTATCTTTAATCACATCGGTAATAATAACTGAGTGGAGCCACTCGCCATTGTGGCCATATTGCAAAACATCGCCAATTGAACCGGAAAAGACATTATCATCCACAATTGCTGCCAAGCCATAGCCCTCATTTTCACTAGCATAACTGTAAAACTCCTCCACCCCCGTCCAGGCCGGGCTACGCCCTGATTCTGATTCATCCTGATTGACATCTTCGCCGTACCATTTCCACTGAGAATTGTTGTCGCCCTCACTATCCATGGGTATTCCGCCGGCAAAGAGACATTGGGAGATATAGTTATTGCAATTGCCGCCATAGCCATCATAAATGCCATACTCATCATTTCGAACAACTTCGATAAGATCTGTCCAGGTCATCGCATAATCCACCGCTGCCGCAGCATCATAGTCATTATCGGCTTCAGCTTCCCAGCTTTCCCAGTCACCAGAATTGAAGTCATCCTTTTCCCATGATAATTCTTCAATTACTGACAACGCATCGCTCAGCAGTTCATCCGATATATCCTGAGGATCATCATCGCTGTCGGCAATGGCTTCTACCAGCATCAGAAAGCTGTCTTCTTCTTTATAATGCTCGGTAATCACATAACCATCGGCTGTTTCGGTTAGGTAAAAGGTATGGGCAATCCCGGAGCTGGACGAATCCACATCAGGAATAAAAGCAAAATTGACGATGTGGTCTTCCAGTAAAAGCACTTCAATCTCAGATGACTCCGTATCAACAGATGTCACCGTCAAACCGCATTGATAGTCGATCATCTGCAGGTCATTACTCTGGCTTTGTCGCAATTGAATCAGATAATCCATGGCACTTTGATTGATCCAGGCATTTTCACTGGACGGATCCGCAAACAATGTGGTGATATCCGTCGATTCCAGATTTGCCATGGCCTGAAAATAGGTTTGGAAATAATCATTAATCGGTTCAAGCATCGCATCGTCTAATTCTTCACTATCTCTTATTTTTATTCGGCCGCCGGTTTCTGCGGAGTCACTTTCTCCAGCGGTGCCAAAAACACTCTCGGAGCTGGTGGTTAAGGTATCTGGATTTCCCATCACGCTCACACAAACAACACCGATTACCATAAAGCTCATCAGCACCAGGCCAATCAAGGTCCTTCTTCGTTTGCGTCTTATGGATTTTTTTCTTCTTTTCATCTTCCTCACCTCTTCCGCATTTGTAACAATTATATATCCGCAATGTGTATTTTCTGTGAACAAGCCTTGAAGATTCAAGCTTTTTTTTCTGTCTTTTGTTTAGTTCCATATAAAGATTGTACCCAGAACCATTTAGATATTAGCCAACAAATAAAAAAAACTGCGAGGATTGAACTCGCAGTTTTTTTTATTTATCCAGGTCAGCCTTTGTCTTTTTTTGTCCGTAGGATTTATTAAAGATACTGATCATTTTTATCATTTCTTCTTCACTGAGAATCACCGGCGTTCCGATTGATCGGGCCTTGACATAAACTTCTGCACAGTGTTCAATCTCTTCAGCGATATTAAAAGCATTTAAAATATCCTTACTACCGGCCAATAGACCATGGTTAGCCATTAACACCGCATAACGATCGACCATGGCATCAAAGGTTAGCTCAGCCAGCTCGATCGTGCCGAAGGTCGCATAATCGGCACAGCGTACATCCAGCCCCGCCAACGCAATGAGGTAACTTGAGGCGGGCAATCCTTCTCTAAGCGTGGCCAATACAGTTGAATAAACTGAATGGGTATGAACAACTGCATCGATATCATTGCGTTTTACATAAAAAATACGATGCAGCTCATGCTCACTTGATGGTTTTCTTTTTCCGTCGACAACCTTTCCCTCAATATCAATGACTACCACATCTTCCGGCTTTGTTTCAAAGTAATCAATACCACTGGGACTAATGGCCATCAACTTTTGCTCCCGATTATAAATGCTGATATTACCGCCGGTTCCCTTGGTTAATCCTGCTTCAATCAGCTTTTGACAATAACGCACCACATCTTCTCGTTCTTTTTGTAAGATCATTATGCCACCTCCTGGTCAACCAATCCCGCAATCGTATCCGATTTAACTTGCTGGGGAATGTACAAAGTATAGTCCACCAAGCCCAGTTTGGCAAGCATTTCTTCCGCTTCAAACGACTGTGAAATCCTATACTTTGCTTAACTAAGCGATTCACACCAAATCAAAGATTTGGGTTCTCTGCTTATGCTTAACCGACCGATCTTTAAGCTTGTCCAAAAAATAAAAAAAAACAGCTTTCGCTGTTATCTTTAAAGTGGTGGTGCCCACAGGCGGAATTGAACCACCGACACGAGGATTTTCAGTCCTCTACAAATTAATAAAACTGCACTCTAATTTATTCAGTTACTTCTATTTCAAACGACTGTGTAATACTAAATTTTGCTTAACTAAGCGATTCACACCAAATCAAAGATTTGGGTTCTCTGCTTATGCTCTACCGATTGAGCTTTAAGCTTATCCAAAAAATAAAAAAAACAGCTTTCGCTGTTATCTTTATAAGTGGTGGTGCCCAAAGGCGGAATTGAACCACCGACACGAGGATTTTCAGTCCTCTGCTCTACCGACTGAGCTATTTGGGCATATATAATTATTTTTTAATTTCAATCAAAAAAATATGGTGGGCCTTCAGGGGCTCGAACCCCGGACCTACCGGTTATGAGCCGGTTGCTCTAACCAACTGAGCTAAAGGCCCACAAGTAATTTTTAAAAAAAATGGTCGAGGTGAGAGGATTCGAACCTCCGGCCCCATGGTCCCAAACCATGTGCGCTACCAAACTGCGCTACACCTCGATACAATACTTGACTATTATAAATGTTTTTCTACTCATTGTCAAGGACATTTTATCTTTTTTTCTTTCAGACACTGCTTATCTTTGACGACTTGCTTATTATAGCACGATCAAATACTCTAATGCAAGTCTTTTTTTCACAAAATAATCAAATTTTTGATTATTTTGTGAAAAAAATTTATCTTTCGTTATTCTTCCAAAACGGTAGCTTTGGCGGTGTTTTTTTCTTTTTCCCGGCGATTCAGAAGCCCCTCCGCCAGATTAACTGTCCAGCTGAAAATTCTGAGTAAGGGATAAATATCCAAAACGGTAATTCCCAACACAATCAACATCACTGGCAGAAAATCCTGGATCGGCGTCAGGAAAAACAAATCTTCCAGAAACAACACACAACATAAGAACGAAACGGTCATCGCAAAAAACAACGCCCAGCGCTTATTATCCAGCGGCTGGCACACCCGAAAAAGAATAACTAAGCCAATTAAACCGGTGGATATAACCGCCAGCGTGGAAATCTGCTGATGATCAAGCGACAGATAAGATCCGACGATCATAATCAAGACCACATTAAAGACCACCGTTAAAGCACCTGGCAGGGATTTTTTCAGAACCTTTTCCAGAAAATTTCCGGTGATCCGGTTCTTGTTGGGTTCCAAGGCCAGAAAAACAGAAGGTGCACCAATGGTCAGCGCACTGATCAAGGTCAATTGAATCGGAACAAAGGGATAGGCTTCATTGGCAATGATCACAATAATGGCCAGCATCAGCGAAAACATGGTCTTCACTAAAAATAGCGATGCCGCCCGGGTAATATTGTTAATAACCCGGCGTCCCTCCATCAGAACCCGGGTAAAGCTGGCAAAATTGGAGTCCAGCAAAACCAGCTGTGAGACCTGACGTACGGCATCACTGCCTTCGGCCATCGCAATACTGCAGTCAGCCTCTCGTAAGGCCAGAACATCATTGACCCCATCACCGGTCATGGCCACGGTATGACCCTGACTTTTGAGGGATTCAATCAAAAGTCGTTTCTGTCCCGGCGTTACCCGGCCAAAAACCGAGTAGGCCAGGGCCGCATTGCGCACATCCTGATCTTCAGCGAGGGTGGAGGCATCGACATAATTGTCCCAGTCCAGCAAACCCGCCCGGTGGGCCACCTGGGAAACCGTAACCGGATTGTCTCCGGAAATAACCTTGATCTCAACCCCCTGATTTCTAAAAAATTCCAGGGTTTTCTTGGCTTCCTGACGAATTTTGTCGCCCATCGGCAGCAGTGCCATAGTTCTGATATTATCCGGCAGGCTGCCATCTTCTTTAAAAGGTTCTGGAGCATAACCCAACATTAAAACCCGGTTGCCTTCACTGGCATACCGTTCAACCTTTTCCTGAATTTCCGGGTAGCGGTCGCCGAGAATAAATTCCGGTGCCCCGATCACAAAGGTACCCTGTTCCCCGAAAAAAGCGCCACTCCACTTCCGATCCGATGAAAATGCGATCACCCGGTCACATCGCCACTTGGGCGCCTCGCCCTTACAGCTTTCACTGAGAGCCCGAAAGGTGGCATTGTCATCTTTCAGATTGGCAATCAAAGCTCTGATCGCCTGTACCGGATTTTTATCATGACAAATGGTCTCCATTGACAAAACTTCCATATTGCCTTCGGTGATGGTTCCGGTCTTATCCAGACAGAGCATATCTACCCGGGCCAGGGTCTCAATACAATAAAGCTCCTGAACCAGGGTTTTATGTTGTCCCAACCTGATCACCCCGACGGCCAGCGCTACGCTGGTTAAGAGCACCAACCCCTCTGGGATCATCCCGATCAGGGCTGCCACCGTTTGGGTAACGCCCGCCTGAAGTGGCAAGTCCTGGACGATTAGTTGTTTGTAAAGCAGCAGCAGACCGAGAGGGACAATTACAATACTGATGCTTTTCATAATAAAGCCCAAAGCTTTCATAATTTCTGAGTTCGGTTTTTTTGCAACCTTAACGGCTTCGACCAGCTTTGAGGCATAATTTTCCAGACCCACCTGGGTCACCTGAACGGTAGCCTGTCCAGATACCACAAAACTGCCGGAAAGCAAAGTATCCCCCGTATATTTCATAATTGAATCCGACTCGCCGGTCAGTAGTGATTCATTGACTTCCAGTTCCCCTTTTACCACCTGAGAATCGGAAGGGATCTGTTTGCCCGCTTTCAAAACGAGAATATCATCCAAAACTATTTTTTCAAAAACAATTTCCTGAGGGTTACCATCCCGTAAAACGGTAACATGGGGTTGAGAAATGAGCGAGAGCTTGTCAATGGTTTTTTTTGCCTTGATTTCCTGAATGATGCCAATAAAGGTATTAATGATAACAATGTTAATAAATAGAAGATTTTGAAATGACTCCACAAAAATAACCATCAACGCCAGAATGATGTTAAGCATATTAAATAAGGTTAAACTATTATCTTTGATAATTCTGCCGATGGTTTTTGTTTTGGATTGGGGTTGGATATTAACCTTTCCGGCCGCTACCCTTTCTTCAACCTGGGCTTGAGTAAGTCCAATTTCTAGGTTGATATTATTTTCCATTGATTCCTCCCGGTAATTTATTCACTGGTGAGATTATATCACCATAATCTTAAAATACCTTGTAGCTACCCATGTCCTAGAATACCGATCGCAAAATATACAGCAAACGTAGTACCGACAATTGTTACATCATGTTGTACGCATCGGAGCGAACAACAGACTAACAATTGCTCGGTACGGTGGTACGGAATCCAACCTCGTTTTTAAACAAAAAAAGAAGCCTGCCCCAGGGACAAACCTCTTTATATGTGTAGTATTAATTTTTTTTGCTATGCCAGACTTTCTCTGACCACTTGATTAACAAGCTTTCCGTCCGCCCGACCTTTAATCTTCGGCATCAGGGCACTCATAATTTTTCCCATGTCTTTTGCGTCAACTGCACCGGTTTCTTTTATCGTTTCAGTCACAATCACTTTGATTTCATCAACCGTTAATTGTGTAGGAAGGTAGCCCTCGATGATTGTTATTTCTTCGCGAGCCTGCTGGATTAAATCGTCTCTTTGAGCTTTCTCAAACTCGGCCAGGCCATCCCGACGTTGTTTGAGCTGTTTTGCAATAATTTCCAGAATCTGGTCATCTCCCAGTTCCACTTTCTGATCCTTTTCGACTTGTAAAATAGCCGCCCGAATCATGGTAATGGTCGATTTCTTAACCTTATCCTTGTCCTTCATTGCTGTTTTTAAGTCAGCCTGTAATTGATCCTTTAATGCCAATTGGTCACATCCTATCTTTTTTTCATCTTTCTTTTTCTAGCTGCTTCTGATTTTCGTTTTCGCTTTACGCTTGGCTTTTCATAATGCTCTCTTTTGCGAATTTCAGACATAACCCCAGCCATTGCAGTTTTTCTTTTGAAACGTCGCAATGCACTTTCGAGTGTTTCATTTTCTTTAATTTTTACTTCAGACATTTTCAACCCCCCCCTCTAATCCGTTGCTAATTTCCGGTACTGTTAATCAACATGGTATGAGTCAAACTATATTATACGCATTATTTCTTTCGCTGTCAATTATTTTTCAACCAGGAGGCCATAATAATGGTCGACCACCTAATAAATGGTAGTGAAGATGGGGTACGGTTTGATTTCCGTCCTTGCCGCAATTATTTACCAGCCGAAAACCAGTTTCGGCAATCCCTGTTTTAAGGGCAATCCGATTGGCCACAGTATGCATATGGCAGATAATATCATTCCCTGCCGGAACCGATAGAATCGAATCAAAATGTTCTTTGGGAATGATGATCACATGAACCCGGGCCTGAGGGGCAATATCGTTAAAGGCGATGACCAGATCATCTTCAAAAACCACATCGGCGGGAATTTCCTTATTGACGATCTTACAAAAAATACAGTCTTGGGACATATCTTCCTCCTGAATTTATAGAATTTGCCAGATTATTACGAAAGTGTCGTAACCTTGATGTTCAGTTTGGCAGGAACCAATCATTGTTTGATTTATTCGAATGCCGCAATTTCCTCCATCGATTCTCCGATTAATTTATCAGCATACCGACTAGAATATGATACCCTAACTTTTATGATTCTACCATTAATTTTTTCATCGGTCACAAGAAACACTGGCACATAGTTTTTGGTATGGCCTTCATAGCCAGCGACGTCCTGGGTTGCTTCAAACAAAACCTCAGCAATAAGGCCATCATTTTTTTTGATAAAGACCTGTTCCAATTCCTTAGATAATTCACCAAGTTCATGGCTGCGGGAATTTTTAACAACTTCATCAACCTGATCCTTGAACGCCGCCGCTTTGGTTCCCAAACGCCGGGAATATTTAAATACATGGATCTGATAAAAGCCTACGGCTCTGGCAAAGTCCAGGGTTTCAGCAAATTCTGCTGCGGTTTCGCCGGGAAAGCCCACCATAATATCGGTGGTGATGGCGGCCAGGGGGAAAACCGCCCGGATCTGGCTGACAATCTCCATATATTCGGCGGTGGTGTAACGGCGGCCCATCCGTTTCAGCACCGTGTCACTGCCGCTTTGCAGGGACAGGTGAAAATGGGGGCAAAAGCTTTCCAGGTCAGCCAACCGCTTTAGCCGCTGGGGTGTAATAAATTTCGGCTCCATCGATCCCAGCCGAATCCGTTTAAGCTTATCAATCCGATCCAGGGCTTCGATCAGGTCAATCAGATCTGTCTGATTGACCTGATCGACCCCGTAGGAGGCGATGTGAATACCGGACAGGATCACCTCCTGATAGCCGATCTCAACCACCCGATTCACTTCATCCAAAATCTGTTGCTGGTCTCGGCTTCGCACCGGCCCTCTGGCAAAGGGGACAATGCAATAGGTACAGAACTGATTGCAACCCTCCTGAATTTTGATAAAGGCTCGGGTTTTTCCCTTGACCTCGGAAATCATCAGCGGTTCAAAGATTTTTTCATCCATAATATCCGAGACAAAATCCCGCTGGTTGACATCCTGAAGATGGGCATCAATATAAGCCAGGATGTCACCCCGATTTTTGGTGCCAATCATCAGATCCACTTCGGTTATTTTTTCGACCTCGTCCGGTGCTACCTGCACGTAACAGCCCACTGCACAGATAATCGCATTAGGGTTGATCCGCTTGGCTTTGCGCATCATTTTCCGGGATTTCTGATCGCCCAGATGGGTCACGGTACAGGTATTGATGACATAAACATCAGCAACCTCAGAAAAATCCACAATGGTATAACCAGCGGTCTCGAAAATTTCCATCATCGCTTCACTGTCGTAGGTGTTGACCTTACAGCCCAGAGTCATAAACCCGACTTTTCTATGCGCATTATTCATCCTTAACTTGATCCCCTCACTTCCAGAAATTCAATTGACTGAGCACCACCATGCCGGCGGTTTCGGTTCTTAAGATCCGCTGACCCAGGGTCACGCTGATCACGCCCGCAGCTTTACAGGCCGCCGCTTCCTGGGGATCAAAGCCCCCTTCGGGACCAATGATCACGCCAATTTTTAGTGGTTTATTGACGCCGTTATTTATTTCAAATTCTTCCAGTGCCGCCTTCAAAGTCAGCATGTTTTCGTCCTCATAGGCTAAAATCATCAAATCAAAGCGGGTAGCTTCTGTTAGTATCGCCGTTAAGGTTTGCGGTGATTTGATCGCCGGGATAATCCCCCGCTTGGACTGCTTGGCCGCCTCATAGGCAATTCGCTGCCAGCGTTCGATTTTCTTATCTTTTTTATCCTTAATCTGCGAAATCGCCCGCTGCGAAGAAAAAGGCACCACCTCATAAACGCCGAGTTCCACGCATTTCTGAATAATCGCTTCCATTTTTGTACCCTTGGGCAAGCCCTGAAAAAGCGTGATAACAAGCTCTGGGGTTTCTCCCCGGGACGGATATTGCCTGGCAATGCTACCGGAAACCGTCTGATCCCCTGGGCTGTTCAAGACAACCTGGTAGTCGCTGCCCTGGCCATCGCAGACCTCGATGACATCGTTTTTACCCAACCGCAGGACTTTGGTGATGTGTTTAAAATCTTCGCCGGCAATAACGATGGACGCCTCTGAAATCTGATCGGGTTCGACAAAAAATCGATGCATGTTAGTCCCTCTTCTGGGCGACCACCCCGACCCATTCACCCATTTGTTGAACAAAAACGATTTTGAAGTTTTCTGCTTCCAGGGCATTGAGTACATCTGCCAACCGATCGATAATGATTCCTGACGAAATAAAAATGCCATTTTCTTTCAGGTAGGGTTTGATAATGCCCGACAGTTCCACAATTGCGGCTGCCAGAATATTGGCCACAATGACATCGGCTTTTTCATCGATGACATCCAGCAGGTTTCCTTCGCGGATTTCAACCATGTTGCCCAAATCGTTAAGCTCGGCATTTTCGCGGGCAATTTTTACCGCCAGGGTGTCAAAATCCACTGCTACCACTTTTTTCGCTTTCAGCTTTCCGGCGATCAAAGAGAGTACCCCGGTACCACAGCCGATATCCAACACGACATCTCCGGGTTTGATATACTCTTCCAGTTTAATGGCACAGAGCTGAGTCGTTTCGTGGGTTCCGGTGCCGAAGGCCATCCCGGGATCGATATTAATGACAATCTCATCATTTTCCGGGACATAGTCTTCCCAAGTTGGTTTGATGACAATGCTCTTGCCGACCTTGGTGGGTTTGTAAAACTTTTTCCAGGAGTTGGCCCAGTCTTCCTCTTCCACTTCCGTAATCATCATTTCACAGGCGCCGGGATCAAGACCAAAGGTGGGCAGCATTTTCACTGAGGTAATCAGTTTATGCACCGCTTCTTCCGTATCTTCCACCTCACTGAAATATCCCCGCACAATCGAAACATTGGGATCTAATTCGAGAAGCGATTCATCCACAAAATTAACCTTGGGATCTTGTTGTATTAAAAGCGCATCCTGCAATGTCTGAATGGCCACGCCATCCGCCCCTGCGTCATAAAAAGCATTGACCACCGCTTCCTCAGCTTCTAATGTTGTTGTGATTTGAACTTCTTTCCAAAGCATTCCCTTACCTCCAGTTTAATTGTTGTGGTATTATACCACTTTTTCCGCGTGTTTAACAATTGATCATTATAACTCATCTTGCTTATAAAAGAAATAGATTTTTTGAGTAATTAGTTGGTACAGAAATTTTTTGCCGGCTTTCTGTAAAATATCGTTAATGGATGTAACGGGTTCCAGATTAATGCTATAATAAATTTAATTAACATCAAAATACACATAGAAAAGGTGACCAAGATGGAAACTGAAAAGAAGAATCGCTCGATCCAGGAATACGTTCCTGGTAAACAGGTAACCCTGGCACATATTATTGCCAAACCTAAAAATGATATCTATATTAAACTGGGTCTGGATGACGAAGCTGCCGATGCCATTGGCATTTTGACCATCACTCCCAGCGAAGCTGCCATTATCGCCGCTGATGCTGCTACCAAAGCCGCCCCGGTCGAAATCGGATTTCTTGATCGTTTCAGCGGTTCCCTGGTAATCACCGGTCGAGTCTCTGATGTGAAAGCTGCCGTTACTGAAATCCTCAATACCCTTAACCACATTTTAGGATTCGACATTCCTAAAATCACCTACTCTTAATAGATGGCCAGCAATAGAAAACGGGTGGCCTTGATCGGAAAAATTGGCAGCGGAAAAACCACCCTGATGCAACGACTCAACGAAGAAGAACTTAAATATTCCAAAACGCAGATGGTCAGTTACTACGACGATTTTATTGATACCCCGGGAGAGTTCATCGAGCTCCCGTTTTTTTCACGTCAGGCTATCAATATTACGATGGATGCCGGACTGGTCGTTCTGGTCTGCTCCTGCATGGACTCCCAAAACGCCTTTCCACCGAATTTTATCCATACTTACAACATTCCCTCCATTGGGGTGATCACTAAAACCGATCTGCCCGAATGTAATATCAAACGGAGTCGGAATCTTCTTATTTATGCCGGCATCAATCCTAAACACATCTATGTCATCAGCTCCTATTCCGGGGAAGGTATCCCAGAGCTGGAAGCCGCCATCCATCATTATATGGAACCCCACCGCAATAAATAAATTTTAGAGACTATCATATTAAGGAAGTGAAAAAATGACCTATGACAGCTATGGCAATTTAACAGTGGCAGGCGTTGCCGACTACCTTAAAGAAAAGGAAATCTTTTCCGCCGATGCTAACCTGACCGTGGTGGATCTACACGCCGTTAAGGAAAGTATCGAGGGCTTTGTTAATTTAATCTATCACGTTTATGATCAATCCGGAAAATCTGTGATTATGAAACAGATGCTCTCGATGCCGCGATTTCGGATCGAAGACGAAAAAAACAATAGCGTCGAAGACGAAACCGATGCTGGCTGGACCCTGGATCTGGGGCGGATGCGTTCTGAGATTGCCACGCTTATTTTCTGGAACTCCGTTTATCCCGGCATCAGTCCTGAAATTTATCTCTTTGACGAAGCCAACCGGATCATCGTTATGGAAGATTTAATGGATTTGAGCCTGCTTAGATTTGAACTTTGCCGGATGGTTAAACACACTCATTTCACCGATAAGATTGGCGTTTTTTTTGCCCGCAATCTATTTTTCTCATCCAATCTTCATCTCACCAATTATAAAAAATCCGAGGTTGAACGTTTTTTTGTCAATCCTGAATATACTGCCCTGGTGCCCTTCCTTTTCCATGAAAACATTGGTATTTCCTGGGAACGAGAGATGATTCCTGGCGCCGATGATAAAAGAGCTGAACTGGTCGATAACCCCCAGGTTCAGACCGAATTCAAACGTCTGGAAAATAAATTCATGAATGACAAGGAATGTCTGATCCATACCGACCTTCATAGTTCTAACATCATGATTAGCGCCGCGGACGTGCGCATCATTGATGGCGAATTTGCCGGTTTCGGGCCACTGGCTCAGGACTTTGGCCGTCTAACCGCTAGCTTTACCCTAAACTATATTTCCTGGTTTGGCGATGAGTCCCAAACCGCCGCCGAAAAAGCCGATTTTCAGGCCTACCTGCTGGACACCATCATAGATCTGTATACAACCTTTCAAAAAGAATTCCGCCAGCTGGTGGAAGCCCATCGGGAGGAAAGCTACAGCTTAAAAACCCTGGATGTTGATGCTTATCTCATCGATCAGCTGCAAAATGCCCTCTCCTATACCGGGGTCAATGTGATGTCCCGGTTAGCCAATCGGGGAATCTGTCACGATCTCCTCCGTCTTCCGGAAGCAAGCCGATTGGTTCCCTCGCTCCTGGGGCTGGAGATTTCCAAAGAGTTATTGCAAAACCATCGAAAATATACCAACATTACCGACTACACCCAGTTACTAAAAAACCTCGGTTAATCATTAACAACAAAAAGACCGAAGGTTTCACACCCGTGAAACCTTCGGTCTTTTTTGTTTATAAATCTGCGCGATTAAATGAAATACTCGCAGGTGCCCTTTTCATTATAAGACTTCACCAGATCAGCCAGGGTAATATTATCGACCACATTTTCAACGGCATCTTTTATTTGCCGCCAGACATCAACGGTAACGCAGCGATCAGCCCGATCACAGCTACCAGGCTCATCTAAACAGGCTACTGGGGACAATTCCCCTTCCATCAGCCGTAAAATCATCCCAACGGTATATTCTTCCGGCGGATTAGCCAGTTGGTAACCTCCCTGTGATCCCCGGACACTCCTGACAAAACCGGCTCGGGAAATCTGGGTAATGATCTGCTCCAGATATTTTTCTGAAATCTCCTGACGTTCGGCAATCCGTTTGATGGGAATATATTCCCCGGTATTGTTAATTGCCAGGTCCAGCATCAGACGCAGGGCATATCGCCCTTTTGTTGATATTTTCATGACGTGTATAACCCCGTTGACAGGTAGCGTTCGCCGGTATCCGGCAGCAACACCACGATGGTCTTTCCTTTATTTTCAGGCCGTTTTGCCAGTTCCGTGGCCGCATAAAGCGCCGCTCCAGAAGAGATCCCCACCAGCAATCCTTCTTTTTGGGCAACGTTTTTTGATGTCTTAAAGGCATTGTCATTACTGACCTTAATGATTTCATCATAAATGGCCGTATTTAATACCCCCGGTACAAAGCCGGCGCCTATTCCCTGAATCTTATGGGGTCCCGGGCTGCCGCCGGAAAGCACTGGCGAAGCTTCCGGTTCCACGGCAACAATCTGAACACCGGGTTTCTTTTCTTTGAGTACTTCACCCACCCCGGTAATAGTGCCCCCGGTGCCAATACCAGCAACAAAAATATCCACTTCACCGTCGGTGTCATTCCAGATTTCAACAGCCGTTGTCTGACGGTGAATTTCCGGATTGGCGGGATTTTCAAACTGCTGGGGAATAAAGGCATTGGGGATCGTTTCGGCCAATTCAGTGGCTTTGGCAATGGCGCCTTTCATGCCCGTTGCCCCTGGCGTCAAGACCAGCTCGGCGCCCAAAGCCGACAACAGGTTACGACGTTCCATACTCATGGTTTCCGGCATCGTTAAAATGATCCGGTAGCCTTTGGCGGCCGCCACAAATGCCAGACCAACTCCGGTGTTGCCACTGGTTGGTTCTATAATCACGGTGCCTGTTTTGATCAGCCCGGCTTTTTCACCGGCTTCAATCATCGCAAACCCAACGCGATCTTTCACTGATGATAAGGGATTAAAATATTCCAGCTTGGCTACCAGCTTAGCGTCCAGCTCCAGGCTCTTTTCGTAGTTCGATAATTCCAACAGAGGAGTATTTCCAATCAGATCAGTTAAACTTTTTGCTATTTTAGACATCTTCCTACCTCATTTTATTCTTAATTTTTTATTTTTATCCGTCTTCTCTTAATTCATATCATTTCGATATGTTTTAGTAAGTTCATTATATGCCTCACGCATTTCTTTGTCAACAAAAAAATGCCGGATTTCTCCGGCATTTAAGACTTTAGATAAATACAAACGTAGTACCGACAATTGTTACATCATGTTGTACGCATCAGAGCGGACAGCAGATTAACAATTGGTCGGTATTAGGCAACCTAAAAGCAATCAGGCATCTTTTTTAGGATGACTTTCCTTTTCCTCGGCTTCTACCCGCAACCAGAAACGTTTCCCTTCTGGATGGGCATCTTCACCAGCTAACTTAGCATACTCATTTAAGGCATGACGCTGTTCACGGTTAAGTTTGCGAGGCACTTCCACCTTAATGGTAATAAACTGATCCCCTCGGCCTCGGCCATTGACGTTGGGTATCCCTTTTCCTTTTAACCGGAAAACTTTGCCATTTTGGGTACCTTCTGGTATTTTCAGCTTGATCTTACGGTCAATGGTCGGCACCACAATGCTGTCACCCATGGCTGCCTGAGCATAGGTAATGGGCAGTTCATAGTAAACATCGTCATCGCTGCGTTTAAATAACGGATCTTCACGGACACTGATATAAACGAGCAAATCCCCGGTGCTACCATGGTTTGGCCCGGCATTGCCCTGACCTCTTAACGGTAAAATTGAGCCGTCATAGACGCCGGCGGGAATTTTGATGCTGATGGTTCGTTCCTTGGATTCAAGTCCTGATCCATGACAGGTGTGACAGGGTTTATCAATGATTTTTCCTTCACCATGGCACTTGTCGCAGGTGTGAACCTGTTGAACCGTACCAAATGGTGTCTGCTGTCTTACATAAACCTGACCAGAGCCACCGCATTGATCACAGGTTTTTGAGGTTGATCCTTTTTCGGCACCAGTGCCACCACAGCTACCGCATTCTTCGCTGCGTTTGATCTTTATTTTCTTTTCCACGCCGAAAACAGCTTCGTGGAAGGACAGATTGATACTGATCTTCATATCCGAGCCACGGTTGGAACGTCGACCGCCCCGACCGCCGCTAAATCCGCCGCCGCCGCCAAAAGCGCTGAAAATATCCCCAAAGATATCCTCAAAGCCGCCAAAGCCACCGCCGCCGCCATAACTGCCACCGCCGCCATATCCAGCATTGGGGTCAACTCCGGCATGACCATATTGATCATAGCGGGCTTTTTTATCGGCATCGCTTAGAATTTCATAGGCTTCATTGGCTTCTTTGAATTTTTCTTCAGCCGCACTATCCCCCGGATTTTTAT
>NZ_JAUSPS010000001.1 GCF_030652775.1 Acetobacterium sp. | reverse complement strand
CCCCGATTACCAATGACAATATTTCCGATACTGCGAATCTGCGATTCTAGCATTTCATTCATGGTTTTAACGGCTTCAGTATTATCTTCGATTCGATTCACAAAACGCTGTGAGGATGAAAACCCATTTTCTCTCATTCCTGCCAGCAGACTATCTCTGGTTAAATACGAAGAAATCGCTCCAATTGAAAAGACTCCCACCAATACGCAGATCAGTGGAACAATTAATAATTTCATCTTAATCGACTTCGTTTTTGCGATCTGTTTGTCTTTTTTCACTATTGTTTTACCTCTTTCCGTTTTTATTCGATTATTTTTACTGTAATATTTTCATTTTTATACACTGATAAACTAATCGTTTTTTTCACTACCAAATGCTTTATAAACAGCCACACACATTAAAATTATAATTAGCAAAAATGGCAAGGCCATAATAATGGAGGTATTCCGCATGGCTACCAACCCGCCACTAAAAAGGAGAACAATTGACATCAACGACAAAATCAAACCCCAAATTATTTTTATTTTAGTATCCGGGTTCAAATCGCCATTTCTGGAAAACATCCCAATAACAAAAGTCGCCGAATCTGCTGAAGTGACAAAAAAAGTGATAATCAAAACGGTGGCTATAAACGAGATTATTTTCCCCATAGGTAAATAGGATAGGGTGGTAAATAATCCCACCGTCACATCATTGGTAACCTGAGCAACAATATCAACCCCTTCAAAGATTTCAAAATATAATGCAGTGCCTCCAAAAACAGTAAACCAAATGCAACTGAAGAAGGCTGGTAGAATAATCACACCCAAAATGAACTCTTTTACCGTCCGACCTTTAGATATTCGAGCGATAAAGGTTCCCACAAATGGTCCCCAGGAAAGCCACCAGGCCCAATAGAAAATCGTCCAGGTTCCAATCCAGGGATCATTTTCAAAAGGTGATAAAGCCAAGCTCATGGGTAAAATATTCTGAATATACCCACTGATACTTACCAATAAGGTATTGATAATAAAAATCGTTGGCCCAAAACAAAAAACAAACAGCAAAAGCAACACGGCAATGATGATATTCGTGTTGCTAAGTATTTTTATTCCTTTGTTTAATCCAGTTGTTGCTGAAATCAAAAATAAAACAGTAATCACAATAATAATAATAACTTGGGTATTGATATTATTGGGGATATTAAATAGGGTATTTAAACCGCCATTTACCTGTAAAGCGCCCATTCCCAGGGAGGTAGAAACTCCGAATACGGTTAAAACAAGTGTCAGAATATCAACTCCCTTTCCAATCGGGCCCTTAACTTTCTCGCCTAAAAGCGGGTATAAGGTTGAGCTGATTAAGCACGGCATTTTTTTTCTGAAGGTGACGTATGCCAGCGCTAATCCTACGATGGCGTAGATCGCCCAGGGATGAAGGCCCCAATGTAAAAATGCATAACGAAACGACATCATTGCCGACTGAGTTGATAACGGTTCGATTCCCATGGGCGGTTGGGCATAATGAAAAACCGGTTCAGCAACACCCCAAAATACCAGACCAATTCCCATCCCGGCACTGAATAACATCGCAAACCAGGAGAAGTTCGAATACTCGGGACGATCATCGTCATTGCCTAAGCGAATTTTTCCAAACCTGCCAAATGCCAGATAGAGTGAAAAGATAAGGATGCCCAGAACGGTTACCAGATATAACCATCCTAGATCGTTAGTGATAAATCCAAACATCTGACTCGTAATCCCCAGCAATTGTTCCGGAAATAAAAATCCAAATCCAAGAAACAGCAAAATGAGACTAATTGAAATGTAGAATACCATCATATTCACTTCCTTTTATTACAGAAAGGCGCCAAAATTTTATCCAAATTTTGGCACCTGTTCTGTGATGTTAATTTATTGTATCATATTATCAGAATTTTTAATTACATTAATTGTTTACATAATTCCACGGCTTCATCAGCTGTTTCAGCCCAACCATCGGCACCAATATCTTCGCCCCATTTTGCACTGGTGGGTCCACCACCAATGATAATCTTATATTTACTTCGTAGATTTTGAGCATCGAGATACTCAACCAAAACTTTTTGAGATTTCATAGTCGTCGTCAACAGTGAGCTGGCGGCGATGATCTTTGCTCCAACTTCGTCAGCTTTAGCGACAAAATCTTCTGCCTTCTGATCGATACCAATGTCATAAACCTTAAAACCAGCTGAGGTTAGCAGTGCTCCGACGATATTTTTTCCGATATCATGAATGTCACCTTCAACGGTGCCCAGAACGATCTTCCCCTTGTCTTCATAGGCGCCTTCACCTTCACCTGCTGCCAATACCTCTTCCAATACATCCATTCCCGCTTTCATGGCGTCAGCGGCCATCATAACATCTGGTAAAAAAGCTTCACCACTAGTCCATGCGGCCCCAACTTCTTCAATCCCTTTAATAAATCCCAGCTGTACCGCTTGGACCGGATCAATTTTTTCGGCAACAACTTTTTCTGCCAGTTCAATCGCTAAATCTTCATCACCATCTACAATTGCATCTTTAATTTCTTCAAATATTGGGTTCATTATTTTTCTCCTTTTATTCTTTTATTATTTATTATTTGTTATTTGTTATTTGTTATTTGTTAGCTTGTCTTATTTTAATAATTCTTTTGACCGTTTTTCGATAAATGCTTCGACTTTTTCTTTAACTGCTGGATCTAACTCTGGTGGTGTGTAACTAGCCAATACTTCCTGCCATTTTAATTTAGCCCGTTGATTGGTATCAATCGAGTCTTTAGACCATCCGTCAAAAGATTGACGATCACTAAGAGCCGGTCGGAAGAATTCGGTTTTAAAGTTCTTACGAGTATGTTTCTGAGTTAGAAAATGTCCACCAGGACCGACTTTTTCAATCACATCATAGGCCATTTTTTCATCGCTGTCACAGTCAAAACCCTTGAGGTAACGTAATACCATCCCGGCAATTTCATCATCCACCATGAATTTTTCATAAGACATGGCCATATAATATTGCAGAATTCCAGCCGTATGCAACACGAAATTCACACCAGTGGTACTGGCGGCAAAGAGCACCATCATCGATTCATAACCAGCCTGGGCATCAACGGTTTTGGCATCGGTTAAACCACCGCCACCACGGCAAGGCACGCCATAGAACCGTGAAAACTGAGCACTGGCTGAGGTAAAGAGGGCATTTTCCGGATTCCCGATCGATAGTGATCCGGTTGACATATCGGTTACGGCTGAAGTTGAGCCATAAACCACCGGTGTTCCTGGGTTAATGCACTGAGTCAGGGTAATCCCCGCCAATACCTCGGCATTTTGCAGCGATAAGGCGCCAGCCATCGTTGCCGGACCGGTTGAGCCGGCCATAACCAATGAGGCAATGACCATCGGTTGGCCGGTTTCGGCGTAAGCCATTAAACCACCCAACATTCGGTCATCATATTTCAGCGGAGTCACGGAATTGACCAGGCAGATCAGGGCTGGTTTTTCTTTGATCACGTCCATACCGCCATGGAGCACTGCTGTCAGCTTGATGGAATCCATGGCTTGTTCATAACCTGAAGAGCTACCCATAAAACATTTATCGGAGTTTATAATATGGCTGTAGGCCATTTTTAAATGTCTGATTTCATCTTCGACATCGGTCGGTTCTACGACAGTACCGCCGGTCATATGCATGTTTTTACTGGCTCCGGCCAGTTTTACAAAATTGTCATAATCTGCCATGGTCGCATCCCGTTTGCCGCCGTCGGCATCGTAAACAAAGGGAGCACCGTAACCTGGCATATAAATAATATTCTCTCCGCCACAAATCAGATTATGCTCAGGATTACGGGCATGGAGGGTAAACTGGGCTGGTGCTTTTTCCACCATTTCTTCAACAAAATCGGGATCTAAAAAGACCCGGTGGCCTTCAACCCGTTGACCATGTTTTTTAAATACTTCAATGGCCGGGTCATAGGAGAACTCAATCCCAATTTCCTGAAGAATTTTTAAGCTGTTTTTGTGAATCTTATTAATTTGTTCATCCGTTAAAACATCAAATTTTGGTAACATTTAAAATACCTCTTTTTCTAAATTTTATTCATATTTTTATTCTTGAACATCCACAACTGGCGCTTGTCCGTTGTCAATATCATTAATACCGATTTTATTTTTCAATAGCTGGGTTTCGGCGTAATCTGCTTTCAAAGCTTTTAGAATACTAAAGCACATGACGATCATAATTAGCATATATGGGAAGGCCGCCACAATTGAAGCCGTCTGCAAGGCTTTTAAAGCTGAAGTTCCACCCACAAGGATTAACATAATGGTGATTAGACCCTGGGCAATACCCCAGCCGCCTCTTAATTTTTTGTCTGGGTCCATATCTCCGCCTGATGTCAGCATCGCTAAAACATAGGTTGCTGAGTTCGCCGCTCCAACAAAGCAGATTAAAATCAGGAAAATCGCTAGGATTGACGTAATGCCATAGAGTGGCAATTGTTGTAAAAGAGCGTATAGTGCGGTGGTATAATCGGCACCAACTGCCGCTTCGATTGCGCCACCGGAGATTGCATTTAAATTAAAGGCTGCGCCGCCGTAAATGGCAATCCAAATCAGAGAAAAACCAGAAGGAAGTAAGGCTACTGCTAAAATAAATTCGCGAATGCTCCTGCCTTTAGAAACCCGCGCAACGAACTGTCCAACAAATGGAGCCCAGGCAATCCACCATGCCCAATAGAAGACGGTCCAGCCGTTTAACCATTCAACATTCCCCATCCAGAAGGTTTGACCGACAATGTTCTGCAAATAAGAGCCTAATGAATTCGTAAAATTATTTAAAATAAATACGCTGCCGCCAAAAATAAAGATAAAAACCATAAATCCAATCGAAAGCCAGATTTTTATATTAGCTGCAACTTGCATTGCCTTATGCAGTCCTGATATTGTTGCCAAAGTAAAGATTGCTGTCATCACAGCAATGATGATTGAAATCACCATTGGCGAGGATTGAATCCCCCATATATATTGCAAACCAGTGGCAATTTGAGTTGCTCCAAAGCCCAAGCTTGTGGCAACACCGAAAATTGTTGCAAAAACTGCCAGAATGTCAATCGTTTTACCGATTGGTCCATGTATTTTTTCACCAATCAATGGGTAGAAAGCCGAACTGATCAGGAATGGCAAGTCTTTTCTAAATTGAAAATATGCCAGTCCCAAACCACCAATTGCAAAGATTACCCATGGATGCAATCCCCAGTGGAAGAAAGTGATTCGCATGGCCGTTTCCATTGCGGCCTGAGTTCCCCCGTCTCCAAAGGGTGGACTCAGATAATGCATAATCGGTTCCGATACCGACCAGAATACCAAGCCAATTCCCATCCCGCCGCCAAATAACATGGAAAACCATTGGAAGTTAGTAAATTCAGGTTTATCATCATCCTTACCTAATATAATTTTCCCAAATGGACTGATGGCAACACCGATGGCAAACACAATAAATATCCCGACTGCCAATAAATACAACCATCCAAAAGACGTTGTAATAAATGAATTTAACAGATTAAATACGGCTGTTGTACCTTCTGTAAAAAGCATACTAGCTAATACGAAAACGATGGCGATTGCTGCTGAAACGTACAACACTGTTCGATTCTTTGTCGTTTTTTCTTGCATTTTAGTTAATCCTCCTCTTATTTTAGATTTGGTTCAAAGTTTTTAGAATATTTTCATCAGTGGTGTATCCATCGTTCCCAGCTTAGTCCCGGTGATTTTATTGCAATAAGACATCATCGCATCAGTGGTCGCTACTGCCTGATATACCCAAGCGGCATTAGCCATCGGACCGTATAAAATAAAATCAGCACCATGGGTTAAGGGGAAGGTAAATACCGATGCTCCGGCTGCTTCAAAATAAGGACTGCCTTTGGATCGCATTTTTTTCCATAAATACAAAGCGTTGGAGGAAGCGCAGCCACCAGGTAAACCGTGTTGTTCTTTAATATCACGAATCGCCATGGCGGTCCAACTGCTGCTGGCAACATCCAGAACACCGGGATCAATCAGGAATTGTTCCACTCCGGCTCTTTTGGCTTTAGTTAATAAGCCTTCATTTTTTTCATCACCAACCAGAAGTTTCACGCGTTTGGCTGGTTGCAGATGTTTTTTACTAAAGGCCAGAATAACGGCGGTTTTCACGCCACATGCTTTCATCACTTCCAGTTCGTGCTCAGAGCAGCTTTCTTCCAATGAATTATAGATGATGCGGCTCATGGCTTCTGGGTCATTGGCGAAATGCTTCAAGGTTTCAATCCGCACCTCCGGGCTGGGGCTGTCAAGCAGAATCGGTGAGGTGGTATTCTTTAACACAAACTCGACATGTTTGGTAAGCGCAACTTCGGTGTCTCCCAGCACATCGACTATTCTGGGATTACCGGTTTCGGCTGATAGGTCGGCTTCTCGGTCCAATAAGTCTTTGGCTGCGGCCTGATCAAACAAACCTTTTTCAGAATCCTGAGTTATTTTGTGTCCCCGATAAAAAATACTGCCGATTAAAACGGTGGGGTATTCCCCTGGCTGTCCGCCAATTTTAGTGCCATTAATGTCATAAACAAATTGATCTGCGGTAAATCTAAACATTTTTGTCTCCTTCGTAAACTTATAATTAATCATTGCGAAATTCACAACTAAAAACTTAATTGCCCCATTCCCCGTTAAATCGGGTCACTTCTTCCTGGACGTCCGTTTTTCTTTCTCGCAGCCTAAACGATTACACTTTTTCTCCTTTCAATCTTATTTGCGAGATGTCATGTTAATTCTTGATAATATGTATCGCAATAATCGTGCCAACAGGCTTTCGACGTATTATACTCGGTTTACCGCCCTTTATTGAAATTCATAAGGCAATTATTCTTTCCAGATATGAGAAAGCGCCACTTTTATTTTTCACTTTTGGGAATATTCCTTTTTTTCCTCTTGTGCCTTGGGCTATTTTGATTTATTATCAGTTTTATTAATGAAAACGATTTATCTCGTTTTTATATCACATGGAAAATAACATAATATACACTTCGAACAAAATGACTAAAAATACACCACACATTAATGTGTGAAAAAGGAAAACGATGATAACAAACGAATTTAATCATAGCCAGGAATATTTAGACTATTTAAAAACCCTATCCAGTGAATTTTTTCTCGATATTCTGGAGAATAGTTTTATTGAGGTCACTGTAACCGATAAAGACGGTAACGTTCTTTATGCCAACCCAGCCTGTCTGGAATACCATGGCATTTCCGCCGAAAAAATGTGGAAGCTTAATTTTCTGACTTCCTTCCAGGGTTTCTGGACGCCGCCCTCCACCGCTACCGCCATGGAAAAGAAGCGCACCATCATTTCGCGGCAACGCTCACTGATTACTGATGAAGAACACATCACCATTACCACGCCCCTCTATAATCCCGATCACGAGCTGGTAATGCTAGTTTATAACACCTTAAAACGGGAGTCTTTTGTGGAGTTTGACTTGGATTATCTGAATCCCGAAAAAGAAAAAAGTGATGACGACGAGATTAAAGACAAAAAAGGCTCCCGGGAAGAACGGACCAAGGCCAGTAACAACATTGTCGGCCGCAGCTATATCCTTTACCAGACTCTGCACAAACTGAAGAAAGCGGCCAAATCCGATATCCCCATTCTTTTATTGGGCGAAAGTGGCGTTGGTAAGAGTCTGATTGCCAAATTTATTCACGATTGCAGCCCCCGCAAATCGAACCCCTTCGTTTCGATTAACTGCGCCTCGATTCCCGATAATCTGATTGAAAGCGAGCTCTTTGGGTATGTTCCCTATGCCTTTACCGGAGCCAGCCCCAAGGGGAAAAAAGGACTGGTAGAAATGGCCGATAACGGCACCTTGTTTTTAGATGAGATTGGTGAATTGCTTCCCAATATCCAGGTCAAGCTCCTTGATTTTCTGGAAAACCAGCGTTTCACCTCGGTGGGCGGACTGGAATCAAAAACGGTCAATACCCGGATCATTACCGCCACTAATAAAAATTTGGCCGAGCTGGTGGCCAAAAACACCTTCCGCGAAGACCTGTACTGGCGAATTAACGGCATTACCCAAACCATTCCCTCACTCCGGGAACGGCGGGATGATATTTTCCCCATTGCTCAGTATTATTTAAAAGAGTACAATAAAAAATACAGCCAAAATAAGGTTTTTTCCAATCCGGTGATTGAATCCCTGATTCAATACGACTGGCCTGGGAATGTCCGGCAGCTTAAAAATGCGGTCGAACAGATGGCCGTGATGAGTCTTGGCAGCGTCATTGGCATTGATAAATTGCCCGAGCAGTTGGGTGCCTTTTTCGCCAATGAAGGAATCAAAAAAAGACAGATCATTTTTGATGACCTGGTCGAAAATTACAAACGCGGAATTATTGAAGACTATTATGAGATTTCCGACAATATCAACGACATGGCAGAATCTCTGGGCCTAAGTCAGACCACTGCTTATCGTCTGGTGAATAAATATATCAAAAAATAACAACACCATAAACAGGGGGCTGCAAAGCTCCTTTTTTATGGTGTCTTATTTGAATGGGCCGCCCCATTAATTTACAACAAAAAACCTTCCAATTAAATTATCAGGGAACGATCTTTTGACCAAAAAGATTTCTTATCCCAACTGAACTCAACATCGGCATGAATCTCCGAAAAATAACCTTTGATTAAATCGTTCAGATCATCCAGATTGTCAAAATGATTGGCTTTGTCCATGGCTTCAATCCACATGCTCTGTCCGCCGCAGGCATCACTTAAATGAACCTTGTACGCTAAATCCCGTTCTTCAATGCGTCGGTTCACTTCACTGATATTGTTCCAGGTAATAATCATCTCCAGATACTCCTTTCATTAATGATTTCTTACTTATTATTCTACCCCAATAAAACAGTTTTATTCAAATAATTTTACGCCGTCATTATTTTTTTCAAATAATAAATGGCCGATTGGTTGATCCCGGTGCTGCTGCGCCTTTGGACACGATGCGGATTTCGATCGCTTCAAGTCTCAATGATTTACCCTGTGTTCCTGAACTGCCACCATTTTTGGTCCAATCCAGCCAACCATAATTCTGGCTGTGAACCCGATAGTAGACATCATAATCAGTCGCAGCGGCCCCACTCAGACGAATTTGGATGGCCTCCAATCGCAGCGATTGGCCATAGGTGCCGCTGGTTTGGCCATTGCTCTTAAAACCCTGCCAACCAATGTTCTGGACATGGGTCTGGTACTCAACCCCAAGGTCGTTTCCGAGATTATTCATCTTGATGTCGATGCCTTCCAGCCGCAACGATTGGCCTGAGGTTCCGCTGATCTGACCGTCATATTTCCAGCCCTGCCAACCGACGTTCTGGACATGGGTGCGATAGGTCGTCCCCACGGTTTCACTGGAATTGATCGAAGCCACGGCTTGATTCAGTTGAATCAAGCCGCTGCCATAATAAGCATCACTACCGGCGGTGCCCAGATCCAGGGCGGTGCTTTTGAGAATCGTCTCTACTGCTCCGGCATCCAAGCTGGAATCGGCGGCCATCAGCACTGCACAAGCTCCAGCCACAATGGGGCTGGAGAAAGAGGTTCCACTGGCATACTCATATCCGCCGCTTTTAGCGGTGGTTAAAACAGATTGGCCCGGGGCACATAAATCCACCCGATCATTATATTGCGAAAAGGAAGCCCGAGCGTTATCCTTATTGATGGCACTTACTGAAATAACATGGTCATAAGATGCTGGATAAGAGTATTGTCCCACTCGAGCATTCCATGATTCTCCTTCATTGCCTGAAGATGCTACCACCACTTTCCCGGCATTGATCGCCTCATTGACAGCTACCGCCAGAGAAGGAAACGTGCCATACCCGCCAAAACTCATATTGATTACTCTTACGTCAGGCCGTTCAGCCGCTTTGAGTATGGCTGCACAAATATAGGCTACATCCAACTGGGTGTCTCCACTATATGCTCCACCGGTACGATAGGGGGCAATTTTTATGTTTGCCAATCCCGAAATTCCGGCCGTTCCTATACCGTTATTAGTGACCGCCGCAATACATCCGCTGACGGCAGTCCCATGTCCTGCCAAATCCACAACATTGGTCGTTCCGGTTACAAAATCATAGCCGGCAACGGTATTGCCAATGAGATCCGGATGATTGACATTTAACCCGGTATCAATGACGGCCACTACCACCGGATCAACATTCGACACTTGATCCCAGGTTTGGTCTGCGCCAATCCGCTGAAACTGCCAAGCAGAGCCATTGACCACATAAGGATCATTGGGAAGGGCGGTCACTTCGATCTTATCGTTTTTATCCACCGCCAGCACATTGGGGTTTTGTTCCAGCACTGCCATCAATGCCTCAATATTTGTACCGTCGCTAACTTCAATAAGGTCAACTCGATTGGATACCTGCTCCCCGGAAACAACCTCTGCGGTTGTCAATGCCAGGTCTTTCACATTATCTTCGCCACTGTCAGCATAAATAACAACAATCTGCTGATCCAGATTTTCGTTAATATTGACCACTGGCACCTGTTCAAGGGTTTCGATCTCAGAAGATGTTTCATTACCCTGTTCAGACCCTTCGTTTAGTAGCGCATTCATATTCTCTTGTGTTTTTATCTCAGTAGATTGATCCCCAGGACTGCCTGGAGCGACTGCCAGTATTCCCGATGGAAACAACAAGAAGCAAACCATCGTTATTGCCAACCATCGTGTTATTACTTTTATTTTCTTATTCATGATGTCCTCCCTTCGCAATGCCGGGCGTCGTCTTTCTAATATTATCCTTCATTGTGTAATCCTTTACTTTTAATATACCCATACCGTATAGGATATATTACTATAACATAAAATAATTATATTCTGCCATCATTTCAGACAATGCTTAAGGATTTTAATATTATTTTTCTGCCAAACTGCACTGTCATTTTTTCTATTAAACGTCATAAAAATCATTCCAATGCGGAAAATGGATGCTTACCTTTGTCCCTTTTCCCGAATCAGAAGAAATTGTTATCAGATGGCTCAGTTTTTGGGCGATTTTCTGACTCAGATATAAGCCAATACCCGTGGCAGTGACATACTTGCGCCCATTGCTGCCGGTAAAATTTTTATCAAAAACCCTGAGGATATCTTCTTCCTTTATGCCAGCACCCTCATCTTCAATGATTAATGTCACTTCATCTTGATGAGATTCGGCATAAATACTGATTTTTCCATTTACAGCCGAATATTTGATGGCATTGTCAAGGATTTGCTTAATAATAAACCCCAACCATTTTTCATCCGAATCAATTAGCAAATCAAGATTTTTTAGTTGCAAACTCAAATTTTTATTTGTAATACTCGAAAACGCTCTTTTAATACATTCGTTAACAACCTTTTCCAGGTTAATGCTGTTAATGATATAGTCTGTTGCAAAATCGTCGGTTCGGGAATAAAACAGTGTCATTTGGACAAAATCTTCAATTTTATCAATCTCATCCTCGATGCTGTAAAGCACTTCTTCGGAGGGATGATCCAGATTGTTTTCAATGATCAGTTTTGATGCTGCGATGGGTGTTTTTATTTCATGA
The DNA here is from genome assembly GCF_030652775.1 of Acetobacterium sp. Taxonomy (GTDB): domain Bacteria; phylum Bacillota; class Clostridia; order Eubacteriales; family Eubacteriaceae; genus Acetobacterium. Next base: position 76,455 of record NZ_JAUSPS010000001.1, on the reverse strand, counting down.
ACCCACATGGTTATAAATTCACGGTTTTCAATACTTTTTGATTGATATTCGCTTAACTTTTTGTTAATCGCCTGATATTGTTTTTGCAAGAGCTCATTATAAATCCGTTGTTCTGAGCTTGCTGGTATCGGAAGCGAATTTACCCAGTCCAGTCCCTCGAGCTCTGATATTTCTTTTAACCGTTTGTAATACTTATTCTTAACGATAAAATCAACTGTTATATAAACTGCAAACAATAGCATCGATACTTCAATAACATACAAACCATTTGATTGATTCACGGCGACCGATTCACCAATGGATATCACTGTTCCGGTAAACAGCACCGTAATGGTGTATATTAAAATCAGATATTTTTTATCCCATAAATAGTCTTTAATCGTCATATCTTATATCCCAAATTTTTTATTGTCTCAATATAGCTTTCAAGTCCGAGATCTTTTAACTTTTTTCTTAACCGGGTGATATTGACTGTCAGGGTATTGTCATCTATAAAACTGGCATCTTTCCAGAGATTTCGCATGATTCTTTCCCGACTGACCGTGTTTCCGCAGCTCTTTAGCAGCAAACCGAGAATCTGGGCTTCATTTTTTGTCAATTTGGCACTTTTTTCATTGACGGACACTATCCCGCTGCTAATATTAAAAATAAGACCCTGATGGGAAATAATATCCATTTCGGAGTTGTCATAGGAATAGGTTCGTCTCAAAAGCCCCGCCACTTTGGCAAGGAGAATATCGATGGAAAACGGTTTGACCAGATAATCGTCGCCTCCCATGTTAGTTGCGATGATGATGTCCATGTCGGTGCTTTTGGATGAAATGAAAATAATCGGAACCTTTGACAGTAGTCTGATTTGCCCGCACCAATAATACCCATCGTAAAATGGCAAAATGATATCCAATAATACCAGATCCGGTTTATATGCCATAAATTCAGGCAAAACATCCGAAAAATCAGTGACTGCAAGGGAATCGTAGCCAGCTTTTATCAGATTTTCCACCACAATGTCCGCTATTTTTTTGTCATCTTCAATTAACAATATTTTAAACACTAATTTCATCCTTTCCATCAATAACACAATCTATTTGTCATAACGCAACGAGCCTCGCTAGCGGTTTCATAGAAACCAGCAGCGAAGCAAGTAAGGCTTATCATTAAAATTTCACAATTGATTGTTCGGTAACTAGCTGACCGTTAATAACAAACGGCTTTGGCTTATTACATTATAACTGGATCACAACAAATTATGAATTATTTTTTCCGCCCCAGGCAATGCGCATATAACTATTGACTGATAAAAAATAGAAAAAACAATAGATAATAATGTAGATCCCCACAATAATGCCGGCATTGATCAGCGTTGGTAACTCTTTTCCGCCAAGATCCATGGTGCGGTTGTAGGTTAATAAGGCAAACGCAGAATGCAACAGCCCCACTGTTAACGACAAGCCAAATACGATCGCCAATTGTTTAGCAATGGATTTTTTTATCTCATCCCTGCTCATCCCGATTTTCTTGAGGATATCATATCTGCTCACTTCTTCCTGCGCCTCAATAATTTGTTTATAATACATGATACTGCCAGAAGCAAGTAAGAACAAGATGCCGATAAATAATCCGATAAATACATAAGCCCCGTACAGCGAAAAGATCGAATGATAGACACCAATATAACTCAGATTGGCGATGCCTAGGGTACTGCTGGACTGGATATTCTCCGGAACGATTTTGTTTAATGCCGCCACCGTATTTTCTGATCCGGCCGGATTATCAAACATGATTCCGGTAAATTTCACCATATCGTCTGCTCCAGCCTGCTCCAGATATTGGTTATAGGCTGCATCACTTAATACCATCGTTGGTTTTAAATACAAATCCAAAAAGCCAATATATTTATGCAAGGAAACTCCAACAATATTATAAGCGTCGGTTTCATGTAAAAATTGCAAATTCATAGCACTGCCAGTTAGATTTTCACAGTAATCCTTTTTGGTATTGCCATCAATAAAATAGCATTCGCCATCTTTTAAATCCATATTGAAATCTGTTTTCATATTGTGAAACGTGCCTATTTTAACTTTTGTATCCTTAATAATTGACTGATATGTGCTTTGTGACATAATATACCCATCAACCATCATTCCCGGGTTGTTCTCCGTTTCGATTGAATAGTCATCATTCTGAAGCTGTATTTTTATAATTTCAAACTGATTAGTCGCTGTCACTTTGACTTCGCCGGTCTGCTGGATCACTTCAAGCATCTCATTAAACTGCTGATCGTCGATATTTTTGCTCACATATGAAAATGGCGAGTAATAGGGCATTATACTTCCCAACGCCCGGTACATCGAGAAGGTTGCACTCATCATTGTGATTGTAATGGCACAGGTAATGGCAATAAAGCTCAGCATTTTAGAATTGGCTTTAATTCGATATACAATCTGGGAGATGCTGATAATATTTTCTGTTTTGTAATAAAAAGCTCTGTTTTTTTTCAGCGCCAACATGGCCATGGGAATAAAGTTTTTAAAAAGCAGTAATGTGCCGATGACAATAAAAACTAAAATAACTAACGCCGGCATCATCAGATGAAGTCCCCCTTCATTGACATCCATGACCATCGCGATTGTGTAACCCAGAATAATCAACACAATTGCTAAGATTCCACCCATTACAGAATATTTTGGCAGTTTTTCACTTTCTTTATTTGCGGATAATAACTCGATCAGTTTATAGCGGTAAATAATACCATAGGCGTTTAGCGAACTGATTATGAACAAAATCAGAAAAGCCGCCACCGTTGTGATAACTGCCTGCCATTGAACTGAAAATGTCACTGCCGTTCCATCGGCCATCAGATTTAATAGGATCATTGAAAAAAAGCGTGAAAATACAATTCCTAGAATTGTCCCGCAGACTGTGGCGATCAGTCCCATGATGATATTTTCATAAAACATCATCCGGCCGATTTGACTTTTCTTCATCCCCACCAATGAATAAATGGCGATTTCCTTTTTTCTTGTTTTGAGAAAAAACTTATTGGAATAAAGTACAAAGACCGAAGAAAATATTACAATTGCAATGGCTGCCGCTCTAAACAAAACGGTAATCTTGCCGGCTCCAAACCGATATTCGGAAAACTGCGGATTGAAATAAATTGAACAGAAGATGCTAAAAATGGTCACTGCGAAGATGGTACTAATTAAATAGATTAAGTAGCTGCCAAACTTCTTTTTGATATTATTTAATGCAAGACTAAAAAAGTTCACTGTTATCCCCCCCTAACGAAGACAGGACTTTTAGGATCTTGTCAAAAAATTCCTTTCTAGTACCGGTATTGAATATTTCCATAAACAAGACGCCATCCTTGATGAAAATAATCCGTTTACAAAAACTTGCTGCAAAGGCATCGTGGGTAACCAGCATAATCGTCGCTTGATTTTTTTCATTCAATCGTTGCATGCATTGTAGCAGATCTTTTGACGATTTGGAATCCAGAGCCCCGGTTGGCTCATCTGCCAGTACCAATTCCGGAGCATTAACCATCGCTCTGGCTGCGGATGCCCGTTGTTTTTGACCACCGGATACTTCATAGGGATACTTGCCTAAAAAGTTTTCAATACCCAGTTCCGTGGCAACATGATTTACAGTATGCTCAATTTCTTTGAGATCTTTTTTAGATAAAATCAGAGGTAATGCGATATTTTCCTTTAAGGTCAAGGTATCCAACAGGTTGTAATCCTGAAAAATAAAGCCCAGTTTACTCCTGCGAAAATCTGAAAGCTCCGGTTCCTTTATGCTGCAGATATCCTGCCCGCCAATGGAAATTTCTCCCGCCGTAACCGTATCGATTGTTGCAATTACATTTAGCAAGGTGGACTTTCCTGCTCCGGACGGACCCATAATCCCAACAAACTCGCCTTTTTCAATTTCGAAACTGACGCCATTCAGTGCCGTTGACACACTGCCGCCCTGTTTTGAACCATATACTTTTCTAACATCACTTACTTTTAATACTGTCATAAAACGCCTCCAATAATTTACTTTAAACTAATTCTATCACTCTATTTTTTTAGCTGCCATCGATTAGCCTTACAGTATTCTTGAAGCACCTTACACTATTGAAAGGTAATCCAACCAAAAAGAGCCTATAACCATAGGCTTTTCTTAGCATCATTCCGATTTTCAATATTTTACAACCTGCTTTATGTCAGCCTCACAATGATCCGATGAAGCACATCCACCGTTTCCTCCAGATTTGTTGACGCATCTTTGATATGGTGATAGACTTCGCGTTTTTTTATGGCCGCCATTGGATCGGCTCCGGCAAATACAAAAACCATGCCATCCATGTAAAGTTTTTCAATTTCCCGGTGGGTCGCTCGCATTTTAACCACGGCTTCTTCAGACTTGCCATGGTTCTTTTTCAGATCGCTCACTGCTTCGGCAAAGATTTCCACCCCTCTATTTAATTGTTCAACCATACTGATGATGGTATCATTGGCTTTCACATCAAAAGTTTTCATCGAAAACAGTGTCGATTCAGCATATTTCAAAACCCGATTCATCCCCACCGATATCGAGTAAATATCGCCGCGGTCAAAGGGGGTAACAAATGCTTCGGTCAGGTTTTTTTCCATCTCCATCCGAATGGTGTCCGCTTCTTTAACACGGTCCAACAATGCCTGGCTATCTTTGTCGGCGCCACTGTTCAACCAACTGTACAGGGCTTCTACCCCGGATGCATTGCTTTGCGCCTGCATAAACAGCATCTGATGAAAATGATACTTAATCGGAAAAATCCGATCAATAATATTTCTTTTTTCCATTATTCTATTCTCCCTCTAAATAACCTTAAAAATAATCGCTGTTATCGTATAGATCAAGGCGGAAACCAGAGCCGATAACGGAATCGTGATGCACCACGCGACCAGAATTTCTTTAACAATTCCCCAATGAACCATTTTATATTCATCCCCGGCGCCAACACCCATGATCCCGCCGACGACCACATGAGTAGTGGAGACCGGAGCACCAACCAGGGTTGCCCCGAGGATGGATGTTACCGAGGACAATTGCGAATTTAAACTATGCAGCGGTTTAATATCAAAAATACCGCGTCCCAAGGTCTTCATAATGCTCCAGCCGCCCAGCAAGGTGCCCATAAACATCACCAGACCGCCACTTCCTCTGACCCAAAGCGGCGCCGCTTCAATCGCTGTGCCGCTCCAGGCCGCCAATGCCAGGGTAAAGATCCCGATTATTTTTTGGGTATCATTGGAGCCGTGGCTGTACGAAAGACCCGCAACAATGATCCATTGCAATTGATTAATACGACGGTTAATCGAAACTCGGGCATTTCTTAATAATAATTTTGATGCTTTCTCCAGAAAAAAAGCGACCCCAAATCCAATCAAGGGTGACAAAAACAGGGCGGCAATGACTTTAATAATCCCCGTAATTTGATGATTTTCACTGATCAATTCGGACCACCCCCAAACAATGTTGTCAACCCCGGAGGAAACAACCACTGCCCCGATAATACCGCCGATTAACGCATGGGTGGAACTTGAGGGCAAGCCTAATTTCCAGGTAATTAAATTCCACAGTGTGGCCCCGAATATCGCCGCAAAAAGAATGGTTAACAACGCAGTATCGGTGGGTAAATCAATTAACTCTGAGATGGCATCCGCTACCAGATTGCCGCCCAGAACTGCTCCGACCAGTCCAAAAAAAGATGCCACTGCAATTGCCTGTTTGGGACTGGCCGCTCCGCAATTGATAAAGGTGGCTACCACTGAACTTGCATCATGAAGCCCATTTGTCAAGGCAAAAACAAGTCCGATTAGAATGACTGAAACTAAGATGATTGTTGCACTGACTGTTACCATTTTTCAGCTCCTAAATTTAAAATTTATATCGATTTGTTTATTTTTCTTACTATATCAGCACATTAGCAAAGATGCAACCGGAACTGTGCTTTCCAAAAAAAATATCTCAACCGGCCAGAAGGCCAATTGAGATATTTCGGGCTTTTATTAATCAAAAAACATTATATTATTTGTAGTTCCATCTGTTAAAAAAACTGCCTGAAGCATGGTGCCATCCTGATTGACCCACACCCTTATGTAACTTACCTTATTATCTTCAAAGGGAATCTGAGTAGCACTGGTTTCGGTTCCATCGCCACCCAGAATATTTTTCACTTCATCATAGGTGGCTCCTTCAGGAATACTTTCTGCCTGTTCCTTGGTCACTGCTTTCGGTGTTAAAAAAGCCAGATCCTCAGTCATCGAATAAAACAAGGTTTTACTTGTCGCCAATCCATTTTCCCCAAACAGAACACTCACTCCAAAACTGGTATCCTCATTCACATATGTAAAGCTGTTCTTCATTTGGCTGCTTTCGGTTGGGGTTATTCCCAATTCCGCATCCACCTGCTCCTTGGTCTGATCAAATTGAACCTTATCATAAAACTCATAAACGGTATCTTTTGAAACAGTAGACTGACCGGCAGTACTGCCACTGCTGGTGCTGCCGCCACATCCTGCCAGGACTACGGCCAGCAGCATACCTACTCCTATCATAAAAGATAATTTTAACTTATTCATTCTAAAAACCTCTTCTTTCTTAACTCAAATTACCATAATCTTCTTATTTCCCCATGCTTTTTTAGTTTTATCTTATTACCCCAATAAAATCTCATTAATCATTTTCTTTTCGGCCTTCGTCACTCTAAACTATCTAATTATTCAAAATAATTCACTTATCACAACTGATTTGATCGAACCGTTTATCTACAAATAAATTAGACGTGGACGGCTTTTCATTATTTGTGCTATCATATCATTATAATGAAAGAGAATGAGGATATCCAATCATGAATACCAGAGATAAGATTTATAATACTGCTAAACGGCTCTACCTGGAAAATGGTTATGCCAACACACCAAACACATTGATCGCCAAAGAGGCCGGTGTCAATCTGGGTTTGGTCACCTATTATTTTAAAACCAAAGACATCATCGCCAGCGATATGCTCAATAATAACTATGAAACACTCTACTCGCACCTGCTTAAATATCTTCCCACTGATGATGAACTTTTGCAATTGATAACATTTTTTAAATTGCATTTTAAATTAACCGAAATTGATGTACACTATGATCGATTTATTTATGAGATGAATAAGTTTGATTTGCTGGAAAAAGCTACCAGAGACGGAAACCTCTTTGAGCTTTATAAAACTCTTGTTAAACAGAATGATCAAATAAAAACAGCTGATAAAGAACTACTCTGTGATTATGCCGTAACGGCATCTTTTGGAGTGATCCGGGCACTCACGATGAAACAGTATGAAAAAGAAATTCAGCTCACCAAAGAAGAACTCTTTGATCTGTGCATCAATCAAATGTTTTATTCTTTGAAGTTTGATTACAATAGCCTGTTCCTCAAATCGCTGATCAGTTCTGCAAACTGTACCGTTGATCGACTGCTTGAAGAATATCCGCAACTAAAAGAAGTTAAGAATTATTTATACGTTGAAGAATCTACTATTGTTTGCGAACAATAGTAGATTCTTTTTGATTTTAGATTATTTCGAGTTTTAATCGTTTTCTTAAGCGCTTTTTCTCGTGCATATAATTATTTTACGAATTTTATTGACTTTTTGACGCGATTAATATATATTTAAATTGCTTACAAGCAATATTTTATTAAAGCCAGAGATCAAAGTATCAACAAACAAACTTTTTAAACCAGGAGGAAAAAAGATGTCAAAAATCGAAGAAGTTAAAGCAAAGGTTGAAGCCGGAAAATCAAAACTGGTGCCCGGACTCGTACAGGAGGCCTTGGATGAAGGCAGTGCACCCGGCGAAATTCTCCAGGCAATGGTCGATTCCATGAGCGTGGTTGGGGATAAATTCTCATCCGGCGAAATTTTCGTGCCTGAAATGCTAATTGCTGCCAAAGCCATGTCAAAAGGCGTGGAAGTTTTAAAACCACTGATGACCGGAGACGGTTCTGCCTCACTGGGCACCTGCATCATCGGTACAGTTGCCGGGGATCTTCATGATATCGGTAAAAACCTGGTTTCGATGATGATCGAAAGTGCCGGCTTCGACATGGTTGATCTGGGCGTTGACGTACCAGCCGCTACCTTTGTTCAGGCGGTTAACGATAATCAAAATGTAAAATTGGTGGCTTGTTCCGGTCTGCTGACCACTACCATGCCAGCCTTAAAAGAAGCCGTCCAGACAATAAAAGCGGCTCACCCTGATGTAAACGTTATCGTTGGCGGTGCCCCAGTAACCCCGGAATATGCAGCCGAAGTTGGCGCCGACGGATACGCTCCGGATGCCGGCAGTGCGGCAGTCAAAGCTAAAGAACTGGCAACGGCTTAAATTTTTATTTTTCAATAACAAATTGCAACCCTTTCCATAATCTAAAAACTAAAATTCGCAATGATAAAATGAACATCCCAAAATTTTAGGAGGAATTATCAATGTTAACTAAAAGACAGAATTTAATGGAAGTCATAAAAGGCGGAAATCCCGATCGATTTGTCAACCAATACGAATTTATGGATCTAATTATGGAGGCTCCGATGGATCTTCCGCTGGCTCCGGCTCCTGGTACACGGGTTAAAAATAAATGGGGCATCACCTTTGATTGGCCTGCCGATCAAATCGGTTCTTTTCCGATGCATGATGATGAACACAAAGCCCTAAAGGATATCACAAATTGGAAAGAAAGCGTCACAGCGCCTTCAGTTTTTTATACCGATGAAGAATGGGCCGCTGCGGAAGCACATGCCAAGGCTGTCGACCGAAATGACAAATTTGTCACTGCCTTTTGCGCCCCCGGTATTTTTGAAATGACCCATCATCTGATGAGTATGGAAGATGCCCTAATGGCACTCTATGAAGAACCTGAAGCGATGAAAGAACTGATTGATTACGTTGTTGAGTACGAACTTGCCTATGCAAAAGAAGTGATTAAACACATTCATCCCGATGCATTGTTCCATCATGATGACTGGGGTAGTCAACGTTCTTCCTTCATCTCACCAGAAATGTTTGATGAATTCATTCTACCCGCTTACAAGAAGGTATATGGATATTGGAAGGCCAATGGCGTGGAATTGATTATTCACCATAGCGACAGCTATGCTGCCAATCTCGTTCCTGCGATGATTGAAATGGGCATTGATATCTGGCAGGGTGTTATGACTACCAATAATGTTCCAGAACTGATTAAACAATATGGCGGAAAGATCTCCTTTATGGGTGATATTGACAGCGGCCGAGTTGATTTCCCCGGCTGGACTAGAGAACTGATTTATGCTGATGCAAAAAAAGCCTGCGAAGAATGTGGTAAGCTTTATTTTATCCCAAATTTAAGTCAAGGGTTGAACATCAGCTCTTTCCCAGGCGTTTATGAGGCAACCAGCGAAGTTATTGACGAACTCAGCAAGGAAATGTTTTAAAGCTAAATGCACTTAAGCTCTATCTCAATTAGGATCCCATGCGGTTCTAATTGGCGATAGAGCTATTTTTATTGCCATAATCTTAAAAAAACATAAGAAAACTGCACACCAGGCGTTGATATCCACTCAACGCCTGGTGTAACCGAATACAAGCCTGATCTGTGCGGTTTTCGCATACAAGTGAACGCCAATAAGAAACACAAATTGCTTTTGATTACTAAATACATTGCAAAAAAAATTGCGGGATCCGGGGTTTTATGCAGAAATTTTTGTGATAATTATCTAGCTTTATAGTATAATTATAAAACCGTATCTCATCTTGTAAAATTCGGCACATTCCCGTATTTTTTTAAAAGTTAGTTACACTTTTATCAATGTGTATGGTATTAGTCAGATACAAATAATTACTCGTTAAACATGAATAAAAATTGTTGAATTTTAAATGGGACAATAGTATTCTGTTCATTACAAAAAAGATTTTTCTGAGGAAGGTTAAAATGCGTATGAAACACACTAGTTTACCACCAAAGCAGGGACTTTACGATCCTACTTTTGAACATGATGCCTGTGGTATTGGAGCGATTGTCCATATCAAAGGGAAGAAATCCCACAGTATTGTACAACAGGCTTTAACAACGCTTGTTAATTTACAACATCGTGGCGGCCGGGGCTCGGAACAGAATACCGGTGACGGTGCCGGGATTCTGATCCAGATCCCCCACCAATTTTTGGAAAAAGCTTCTATTAAAGAAGGCTTTACCCTGCCCCAGCCAGGGGATTACGGTTTGGGGATGTTATTTATGCCCACCGATGCCGACGAAAGAAGCCAATGTGAAAAAATTCTGGAAGCTATTATAATAGAAGAAGGTCAAACCCTTCTGGGCTGGCGTGATGTTCCGGTAGATCTCTGCGATCTGGGAAAAACCGCCGTTGCAAGCATGCCTTTCCTCAAACAGGTATTTATCCAAAAAGATCCGGCCATTACTGACACCATGGCTTTCGAACGAAAGCTCTATACCATTCGAAAACAGGCCGAAAAGAAAACAAAAAAGAAAGGTCTGTCTTTTTATGCAGCCAGCTTTTCTTCACGCACCGTTGTTTATAAAGGGATGCTGACCGAAGACCAGGTTGGTGAATTCTATCTGGATCTCCAGGATCCGGACGTCACCACTGCCATCGCCATGGTTCATTCCCGTTTCAGCACCAATACTTTCCCCAGCTGGGAAAGGGCTCATCCCAACCGTTATGTCATCCATAATGGCGAAATCAATACCCTGCGGGGAAATGTCAACTGGATGTATGCCCGTCAGTCCCTGCTCCAAAGCGAACTCTTTGGCAATGAACTGGAAAAAACCTTTCCCGTCGTTGATGTCGATGGCAGTGACTCGTCCATCTTTGATAACGCTTTTGAATTTTTGAGCTTAACCGGACGTTCATTGGCTCATAGTGCGATGATGATGATCCCTGAACCCTGGTCCAAACACCAGACCATGAGCCCCGAGAAAAAAGCCTTCTATAATTATCATTCGCGTATGCTGGAACCCTGGGACGGTCCTGCCGCTATCGCTTTCACCGACGGGATCCGTCTGGGAGCAGTCCTTGACCGTAACGGTCTGCGGCCTTCCCGTTACTATGTGACAAAAGATGACATGGTTATTCTGTCCTCAGAAGTTGGCGTTTTAGATATTCCCCCCGAAAACATTCTTTGTAAAGAGCGTTTAAAACCCGGTCGAATGCTGATGATTGATACCGAAAAGGGTGAAATCATCAACGATGAAGACCTGAAATATTCTGTTGCCTCCCAACAGCCTTATGCAAAATGGATTGCGGAACATAATATTACTCTGGATAAATTGCCAGAACCAAAAGCTAAAATAAAAGCCGATAAAAAAAGCCTGGTTCAGCGTCAAAAATCTTTTGGTTATACCTATGAAGATTTAAAGGCCCTGATTATTCCGATGGCTAAAGACGGTGTCGATCCGATTGGCGCCATGGGTAACGATATTCCGCTGGCGGTCTTATCCGATAAATCTCAGGTGTTATTTAATTACTTCAAGCAGATGTTTGCCCAGGTAACCAATCCGCCTATTGATGCGCTCCGGGAAGAATTGATCACCGGAACCGAGGTTTACCTTGGCGGCGAAGGCAACCTGATCCATCCATTGCCCGAAAGCTGTCACCAGATCAGTCTCGACATGCCGATTCTCAGCAATGACGATCTGGAAAAGATCCGGGAACTGGATGATCCACTGATTAAAACCATCACCCTATCCACCTTATTTGAAAGCAATACCGGCGGTGATGGTCTGGAAAAAGCCATGGAAGATCTGTTTGTTGCGGCTGACAAAGCCATCGCCGACGGCCATACCATTATTGTCCTTTCCGATCGCGGTGTTAACGCCAAAATGATGCCAATTCCATCGGCACTGGCGATTTCTGGCCTCCATCATCATTTAATCAATAATTTGACCCGAACCCGTGTCAGTTTAATTGTGGAATCCGGCGAACCCCGGGAAGTCCATCATTTTGCCGTGCTGATTGGTTATGGTGCCACCGCCATTAATCCTTATCTGGCTTTTGAAACCGTGGAAGACCTGATCGAAAAAGGTTTATTAACCGATGTAGGCTATGAAAAAGCCGTTAAAACCTATATCAAAACCGTCAGCAAGGGCGTTATTAAAGTGCTGTCAAAAATGGGAATCTCAACCATTTTAAGTTATCACGGCGCCCAGATTTTTGAAGCCGTGGGGATTAATTCCGACGTCATCGACAAATACTTTACCCGAACCCCATCCCGTATCGAAGGGATTGGCATCAATGAAATTGCCCGGGAATCGCAAATGCGTCATGACGAAGCCTATCGTAATCCTTTTGCCGACGCCAATACCCTTGAATCTGGCGGCAATTTCCAATGGCGGGCCGATGGTGAATATCATACCTATAATCCCGAAGCAGTCTATAAGCTACAGACCGCCTGCCGCAACGGAGATTATAAAACCTATCAGGAATATACGGCCCTGATTAATGAACAGAGTCAGCGTACCTGTACCTTAAGAGGGATGATGACCTTTAAAGATCGTCAACCGATTTCCATTGATGCGGTTGAATCGGTCGAAAGCATCTGCACCCGCTTTAAAACCGGAGCCATGTCCTATGGTTCGCTAAGCAGCGAAGCCCATGAAAGTCTGGCCATAGCGATGAACCGCATCGGTGGCAAGAGCAATACCGGCGAAGGCGGCGAGGATCCTGAACGACATATCCCATTGCACAATGGTGATTCCCGACTTAGTGCCATTAAACAGGTTGCTTCCGGTCGTTTTGGCGTCACCAGCCATTACCTGTCCAGCGCCAAAGAAATTCAGATTAAAATGGCTCAGGGCGCCAAACCAGGTGAAGGCGGTCAGCTGCCGGGACGTAAGGTTTATCCCTGGGTTGCCAAAACACGGTTCTCCACCCCTGGTGTGGGACTGATTTCGCCACCACCCCACCATGATATTTATTCCATTGAGGATTTAGCGGAACTGATCCATGATTTGAAAAATGCCAACCGTGAAGCTAAAATTAATGTCAAACTGGTTTCGGAAGTCGGCGTTGGGACCATCGCTGCCGGTGTGGCCAAAGCCAAAGCGGATGTTATTCTGATCAGTGGTTATGATGGCGGTACCGGAGCCTCGCCGCGAACCAGTATCCGTCATGCCGGACTGCCCTGGGAGCTTGGCCTGGCCGAAACTCACCAGACATTGGTACTCAATAATTTAAGAACCCGGGTAAAAGTTGAAACGGATGGAAAGCTGCTAACTGGTAAAGATTTAGCGGTCGCAACCTTACTGGGTGCCGAAGAATACGGATTCGCCACCGCCCCGCTGGTTATTCTTGGCTGTGTCATGATGCGGGTCTGTCATCTGGATACCTGTCCGGTTGGGGTAGCAACACAAAACCCCAAACTGCGTGAACGGTTTATCGGTGATCCCGGACATATTGTTAATTTCATGAAATTTATTGCCCAGGAACTCCGCGAAATTATGGCTGAGCTGGGTTTCCGAACCATTGATGAAATGGTCGGCCGTTCCGATAAACTGGAAATGAACAAAGCAATTGACCACTGGAAAACCAAAGGACTGGATTTCTCCAGTATTTTATACCAGCCCGAAGTTCCGGAAGGCGGCGGTTTATACTGCCAGATCGAACAAAAACATAATATTGAAAAGTCGCTCGATTTAACGGTGCTGCTGGATCAATGTCAACCAGCCCTGGAAAAGGCCGAAAAAGTCGAAATCACCACTACCATCAAAAATGTCAACCGGGTTGTCGGTACGATCATCGGAAATGAAGTTACCAAGCGCTATGGCGAAGAAGGTTTACCAGAAGACACTATCACCCTTAACCTCAAAGGTTCTTCCGGCCAAAGTTTAGGTGCCTTTATTCCCAAAGGAATTACCATTAAACTGGAAGGCGATGCCAACGACTATTTCGGTAAAGGCTTATCCGGCGGGAAAATGGTCATTTACCCACCCAAAGAAGCGACCTTTGTTCCTGAAGATAATATCATCGTTGGAAATGTGGCCTTCTATGGGGCTACCCAGGGTGAGGCGTACATTCGGGGTGCTGCCGGCGAACGTTTCTGTGTTCGCAACAGCGGAGTAACCGCGGTGGTTGAATCAGTCGGGGATCATGGCTGTGAATATATGACCGGCGGTAAGGTTGTCATCCTCGGAAAAACCGGCCGCAACTTTGCCGCGGGGATGTCTGGCGGAATCGCTTATGTGCTGGATCTGGATGAAAACTTCTGTGAATCCTGCAATGCCGAAATGGTTGATCTGGTTAAAATCACCGATGCTGCCGAACTGGCCGAACTTAAAGACTTAATTACCAAACACCGGGATTATACCAGTAGTTCACTGGCGCAAAAAATTCTGGATGACTTTGATCGTTATGCGAAACTGTTTACCAAGGTTTTACCTCGAGATTACAAACGGATGCTGGATGCCCTGGAGCGGGTTAAAGCCCAGGGTCTCACCGGCGACGAAGCCTTAATGGCAGCTTTTGATGAAAATAACCGGGATCTGTCCCGGGTAAGTGGAAATTAGAGAGGAGGTAAACAATTATGGGAAAATCAACAGGATTTTTAGAATATAACCGGGAAGTACCCAAGGATCGGGAACCTCTTGAACGAATCAACGATTGGAACGAGTTTCATTTAGAACTGACCGAAGAAAAACAACGCCTTCAGGGCGCCCGCTGTATGGATTGCGGCGTACCTTACTGTCACTCCGGCATGATGATTGCCGGTGGTGCCTCAGGCTGCCCCATTCATAATTTAATTCCGGAATGGAATGATATGATTTACAAGGGTTTATGGAAAGAGGCTTTAGTCCGACTGCTCAATACCAATAATTTCCCCGAATTCACTGGCCGGGTTTGCCCGGCTCCCTGTGAAGGAGCCTGCACTGTGGGACTGAATGAACCGCAGGTCACCATTAAAACCAATGAGTGCACGATTATCGACCATGCTTTTAAAGAAGGCTGGATTACCGCCAATCCTCCTAAGCACCGGACCGATAAAAAAATTGCCGTGGTGGGCTCCGGTCCGGCGGGACTGGCCTGTGCCGCCGAGCTGAACAAAGCTGGACACAATGTCACCGTCTACGAACGGGCTGACCGGATTGGCGGACTGTTAATGTATGGCATCCCCAACATGAAGCTGGATAAAATTGACGTGGTTCAGCGTCGGGTCAACCTGATGACCGCTGAAGGCATTAACTTTGTCACCAGCACCGAGGTCGGTAAAGACTATCCGGTAGCCGCTTTAAAAGCCGATTACGACGCCGTTGTCTTATGCGGCGGCGCCACCAAACCCCGGGATCTGCCGGTTGAAGGCCGAAACCTTCAGGGTGTGGATTTTGCTATCAACTTTTTGTCAGCCAATACCAAAAGCCTGTTGGACTCCAACCTGGCTGATGGCAACTATACATCAGCCAAGGACAAGCATGTGGTCATTATCGGCGGCGGCGATACCGGCACCGACTGTGTCGCTACATCCATCCGTCACGGCTGTAAAAGCGTGCTGCAATTAGAAATTATGCCCAAACCGCCGACCACCCGGGCTGCCAATAACCCCTGGCCGGAATGGCCAAAAACCTATAAGCTGGATTATGGTCAGGAAGAAGCCGTTGCCCTGTATGGCAGCGATCCCCGCCAATACTGCACCACCACTAAAAAAATCGTCGGTGATGTTGGCGGCAATGTCAAAGAAGTGCATACCGTGGAAATTGAATGGCTGGCCGACGAAAGCGGACGGATGACCATGACAGAAATTCCCGGAACTGAAAAAATTCTGCCCGCTGATCTGGTTTTACTGGCAATGGGCTTTCTGGGACCGGATGACCTGTTAGTTGACCAATTAGGCCTGGAACGGGATCCCCGCTCCAATGTTAAAGCCGATTACGGCGTTTACCAGACCAGTGTCGATAACATCTTTGCTGCCGGCGATATCCGTCGCGGTCAGAGCCTGGTTGTCTGGGCCATCAATGAAGGCCGGGAAGCTGCCCGAGCCTGCCACCATTATTTAGCTAAAAAATAGTTTGCTCCTTAAAGCAGCTAAAACAGCCACAAAATCTGCGCTAGATCTTGTGGCTGTTTTTTTCTTTGCATAATAACTATTTAATTATATGAAGCATACATCCCGTTAATAAAAATGGCATTATCCCCCAACGGATTACAATCAATTGAAAAACTGTGGGTTCCGGCATCAACAGTCCCGATGGTACCGTTATTTCCCGGCGAAATATTGAAGCTGTAGACATCATCAAAATAATCGCTGCCGCCATCGGTGACGTTGACTCTTCCACCGCTGAAGGTATAATACAAAACAAACCCGCTGGAATCCCGGACCTTCCAGGTGCCATTGATATTACTCTCAAATTGAGCCCGTTCATCGGCATTCGTTGCCGCTGCCGGGGTAGTGGTTTGGGGTTGAGTAGTTGCCGTTTGGGGAATCACAATAGTGTAGGTAGCCGTTTTTATACCGCTCTGATTTCCTTTTTTATCAATGGCGATGCTTTTGAGGGTGGTATTAGTCTGCAATATAATAGGAGTCTCATACTTGGTTGCCTTGGCTGTTGGATCGGTTCCATCGATGGTATAAAAAACCTGAACCTCTTCACCTGCCGGTATAATGATTGCAATATTTTGCGCAGCTGTATAACTACCCTCATTCACCGAATACGATGGCAACGATAATGATGCTTTATTTTCTCCGTTTACTACTGCAACCGATGTTTCTGCTTTGCCAAAAATGTTTTTCCCCTGGTTAAACCACCAGAAAGCAATGCCAGCGATTAAAATAAAACATCCTATCGCCACAGAAAGAATAATAATTATTGATTGGGCTGATTTCTTCTGGGTTTTATTTTGAGCAAAAGACTTAGGGCTTTGCCCTGAATCAATAGCTTGTAAGTTTGAATTATCTTCCACTAATTTCTGTTGGTCATTTAGTTGTGTCATTCCATCAAAATTTTCTATGGTTTCAGTATCAAAGCCACATTGCCCACAGAATCGTTCATCATTCTCTAGTTTCGCCCCGCATGTGGGACAAAATCTCAAATCGTTCATCCTCTTTCCTCCTTTATTTTAATAATTCTGCTAATCCGCCTTCTACTCAATAACTATCTCACTTTCAGTAATCCCTCCACTATTCACATTCTCAAAATAGTGAAACAATGTTGTTTTTATATCTTGAACCACTTCTAAATAATAGTCGTCAAACCCATACGCTTCCATCGTTTGTCTAATTTTATCAATCTCTTTTTCCGTATACATATCCCCAATTAAATCCAATCGTATATATTTTTTATTCGGATCAATGGTTGCCCGCATTGTCGTTGTTGATGCTGAATTCACTTCATTATTTACAAATGATTCAACACTGCTGTATATATGTTTTTCCTGAATTGATGTTGCCGACACATAAACTGCTGTAACAGCAGCTGGAATAGTAATTAGAATGACACCGATAACAATCACCCTTTTGATAATTTTATTATACCTTGCCTTAACAACATCTGCTTGTTTTAACTGAAGCAGTTTACAGAACGCAAACGTTGCTACGATAATAAAAAAAGCATTGATTGCAAATAAATAGGCCGCCGAAAAAATAAAGTCAATATTCCCATTGGCAATTCCATAACCCACCGTACACATCGGAGGCATGAGCGCAGTAGCAATAGCTACTCCTGGAATAACATTGCTTTTTTCTTTTCTGGTAATACCGATAATCCCAGCGGAACCTCCAAAAAAAGCAATGAGCATATCAAAAAAAGAAGGACCTGTTCTCGCTATTAATTCACTGGTCGGTTCATGGATAGGCGTTAAACTGAAGTAGATTGTGGAACCAACTACCGCAATTGCAATTTGAATTGCAAACTTAATCATTGCATTCCTAAGGAGTATCCCATCATAAGTTGCAATACTATATCCTACCGTAATTATCGGGTTCATTAAAGGTGATATCAGCATAGCCCCAATGATAACTGCGGTTGAATTAGTATTCAGACCAACCGATGCCACAATAATTGCACAAAAAAGAATGATTAGTGTTGCTCCTTTTAACCGCACCCCTGAAACAATACTTTCGTGAATGGCCTCTGCATCCATCTGATCCGATCTTATATCGAATAAACTTTTTTTTAAATCATCAATCATCCAAATCTCCTCACTCCGTCTAGTTATTGTGTGTTTTTATACCCAGTGAGCTCTTAACCAAACTCTTTAGATTATCATGAAATAATTATTTCAAATTCAGCATCTGAATTCCATGCATTTTCAGGGTGTCTTTATATTTTGATTTAAATGCTAGACTAGACACAAAAAAGCTGAAAACCGATTCCACAATTATTTCTGTAGAATCGGTCTCAGCTTACAATCTCAGTTGTCATTTTTTGGGACTCACCCCTTTCTGTTATTCAAAAATCTTCCTTTTCACTTTTCCAATGTAAATCTATCACTTTTTTTGGGGATCATCTTACTTTTTATCTTCGCTTTTATTATCCTTTTTCAGCAGTTAGCTGATTCAGTTTTTTTGAGTGAAGTAAATTTCTGAACCATCTGTTCTTTCGTCCAAATTTCTCCCTTTTGTTTTTCTGAATTTCAATTGAAAATCATCTTCTCTTCTCACATCGATTACCTATTCTTGATCTATTATTTTTATTATGACCACAGTTTGTTTTTATGTGGGATATCATAATGTAAATACCGATCGCCAATAAATCTGACTGTGATTAACAATGTACTTCTTAATTCTTATTGTGATAAGAATTATTCCATCGTAAAGTCTATGATCGATAAAACCAAATCATCGAAGCTTATCGCTGAGTTTCTATTTATAATCGGATAATCTTCTCCCTGATTGTATCATTCAGTCAAGTGATTATTTACTTTTCAATGATCTTGCCATTCAATTGGAAAAGGATTGGTTGATCCTTGATTCAATTATATTGTATCATGTTTCTCAGATAAGTAAATAACTATCTTGTAAACGTTTGTATACCTTTTGTAAATATTCACTCCGCACTTCTTTTTCTGAAATTGGTTTCTAAATGATCTTTTTCAAATATTTATCTCAATTTGCTGATAAATCCTCTCTATGTGGGTATTAAGCATATGATCATTAGTTTCATAAAGAGAGGTGTTGTTATGGTAAGAGTTGCAGACATTAATATGAGCTACCGCATTTACGGAGACGGGTATCCTCTGCTTTTAATTATGGGTTATGGTGGTACCATGAATCTTTGGGAGGAACGACTTCTTCGTTCCCTGTCAAAAAAATACAAGGTCATCGTCTTTGATAATCGTGGTATCGGCGAAACCAGTTCCGGACATAAAGCCTTTACAATTGAACAATTTGCTGAAGACACCTATGAATTGATGGTTTCCTTAAAGATCGAAAAAGCGCATGTTCTGGGCTGGTCGATGGGTGCGTCGATTGCCCAGGAATTAGCCTTGCGCCATCCCGAAATCGTCAACAAACTGATCCTCTACGCTTCGCTTTGCCATCCCGAAATTTTCCCACCTGAACCCAAGGTGCTAAGCAGACTTGAAAACAATCTGGGCATCCCTTCTGAAAAGGGTTATGAGTGGTTACGGCTTATTTTCCCGTTAGCTTGGATAAAAAACAATCAGGATCGAATTCGGGAAATATTTTATCGTCCGTTGGGGAATATGAATCCCGATTCAATAACCAAACAGGCCGAGGCCATCAATAAATGGGAGGGTTCCTGCAATCGAATCCCCTTTCTCCAACATGAAACCCTGGTTATTGACGGTAAAGAAGATCTGATTCTGCCCTCGGAAAATGCCCAATATCTGGCCAGTAAACTGCCCAACTCCAAACTTGTTTTAATTGCCGAAGCGGGACATGGTCTGATGTTTCAAAACCCGGATAAGTTCAATTTAATTATCAATCTGTTTCTGGACTGACCAATTTAAAATTGCTTCTACTAATTTCGCAAATTCACAGTGATGCTGTTCGATTATATATGATTCTTTTAATATTCAATATGAGGCTGGTTCCTTTTAATCTATCGGAATCAGCCTCATTTATATGCCAACACTTCATTTGATTGCATTTTTGTTCTCATAAAGCAACGCAACAGCTTGTGTCTCTTTCATAATTTTGACAAACAATTCGACAATCGCCGGATCAAATTGAGATCCGGCGTTTCTTTTTATTTCAGCTAATGCGCTTTCCCGATCCGTTGCTTTTTGATAGACACGATTCTCGGTCATAGCATCATAGGCATCGGCAACCGCAATGATCCGTGACAGCAGCGGAATGCCCTCTCCGGCCAGACCTTTGGGATAGCCACTGCCATCCCAATGTTCATGATGGCTGAGAATATACTCAGAAATTGAGACCAGCTCAGGCGAAGCGACGGCAATACGATAACCGATTTGCGGATGTTTTTTCATTTCAATCCATTCTTCATCGGTCAGTTTTCCCGGCTTCGCTAAAATGCGATCATCAATCCCGACCTTACCAATATCATGAAGGGTCGCCAGCAGTTCCAGATTATCCAATTCAATCTGGGTAAGATGCAGCGCTTCACCGACCATTCGGGATACAGCGGCCAGCCGTTCTGAATGCTCCTCCGTTTCATGGCTTTTCTCATACATCGTTGCCTTGATTGAAGAGATAATAGCACTGTGTGAGCTTCGCTGTTCCAGCAGCTTGCGCTGGTTCATATACAATTCGGCTTTTTTTATGGTTTCCTTCAAGTCGCCATGGGGTTCTTCTTTGGTGCCGGATCCCAGGGCGACATTAATATGAAACGCTTCATTAAGAATCCGACGATTGTGCAAGATAATGGATTGCTTTATTTCTTCCATCCGTTTTAAAGCTGTCTCGTGGAGCGTTTTCGGCATCAGAATACTGAACTCATCGCCGCCGGTTCTGGCGATGAGTTCGCCGTCATGGCAGCAGTTTTTCATGATCTGCGCAGTTTCCATAATAATACGATCCCCAGCTTCATGACCAAAGGCATCATTCATCAGTTTGATCCCATTGATATCGCCAACAATAACGGAGATCGGCAATTGATCCCCTTTGTCAATCCGCTTTTGTTCTTCCTCCCAGAACAGACGATTGTATAGCCCCGTCAGATGATCGTGATAACTTAAATAACGGTATTTCTGCTCACTGGCTTCCAGTTTTTCTTTGGATCTGGCAATAATCATCGATTGTTTCTCCAACCCATCGTAGATCATTTGAATGATATAAAGCAAACCAATTCCCAGCACCTGGCTACTGATTGCGATGATCAGCCATCTTGATCCATAATCAGCAATAGCAAATTCATTAAAATAACCGCTGGCCAGCAGAACGGTCATAACAAAAAAAGCAAACAGATTGAACACCATAAATTTCAGCACCCATTTTTTTTCCAGCAGCGATCCGGATAAAACCAGCACTGCCGTCACACAAACCATTCCTGCCCCCATCGGTCCGGCAACAATGAGCACCAGCACACTGGCAAAATAACCGGTCAGCAGAAAAAATAGTTTTTTGATGCGGAGATTGATTTTCCGATTAACCAACACAAAAACCGAAAAAAAATACAGCGAGAACTCAATGGCAGATACCACATATTTGCCTTCCTCATAAAATAAATAGGCACCATAAAAGAATAGTATCGGTCCCAGAAAAATAAAATAAAAGGTAATGTCATAAAATAAATTGTTTTTTAAATAATTGAGATCTCTGAAACCATTACCATTTTTTTTAATAATAGCGGTTTGTAATTTCAGGTTTTCGAATCGCTTTTTTATGAATCTCATCGCATCTGCGATCTTTCGTCTGATTATCTGATTCATCCTTTTCATAACCCTTTCAAGAAATACCATTGGCCATTCGATTATTCTAAACAATCAGGTATTATTTACTAGATACCCTTTGTTTGTTTTTTTAGTCATCAAGTTGGTTAAATCTCGGGACCGCTAGTATTTCCAACAGAAAAAAGCCGTCAATTGCTTATTGCTAAGCGATCAACGGCTTTTTTAGCTTTTCTATTTATACTTTCTCGGCAATGGTACGAATCAAATCTTCCGAAGCCTTCCAGCCCAAACAGGAATCAGTGATGGATTTTCCATAAACCCCGCCGTCAACCGGCTGATTGCCTTCTTCAATATAACTTTCAATCATCAGACCCTTGACATATTTTTTTAGGTCGGCATCGTAATGACGGTTGCGCAGAATTTCCCGGGCGATTCGCGGCTGTTCACCAAAACGCTTATTGGAATTGGCATGATTCAAGTCGATGATGATGGCCGGACAAGCAAAATCCCGTTTTTCATAGAGTTTAATCAGGTGCATGATATCCTCATAATGATAATTCGGATAATTACGTCCGTGCTGATCCACCGAACCGCGCATGATCGCATGGGTCAGGGGATTTCCCGAGGTTTTCACTTCCCAGCCCCGGTAGATAAAGGTATGGCCGGCCTGAGCCGCCTGAATGGAATTCAGCATCACGGTAATATCCCCACTGGTGGGATTTTTCATTCCCACCGGGATTTCCAGTCCAGAAACGGTTAACCGATGTTTCTGGTTTTCCACCGAGCGGGCGCCAATAGCCACATAACTCAATAGATCCTCCAGATAAGCATAATTTTCCGGATACAACATTTCATCAGCGCAGGATAAGCCCGTTTCTTCAATGGAGCGGATATGCAATTGCCGAATGGCTTTAATCCCCTCAACCATGTTGGCTTTTTTGTTGGCATCGGGCTGGTGGAGCATCCCCTTATAGCCTTCGCCAGTGGTTCGCGGTTTATTGGTATAAATTCGCGGAATGATAATAATCTTATCCTCCACTTCTTTTTGAATGACACTTAAACGGTTCACATAATCAATTACTGCGGTTTCATTATCTGCGGAGCAGGGACCGATAATTAAAATAAAACGGTCGTCTTTTCCTTCAAAAACATTTCTGATCATTTGATCCCGTTGGATTTTTATTTTTTTGCCGACTTCAGACAACGGCATCATTTTAAAAATCTCAATGGGCGACGGAATTTCCTGGATCAATTCAAAACTCATATATTACTCCCTCTAATACTATTTTTTCCATATTTGTCACCGATCTGGTTTCTATTGGCCATTTCTTCCTGGCCGTAAAATCGCTATTCTTTTTATTTGTATTTATTATAGAGATTAATGTTCCACCTGACAAGACTTATTATTGCTTACCAACTCATCACGTTTGGTTGGTATTTCTCCGGCCTTTTCGTGACTTTTATTGGCCAAATAAACAGAAACCCTGAAGACCTGATCTTCCTGTTCAAAACTTGCCTTGCCATCATACTTCTTCGCAATAGCCATCACCGAAATGATGCCAATACCCGATGCTGCTTCTCTTTTTTGGGAAAGGTAGACGCCGTTTTTTAATCGGATTTCGCCGCTGAAGGAATTGTCTACGGCAATGTACAACTTGTTGCCGATAAATTGGGAACTCAGTTTAATAAACCGCTCCCCAGCAGTGATGCGCCGACAGGCCTCCAGCGCATTTTCCAGAACATTTCCAAAAACCACACATAAATCCGTTTCATCGATTTCTAAATCCTCGGGGACTATTGTTTCGATGGTAAAATCAATGTCGTCCTGCTTGCAGATATTGGCATAATAGCCTAATATGGCATTAACTGCATCATTTCCACAATGCAGAATATCCGCAATACTCAATCGATTCCCCAGCAGTTCGGAAATATATCTTTCAACTTTTTCACCGTTCTGTTGTTGGCTCAATCCCAGTACGGTGTTTAAGTGATGCCGCAGATCATGTTCGCCTTTTCGGGTCTCTTCGATACATTCGCCGAATTTTTTATAATATTCTGACTGAAACAGTAGCTGCTGTTTGATGATCGCATTACTTTCCGCCAGAATCATATTCTTTTCAGATTGTTCCAGCATTTCGATTACCACATAATAAATCAAGTAAAATCCTAAAAAAGATACCAGATTAAAGACTAAAAACTGCCATTGGGCAATCAGATTGGCATTCATAGCACCAAAGGCCAGACTGATAATGTAGTAGACCAGCGGAATAATCCACAGATATCCCCAGGCTTTATTATGTGTCTGCATGACATGGGCTATTTTTTTTCTAAAAAATAGCCAGATCAATGGATAGGTAATCATCAAAACCAGACATTGAAACAGGTTAAAGTAAAATGAAAAAGAGGTCTGGACATAAACCCGGTGCAATCCATAAGTCAGGTATGAAACCTCAAAAAACTTGGCCATGTTGACGATAAAATCTGCATAACTTTTTACCAGAAATGCGATAAATACCAGTTTCGATGGGGTTCCCCGAACCACTGCAGTATATACCCCAACATACAGAAGTAGAAAAAAAACGCTATGAAAAAAACGCAGACTGTTCCACTCCGGCACCCATTCAATGATCAGGATGACTGAAATAATATTCAGGAGCATACACAAGGTTCCGACTATAATCACGGTCTTTTTCGAATAGCGAAGCTGGTTCCATACCGGAATAAAGGCCAAAATAAAATAAGGAACGATCGAAAGACTAATCCCCCAGACAATGTTCAGATTACTGCTAAGCACCGGGTTCACTCCTAACTTTTGCGAATACAAAGTCCACATACTGCTGTCGCACAGCCACACTGTTACTTCTCGGAATCCCTACCGTGTCACCATTTTTCATGATAAAATCGGCGGTGGTATAATCCTCAACATAATTCATATTAATAATGCTGCAACGGTGGCAGCGTAAAAAGGGTATCCCCCCCAGCAGGTTTTCCAGCTGCGATAAGGGCAGATAGGTTTTTATTTCTCCGTTTACGGTATGAATGACGGATGTTTTGTTGAAAACCTCCACATATATAATATCTTTCAGCCGAATGGTGACTTCCAGCTTTCCCACCGGAATTTGAATCACTTTCATATTTTCTGCCAACATTACCAGACATCGATTTAATGCTTCAACTAATTTTTCTTCAGCGATTGGCTTTGTAATGTAGTGCCGAGCTTGTAGCTCAAACCCCTCAATGGCAAAATCTCTACTGGAGGTAATAAACACAATTTGGCACTCTTCCTCCCGGTTTCGGAGTTTTTTTGCAATTTCGATACCGTTACCATCTTCCAAATAAATGTCTAAAAATACGATATTGAAGGATCCCGCCTGATAATTTTCCCAGAAATCCGCCACTGTACAAAAAAAAGAGACCTCAAAATCACAACAATTGATGTCACTATATTTTTTTATAAAGATGCTGATTTTGTCCTGATACTCCTGTTCATCTTCACAAACTGCAATATAAACCATGCTGTCCTCCATCCGACCTTTGATTCATTGGCTGCTCATTTATTTTATCATATTGAAGCAAATTTCGCAATTTATTTGCAACTGCATCACAGCGCGAAACACTGTTTTTATTCGTGAATTTGAATTGTTCTCGTGATTATTTGTTGTTATGATAGTCGTAACATTAATTTATTTAAGAGGTGAACAAAATGAAAAAAATGAAATTTTTCAGTGTGTTAATGGTATTAGCTCTGTCGGTATTTATTCTTGCCGGCTGTGGCGGTTCATCTGCGACGGATGATTCTTCATCTGCGGACGAAAGCACCGTTTATTCCCAGGATTTCACAGTCGTGAATGAAACCGGAATTGAAATCTACGCTCTCTTTGTTTCTCCATCGGGCGAAAAAAGCTGGGGCGATGATATCTTGACAACTGATACCCTGCCAACTGGTAGCTCCACCGAGATTGTTTTTGATACCGAAGTTGAAGACCAATACTGGGATCTGATGATTGCGGACTCGGCTGGTACTACTGTCGAATGGTCAAAAATTGATCTGTTCACAGTTTCAGAGGTTACTCTAAAAATCGAGAATGGTAACCCGACTGCCTCATTTAAGTAAAATAGAAATAAAAACCGCTGGGAATTTTCTCCCAGCGGTTTTATTTTTATAAATAGTTCGATCGCTTAGTCGATTTGTGAATTAGAACATCAACTTGCTCATTTTATCAATGGCTTCGTCATTTGATTCATAGACCCCTGGGAAACAGCCAAAATTCAAGCCATGGCTGGCTCCGGGAATAAAGTAGAGCTTTCCACACCGTTCACAGGCTTCCTTTGTTTTTTCAAAAATGATTTCCGGTGTCCAGCCCGGGAAATCAACAACCCCGCTGTCAATATCGCCCATAAAGGAAATTTGTCCGCCATATTTTTTGATCAGTTCTGGTACGTTGTTGGTTGTCATAACCCCCTGCCAGATATCAATACCCATTTCAATCATCGCTGGAACCAGGTTAGCAGCATAGGAATCACTATGGTGAACTATCAGCTCAACGCCATTATCTTTATAAAAGCCATAGATTTTTTTATAAGCTGGAACAAAGAATTCCGCAAACATTTCCGGCGAAACGAAGGAAGAACGCTGGCTACCCCAATCATCATGATGGAAAATGCAATCCGGATGAAGTCGGTTGATCATTTCTTCGGCATAAGCCAGTTCATACTCAACCAGATAGTCAATCAGATCGTGCATATCTTCTGGTTCTTCGTACAATGCCATCAGAGCATCTTCCATGCTCATCAGATGATGGGTCATTTCAAAGATTCCTGGCGCCACAAAGGCAGTGGCAAATTCTTCATTGCGATCAATGGCATGGGCATGAGCAACAGCTGCCGCCCAGGCTTCATCAGAGGTTTCTACCGTAGGAGCTTTAACCTGATTGCGCCAATCAGTGATATCTTTTAAAACCTTATGTTCGTCGTCATGAATTGGGAATCCGCCCAATTGACCTTCCGGCCAGGTAAATGTAATTCCCCAACCATTTTTGATTGTCTGGCCGGGTCCGCACATCGCACCGATTGGCGCTTCCATGATGATATTCATAAACTCATATTGTTTTACAAATCGATCGGGATTTCCACCTTTAATGGTTTCCAGCAAGTTCTGTCTTTTTGTTAACATTTTAATGCCTCCTAAATTTTTGTGTAAGCCGACCAGGAAATGATTGCCTGACTCCTTCACTTATAGCTTGTTGTTCAACGCTCATCCCTGATGAAATCCGGGTAGACCGGATCACAACGGAGGCATCTCACTGGCGTGACATCGTTTGCAATCAATGCACCAACACGACCCTTACTCAGTTCTTTTCTTGGGTTAATTCTTTTCTTATCTTTGCTTTAAAGAAATTTTAAATCAATTTAAAGTTTATGTCAACCTTTATTTGTGAATGTCCTATTTTTTACTAATTAGTAAAAAATAACTATTTACTAATGGTCTCTGATGTACTCTTGAATTGTTCCCTCATTCTGCCTGCCCCTAAGACAAAAGCTCCCCCGATTCTGACTGGCTATTAAATCGATCAGGATCGGGGGAGCTTATTATCTTTCAGGCATGTTGTAGCGGTGCATTTCAACTTCAGCTTATTTAGTTAAATAACACGCAACCTACATAGGTAAGAGTATTGGGTCCGTAGTAATACTCCAGGTTATTTAATTTACACAGGTCACTAACAAGAATCCCAAAGGCTTCCATGGATGAGAATGCTTTATCGGGAAAGCGACAGCCTTCATCTGGATAGGTGCATTTTTCGCATAGAGAACAGCATCCATCACCCAATGGCAGCATGTCGGCTTTCATCTCAAATAAGGTATTGACCAACCGATCAAAGCTTTCGTTGTGCTTTTGCTTGGTTTCTTCCATCCCTTCAAAATCAAAGCTGTCTTCCAGTTCGCCGGTGGTTTGAACAATCACGCCGTATTTATAGTTTTTGACCTTTTCTCCGCATTCGTCCAATGTTCCGCATCCTGGCGGGCAGGCCCAATTGGTATCATAGATCTGACATTTGTTATCGGCACACATCTGTCGGACTGCCGGATTTAAATCAATGGTGGAAACTTCAAGCTCAGCTGCTCTCGTAAATCCGCTTTTATTTGCCAGATCCAAAACTTCTGTTAATTCGATCATTTCAGTTTCTCCGCTTTCTGCGAGAACATTTTAGTTCTCACTAAATTATTAACTATTCTAGCACATTTATTTGTATAAATATAGCCTTTTCTCAAATAGCAATGGCAAAATTCCCGCTTAAAGAAATTTAAATTTCAGCTTAATCCGAGCTGATTCCGGGAATCAGCACCAATCGCTCACAGCAGCAGATAACTGATCATGGGAATGGTTACAACCGAAGCCAGAGTCGTAATAAATACCCCTTTAGTCGCAAGGGCAACATCATTTTCATAGCGGTTGGCAAAAAGAACCGCCGATGTGGCCACCGGCATCGCAATAATCACGGTGATAATTCCCAGTAAATAGGGGTTTACAATCACATTTTTTAAGATCCCCCAGGCCAATAAGGGCAGCAAAATCTGTTTAATGATCACATAGGGATACAGTCTGAACTCAGTAAAAACACTCTTGACCGCAATGCCTGCCAAGGCGATCCCAATGACAATCATAGCCAGCGGTGTGGTGGTGCTACCGACGGTTTTCAATGTGTCATTAAGCAGCACCGGCAATTTGATATTGGCGGAAAACATGATGACGGCAACAATTGAAGACATCATTCCCGGGGATAAAAACTTTTTAAAATCCAGGGCACTTCTTCCTTCCTTTGACATCAGCATAATCCCGAGCGTAAAGTTGCTGACATTAAAAATCAGATTAAAGATTGTCGCATAAAAAATAGCGCCCTCTCCAAAAATTGATGCGATCACCGGAAAGCCCATAAAACCGACGTTAGACCAGATGGTCATATACATGTATAAATGACGATCTGCTTTTTTCACCATCAGGATTCTCGCAATAAAATAGGCGACGAACGGCATCACCAGATAAAAAAGGATGGAGATGATAAACATCACCATTACATCTTTATTATTAGTCTCCTTAGGCATGGTTGCCACCGAAGCCAGCATCATGCATGGCAGGGTAATACTTAAAATAAAATTTGACAACTGTGATCCAAAATTCGGACTGATAACCTTTTTCTTGGCGGCAATATATCCTAATGCGAGAATCAAAAACAACTCCAGCATCTGGCTGACTACTACTTTTATGTCCATAAGCCTTCTCCTTCAAATAAAAACAGGCTACCATAAATGCGGTTTAAATTCAACCCTGTTGTTAGCAGGCACATAAATCTGAAACCGTTTTAGTACATCAGACTGACTGCTCTTTGTTCCTTGTTCTGAGTCTATTTCAAACGATTTTAAAGACAAAGATTTTTTAACAAATTTTTTTCAAAAAACGAGAAATAAATTACACATTTGTATGATTTTCTGCTACAATCAATTTTAGGCGGGTTAGTATGGATGATGCTGAACCTTTAGCCTGATTTGTGAAAAATTCGAGGTAAAAATGAGAAAAAAGAACACCCCAAAATTAAAAATAAAAAGCTTACCCCGTTTCCTGACATTTTCTGCGATGAGTCTCATTCTAATTGTCATGATTGTTATGTCGTTGTTTTTTTTAACAACAAAGATCGCCGAGATTTTCAATGCTCAAAAACAAATCCTCCAGACTTCTTCGTCTGTTAATTCGTCTGAAAGCACTGCGCCAAAGTCAGAAACAGTTAATGTGAATAATATAACCAACCAGAATGCCAAAACCAATCCCCCACCACAAGCAAATGATGCTGATCCTTTGGCTGATATAAAGTCACGTCTTCGAAGTGGCGACACTGACGGAATCAAGGTTGTCTTTCTAACCTTTGATGATGGCCCCAGTGAGAATACCGGAGAGCTTCTGGATATGCTCAATGAATATGATGCCCAAGGCACCTTCTTTACGACCCTACACGACAATGATAATGCTAAGGCCATGTACCGCCGGATTGTCGATGAAGGTCATACCCTGGCCAATCATACCAGCAGCCACGATTACAGTCTTTATAATGACCCGCAAGCTTTTTTTGCTGACGTCGACTTGCTGGATCAATTTCAGAAAACAATAACCGGCCAAAAAGAAACCAGCCATGTCTTCCGTTTCCCGGGCGGTTCGACAAACTCCAACGAAGCCTGTGTTCAAGGGATCGTAAACCGGGGCTGGAACTACAGCGACTGGAATGTTTCTTCGGGCGATGGCTGTTCTGAGCCGCCGCCAAGTGATGTCATTGCCCAGATGATTATTGAAGGCTGCCGGCAACATGATGTTTCGGTTGTTTTATCCCATGCTGAACTCAAAGCTTCCAGTCGCGCAGCGATGCCGATTGTGATCGAAACCCTACAGGAAGAAGGTTATGTCTTTTTAGCCATGGAAAAGGACTATACCTATCCCCGCCATTTAGAGGTTTAGATTAAGAGCCTATTATCAATAATCCGGATCGTCTTTAGGCGATAAAACAAACCCACCGTTGCCACGGTGGGTTTGTTATTTTTGTCTGGTTCTCATTGTCGCACTTTCATATTGTTTGTGACGGTACATATCATCTTCTGCCCGTTTAAAAATTTCTTCGATATCATCTGCTTCTTTTTTCTTCGTTTCATATCCAAAGGAAATCGAAACATCGTGTCCGCCAACTTTTTCCGCCGCTGCCAATTTTTTAATCTTTTGGATGATCTCTTCGATTTGCTTACCTTCTGTTTTTGGTAAGATCACAATAAATTCATCTCCGCCAAGCCTGGCCACAATATCATCTTTTCGGCATACCTGTTTTATTATCCTGGCGGTCTTGATCAGCAACTCATCCCCCATCAGATGTCCTAGAGTATCATTGACCAATTTTAATCCATTAACATCTCCCAGTAAAAGCGTTAAGGGTAAATTTTCCTTTATGTTCAGATTTGCCAGTTCCTGTTCGTAATACCGGCGATTATAAAGTCCGGTTAAGTAATCGTGATAGCTGAGGTAAAGGATTTCTTTCTCGATCCGCCGTTTTTCATTAATAAAACGGGCTTGCAGCAAATTCTGAAAGGCCAGATTAGACAACTGATTAGCAATTGTATATAATAACTTTGCTATTTTTTCAAAGCGCTGCAGGGACATTTGGGGAACTTCTCGAAATGCCATCACTGCCTCGGTTTCATTTGCACCAATCTCCCGGGCATAGGCAACCAATTGTTCCTCTTTTAAATTTTCATCCCGCACCTGGCCGATCAGCCAATTAGCCATATGCTTGCCACCAACCGTAATGGCGGCTCCGGCATCCCATAAGCCCCCACTTAAGCAACTTTTTATGATCGGTCCGTCTGTTGAATAGGCGCCGATCACAGCATCCGATTTATAACAATTTTCACAACCCTTTTCAGTATTTCTGATAATATCCTGGCAAAGTCGGGTGAAATTAGAGGTTCTGGTTATCGGCGTTCCATCCGCCAAGGTGATCACCGAAGCGACACCAGTGGCATCAGAAAACTCATCCTGTAATTTCTGCATCATCTCTAAATCGATCAGTTGACTGAAGTCGATATCGCCGGCATCTTCCGAGGGTCTAGTCAGCTCCAACATCCGTTTTTTCAACCGCTGTTCCAGTTTTATTCGATCGGTGATATCTCTAGCAGCGACGTAGATCCGCTCTCCCCGAGGCCGGGAACGGCATTCAATCCAGTGATAAGTTCCATCTTTGGCTCGGTAACGATTGGTAAACTTGACAACCGGATTCTGGTCATTAAGTCTTTCCATAATCTTGCGGGTCATCGGCACATCATCGGGGTGCACAAAATCCTGGTATTTTGTCTGGATCAACTCTTCTTGAGTATAACCCAACACCTCTTCCCATATCTTATTTGCCTTGATAAAATAGCCATCCATATCAGCAATGCACAAAAAGTCCAGGTTCAATTCAAAAAAATTATTCAATTCCTCCAATTGTTTTTTTTCTTCAGAAATATCGACAAAATGAGTGACAAAAAAACCCATCTCCGGGGCATAAACGGTGATCCGGCACCAGATATTAAGGGCGGCGCTAAACTGTTCAAATTCTTTTTTTATGACTGTCAAGGCAATATTTCCATAAAATCCAATCCAGTCAAATTCGTCATTGATAATTCCCGGCAAAACCTGGGTGATTCGTTTTCCAATGATGGCTGCGCCAGTAAGCCCTGTCAGTTTTTCAAAAGCTTTATTAACATCAATGAATTCATAATCGCAGGGTTTACCGGCTTCATCACAAATAATTCTATGATAAGCATAACCAACTGGTGAGTGTTCAACCGCCGATTTATAATAAGTGTCATCCATAGTATCCCCCCCTTCTGTTGTTAGCTCTTTTAATTAACGCTTTTTGATTAGGTGCTTTTTTCATTATATACCCATTTGATTTAAAAAAACATATTGTTATCATCAATAATAAGATAAATAAAAATTTAATGACCATCCAGTTCTTTGCGTAAAGCTCGCTCACAGGATTTGGCGCCATCGAAAAAGAGAATCTGTCGGAGTCGGTGTTGCTTTTTTTCAGCACTAAAAAGAACTCCTTTCTCTGATCTTTTCTTATGAATTGATCAGAAATCGGAGTTCTTTTTTAATAACAAGTGAAGTCAGCTAAAACCATTGGTTTTAGTCTGCTGCACCGCTTTTCTTTGTGAATAGTGTGTGCTTATCCTTTGATTTCTTTTTTGCTGATCAGATATGCCATACCCATCAGTGCCAATAGTCCCATTGTAGCCATTAATGCATCAGAAGCCATATCCTGGGCACCAGTTTTGGGATTGTCAGATTTAGTATAGGTCCCACAATATGGTTCCAGATACAAACAAGATGCGCTAAGATCTACATCTCCGTAACAAGGGCTGATCCAAACGCCTTCACCACCATAGATAGCTAAAGGATCAACGCCGCCTTGAGCACAAAGATCCAGGATACCATCTCGGATAACAACCCAGCTGGCTGCATATAATGCAGTAGCTACGCCAGTTTCGGTGGTAGACTTAACAGTTGTATATCCGCCTTTAACGATAGTATCGTCGCCAGCTCCAATACCCATGCTTTGACCACTAACTGAATCAGTAATAACATCGATGTCTCCATCGTTGATTACCAGGTCATTATCTGCCCAGAGACCATAGGCTCCGCCGGTTCCAGTATGAATGGCTTCTGCATCAACCCAACCATCATTGATGATTAAATCGCCATTATCAACAAGAACACCATAAGCATTATGGGTGTTATCTGCTGATACTGCCATTAATTCATAGTCACCGTCGTTCAGTACGAGATCGCCATCCATTACATGGATTGCTGCATATTCGCCTACAGCGGTCAATTCGCCAGGTCCGCCCATAGTCAGATTCCCAACTACATCAATTGCACAACCATCAGCATTTGCAATGACGTTTGTGCCTTTGAGGATCATGGAGAAATTACTACCCATATCAGCTGCATCAACTGCTTTTCCAACAAAATTGTTAAGTGTCAAAGCATTGGTTACTGCATCATAAGAGTAGTCAGCGCCGACTGTGTTCAGGAGTACATCAATAAATGTTGCTGCGTCTCTCCATAAACCCAAGGCTGGAACTGCTTTAACCTCGATGGTTCCTTCATCAGCTGCCTGTGTTTCAATTACTGGTTCTTCAACAACTGGTGCTGCAGCAACTGGTACTGTAGTTGCCGGTGTTTCTACCGCTGGCGTTTCTGCAACTGGTGTTTCAACTGCAGGAGCTTCAACCACTGGTTCGACAACCGCTGGTGCTTCCACCACTGGCGTTTCTACCGCAGTATTTAACACCTCATCAACTGGCGCCCCCTCAACTTCTAAAACAACGAGTGTAGGTTCTACCACAACTTCTTCGGCGGCAAAGGCTGATACAGGTACCAACATTAACACCATCACCACAACCAGCAACAAAGCCATCATTTTCGACATTTTTTTCACTTCACTATTCCTCCTTTCAATTGGAATTGTTTACTGCGTACATCACACCCCAACTGGTGTGAAATTACACAGTTACCACTACGATATAGTTTTTACCCTCTTTTATCATAAATAACACAATTATTAAAAAAAAAATAAATTTTTTATTTTTTTTGTTGGCAGTTTGCATTAAGCCACCAATTGCTAACCTATTATGATATCCCCTACGCGTTTAAGTGATCGATTTCATGAACTTATCCAGCCTTTAGATAATCAGCCCGCCACAAACGGTTGTGTTGTCGCTCCCGGTGCTGCCGAGTCGATTGGCACAACGATAATCTGGATTCCTTCCAAACGGAGTGACAATCCCTGAGTTCCGGCGCTGCTACCATTTTTCGCCCAATCAAGCCAACCGTAATTTTGGGCATGAACCCGATAGTAAACATCGTATTTGCCAACATCCACGCCGTCCAGCTCTATCCGTATCCCTTCCAGCCGGAGTGCCAGACCGGTGGTTCCGCTAAGTGCGCCATTGCTGACCATGGGTTGCCAGCCAATATTTTGAACATGGGTCTGATACTGAATCACCACATTGGCTTCACTGTTATCCACAAGGATTTTGATCCCTTCCAATCGCAATGACTGCCCGACGGTGCCGCTGATTTCGCCATTCTTCTTCGAACTCTGCCAGCCCACATTCTGGACATGAGTGGAATAGTAAACATCCACGTAAGCAGCCGGCAAGGCTACAAATGGTCTCAAATTGGCATAAGCAAACGAATCTGCCGTAGAACCAGCATACCCGAAAATGGTGAGATCTGGAATCATCCCGAAAACCTGACCGTCAAAACTTGTTGCATTGTTAAAGAAGCTTATTTCTTTCAGGGCTGTGCAGTTAGTAAAGGCTGCATACCCAACTGCCGTGACTGTGTGGGGAATAATAATACTCGTTAACGATTTTGCCCCCCAAAACGAGCCGTTCCCAATGGTATTTAATCCGTTACCTAAAAAGACTGAATCCAGATTGGGACAATTGTAAAAAGAACGCATCCCTAACACCGTTACACTGTTGGGTAAATTAACGCCGGTTAAGGTGCTCTTTCCGTTAAATGCATCGGCACCAATCTCCACTACGATTTTACCATCAATGGTCGCTGGGATATCCACATTGCCGCCGCTTCCGACATAGGATGTAATTCTGATACCGCCAGCAATATTGTCATACCAATAATCCCCCGAGTGAATACTGTCTGTCGAAATTTCTGGCAGATCAGAACCCGTATCGAGGATCTGACTTTCGTCAATTGTTTCGACCACTTCATTTTCAGCCCATCCGGTACCTCTATCTTGTACTTCTGCCATGACCCCCATCGGCAGTAGGCTCATGCCCATACTTAAAATGAGCAGCCCGCTGAAAACTTGTTTTCCAATCCTGTTCATTTTCCAAGCCTCCTTTGTTTCAATCGATTATTCTAACCACTTAACCGATGCTAAACCTCAATTCATCAATCTGAGCAACTCTAAAATCGTCCTTTTTACTTCTTCTATGGTCATCTTACCCAAACGCAGGGATTCTAAACGGATTGTTCTATTTTAATTAAGACATCCAAAAAGACTCGCTACCTGGTAGCGAGTCTCCCCTGATTTTTCACTTAATTATATAGACTTTTTTAATAAAGATCGATTCTCCGGTCTTTTAAAACGGTCATGTTATTTCTGGCTTTGTCCAGTTCCGCCAGCTCCGCATCCCCCAGAATCATCTTTTCTTCCGGATCCGCTCCGGCATCGGCCAGCAGCTTTCCCAGCGGATCAATAATCATCGAGTTTCCGGCGTTCTGCTGATCCTTCACGGCTTCGCCGCAGCCGTTGACGGCCACCACAAAGATCTGGTTTTCGATGGCTCGAGCCTGGTTCAAAACCCGCCAATGACCCACCCGGGGCAATGGCCATTCGGCCGGGACAAAAAGAACTTCGGTTCCGGCCATAGCCTGTTTTCGGGGCCACTCGGGAAACCGGATTTCGTAGCAGATAATGATGCCGCAGGGGACTCCGTCAAGCGCAAAGGTAACCAGCTGATCGCCAGCGCTGAAGCGCTTATCCTCACCGGCAAAACTAAATAAATGGGCTTTATCATAGTCGGCAATAATGTGTCCCTGCCGATCAGCTACATAACAGGTATTAAAATAATCCGCACCTTTTTTTGTGGCCACTGAACCACCGACAATGTTGATCTTCAGTTCCCCGGCCAATCTTTCCAGAAAAGCTTTGGCCCGTTGTCCTTCGACATCTGCCAGCCGCTCATCCAGATCATTGGTAATAAATCCGCCGCTCCACATTTCCGGTAGTACGGCCACATCTGCCCCGGCGGCGGCCGCTTGTCTGAGCCAGGCCTCGGCACTTTTATAATTCTGTTCGACCTGTCTCAATGCCACCTTCATTTGAATTGCTGCTATTTTCATCAGAATTTCCTCTCGTTTATTTGTCTACATTAATGGTGCCATAATTCTTAAAACCGACTGCCCTACCTTTTTCACAAACGAAGTTTCTTCCCAATCAGAATAGCATACCTCCCGACTTACCTTGATACAATCCAGCAAATCGGTTTTAATATCCAACACCGTTTGCGAACCAGAAACCCAGGTTCCGCATTCGTAATTCCAGGTCAGACTGCGATAATCCATATTGATGGAACCCACGATGGCGACCTGATCATCGCTCACCAGAACCTTTCCGTGAACAAAGCCCGGTGTATATTCATAGATCCGAACCCCCTCAGCCAAGAGATCGCCGTAAAAGGCTCGGGTGGTGGCATAAACCAGTTTCTTATCGGGAATACCCGGGGTGATAATCCGCACATCCACGCCGCTGCGGGCTGCCAATAAGATACAGTTGGTGAGATCCGTATCGAGAATCAAATAGGGCGTGGTCAGATAAAGATAATCTTTGGCGTTGGCAAAAATCGTCATGTAGGTATTGACCGCCGGATTTCTGGAATTCATCGGTCCGTCGCAAAATGGCATCACCAGTTCATCCCCCGTTATCGGCGCAATAATCGCCTTATAGGCATCCAGTTGGGTGACCGCCCCGGTGGAATAATCCCACATGTTGATAAACATGGTGGTAAGACTAAAAACTGCATCGCCTTCCAGACGAATGGCCATGTCTTTCCAATGACCAAACCGGACTTTTTCGTTGATGTACTCATCGCCTATGTTAATCCCGCCGGTGATAGCCACCCTGCCATCAACAATGGTCATTTTGCGATGATCCCGAAAGCTGATAAATTTAAACAACGATGGCGAAAAGGGATTATAGGGAATGCTCCTGATGTGATGGGCAGCGCAGGTTTTATAAAAATCTTTAGGCAGCGTTGACAGACTACCCATTTCATCAACCATCATCCGGATTTCTACCCCAGCTGCGGCTTTTTCATAGAGCGCCGCCATCAACTCATCATACATTTTTCCGGCGGTGACAATAAAATACTCGAGAAAAATAAATTTTTCGGCGGTTTTAATTGCTGCCAGGTTGGCCCGATGCATCTCCTCTCCCAGTTTCAGATATTCGGTTCTGGTATTTCGCCAAACCGGCAGATCACTGAGCCGATGAACCAGCTCCACTTGTTTTTTGATCCCCTTATCATTAATGGATTCAAACACCGCCTGGTTTTGTTCCAGTCTTAAAAAGGTGCGTTGATTGACTTCGTCCCATCGTTTTTTTGATTTCCGGGGCACCCGCTGCCGTCCCCAGATAAAATAGAGTACTATCCCAACCGCCGGAAGGGCCAGCACAAAAATAATCCAGGACATTTTATAGGCGGCTGTTTTTTTTCGATAGACAATATTCAGCACCACAAAAATAGCCAGCCCCTCAACTAACCAATAGGCATACACTGCATCATCGGAAAACTGCAGAATAATTAATCCGATGATGATCAATTGTAAAACGATTAAAACCACGTTGACTAAAAATCTGAACATACTTTGAAAATGGTCCGACGAACTTCTCATTGTTACCTCTTTTTCATTGTTTTTTTATTTCAGCAATTCACGGATTAGCTTGGGAATATCGGTATTATTGATATAGGCACCTCGAACCGGGTCGGAACCTACGGCATATTTTTGAAACAAATCGGCTCCCGGACCTTTAGCAAAGACTGGCACCAGCTGGCTGGTATGGCTATCGCTGTTCCAGACCATTGTCGGCAGCTGGCCTTTTCCGTTATTGATCACTTCATCATAAACCCCCGGAGTTCCAGTCAGGTAGCCGGTTTCGTGATCGCTGGTGACAATCACCAGGGTTTCCGACCAACTACTGTTGGTTTCCACCCAGTCGCACACTGCGGCTGCGGCCTGATTAAAATCGGTTTCTTCTTCAATCATTCTGCCGCTTACATTGCCGCTGCTAGCCCAATCAACGGCGCCGCCTTCGATCATCAGAAAAAATCCGTCCTGATCGTTATCAAGCACGTTGATGGCGCCCCGGGTCATCACTGCCAATGAGGGAACTGTTTCGATCATCGGCACGACAAAAGGTTCAGCATTGACATCCCCGCCACGGTTGTATTGCAGCGATGAAAATACCTGGGGCACCCCAATCACGCGGCTCGGTACATCCCCAGTCTGGAGTGCTGTAAATTCTTCTTTTGTCTGAATCAGCTGCCACTTGTCAATGTCCCCGTCGCCATCAGCATCATTGCCCAGGCTGCCAGCGCCAAGGGACTCCCAGGTTTCCCGGCCACCCACGAATGCGTAGTCATCATCCCCGCTGGTGCTTCGTTGCTCACCATTATCATTATAGATGGGATTGCCGGTGCCCATAATCACATCGGTGGCGCTTTCCCGGATCATTTGATTGGCAATCTCAAGATATGCCCGTCGATCCGGATGATGCGCTACAAAACTGGCCGGAGTAGCATGGCTGAGTTCCACCGAGGTAACCACACCGGTGGATTTTCCCAGCTCTTCAAAATCTTCTGAGATGTTTCGCAACGCTGTCAAATTTGGATCGACGCCAATTGCCCCATTGTTGGTTTTTGTTCCCGTGGCCATGGCAGTCGCAGCGGCGGCTGAATCGGTGGCTCGGCTTTTCAACTCTTCAAAACTGCTCCAGATTGTCGTCGGATCATAGATATATCGGGCATCATCTTCGGCTTCAATTTTACCGGTAGAATAGGTGCTTACATAGTATCTGGCAGGAAAATCTTCATAGACCTGGGTTCCGGCTTGCCCATTGGTGAAATAGTCGGTTGCCATGATATGGTTGGCTCCGCCGCCGTCTGCAATCAGCAGAATCACATTTTTAAAAGCCGTTGTATCGTCCGGGGGAGTTGCCCCTTTTGGTGCGATCATTATGCGGAGTGCTTCCATCCGATAGGAAAGACCTTCAGTCCCGGCCAACTCACCATTTTTGACCCAAGACATCCAGCCCCGATTCTGAACGTGAGCCTGATAATAGACATCATAATTTTCCGCTGCGGTGTCAGTGAGGTTGATCTTGATTGCTTCCATCCGCAGCGACCGAGCGGTAGTGCCACCCTCGGCACCGTCACTTACCCAATTCTGCCAGCCAATATTCTGAATATGGGTTTGATAGGTAATACCTAAATTGGGGGAATCACTGATCTTTAATTTGATCCCTTCCAGGCGCAGAGATCTGCCCGTGGTACCGCTCACCATCCCATCTGACTGCCAATCCTGCCAGCCCACATTCTGGATATGGGTTTGATATTCACAGCGGCCGTCAAACTCTGAAGAAACAGCATTGGCACTTGCTCTTGTTTCTTCACCATTTACACAAGCCGGAATCTGAATCACGACCATCACTAATAGCGCCAACAACAAAATTCCTTTTTGGGTTTTTTTCATGACTCCATCTTCTTTCACAAAACAGGGTTATCCCCTTATGCATCAGTTAATCGGATGGTTGTTATTGGGATTTGATTTCAAAACCTCAGGCCAGGTTTTTGTAGTAAAAGATGGCCAGCTGGGTTCGATCTCGAAGATTCAGTTTTTCCAATATCACACTGATGCGGTTCCTAACTGTTCCTTCACTTAAATACAGGCTGTTGGCAATCTCCCGGTTGCTGAGCCCCTGCGCCACCCGGTCAATCAGTTCCAACTCCTTGTCACTCAGATCAAAGGGGTGCGCCTCCCGGTGATCGAGATGATTAATTAATCCCGGAATCTTAGTCACAATATCCTGTCCAAAAACGCTTTGACCAATCTGTACGGCTCTCAGGGAGGGCACAATGCTTTCAAAATCCTGTTTAATTAAATACCCTTTCGCCCCCAGTTTAAGCGCTTTGATAATATATTCGTCATCCAGAAAAGTAGTTAAAAATAAGATCCTGGCGGCTTTTTCCGCTGCTAGGATGACTGCGGCGGCTTCTAGTCCAGTCATCACATCCATGCGGATGTCGATCAGCAGCACATCCGGTTTTAACTGATGGTATAAGGCAATGGCTTCTTCACCATTGTGACCCATTCCGATTACCTCAATATCCCCCTGAGCTTCAATAATGGTTTTCAGCGATTGGCACACCAGCCGGTCGTCATCCACAATAAGTATTTTCATGATTCCTCCCGTAGTTATGTTTATTTATTCTAGTCATTTTTAGGCACGGAGATAAAGATCCGAAAACCCCGATCAGCGGTGATATGGACATTGCCATTAAGGGCAGCCACCCGGTCGGTAATATTTTTAAGCCCGATCCCAGTACTGTCAGGATTTACGCTACCACTGCCGTTATCCTTAACCACCAGCTGAAGCAGCCCCGGATGTTCCCGGATAACCAGTGAGACTTCGGTGGCATTGGAATGCCGGATGATATTTGAAAAGGCTTCTTTTACCACTGCGATAAAACAGTATTTCACTTCTTTGTCCAACGAGGATTCCACATCATAATCAAATTTGACCGGGCAAAACTCAAAATTTTTAATCAGTGTCTGCAGTTCCACCTGCAAATCCAGCGCTTCATCGTGGAGATCGTGAACGCTGTTGCGGATACTGTCCATGGCTTCAGAAAGGGTTTCTTTGATTTGAACCAGACCCTCCCGGGTTTGCACTTCTTTACTGATCGCCAGCAGCGCCCCGGTTTGGAGAATACTCCGGGACAGCATGTGCCCAACATTATCATGAATATCCCGAGCAATCCGGTTTCGTTCAGTTAAGGTGGCCAGGTTCAATTCGTAGTCCTGCTTTTCCATCAGCATTTTGTTCTTTTTTTCAAATTGCAGCGCAGTTTCCCGGGTGGTGTCCCGGAGGGCATTGTAATTTTGTTTTAATGTTTCCAACGAGAGGGTCCGCTTTTTGAGAAAAAAGGTCACCATCATAAAAACCGGAATCAGCACCACCGAGGTTCCGCTAAGCTCCGTGAATCCCGTCGCTGCCGGCAACAGAACTAAAGTCCATAGCCATTTGTAGCGGGATATCAGGATGTCATAGCCAATCAATGGCACAAACAGAAGATAAACCGGTTCAAAAAAACAGATCAGCAGATAGCCGCCAAACAATCCCGCCGTCACCGGCCCTTCTTTTAAATAGCTTGATGCTGCGCCAAAAATGATCGCCACCAGCACCGGGGCAATCAGCAGCACATTGTCCACCGTGGTCAGATACAAGGCCAGACAGAACCCAAATATAATCAGTTTATCAATCAGCTTATTCATCATTACCTGCCCTTATCAGAATCGTTTCCAAATTTCTTTTCATCGATATTGTCGCCATCGACCAGATATTTATCACTACTTTAACATAAATGATGACATTTGTCATACCCAATCAGGAGGCTGGTCACTACCAAAAGGGCGGTCACTGGCGTACAATAAACCTATCGATAAATAAAACCGCGTCTCACCTCCGCTGCTGGGGTGGGTGCACAAATAAAGGAGAAACATATGGTCATCAATGTCAAAAATCTGGTTAAACGTTACGGCGATCTCATCGCCCTGGATCACTTCAATCTGGAAGTACAAGAAGGGGAAATCCTCGGTCTGCTGGGACCCAACGGTTCGGGAAAAACCACCGCCATCAACTGCATCTTGTCACTGCTTAAATATGATAAGGGTACCATTGAAATCTATGATCAGCCAATGTCCCCGGATGCTTATGATATCAAGCGCAATATCGGGGTGGTGATGCAGAATGTGGCCGTCTTTGATGAACTGACCGTTTATGAAAACATCGACTACTTCTGCGGTCTCTACGTTGCTGATAAACAAACCCGCAAAAAGTTGGTGGCCGAAGCCATCGATTTTGTGGGGCTCAATGATTTTACCAAATTCTACCCCAAAAAACTCAGCGGTGGCCTGCTCCGCCGCCTGAACATCGCCTGTGGTATTGCCCATAAGCCCAAGCTGATCATTCTGGATGAGCCAACTGTGGCCGTCGATCCCCAGAGCCGCAACAATATCCTCGAAGGGATTTTAGAATTAAACCGGCAGGGCGCCACCATCATCTACACCTCTCATTATATGGAAGAGGTTGAACAAATCGCCAGCCGCATCGCCATTATGGATAAGGGCAAGATCATCGCCATGGGCACCAATGAAGAACTGAAGATGATGATCAAATCCGGCGAACATATCAACCTTGAACTGCTTAATCCCGAGCATCTCGATCTCACCGAAATTCAGGCCTTGCCACACATTATCTCCGCCGAAGTAACCGACCATCAACTGGTGGTGAAGTCAAGCCGAGGGAAAAATAACCTGATTGCGATTCTTGACCACTTGAAGGATCAGAATATCACGATCGGTAAAATTTATTCCGAACCGCCAACCCTGAACGATGTCTTTCTGGAAATAACCGGCAAAGAATTGAGAGATTAGGAGGACACCATGTTTTTATTTAATTATCGCTATCGTCTCAAGTGCATCTTTAGGGACCGGCAACTGATGTTCTGGACCTTTCTTTTTCCGGTTCTGTTAGCCACCCTGTTTAACCTGGCCTTTTCCAACCTTTCCAGTTCTGATAACTTCCTGAAAGTGAATGTCGCAGTTGTTCAGAACGAGGAACTGGATCAGAACCCGGCTTTTACCGAGGCTATAAATGGAGCGGATGATCTGTTTATTGTGCAGTACACGACCAGAGAAACCGCCGATGCCCTGCTTAAAGATAATCAAATCGACGGTTATATTTTATTCGATTCAGAGCTTAACCTGGTGGTAAACCAGTCTGGTCTTAATCAAACCATTATCCGGGAATTTCTGGACGATTTTGTCCAATCATCGGCCACTATCGTCACTATTATCACCACCAACCCCACTGCTCTCGATAGCGGGATCCTGGCCGGGGTTTCCAGTCGCACCGAATACCTGACCGCTGTTTCTGCCAGCCAATCCAATCCGGATCCGGTTGTTAATTATTTCTACGCTCTGATTGCGATGACCTGTTTATATGGCGGCTTCCTCGGCGTAAAGGAAGTGGTCGCGATTCAGGCCGATCTCTCCGCCGTTGGTGCCCGGATCAATCTGGCGCCCACCAATAAACTAACAGTCTTTCTTTCTTCGATGCTGGCGGCCACCACCATTCAATTGCTGGAGCTTTTGATTCTGCTGGCCTTTCTAATCGGAGTGCTGGGTATCAGTTTTGGCGATCAGATTGGTTATATCGCCCTGACCTGTGTGGCGGGAAGCCTCACCGGAGTGACCTTTGGTGCCTGTATTGGTTCCATCATTAAAAAGGGTGAGGGTCTCAAGATTGGTATCCTGATTGGTTCCACGATGATCATGTCATTTCTGGCCGGAATGATGTCCGCTGACATGAAGTATCTTGTGATGACCAAAGCCCCGATACTGGGCTACCTCAACCCAGCCAACCTGATCACCAATAGTTTTTATGCCCTGTACTACTACAATACCCACACCCAATTTTTTACCGACATCCTGCTGCTGTGCGGTTTCACACTGCTCTTTAGCACTGTCACGTATTTAGTTATAAGGAGACAGAAATATGCAAGTTTATAAAGCCTTTTTCAAAGTAATCCAGAAGAACCGCGGCCAGATCCTGATCTACCTGGTGGTTTTTATGGTCCTGGCGCTGTTATTGACCAACACTTATAACCCACCCCAAAATACCGATTTTTCCAAGGTTAAGGTCAATATTGCCTTTATCAATGATGACGCAGATTCTTTGCTGGTGGATGGACTCAAAACCTATTTGGGCGAAAATGCCAATCTGGTCGATCTTCCCGATGAACCCCAAAAACTCCAGGATGCGCTGTTCTTCCGTGAGGTGGAATACATCCTCCGGGTTCCTGCCGGGTTTACCGAAGCAATGCTGAGTGGTCAGGATGTCCAGTTGGAAAAAACAACCGTGCCCGACTCCACCAGTAATATCTATATGGATCTGCTGATCAATAAATACCTGAACACCGCCCAAACCTACACCACCTACATGCCCGGTCTCAGCCAGGCTGATCTGACCCAATACGTGGACAAGGATCTGGCCGAACAAAGCGAAGTGACCATGATCAGCAACGGCAGTCACTCCGCCAATGCTGAAAAATCGGGATACTATTTCAATTATCTGTCCTATTCAATGTTTGCCATTCTAATTCTGGGAGTCTGCTCGGTGATGCTGGTCTTTAATAATACCGATCTGAAACGGCGAAATCTCTGTTCGCCGATCCGATCAGCCAATATGAATTTACAGATGATTCTTGGCAACCTCAGTTTTGCCATCTTAACCTGGCTTGTGCTGATCTCGGCCAGCTTTATCATGTACGGCAGCTTCATGTTTACTACCACTGGCCTGCTGCTGCTTTTGAACTCCTTTGTCTTCACCCTGGCCGCTTTAAGCATCAGCTATTTAATCGGTAATATCGTCAAAAGCCGGGGCGCAATGTCAGCCGTTGCCAATGTCTTTGCTTTGGGCACCAGCTTTATCAGTGGCGTCTTTGTTCCCCAGGAGCTGCTGGGCGACAATGTTCTGACCATTGCCAGCTTTACTCCCACCTACTGGTACATCAAAGCCAATAAC
Source organism: Acetobacterium sp. (assembly GCF_030652775.1). Lineage (GTDB taxonomy): Bacteria > Bacillota > Clostridia > Eubacteriales > Eubacteriaceae > Acetobacterium. The sequence continues at coordinate 31,659 of NZ_JAUSPS010000001.1, read as the reverse complement.
GAAATCGCTGCGGCAGTTAGTTACAATGCCGACAATCTCCAGTCCATTTTCACCAGCATGGTGCTGGTGCTGGCCTTCGGGGTAGCGGTGTTGGGGGTGACGCTGGTGCTGATTAAACAACGACGGGTCGAAGCTTGAATAGCACCTTTAAAATAAAAACAGGTTCGGGACAAAGATGGTTTTGTCCTGAACCTGTTTTTTATAAAAGACTTTTGATTCGTTTAAGCAGCAGCTGTGCCCCCTGCGCTCAGCCTGATTAGCTTCCAGCCCCAAGGTGTCATAAAAGACCTTCTGCCCTCACCGCTCAGCTTCCCGGTTAACCAGCCAGATCCCCACACTGACGCAGGCTAGGGCAATGAGAATCCGCAGATTGAGAAACTGTTCGCCCAGGAAAATTCCGGACAGCATCACCCCAAAAACGGGAATCATAAAACCATAGATGGCCACAATCCCGACCGGATTGTGTTTGAGCAGCATCGCCCAGATGGTAAAGGCCGCCGCTGACAAGGCCGACAGATAGCCGAGCAACAGCAGTCCCGGGATGGTGATCTGGGTGATCGTTCCGCCCATCATCAAGCCGACCACAATCAACACCACCCCGCCGATCATCAACTGATAGGCGGTCAGGATCATCGAATCGCTCTTTTGGGTAAAGATCCGGGTCATCACGGCACCCAGCGCCGAGGCAATGCAGACCAGAAAGAGAAAACCGTCCCCCATCAGGGAAAAACTGCTATCGATCTTCCCGCTCTTGAGCTGGATGATGATGACCCCAGCCATTCCCAGCAGGCAGCCAAATATCTTGGCTCGGGTCATCTTTTCATTTTTCAGGATCAGATGCGCAAAGAGAATGGTGAAAAAAGTGGCGGTGGCATTGATAATCGCAGCTTTCACCCCAGTGGTATTGGCCAGGCCAATATAAAAGAAAATATACTGGAGCGTGGTCTGCACCAGCCCGAGGCTGATCATCCGCCCCCATTCATCCCCCCGAGGCACCACGATTTTTTTATAATACACGCTGGTGATGACCCAGGTGAGCATACCCGCCACGGTAAAACGATAGCCGGCAAACAACACCTGGGCACCGGTTGTGTTGATATCAAAAAGCTCATAGCCTATTTTCACAGCGGGATAAGCACTCCCCCAAAGGAGGCAGCAGAGGGTTGCCAGGGCAAAAACAAGGCCTTTATTCTGCAATCGATCTTTCAAATTTTTCTCCTGATGATGCTATTTTATAACCATTTTGAAACAAGACCTAAAGCTCCGGTTACTTTCGCAATTGTCTATTTTTATTTTCGGATACTATACTTAAATCATTTTTTTAATCACCTTTATTTAGATCGAACTGGCCACCTCATTGGCAGCCCAGATGGCGCCGCGGATATTTTTGATCATCTGGCTGTCGCCAATATTATAAACCTGATAGTCATTCTTTAATGCTTCATATAAAGAAGGTGCTGGTTCAAAGCCCACCGCAATCATCACATGATGCGCCGGGATAAGTTGTTCCTGACCATTTTTTTCAATCACGGCCCCCTCTTCGGTAACCGCCTTGAGGGTGGCATTGGTGATAATTTCACTACGATAAAAGCCCAGCAGATCCTTAAGCATCTGTTTGTTGCCCGGTGCCAGCGGAATACCAGCAGTCAGAATATCCGGGGCGGCATCCACGATCGTCATCTTATGGCGATGCATGGCCAGATGAAGCGCCGCCTCACATCCGGCCAGACCGCCGCCGATGGATGGACACCGAGGCCCGACAAAGGTTTTATCGCTAATCACATCAATGGCGTTGGTCACTTTTTCGCTGTCCATCCCCGGGAATATAAGCTTCCGGGCTTCTGCCCCCTGGACAATAAAAACGATATCGGGATTGATCGCCGCTATTTTTTCCAGGGTTGCCGGTTCATCCAGGCGAACTTCAACCTTCAGGCTTTCCAGCTCGACTTCATACCAATGGATCAGCCGCTCGTCCGCATTTTTCAAGATCCGCTGGCTGCTATATTTAAGCTTCCCCCCCAGGCGATAGCTTTTTTCAAACAAAATCACCTGATGCCCCCGTAGAGAGCTAACTCGGGCAGCTTCCATTCCCGCCGGGCCGCCGCCCACCACCACCACTTTTTGAGGCGTTTTGGCTGCTTCAATTCCGGACAGCAATTCCCGGTTACAGGCCGGGTTAACAGTGCAAGAGGCCTCGCCCCCAGCAATTTTATTGGCCAGACAGCCATCATTACAGCCCAGACAGGGGCGGATCACTTCAGCCAGGCCATTTATTAACTTTTGCGGCAGCTCGGGATCGGCCAGCAAAGGACGACCCAATCCCACCGCATCCAGCTGACCTTTTTCAAGTGCCTCAGCCGACCGCTCCGGATCATCCATTTTTCCAGCTGCCAATACCGGTACCGAGACGGCTTCTTTCAGCGCCTCACTAAGCTTCAGATAAACCCCTTTGTCAAAATAAACCGGTGGATATTTCCAATAGGAAGCTTTCTCAAATGTGCTGATGCCCGCCTCCACGTCAAAACCGTCGCAGCCCGCCGCTTCCAGCATGACCGCCGCAGCCAGGGCTTCTTCCAGATCACGACCCTGTTCCTCAAATTCTTCCCCTGGCAGAGCTTGCTGTCCCTCAGCCTTAAGATAACTCTTCATTGCCAACCGCAGAATCACCGGGAAGTCGCTGCCGCAGGCCTCCTTAATGGCCGCAATGATTTCCGTCACGATCCGGAATCTGTTTTTAAGATCGCCGCCGTAGCAATCCTTTCGCTGATTAAAAAGAGCCAGCGTAAAACCATCCAGCAACTCACCAGACTGGATTTCCACACCGTCATAACCAGCCGCTTTGACAATTTTGGCTGAATGGGCAAAAGACTCCACCAGCAACCGGACTTCCGCAGTGGTCATCACCTGGCAGTGCTTAATCTGTTCGCTCCGGGCGTCTTTCGTCAACTTGTCCACACCAGCGGCCAGCTGAACAAATATTTTGCAGCCATAGTCATGGATTTCCTCGGTCATTTCCAGACTCGCAAAAGTATAGGCATCGGGGTTAAACCATGGCGCTGGGTCCGTACAAACGGTCTTTTTTTCGCCTAAACTCTTCACCTCATTGGCGCCGGTAATGATCAGACCCACCGCACCTTTAGCCCGCGCCACATAAAAGGCAATCGCCTCTTTGGTATAGGCTCCGTTTTGATGGACGGTCGGAATTCCCATCGCCGGCATAAATAGCCGATTCTTCAGCTCAAGATTGTTAATTGTGAATGGTTCAAATAAAGCACTGACCTTCTTATCCATCATTTCCCCCTGCCTTTCTATTACTAGATAATTGCAAAATTTATACGTATTGAACAAACCTTAGACGGTTTTCGTTGCCGCTTCTCCGAATTTCCGGATATGGTTCACCAGTTCCTGGTAGGTGGTCTTCATCAGATCTGGCGGCAGCTCATAGAGTTCGATGCTGTGGCGCAGCTTGACCATCCCGTTAGCCACAATTTCGTCTTCACCGATGACATCAAAATCCGCTTCGTAAACCACCTTGCAGTCGATACTGGCGCTAAACTTACTGGTCAGTGATGCCAGCAGCAGCCGAGCCAGCTGGTACTGCTCGTCAGTCACATAAAAGTCCACATAGGTTTCCGGGCAATGGTCCTCCCGTTCGTCCTCAATCAAGAATCCCTGACAGGCGCTCATCGAAAAAAACACCGGAGTGGCATTAATCGCATCGACCAGTTCCCGGATGCCGTCATCAATGTCAGCGGGGTCCCGCAAATAATCCGCTTTGTCTTTTTTGGTAAAAACTGTGATGGGATTGCTCGCAATCCCTAAAAATGATAAATCCATCTTGTACCCGCTTTCTTTAAATATAAACTATTCTGCTCAACGGCGTTCTCCCGCCAGTCACTTTCTAAAAAAAGACCATCCCAAACCAGGTGATCACATTATAACCATTTAAAAATGACAGGTTATGCTTTTCGCAGATATCTGTCACCGAGATGGCATGACTTTCTACACAGGGATACATTTTATCCCGATGTTTACAGGCTTCATCAGGGTAGGCGCATTTCTCACAGATGGCACAGGATTCGGCGGTTAGGATCAGTTTGTCTTCATGTTCGCCAAAAACATTAGCTTTAATCTGCTCCACGATTTCAATATGTTCACATCGGGTCGCCAGCATTTCGTCCATATTGAGAATGTCGCTGACCTCGGAGATGGTGCTGAAAATAAAGGCATGCTTGTAGCCCAGGCACCGTTCTTGACATTCCTCCAGGGTCCCAACTGCCGGGGGGCAGGACCAGGATTTGCCGTATTGAGGACATTCCAACTTGCAGATAGTGCGCACCGCCTGGTAAAAATTGATTTCCGACGGATCAAAAAATGCATATTCAAAAATGGGATATTCAGTAATTTTCTTTTCGATATTTTCTCTTGTCATTATTTTCCACCTCATGTACTGATACATTTTATCATAACCGAATTAAATTGTCCTGATCGAAACCGAAAAACCCAATTGACGGGATTGATCATCTCATTGTATAATGAAACAATCGTGAACGCAATACATCTGGACGTGACACCGTTACATCAGTTAAAATGAATTTTATCGAAACCAAATTTCAAATAACTAAAACTCAGAGTAAAACCGTCGAGAATGGAGGAGTGATGATCACGTCTCCATCTGTTTTAATTTAAATCGATTTTTTAATCTCATCGGAAAGGAGCACTCTCATGGTTAAACCCAAGCGATTACTGTGGATCATCATATTTATGCTTTTCTTTCTGGGAGGCTGCGCTCCTCAAGACACGATAATCGAAAAAAAAGCCGAAAACAGCCGGCTTGATTTAAGTGCTACTAATATAAAAAATGAAATCATTCCGCTCGACGGCAACTGGGCCTTTTACTGGAATCAGCTCCTTGAACCCGCCAGCGTGAACCAGGGCACCCTCAGCGGCTATGTCCCCTTCCCGTCGTCCTGGAATAAATATGAAATCAATGGCGAAGCGATTCCCGGTTTTGGATATGCAACCTACCAACTGACCTTTGTCGCTTCCGAAAATGAAATCCTGGCATTGAAGATTCCCAAAGTGCGCACCGCTTATAAACTCTGGATCAACGGCAAGTTAATCGCCGCCGCCGGAACAATTGGAAGCACCAGAGACACTATGGTACCCAAGTATTTGCCCCAGGTCGCTTCATTTCAAGCACAACAAGGTGAAAATGAGATTGTCATTCAGATGTCCAATTTTTACCGACCCAGCGGAGGACTACTGAACAGCATCCTCCTGGGTGGGGAAACCCAGTTACTCAACATGCGTTACAAAGGACTAGCCTATGAGCTGTTCCTTTTTGGTGCCTTGCTAATGATGGGTGGGTATCATCTGGCCTTATTTTTCTTCCGGAGAAAAGATCGAACCCCCCTCTATTTTGTGCTGTTTTGCGCATTGGTGGCATTCAGAACCTTACTCATTGGCGAAGCATTCTTATACTCTTTTTACCAATATTTTGACTTTGTGATCATTTATAAACTGCAGACATTAACATTCTGTTTGGGGGTTCCCTTGATTCTGATGTTTTTCAGATCGATGTTACCTGATTATTTTCATCGGCTAATTATCAAATCGACCCAAATTGTTGCCGGTGTCTACGCAATGGTGGTTCTTTTCACACCGACATGGATCTATTCTATTTTCAACCCACTATATCAGATCTGGACGATTTTTATGATTATCTATCTGGCAATCCAGCTCGTAACAATCGCCAGATATAGGGAAAACAGTAGCTGGTTTATTAGCCTGGGCGGCTTGGCTTTGATTTTGACCTCCATTATCGATGTTGTCAGCTTAAGCATCTGGATCGATGACAGTTGGCCACCACTGTTAAGAATGATCTTTCAGGGCGATGCCAACTCTTCTACTGGTCAATTAATCTTTGCGGTTCTTTATTCCTTTCAGTTAGCCAAAAACTTTTCAGAATCTCTGGAATACCGAACCGTCATGGGTGAAAAACTCACCGAAATAAATGATCATCTGGATGACCTGGTAGCCCAGCGGACACGAGAGCTTACCACTGCCAATCAAAAAGTGGAACAGCAGAATTTTGAACTGGAGCAGATCAATCATGAATTGCAGCGACTTTCCCTCCGCGATCCCCTGACCGAACTATGGAACCGACGGAAATATGATGAAACCATTGGCCTCGAGTGGCAGCGCTGTTTAAGACAACAGCGACCCATATCCTTACTGTTTATCGATGTCGATTATTTTAAAAACTATAACGATTTATATGGCCATGTGGCCGGGGATGCGACCCTGATTAAAATCGGTGACAGCCTTCGCACGGCCTTGTCCCGTCCCACCGATATGGTCGTTCGTTACGGTGGCGAGGAGTTTATTGTGCTCCTTTCGGAAACCGAAAAAAATGAAGCTATCCTGAATGCCAACCGCTTGCTTCAAAAAATTGAAGCGCTCGCAATTCCCCATGAGGGATCGGTCATCAAAAGCTGCCTCACCATCAGCATCGGCGTTACCACCCTGCTGCCTTGTCAGCATTCCCGACACCAAGAATTAGTCAGAATTGCCGACAAGGCTCTTTATCTGGCTAAATCCAACGGCCGAAACCAGGTTGTTTATCTGGATAAATAGATCCGCCTAAATCCCATCGTTTTTACCAGAAGTTGTCTACTCCGCAGAAAGAACACGAGCGAAGTCACTCGTGTTCTTTCTAATTTTTTTTGCAAAAAGTCTCTCAAAAACAGCATCGTTTTTGAGAGACTCTTCCTGGCTAAATGCTATTGCAAAGAATCCTTTATTTGCTGGAAATCATATCCTGGCGAAATATTTGTAATTTCTTTTAGAACAGTTTGTGGCGGCACGGTGTCGGGAATTTTAAAGAGCGCATAGAAGTCTTTTGATTCCATACTTAAGCTGCCCATCGCTTCCTGAATCGTCATGGAACCTTTAATCCCACTGACATCGACGGTTCCTGATGTGTTTTCAGTTGTTTCTGTCGAAGAAGGTACGCTTAACGAATCCTTGACCTGCTGGAAATCATATCCCGGCGATACATTTGTAATTTCTTTTAGAATGGTTTGTGGCGGCACGGTGTCGGGAATTTTAAAGAGCGCATAGAAGTCTTTTGATTCCATACTTAAACTGTCCATCGCTTCCTGAATCGTCATCGAGCCTTTAATCCCACTGACATCAAGGGTACCAGGGGTTGACGCTCCTCCCGAAGTTGCTTCGCCTTCTGATCCTCCGGCGTTCGCTTTCGCTTCATCGAATTTATATTCAGGGATTAACACTGAAATATTCTTAAATTGCGTATCCTTGGGGACACTTTTGGGAATCGCCAACTGCTGATATACTTCATCCAGAGTCAGTCCGGTGAGAGTTGTTGCTTCTTCAATGGTGTTGTAGCCTTTCACTTCATAAATGGGAATAACCTCACCTTGAGCAACGGCGAGTGGCAATATTTGAAAATTACCCGTTAGCTGAGCCGTCACAATGGTTCCGAAGAACAAACCCACAACCAAGACCACCATCACCATCGGATGAACCGTTTTTCGGGCCACTTTGACTTCAAGCGCACCTTTAACCGGGCATGCCAGAACACAATCGTTACAGTTAATGCACTCTGCCGTCGTAATCCGCTCTTGCTTCTCAATCTCAATGTTCACGGGACAGGATTTATCGCATTTTTTGCAGTGAACACAAAGACTGTCATTACGCTCAATTTTTGTCGGGCTCAGTTTACCGATGATGGCATAAACAGCGCCAGCCGGACATAAATATTTACAGAAAAAGCGGTCATACAAAAATGAACCAATGATTGTAATAAATAACAGTGCAAAACCGATAATCGATAAGGGATCCTCTGCAATCGTTCCTGATATTGCTGATATATGTCCTAAGGCCGCATACGGATCATAGGGTGACATCCACAAGCTACCATAATACCAGGCCATTCCCACCGTAAATACTAAAACGACATATTTGAAATATCGCAAAATGCCATCAATTTTTTGTGGAATAATAAAACGCTTTTTAAATAACTTTTGTCCGATCTTCGCAAACACTTCCTGCAAGGCGCCAAAGGGACAAAGCAATCCACAAAAACTTCTGCGAAACAGCACTGCCAGAGCCACGGTCAAGACCAATAAAACAACTGTACCAGAATAAACTTTCTTGATAAAGCTGCCCGTCAAAAGCAACGTATACAAGCTTTCCAATGCTCCATAAGGACACAACGCATGAATCGACGGTGCTTTTCCACCACCCAGAACCTGATGCATGTACGATTCATAAATAACCCATACGAGCAGACCCACCAATATCAGAAGTCTTGACCATTTTGCTGCTTTGTTCCAATTTAATTTCATTATAATACCTCTCTTTATAAAATAAGATTACCAACAAATTGTACTTTTGTTGTGTGTCATTATTGTGTCAACCGAATCTGACACAATAATGGCATATAAGCGATGTATAGCATGAATATAAAACAACTCAGTGAAAGGAAGAACTAAATCGTTGTAATCAAAAGAACCGGTCTGATCTGACCAGTTCTTTTTGATTACAACGCTGCTGAACGATTATTATTCGTACTGCTGATGCTCCCTGGTCAGGGTGCACTGATCATAGCGGCCGGCAAAGAGATTCTGCATCGCCCGGGTAATAGCTATGGGATCCTCATAGCGGTAGATGGTATCCATCCCCGATACCATATTATCGCTGACCATCCAGCCGGCACCCAGCACCTTGTCGATAACAATATCCCCCCAGGGATCGTCAATTGAGGACTCCAGCGCAATGCTCGCCGTAGCCGGCTCCCAGGAATAAAAACGGGAGGGACTGTTGTAAAAAACGATCTCCATATCCGAAAATCCCTGAGCCCCGATCCGGTATTTGTGAAGCAGACAACCGCCTTGGGTAACAATCGGTTGCGCCCGGGTGCAACCTTCCTGGGGCTGGGAAAAACCGGGGTCGTTATACTGACCGATTTTTATCCCAATGTCCAGCAGTCGCACCCCTTTTCGTTCGATGATACAGCGGCCGGTATCGCCAGTGCGATCAACGACAATGCGGTCACAGAGTTTCTTGGGCAGTCCCGAGCTCTCCCGACCAGAGAAGGCTCCCATCAGCGCTCCCGGTCCGGACAGCTGCAGTCCGAGAAAATACACCCCGGTTTTGTCTCCCAGTTTTGCCATCAATCCGATGCCGCCTTCCATATACCAAGGCGCAAAGGTTGGCTCCCGGATATTAACCACATAGGCATAGAAGATCGTTTCGCCGTTTTCTTCAATCACTTCCAGGGGCGGCGGAACCATGCTCCTGGCCTTGTCTGAGTTGGTCAGCCCATAAAACTGAATGCCATACTGCCAGTTCATGGCACCGCCTTTCATAAAATTGCCGAGGTCTTCGGCTGCGATAAAATAACTTGCCTGCATTATCTTCTCCTTTACAAAATGGGTTTTGGTAAGCAGTTGTGAAGTACCACGAGCTGCGCTGCCGTCGCCTTGAATCAGAAGCGGAATTTACCCTGCTTGCGATCCCGGGCAACTTCCAGAAAATAGTCATCCAGCCCTTTTTGAATCGCCGGATCGGGACTCAAGGCATTTTGGGATCCTTCCACATCGTTATCATCACCGCAGATCAGCCGCTGGTTGAGCTGAACCCCGGTTAGGATCCGGGCGGCAGACTGCATCGGGGTTTGGGCATAATCCGGGGCAGCCACGCCGCCGGTGGCGAAAATGGCGGTGGCGGTGGTACCGGGGGTGGCGGAGTTGACCTTGATATGGTCGTCCCAGAGCTCATACCGCAGGGTCAGTCCCAGCATATTGAGCGCCGACTTGGTGACAGCATACATGGATTGGAGAGCCATCGGTGACCAGGCGATGCCGGAAATGGTATTGACAATCTGACCGCCGCCCTGAGCCTTCATATAAGGAAGCACATGGCGGATGCCATAGAGGGCGCCGTAGAAGTTAAGGTCAAAGGCCGCCTGCCAGTCCTCGTTGGTCAGCTCGGTAAAGCTGCCAGATAAACCGGCTCCGGCGTTGTTGAACAAGAGATCAATCCGGCCGCCGAAGAATTCAGCCGCATCGGCCAGTACCGCCTTGACGTTATCCTCCAGGGTCACGTTACAGAAGAGGCCAATGATTTTACCCGGATAAGCCAACCCCATCCGGGTCGTTTCTTTTTCCAGGTTAACCTGATTAACGTCAGCAATGGCCACTTTTTGGGCGCCGTTTTGAAGCATCGTTTCAGCCAGGGCATTGCCAATACCAGAGGCTCCGCCAGTCACCACTGCCGTCTTGCCGGCAAAGTAATTATCAAATCCGTACATTTCTTATTCCTCCTTGATTTTTTATCATGATCCGTCCCAAGATGGCGCTACCACTGAAGCCTTGCCATGGGCGTCCTGGGTGGCCTCGAGAATTCGTCCGCAGGAACGGGCATCGCCGATGATGCAGACATGTTCAAATGAATCCTTAAACCTTTCAATCACCGCTTGCCGGGGACGAACCCCCAGAGCCAGGACAATCCAGTCCGACGCAACCGTGATGATTTGCTGATCAGCCATGCGGCGCAGCTCAATCCCAGCCGCTGTGGCCTTTATCAGTTGATGGCCAGTAAGAATTTCAGGCCTGCTTTTAATAATCCGTCCCATCACGTCGGCTACTACCGTCGGGTACATCCCCGGACCCACTTCCGGCAGCATCTCGACCAGGGTCAACTGGCAGCCCCGAGCGGCCAGTACCTCCGCCGTTTCCAGCCCGGTCATCCCGGAGCCGATCACCGCCACCTTGCCGGTAGGCGAAACCCGCCCTAACAACACCTCTTCAGCGGTCACTACCTGCTCGCCATCCAGGCCTTCGTTAGCCGGGATCAGGGGCTCGGCTCCGCAGGCAATAAAGACCCAGTCCGGTGCCAGAACTTTGACCTTATCCACGGAGGCCTCCTCACCCAACCGCACCTTAATCCCGGCCTTATGTACCTGGGTAATCAACGAATCGGTATAGGCGGTAATCATCGTTTTGCCATAGCCCTTGTCGGCGGTGTTCAGGGTTCCGCCGAGACGATCCCCGGCCTCAAAAAGCACCGGCTCAAAACCCCGTTCCTTTAGGGTTAATGCCGCTTCGATCCCCGCCGGTCCGCCGCCGACAATCGCTGCCACCCGGCCACCACCGTTGCGTTCCGGCTGGGCATATTCTCGCTCCCGGCCGGTGATCGGATTGACCGCACACTTGATTCGGTGGAGCTTGACAATCTCCGCAAAACAACCCAGGCAGCCAATGCACTGGCGGATCTCCGCAGCCCGGCCAGAAAAAGCTTTATTGACCCAGTCCGGATCGGCCAGATGCCCCCGGCCGACGCCGACAAAATCCACGGCCGCAGCGGCCAGCAGTGCTTCCGCTGCGGCCGGGTCTTTAATATTGCTGACCCCCAGCACCGGGATCTGCACCACTGCCTTGATAGCCAACGACAAACGCTTTTTATTGCCTTGGGGAAAGGTGCCCGGTTCGATGCACTCAATCGAATAGGTGCTGACGTTAATGGCATCGGCTCCAGCCGCTTCCAGCGCCACCGCAATTTTCTGCGCTTCCGTCAGGTCAATGCCCCCAGCGAGCATTTCCTCGGCGTTGATCCGCACCGTTATCGGAAAGCTGGCTCCGCAGGCCTGCCGGATGCCCTGGATAATCTCAATAACAAAACGCATCCGGTTTTCAAAACTGCCACCGTATTGATCGGTTCTAAAATTCATAGCCGGGGATAAAAACTCATTGATCAGATAGCCGTGAGCGCCATGGAGTTCCACCCCATCCGCCCCGGACATTTTAACAAAAATCCCGGCCCTAATAAATTTTTCCACATGTTCCTGGCATTCCTCGGTGCTCAGAGCCCGGGGCATCTCTCCCCCGGCGGGATTGGCCACCGCCGACGGGGCCACCGGCTGAACCCCGGTGATCATCACCGAGGCTTCCCGACCAGGATGCTGAAGTTGCACAAAAATTTTGGTATCATACTTATGCACCGTATCAACAATCCGCTGCAGGCCGATGACATCCGAGGGCCGATAAGCTGCCAGCTGGCAAGGCTCCCCGGCTCCGGCTTCGCCGTCGACCCGGGTCACCTCGGTGATGATCAGGCCGACGCCGCCCCGGGCTCGAGCTTCATAAAAGGCGATGATATCATCATTTACGCCACCCCCGGGAGCTGCCATAAAAACCCCCATGGCCGGCATAAATACCCGATTTTTCAGGGTCAGCCGACCGATGGTTCCAGGCGCTTTCAATCTTTCAAACATATTGTCTCCTTTCATTTTTGGGGCTGCATATAACGAATTAGCATTAGCGGCACCAGGGCCTTGACCAGCACCGCCGTGTAGGCCGTGCGAATAAAGAAAAACTGGAAAAAGTTCAGTGATTGAAAATTAAAGAAGGTCAGCACCCCGGTAAAAACGGTCATGGTGATCAAGATTATGGGAACGCAGAGGGTACCGGCCAGCAGCCAGTTGTTTTTCGGCAGCCAGGCCACCCATGGATTTCGCTTCGGCAATCGGGGGATTTCCCCATTCGCCACCGCTGACCCGAGCTTTTTCGCCAGGGACGGCACCACCATAAAGGTGATGATGATCCCTGAGATGATCCCCCCCACCAGAATACCACTTAGCAAAGTGGGGGCAATCATCACGTAGTCCTCACTGGTAATAATGGTCCCCCCCAGCACCAACCCCAGCACCATATTCATTCCAAAATCCGTCAGCCAGCTGTTGTAGAGCTGCTGAAAATAACTGATATGAGGTAATGGCGGCTTGACCAGTGGTGAGGGCGGCACATCTGCTGCCGGGATTATCCCGGTGACATCTGGCTGGACATACCGGAAAATCGCCACCTCCAAAATTTTGGCACTGAGGAAACAGACATAGACCAATTTGCACACCAGCATCTGCCCGAACAGCAGGGCTTCAAAATCATAGAATGCAAAGATCATCCCGTTGATCACCGGCGTCACAATGCCAAAAAAGAGGGCGCAGAGGGCCGCAAATAAAGCCGGATTTTTCGGCAAGCGCATCATCATCCGGCTCACTGGCAGATTGGCCGGCAGCGTCTTGTTTTCCAGGGCTCGGGTCACATAACGGCGCACAAAAAAGACGTTGATCACCGAGGTCGTCACCCCGCAGATCGCCGCATCAAGCAGAACATCCACCAATCCGAAGCGCTTGCCCCAGTTGAGTGCTACCATAATGGCCAGGTTAATCCCCAAGGTCAATAAAATGGCCGTCGCATTGTTCATATACGGAAGACGCATTTTTTTCGGTTGCTTCATGATTCCACACCTTTCTATTTACTATTATTGTTACCCAAATAATTAAAATGAAACAAACGGTATAAAAAAAACGCATCCACGACTCGGATGCGTTTTACTTGCTGCTGTTTTTATGGCGCTTTTTAAAAGTTTTTAGTTGCGCCAAACTTCCGCTTTCCCATAAAGATCACGCCAGGTTGCCGCCCCCGATTATAAAGCCAGTTCCAGAAACCGAGGGGGAACTGATCTATTTAACATCAGTCTTGATCGATAGTTCTTGATGGCGATAAAAGTACTCCTTATCCTTCTCAATTTTCATTTTGATGAATGATATACGTTATATTTCCTGACTCTGCCCAGGCATTTTGAAATTGATCAACCCGATACTTGACTCTGACCCCTTCATTATTCGAAGCTGCCGGGTCGTTGATGATGATATAGTCTGTGCCATTTTCCCTGGTAAAACCACAGACAACAATCAGATGACCGCTCGTTGAAGCAATTGGAGCACCGTCGATCACGGGTAGATTACCACCGACATTGGCACTGTTTTTATAGGCCACTGCCACTATCGCCGGATGCCCATTGGCAATTTCTCGCTTCAGGCCGTCGATTGTTGAGTAGTCGACATAAGCCCGATAACCAAAGCTTGCCGCATAGGCCGTATTGAATGGCCAGTTTCCAAAGTCCTTATAATTATAATCGTATACTCCCCAGGCGGCCTGTTCCGGTTGAATTGCGGTTCCATAATAATTCAGTACCATTGAAACACTGGTGGGACTGCAAATCGAATCGGCAATCGCCGGATCCCTGACCATCTGTGATAATTTCGGTACATCAAGGACACTGAGATTAGATAAATCGGGATTATCCGGATACACCTTATTAATCCCCTGCGCCGTATTTCGCAAAGCTCCAGAGACTAAACGAAGGGTCGGCGTTACGCCAGCACGATCAGAATTTAAGAGGATGCGATATTGGATTTTACTGGCCGTTTGACCACTCTTGACCACTAAGGTATCAACATCAACCGTCGCCACCGCATCATCTGTCACGCCTGTCCCTGAGCCACTTCTAATTGATGTCCCCCAGGTTCCCCAGCTCAGCCAATCCGACCATTGTCCATTTGAACTAAGGGCTACCCGTGCTTGAATCTGAATTGAGGTTCCGGCCGGTGTATCGCTATTCCAGGAAAGTACCAGTTTATTAAACGGGCTGGTACTTAAACTATTTGAAGCATAAACACCGCTTTGGGTGCCTGCTTTAAGCACGATTGCACCATCCCCATTATTGGAAACTTCGACATTGTCAAAGACGGCTTCGGCGACATTAAAATCACCCGGGGTTGATTTGATAAATAAATTCCCCTCAACAATGCTGCTTTTTTTATCTGAAAATGCCGGCAGCGCTGATGGAGATGGTGCCCCTTGACCTTTCCGAACCAGAATAATTTTTATTGCTTCGAGGCGGTAGCTGTATCCGGCCGTTCCCGCACTTTCGCCGTTTTTCGCCCAGCCCATCCAGCCCATGTTTTGTGCATGAACCTGATAATAGAGATCAAATTTATCGGCATCGGCTCCTGTCAGCTTGATTTGAATGGCTTCCAGACGTTTGGATTCACCCGCTGTTCCGCTCATCGCACCGTCGCTTTTCCAGCCCCGGCCAGTGTCTGCTTCCCAGCCAATATCCTGAATATGGGTCTGATAGGATACTCCGAAATCAAAGCCCTGGAGATCCGGATTAATCTTAATCCCTTCCAGGCGCAGGCCTTGCCCGGACGTTCCACTTACTGCGCCATTGGTTTTTAACCCCATACCGGCATCAACTTCCCAGCCGATATTTTCAATTTGGGTCTGATACAACACACTGGGGTAGATTAAAAAGGCCGGGGTGGTTGTGACGGTTGGCGGCGCCTGATCTTTGGGAACCACCACCATTTTTATCGCTTCGAGGCGATAACCATAACCGGAGCTCCCCGCACTTTCGCCGTTTTTCGCCCAGCCCATCCAACCAATATTTTGTGCATGGACCTGATAATAGAGATCAAATTTATCGGCATCGGCTCCCGTCAGCTTGATTTGAATGGCTTCCAGACGCAGTGCCTGACCTTCCGTACCGCTCGTTCCGCCATTGCTTTTCCAGCCAATTTCGGTATCTGCTTCCCAACCGATATTCTGGATATGGGTTTGATAAGATACCCCGAGATCATAACCTTGCTTATCCAAATTAATCTGGATGCCTTCCAAACGCAGTCCCAGGCCAGATGTTCCGCTGGCTTCGCCATTGCTTCTTAACCCAATGCCGGCATCAACTTCCCAGCCGATATTTTCAATTTGAGTCTGATAGGAAATCCCCGGACTTGCTGCTAAAACCCCAGCCGGTACCAAGCCAAAACTCATTAATAGCGCCAACAACATGACAACTTCTCTTTTTATGAAACGCTTCATTTTATATCCTCTTTATATTTAGTTTTCTCGCTCTTCTCGCTTACCGCATTTCGCTACGATAGTTTGTTTTTTTTGAATGCCGACGAAAACAAAGCAGGGGGTGAATTTTTTAATGCGTAAATCCTGATGGGCCTTTGTTTTCAGTAGCTTTGCCATGAATCAGAATATGTGCCGAATCAAGTTCTTGAATCGCATGTTTGAAGTCATTGATGAATTGAATCGCAATTTGCATGTTTAGATCTTGGCGGACAACCACCCGCTGGATGATGACATCCGTTAAATTATCCGGCAATGGATAGGCTGGAACCTGCCAACCGTTCATTCTCACCCGATCAGCTAAATCATAAAGACTCCATTCTTTGTTTGCCTCCGGCTTTAGCTTCCAGCAAACGATGGGTATATTTTTGCCATCGTTGAAAATTTCAAAGAGTCCCGTTTTCTTAATTTCTTTTCCGATATAAACCGCTACATCCTGGGTTCTTTGATGAATACTGATATATCCCTGACGGCCACAACGGAGGAAATTAAAATATTGACCGATGATTTGGCTGGCAGAACGAGAAAAATTAATGGCCATGGTTGGCATACTTCCGCCGAGATAGCTGACATTGAAAATCAATTCAGAAGGTAAGTACTTTTTATCCTTCCACAGAATCCAACCGACTCCCGGATAAACCAAACCATATTTATGACCCGATGTATTAATGGAGACAACATTCTTTAGTCGGAAATCCCATTTCAAATCAGGATGAATAAATGGAGCAAACATCCCGCCGGAAGCCCCGTCAACATGAATATATACCGGGAGATCGTGACTTTTGTTATATTCCTCAAGGATCTGATCAAGGCCTTCAACATCATCGTATTTACCAGTATAAGTGATCCCCATGATGGCAACAACTCCGATGGTATAATCATCCACACAATCTAAGACCAGGTCTAAGTTAAGGCTCATATGCTTTTCATCCAAGGGCACCAAGCGCATTTCGATATCCCAATAGACGCAAAATTTTTCCCAGCAGACCTGATAGCCGGAAGAGATGACAAGGTTTGGCTTCTTTGTATAGATATCCATCCCCTTTGCTTCTGCTCGTTTTCGCCAGGCAAACTTCATTGCCATACCACCAAGCATGCAAGCCTCGGAAGAGCCTACTGTTGAGGTACCAATGAAATCATCCCCTTTTGAAGCATTCCATAAATCTGCAATGATATTGACACAGCGGCTTTCCAAATCAGCCGTTTGTGGGTATTCCGACTTGTCGATGGCATTTTTTTCTAATGTCTCCGCCATAATTTTCACCGCTTCCGGCTCCATGTAAGACTGGCAAAAGGTCGCTAAATTTTGTCGCGCATTCCCTTCATCAATCAAGTCATCTTTAATCAATTGATACGCGATTTCCGGATCTAAGGGATTTTCCGGTAAAGAAAATTGCGGAATCGGTTCGTCACTCGCTTCAGAGCCAAGAATAGGGGTTGCATAGACATTTTTTAGTTGTTCTTTGGGGGATTTTCTTGAAACTAACATTTTTTTCTCCTCGTTGTATCTTATCTTTTCATGGTTTAACCCATTACTACTACTTTCGTGTTTACAATCATTTTGTGGGCGCATTGTAACTACACCTTGATGTATTTTTATTTTAAATTGCCATATTTATGAGCTATGCTTAATTGTATCAGAAATCTTCAATAATCACAGTTAATCTTTCAAAAACTACGTGTGTCATCATTTCTCGAAGACGCGGGGACGGGAGCTATCGGGATTGATTATTGAAACATATATTTAGATTTTTTTGCGTAAATACGGGTATAAATAAAATAATGCCTCTATTTTGCAGTTGGCCTGTTTAAAAGTGATGTCTGCCGTGATTTTGGAGAATATTTGATTTTCTTGGTTTTTTTAAGTTAACAGGCACGTTTTTATTAACTAATTTATGGAGGAATAATATATGCAAGCTATGGAAGCTCTAAAAGCAAACGTTCTGCCGATGCGGGTTAAACTCTTTTTTAATCCTGGTGCTGGTGCGGATGACGACTCAGACCAACAAATTCTGGATATTATTAAAGAAATGCAAGCCTGGAAATTTATCCCTGAACTCTATCTAATCGAACCAGACAGTAACTTGCCGGAAGTGGTTGAAGCTGCCATTGCACAAGGAATTGATCTATTTGTGGTTTGTGGCGGCGATGGCACCGTCGCTTCTGTCACGAAGGCTTTGGTCGGTTCAAATGCTACACTTGGCATTGTCCCCGCCGGAACGCAGAACAATGTGGCACTTAGCCTCAATATCCCCATTGATATTCCTGCGGCAATTGCCCTTCTCAGAACAGGGCGATGTTTAAAAATAGATCTGGGCATGGTCACTTGCAACGATGTCAGCACGCCTTTTATTGAGCTTTGCTCGGTGGGCTTGTTTTCGATGCTTTTCCCCTCCGGGGATGATATCCAGCATGGTAATGTCGCAAGTATCGGCGAGTTTTTAGGAATCCTCACGACTGCGCCCCCCTCCGACATCCATCTTTTCCTGGACGATAATCGGGAAATCAACGAGTTGGGCCATGCCGCCTTAATTTCTAACATGCCCTATATTGGTCGTAATTATAAAGTTGGTGCTGCCGATGCATATCATGATGGATTACTGGATGTCATGTTTTTTTCTGATCTATCCAAACTCGATTTGATCGGTTATATTCTTAGCGGCGTGGGCACCGATAGCCCTGAGGATCCCCGGATTCAGCACTACCGGGTGCGTAAAATTATCATTGATACTGAACCATCGATGTCGGTTATGGCCGATGGCCAAAGTTTGGGAGAGGGTTCTGTACGAATCGAAGTACTGCAACAAGCTTTGACGGTAATGGTCGGTACAACAAAGTCAAATGAAGGGAAATAATCAGGATGAATTTGTAAAAGACAAAAGATTTAAACCGACTGAAGAAACCCCATTGCCGGATCTTGAAATTCACGGAACATGGAATAGAATCATCGCCAGGATACGTCACATTCCACCTCTTTACTGGTTAATCATGGTTGCCATTTTCTTTGTTTTATTTTTTATATTTGTTCCTAATTATATCTGGATCATTTTTTTAGGGGTCGTAAGAAACCAAATAACGCTGATTAGCCTGGTGCTGATTTTTGGTTTAATCACCATTTCTCTTGTGTGGTCAGTTGGTCAGCGCATTGATGTCTGGGTTTTTTCTTATTTTAATATGCATGGACACCGCAAGTCCTGGCTTGATTGGTGCATGCTGTTTTTTACTCAGCTTGGTAGTGGGTCTTTTGCTATGGTCGTTGCCGTTATTCTATATTTTTCCGGGTATCATCTCCTTGCCTATGCCTTTGTATTTGGTACCCTATCATTATGGTTAGTGGTTGAATTTATAAAAGTGCTGATTCATCGCACCCGACCCTATAAAAAGATTGAAAATAGTCGCATTGTTGGATCACAAGCGAAGGGCAGTTCTTTTCCCAGTGGTCATACCAGTCAAGCTTTTTTTATGGCAACTTTTTTATTACCCTATTATCACGCCAACTTTTTCATCTGGTTAGTTGTCTATTTGATGGCATTTCTGGTTGGGATCACCCGTATCTATGTCGGCATGCACTACCCCCGAGATGTGCTCGGAGGTGCTATTCTTGGAACCGCCTGGGGACTTTTAGGTGTGATTCTTAATAATTCACTTTAGCATTTTTCATTCCTCTTTCCAAAACCTTAAAACATCCTCAACTATAAATTAGTGCCAGGCATCGATCTGAAGGCATTTATCTCAATAATAAAAAACTCCCTTCAGTTACCAACAGTTTTGCTATTTTAACTGTCGGCAATGAAGGGAGCCATATAAAGCGTGACTAATCATTTAATGGATTGTTTTTTTCTACTAAATCAGTGAATTCGGATCTGATTTATAAGGGAGCGACAACGGTGCTTTGAATCAAAGTTACTGCTGTCTGGGTCAATAAGCGACCATTGATCGATGCTTGAGATCCCAGACCGATGTTTGTCTGCCCCAGTACAATGCCCTCAAAATGTGCACCCGTTCCAATTGAAACGGTTTCCGAAGCCTGCCAGAAGATATTTTTGGCTTGTACGCCGCCAGCTAGAATAATCGTTGTGTCATTGGCTTGAGTGATTCCTTTAGCGATTTGGAAGATGAAAACATCGTTGGGACCGCCATTAAGGGTAACATCTGAATTGATTAAAACCTCGTTATCCCATTTGTAAACGCCTGGTGTCAGTGTTTGACCACTGATATCGCCGGTGAACTTGTCCGTATAATTGACTGCTCTTCCAGCCGCATCAACATATGCCGTTTCCATGTCACTTACCGCGGTGGTAAGGTTAACACCTGTTGGCGCTGCGTAATCTGACGCGTAAGCTTTGCCAGTAATTTGAGGGGAAGTCGCAAAGACATTCGTGGCATCTGCCGTCAGCGAGAATCCCGTAATGGCCGATGCTGCAATTGGACTAACGCCGATATCTCCGGTAATTGCCGAATCTGGCACCGTTGAAATGCCTGTTTTTGCCAGGATCGCATAATTAGCAGCTGTCCCCAGGTTTACCGGCTCGGTAACGATTTCGCTTGGTGCCGAAACGGTTACGACACAACTGGCGGTCTTATTGCCATCGACAGTTGTGACCACAATTGTGGCAATTCCGGCACTCACACCGGTAACAATACCATTTTCATCAACAGTGGCCGCAATCGTATTTTCGGATGACCAAGTGACGTTTTTATTGGTAACATCCGCTGGTAAAACGGTTGCTGTAAGCGCTTGTGTCTCACCAACGGCAAGACTGGCGGTTTCTTTATCCAGGCTGACCGATGCGGGATGAACGACATCATCTGTTTTTATGATTCTGATTTCCATGGCTTCTAATCTTAAACCCATTTCTCTGGTTCCTGCTAATGCTCCATCAGAAACCCAGCCCTGAGTCCAACCCTGATTTTCAATATGGACACGATACTCAACCGAGTAGCCAGGCATGTTGATCAGATTAATGGTGACTGCTTCCAAACGCAAGCTCTGACCTTCGGTGCCTGCCAGTTCGCCATCTTTTCGAACGGTTTGGTCGCCCTGATTTTGGACATGGACATTGTATTCAATCCTGGCATCTGCAGGCGCATTAACCAGTTGAATTTTTAGAGCCTCCATCCGAAGGCTCTGACCTTCCGTACCCGACATTATTCCATCAGAAACCCAGCCAGTCCACCCTTGATTCTGGATATGGGTTTGATATGTCACCCCAACGGAACTGGCCGCCTCCGTAGTAAGTTGATTGTCCTGTGCGAAAACGTTTCCAACCAGAAAAAAATTAGCAACTAAAAGGAACGATGCCAACAACAAGGTTTGCGTTTTTTTGAAATTTTTCATTTTCTTCTCCTTTAAATTTATATTTTGTCTTTTGAAACTCAAAAAGACAGTGATAATACCATTTTTTTTGATAGAGAACTATCTTAACTTCTCCGAATATTATTTTTTTGCTCCTTTCATTGTTATTAATCATACCATGCCAATTAACTTAATTTCATTTTTATTGAAAAAAACACCCAAACACCGTTAACATTAAAGAAAACTCTACTCAGACAAACTAATGTCTGCTAATTGTCTCACTTTGTTTCTTTCTTTACACAGCATTTAAACAATCTATAAACAAAACACCGTATATAACGGAATCGACAAAATATTATTTTCAAATCCAAAATTCTTGCCTGAAATCCGAATCGAATAAGTTGGATCATATCTTTTTACATATACTGACAAACTTCCGGATTTTACATTTCCCCTTGCTTTAACCTCCATTGGAAAAACATCACTTTGTTTCTCAATCATAAAATCAACCTTCGATGTTCCAGATGTCCAGTAATACAAAGGATATCCCTTCTGAGTTAAAGCATTCACAACATAATTTTCATTGCTCTCAATTTCAATGCCATAAAGATTGTTGATAATGGCCTAGTTAAAACTGACTTCGTTTTTTTTTAGAGTGGCGGTGACAGCTTAGTTGCCATCGCTAACATTTATTGTTTAAAATAGCCTCTGTCAGATAATAATCTCCCAGGGGTGTTTTTTCAGGCGATCAGGGACGTTGGTATTTCCGGTCATTTAACTGCTTTATGGTACCGACTAAGTTAAAAAAAGATTGGAAGGGGTACAAATGAAGTAATGATGATGCAGCGTAATGGGTTTATGAAATGAAACATCAGGTGATCGTAATGACGGTTCTGTTGTGTAGAGGCCACTTAAGGGAACTGTAAACAATCCAGGAATTGTGGATAAAGATGAAAATGGGTCTATCAAAAAAAACAATAAAACGCCGGATCGGGAATTAGAAAGAGTGCGAAAATATAAATCTGACTATGAAAGAAGGAGTTAAATTATGACAACACCATTAAAAGGCGCCTGCCTCATCGGTCAATCTGGCGGACCGACATCCGTCATCAATGCCAGTGCCCTTGGCTGCATTGAAGCTGCACTTGCTTCAGAACATATCACAACGGTGTACGCTGCTGAAAATGGCATCAGGGGTGTTTTAAGCGATCGATTATATATTATGGATCTGGAGGATCCTTATGAGCTCTCACTAATGAAATACACACCTGCCTCAGCGTTTGGAACCTGTCGTTATAAACTTAAGGATTTCATTGTGGATGACACGGATTACAAGCGTATTCTCGATACATTTCGGAAGTATGATATCCGTTATTTCTTATATAACGGTGGCAATGATTCCATGGATACCTGCAGCAAAATAAGCAGTTATCTGAATCAGAACAACTATGAATGCCGGATTATCGGCATCCCTAAGACCGTCGACAATGACCTTTTAGGTACGGATCACTGCCCCGGCTACGGTAGTGCCGCTAAGTTCGTTGCCACATCCTGCATGGAGATTTACAAAGATGCCAAAGTTTATGGAACCGGTTCCATAACGATTCTGGAAATCATGGGTCGAAACGCCGGATGGCTGACTGCGTCTTCGGCACTGGCCACCTACAAAGGTCTTGGCCCTGATCTGATCTATTTGCCTGAGATCTATTTTGATCTTGCCGATTTCATTGCCGATGTGAGCAGCATCTTTGAAAAAAAAGGAGATGTTCTTGTCGCTGTTTCTGAAGGCATAATGGACAAAAGCAACACTTACATTTCAGCCTATTTTTCCGATCTGACCAAGAATACGGATGCTTTCGGCCATTCAAGAATGGGCGGACTTGCCGCTGGCCTGGCCAGCTTTATCGGCACAAAGATCGACACCAAGGTTCGCGGGATTGAATTCGGTCTTACTCAGCGATGCGCCGCCCATCTTGCATCCGGTACAGACATCGAAGAAGCCTATGCGATCGGCAGGGTCGCTCTGGAAGTTGCGCTTGCCGGTGCTACCGATCAGATGGTCGGCTTTGAAAGAATCCCCGGAAAAGAATACCAATGCCGGATAAAAATGTTCGATCTAATTGATGTCGCAAATGATGAAAAGAAAATACCCCGAGAGTGGATCAATGCCGCCGGTAACGGTCTACTGCCAGCTTTCATCGACTATGCGCTGCCACTCATTCAGGGCGAAACCAAAATGCTGAAAGAAGATGGTCTTCCTCGATTTGCCAATCTCAAGAAAATCATGACCACTTGAAATCTCTTTAGCATATATGAATCCCGCGCTAAATCGATAGGTATTTCTATCCAAAACATCTCTGCTTTTTCTAAAAACAACCCGCGGAATATCCATACCAATTCACTTTTAAACCGCTACAAACAAAACACTGCGTATAACGGAATTGATAAAATGTTATTTTCGAATCCAAAGTTCTTTCCCGAAATCCGAATCGAATAAACCGGATGATAGTGTTTTACATAGACCGATAAGCTTCTGGATTTGACATTTTCCCTTGCTTTGACTTCAATGGGAAAAACATCACTTTGTTTCTCAATCATAAAATCAACTTCCGATGTTCCCGAAGTCCAGTAATATAAAGGGTATCCCTTTTGTATTAAAGCAGTGGCAACATAATTTTCAGTCAGTGCGCCAATAAAGACATGATCGTTGCCTTTAATGATGTCATATTTATTGACACCAGCCCGGTGTGACAATAGACCGATATCACCCATATACAGTTTAAATGAAGCCATATCTTTAAAAATAGCCAATGGATGTTGCCCTTGTTCGACCTTCTCACATTTTAGGACGATCCCCGCTGCCAAAAGCCAATCAATTGATGCCCCAAATAATGATGCCCGGCCCCCCCTGGCAACAACTTTATATTGAAACTTTTTATTATCTTTGGCCAACTGCGCCGGTAGACTATCAAAACTTGCCATGATTTTCGTTGTGTCACTATATGTTGCATACTTGGCCATATCCGCAACGTAGGCATTGATGATCGCTCCCTGAATTTCTGCTACCTCAAGCAAGCTGTTGTTTTCTGAATATTCTTTTACTGCTTCAGGCATGCCACCGACAATTAAATATTCACGATAAAGGCCCATTGCCTTTTTGTGCAAAGCCGGATCCAGCGGCTCACGTTTTTCATAATACACCCTTATTTCATCTGCCAGCATTTCCTGATTCTTCGCCCACAGGAATTCTTCAAAATCCATCGGATACATATGGATCTGATTCACTTTTCCAACCGGGAAACTGAAATCATCACGTTTTATAGCAACGTCAAGCAGACTACCCGCACCGATGACGTAATATTCTGGGGCATCTTCACAGAAATATTTCAAGCTTGTCAAAGCGCGCTCACAGGCCTGAATTTCATCGAAGACAATCAATGTTGTCTCCTTATTAATTTTTTCGCCAAAATAAACCTCAAAGCGATGAATTAAAAAGTCTGGAGAAATATTTCCCTGGAAATCTTCAGCTAATTCCCTGTTTAATTCAAAATTGATATAAATCGTGTTCTGAAAATGTTTTTCGCCAAAATATTTGATACTGGTAGTTTTCCCAATTTGACGAGCGCCATAGATTAGTGCCGGCTTACGGGAATTTTTATTTTTCCAGGATATTAAAACATCTTCAAATTTTCGCTTCATTATCGTTCTCCATTGTGTTTTTTCTTCTAATTTACCATGTCCAACACAGATAAGTCAAATAAAATGTATGAATAATGCATTTTATTTGACTTATCTTTTTTTCTTGATGATAAGATACCATGCGACGATGTGGCAGTTCTTATAATCGTTTAAATGAATCTGGTCATGTAACGAAAAAATCTTCTAACAAAGCTGATTCATGGAATGTGACCTACAAACAGAGAGCTTCACATACCTACTCATATAAAATGAGCTCCAATAAATTCTAAAAATTCAGATAACATAGTTTTTAAAATGGAATTCAATTTAAGTTCAGCATTTTTCCTTCGATGCTGACTCTTTTTTTCGTTTTAACTCATGATAAAAACCGCTTCGCAGATAGTTCTGCAAAGCGGTCTTATGAGTTATTTCGGGGAATATTTAAGCCATTTTTGTTTAGTGCCATGTGCGAACAACTGACAATAAATCAGATAATTTGTGTTAATTATCGTTCAAGCGGTCGCATGATTGGGAACATAATTAGATCTCTGATATTGTTTTGCCCTGTCAGTATCTGGAGTACTCGGTCAATTCCCATACCCCATCCAGAAATCGGCGGCATACCATATTCCATAGCGCTGATATAATCCTTATCCATGACCATTGCTTCTTCATCGCCTCCGGCTTTGAGTCTCGACTGTTCCATAAGACGTTGATATTGCTCAACCGGATTTACCAATTCAGAATAAGCATTGATAACTTCTGCACCATTGATGATCAATTGGAAACGATCAGTAATTTCTGGATTGTCATCATTTGCTCTTGCTAAAGGCGAGAGTTCAGTTGGATGACCAATTAGAAATGTCGGATCAATAATCTTTGGTCGGCTAACTTTTTTATATAACAAATCAATCAAATTCCCTTTTCCTAAAAGATCTATATTTGTCTCGAATTCAAGTTTTATTCCATGTTTGTTTATCTCGTTTAGCAACATTTCAGCCGTTTTTGTCTGATCGATATCAATTCCGCAATCTTGAAAGATAAGGTCTCTAAACGTAATCACATCCCACTTTCCCGCAAAATCAATAACCTTGTCCCTGATCTGAATTTGCGCTTTACCAAATAATTTTGTGATAACCTGCGTCAGCATATTTTGTAGAAACTCCATATTATCTTGATAGTTATAATATGCGCAGTAACCTTCTAACATGGTAAAATCCTGTAAATGAGTGGTATCCATCCCTTCATTTCGGAAACATCTTGCAAACTCAAATACCTTTGTAAAACCACCCACAATTGCCCGTTTTAAATAAGTTTCCGGTGCAATTCTTAAAAAAACATCCATATCAAGGGCATTATGATGCGAAATAAACGGTCTTGCCGTTGCGCCCGACGGATGATCAATCAGTACCGGTGTTTCAATTTCCAGGTAACCATCGTCCTCTAAAAATCTTCGAACTTCCTTAATAAAATTATATTTTAACAAAAACCGGTCTTTTGTATCCTGATTCATAATTAAATCAAGATATCTCTGGCGATAACACATTTCTACGTCCGTAACCCCATGGAATTTTTCTGGTAAAGACTTCAATGCTTTTCCTAAAAAATAGATCTGGTTGGCTCTAATTGTTTTTTCACCTGTCTGGGTTGTAAACACATCACCTTCCGCTCCAAGAAAATCTCCGATATCAAACCCCTTTTTAAAAAACGTATAGCTGTCATCTCCAACAGAATCTTTCTTTATAGCGATTTGTAGCTTTCCGCATATATCTGAAATGGTCACAAAAGACAGCTTCCCCATCTTTCTAATAAAGGTGATCCGTCCTGCCACCTTAACATTTTCAACGCCATCTTCCAAAATCCCTGCTTCAGATAACTCATTGGTTTTTGCAAATCGCTCCGGATATGGGTTGGTAAACGTCTGAACATATTCAAGTTTTTGCTTTCTTGCCAGTTCTAGTTCATTTGCACTCATTGTATCCCTCCATTATTTAATAAAACCTCTTATGAATATCAGAATTATTTCTTGTTTTTTTCAAAGACTATTTTCCCAGGACATTTATCCGGTTCAACAAAGAGTTTACACATTTTGCAATGCAAACACTTTCCAGTATCCTTTTTATCGATGGCATCCTTCATCCAATTAGAATTTACAATAAAACCTCTTCCAACATCAACCATGTCAACCTCAGTTTTTGTCAAAATATCTTCTGCCATTTCAGGGGATACTATTCCATTTGCAGCAAAAACAGGTATCTGAACTGATTTTTTTATCATTTTTGCAGCATAAATAATATCAATAAATGAATAGTTCGCTGGAACAAAGGATTCCTGTTCTTTACTAAATCCATATGACACATCGATGAAATCAATTCCTCCCTGCTCAAGTTTAACCGCATTTTGAATCGCATCTTTCAGTGTCGATTCAAATCCGCCTAATCTTATTCCAATGACAAAATCAGGTGAAGTACGTTCTCGAATCCTTTTCATGATTTCCATCACAAATTTTTCCGGATATTTTCCATACTCATCATTTCTGGTATTGACTTTTTTATTTAAAAATTGACATATTAAATATTCATGACATCCATGAAGTTCAATTCCATCATATCCTGCTTTAAATGCTCTGACACCAGACTCTACAAAATCAGTCTGAATTTCGCTTATTTCTGCTAAAGTCATCTCATTTCCTATTCTGATATTTCCATCTGGCAGGGCATAGCTGTATTTACTTGGACACAAAGGCTGTTCATTGATTCCGACTACTCCGGCATGATGTAATTGGACAAATATGGCGCATCCCTCAGCATGTACGGCATCAACAATTTTTTTTAATCCTTCCATTTGAGTGTCATTCCAAATTCCCAGTTGACGATCCATGAGACGACCGTTTTTATTGACACATGTTGCTTCTTGTATAATCAGTCCCGGCAACCCTTTTGCGATTTTTCGATAGTGCTCAATCGTTCCCAATTCTACAATTCCGGTATCTGGTTCGCTGAATCTTGTAACCATCGGCGGAACACAAATCCGATTACGTATCTCAACATTTTTCAACTTAAACGACGTGAATATTTTTTCCATTTTAAAATTTCCTTGTGTGAAAATTTGGGTTAATTAGGCAACCCATAATCCAAAAGGGTAGCTTCTAGAATAATGCCTCATAAATAATGCATATCAGCTAAAAATTGCAATATTTTAGAATCACCCACTGCTCGCATTACCGGTCAAAATAAAACCAGGTAATGACGCAATTTAGTAATTAGACCGTCCTACATAATTCCATGTCTACAGAACCACTAATCTTCATGAAATCCGAATTAGTGATTTGCAATGCCTATCGTATTAAACATTTGCCTTTAATATTACGCTGACTTGTTTCGCAACCGCAAGTAGCGGTGTGCCATTTTTCATTGTTAATGATAGCACTATTCCACCTTCAATCATTGATTGAATGACCATACTTAATTCATATGCTTTTTCTTTAGTAAACCCTGCTAGGATCAATTTTTCTAAATAAATCCTTTCAAAAGATATAAAAGCCGATTCGCAGGCTTTTCTTAAACTTTCATTGGATGCATATGTCTCTAATGCCAATAAGCTAATCGTAAAATCTTCAATCTTCTTTTCTTTAGTAATGAATTCCGCTATTTTTTCAATCTGAAATTTAATCGCTTCGCCAGGATCTGAAAACTGATCTAAGGTGTTTTTGATGTCCAGTTGGATCGTTTGGCTTGCTAATTTTATTGCTTCAAGTGCTAATTCTTCTTTTCCATTTGGGAAATGATAATAAAAGGAACCTCGAGGAGCTTCACTTTTTTTTAAAATTTCATTTAAACCAGTTGCATGATACCCTTGTAATTGAAACAGCATCGATGCTGTTTTAATAAATCGATCACGTGTATCAGATTTATTATCCATAAGCCAGTTACCTCTTTCCGAAATTAAACAATTATGACAATCGGTCTACATACAAATAATATATCATTTATTTATAAATGTCAATAATTAATTAAACGAACCTTATTCACCTTATCATCTTTTTTTTCTTTTATTTTTTTCTATTACTGAGTATTTCGGTCGAATCTTCCAACCGAACCGGATATTCGTGCCAGTCGCTTCGGTGTTTCGTTTCAATCGTTCCGGTCTGGTTTCAATCAGGGTATAAGGGATATATGCATCAGTTAACTGATGTAAATCCATTTTAGGAGGTCATTCTTATGACCAAATATCGTGAAATTCTGAGGCTGTTCAACCTTGGCATCAGCCAGACTGGTATTGCCAGTAGCTGCGGTTGTGCCAGAAAAACAGTTCGGGATGTTGTTAATCGGGCGAAAGCCTGCAACATCATCTGGCCGTTATCGGCCGAAACAACGGATGCTGATCTGGAAAAGTTGTTATTTCCTGATAAGTCCGTGCCAAAATCGGATCGCAAGTCTCCGGACTATGATTACATCGACAAGGAAATGCTGCGCAGTGGGGTAACGCTGAAGCTTCTCTGGAATGAATACTGTGAAGGTTGTCGACAGAATAAAGATATTCCCCTGATGTACACTCAATTCTGTCACCATTATCAGAAGTACAGCGACAAGAAACATGCGACCATGCACATTCCGCGCAAGCCCGGTGAGCAAATCGAAGTGGACTGGGCCGGAAAGCCGGCTTACCTCATCGACACCGATACTGGTGAAATGATTTCCTGCCATATTTTTGTCGGGGTTTTGAATTACAGTCTCTATGCCTATTTAGAAGCCTTTCTTAAAATGGATCTGGAAAGCTGGATTACCGCTCATATCCATATGTATCAATACTTTGGTGGCAGTACACGGATGCTGATTCCCGATAATCTTAAGACTGGGGTTGATAGAACCGACGAGTGGTATACCCCAAAGATCAATAAAACCTATTATGAAATGGCTGAATACTATGATACAGCCGTGTTACCGGCAAGAGTGAGGGCCCCCAAAGACAAACCTGGTGTCGAGGGTTCGGTCAATGTTGTAACCAACTGGATTACCGCGGCCATCCGCAACGAGAAATTCTTCGCTCTTGAGGAACTGAATCGTAAAATACAGATTCAGCTGGAAAAACTCAACCACAAACCCTTTCAAAAAAAGGAGGGCAGTCGGTACAGTGTTTACCTTGCTGATGAAAAGCCTTTTCTCACGCCATTGCCACCTGTTGCTTATGAATTGTCACAATGGAAAAAAGCCACGGTACAGTTCAATTATCATATTTCAGTGGACAAAATGCATTACTCGGTTCCTTATGAATACATCAAACAGGAAGTGGATGTACGACTGACCCGATCAATTGTCGAAGTGTTCTACCATAATCAGCGGATCTGCTCCCACAAACGCCTCCATGGTCGCTCCAACCAGTACAGTACGCTTCAGGCGCACATGCCGGAGGATCATCAGAAATATCTGGAATGGAATGGTGAACGCTTCATTGAATGGGCTCAGAAAATCGGGCCTCATAGCGTTACGACGGTCAAATCCATTCTTGCTTCCTTCAAGGTCGAACAGCAGGGCTATAAATCCTGTATGGGACTGCTGAAGCTGGCTGATAAATATTCGGTCAACCGTCTGGAAGCCGCCTGTAAAAAGGCGTTGACCTATACGCCCCATCCCAGTTATAAGAGTGTGAAAAACATTCTCACAACCGGACAGGATAAACTGTCCGATCAACCAGATCTGAATCAGGAGACCACGGTTGAAAATCAATACGGGTATACCCGGGGGCCCAGCTATTATGGAGGTAAGCATCATGACGAATGAAGCCACCCTCAATAAACTCATCGAAATGCACCTGTCAACAATGGCTGATGCCTTCCGACTGCAATTGAATGACCCCTCCATGGCGGATATTCCGTTTGAAGACCGGTTCGGTCTGATGGTTGACCGGGAATATACCAGCCGCAAGAATAACCGACTGCAGCGACTGATCAGAAAGGCTGGTTTTGATCAATCCCAGGCAAATGTGAATGACATCAATTATCAGGCAGGTCGGAAGCTCAATAAAAAACTCATTGAACGCCTGTCGACCTGTGAATACATCCGGGAAGCACATAATATTATTATTGCCGGTGCAACGGGTACCGGCAAGTCCTACATCGCCTGCTCTCTGGGTATGGAAGCCTGCAAACACTACTACGCCACAAAATACATCCGTCTGCCAGAACTGCTGGCTGAACTGGCGGTTGCCCGGGGTGAGGGCAAGTTTAAAGAAACGATCAGACACTATCAGAAATACACCCTCCTGATCCTTGATGAATGGTTGCTGATCAAACTGACAGAAACAGAAGCCCGGGACTTACTGGAGATTATCCACGCCCGTCATAAAAAGGTATCCACGATTTTCTGCTCCCAGTTTGCCCCACTCGGCTGGTACAGCAAATTTCCTGAAGCAACAGTCGCCGATGCCATTCTTGATCGGATTGTTCACAATTCACACAGCATCGAAATTCAGTATATTGACAAGGAGCATGACCGCTCCATGCGGGAAATCTACGGGATCGATTCTAAAAACCCTTAAATAGTCAATTGGCACCATGCCGAAACGCTTGAAACCACTGTCCGGTCTCGGTGGCACGAACTACCGGACAGGCTGGTTTTTTCAACCGAAATATTCAATTACTATGTATCTGCATATTTTCCTATCTATGGACGGTAGGAAGACTTCTATTTGGTAGGAAATAAAACGGGTCACATTAAACAACAAAAAACCTGCTACTTTACGTAACAGGTTCATATCTCAGTAAATGTCAAACTGTAGGCACCTATGTATAAAAAAAGTCCAACTCCAGGCGGAGTTGGACTCGTAATGTTAGGTTTATCAACTGGTTTTATAACAATCCGGTGAAAGTGTTTTTGACCAGGGTAGAAATTGATCAAT
>NZ_JAUSPS010000089.1 GCF_030652775.1 Acetobacterium sp. | reverse complement strand
CGTTTTCCCCGTGGTCAGACCAATTCGTCGGGAAACCCGAAAAACATGAGTATCTACCGCAATTGCCGGAATATTAAAGGCGTTGCTCATCACCACATTGGCGGTCTTGCGTCCAACCCCCGGGAGCGTGATCAGTTCATCCATCTGTGCTGGCACAACACCGTTATACTCTGTCAGCAATCGGTGACAGGACAAAATAATATTTCTGGCCTTCGTTTTGGCCAGTCCGCAAGTTTTGATTTTTGCCAACAGGCCTTCTTCTCCCAACAGTAGAATAGTTTCTGGTGTATTAGAGTTTTCAAACAAATCGCTAGTGACAATGTTTACCCTGACATCTGTACATTGTGCCGAAAGGATGGTAGCAATCAGTAATTCAAAGGGGGTATCAAAATCTAAGCCACACTGTTCCTGGCCGTAAAGGCCTTCCAGTGTGGCTAAAATTTGTTCAATCTTCTTTTTTGTCATGCATTTTCATTGAGAATCAGTGCCATAAACACCAAATCCTGATCACCTGTATTAACAACGCTATGGCTGCTTTGATCCGGAGTAACCATCACGTCCCCAGAGCCGATTTCGAATTGCTTGCCATTATCGACAACGATCCCTTTTCCTTGTATAAAATAGAATATTTCTCGTTCGCCCTGATGCTGATGTTCCCCGATTGAATCTCCAGGTTTTACTGTGATCTGGGCAAAGAGTCGGCAATTATTTCCAAGAATTTCACTTCCGGTTATATGAGTAATTTCAATATCACCCTTACCACCGCGCATGTTCTGTTTTATTTCCTGCTGTTTCGATTTGTTTTGTATGATCATCGTAATCCTCCTTTAGGTCGTCGGTTTAGTTGGTTCAGTGGGGGTTGTCGGTTCCGTTGGCGTCGTCGGCTCCGTTGGCGTCGTTGGATCCGTTGGCGTCGTTGGATCGGTTGGCGTCGTCGGCT
The DNA here is from genome assembly GCF_030652775.1 of Acetobacterium sp. Taxonomy (GTDB): domain Bacteria; phylum Bacillota; class Clostridia; order Eubacteriales; family Eubacteriaceae; genus Acetobacterium. Next base: position 7,294 of record NZ_JAUSPS010000089.1, on the reverse strand, counting down.
CCGTTGGTGTCGTTGGCTCCGTTGGCGTAGTTGGCTCCGTTGGCGTTGTTGGTTCGGTCGGCGTTGTTGGCTTAGTTGGTGTCGTTGGGGTTGTGGTGGTTGTGTCCGTTTTTGTTTCTTCTTTATTTGTCGTTGTTTTTCCAGAATCAAGTGAAGAAGCTCCAGAGCTGTCACCTTCGTCAGAGGTCCGTTCCATTTCCGTCGTCGTCAATAAATCCTGATCAATTACTTGGCTTAAATAACTTCCGTAGATTGCTGCAGACATATAACTTCCTCCACCAAGAACGTAATTTTCTGGGCTTCCAAGCCATACTGAAGTCGTCAGATTTCCAGTAATTCCGGTAAACCATAAATCTTTTTCTTCTTCTGTTGTTCCTGTTTTACCACCCGTTGTATAAATCTGAGCAGCTCCGCTCCCCGTACCATAACTTACTTCATCAATCAAAATACTCATCATGTTACTAGCAGTGGTATCAGTCATCACCTTACGAGTTGTCGTGTTTGAGGCATCTTTAGCATATATTACCTCACCATTGATTTGTTCAATCTTCGTAATAAAGTATTGCTTGTTATAAACACCGGCATTATTGAATATGTTAAACGCTGCTGCCATTTCAACCGGCTTAATGCCATAAGTCATCCCTCCCAGAGCTGTTGCCAAATTGTAGTCACTATCCTCAAAAGTCGAAATTCCCATCAGTTGCATAAATGCAACGGCAGCTTCTGGTCCGAGTTTATTGTATATCTTAACTGCGGGGATATTATACGAATATACAAGCGCTTGCCGAACGGTTACCGTCCCATGATATCCATGATCATAATTTTGGGGAGCATATCCCCCAAAATCAGTGTAGGCATCAAGAATCGTGGTGGAAGGGGTAATCAACCCTTTTTCCATCGCTGCCGAGTAAAAAAGCGGTTTAATATTCGAACCCGGCTGTCTCGGCGTATTTGCCATATCAATTTGAGTGTTCCCGCCATAATAAGCTTTGACACTTCCATCGAGATCCACGGTGACAATAGCTCCAGTTTCTTCCGTCATTCCATAATCATCAAGGCCAGTGTACAAACTGTCTATGGCATCTGTCTGCATACGTGTATCAATAGTCGTGTATATACGGTACCCACCATTGGCAATGTTCTCCTTAATATAGTCGATAGCCTGATCCTGAGTAATACCACGCTCCTGCATAACAGCTGACGATTGCTGTGTTGCGTACTCGTCAAGAGCACGCCCCACAAAAGCTTCGTAATTATCAACAATCTGATCGTCATTACTAATGGTAGCCGGATCCCGGATAACCAGCTCTTGTGCATAAGCTGCGTCCGCTTCTTCCTGAGTGACATACTTTTCCTTAACCATTCGCGTTAAGACTTCCTGCTGACGTTTCTTTGCTGCCTCAAAATCGGTATTGGGAGCATATGCGCTGGGAGCCTGAGGCAAACCAGCCAACATTGCAGCTTCTGCCAAATTAACCTGAGAGACTGGTTTATTGAAATAGGTTTGCGCAGCTTCTTCAATCCCATAAGCGCCGGAACCGAAATAATATTCATTAAAGTACATTTCCAGAATTTGCTCTTTGGTATATTTTTCCTCCAACTGCAAAGCGATCGATATTTCCTTCAGTTTCCGCACCAGAGACTGATTAAAATTCTGCTCGGTGGCAATATCTGGCAGGAAGAGTACCCGGGCAAGCTGTTGGGTAATGGTACTGGCACCTTCGCCGATACCATTACTGGCAATATTGGAGAAAAATGCCCGAACAATCCCCAGTAAGTCGATCCCAAAATGATCGTAAAACCGTGAATCTTCTACCGATATCAGTGCCTGTTGCAATTGCACCGGAATCTGATCGATGGTAACATTGGTTCGATTTTTTGTATACAGCTCGGCAATCATAACATTGTCCGCCGAATAAATCTCGGTTTTATCCTTAGCTTGATACTGATAATCTGATATATCCATGCGATTTGCAGCATAGATCGAGTACACTACACCAACTCCCAGAATTCCCAGGACTAAAAGAACAATGAGGATCTTTACCCCAATATGTTTTTTCTTTTTACGTCTTTTTATGCCTTTTGTTTGCTTTTCACTCATTCCATCACCTTTTCTATTTATTATCTATTAGACGCCTGCGAAGGTCTGTCAATTCACTGTTATATTCAGCCAGGACATACAGATGTTTTTTTCTGGGAAGCGATAACTCCAGGCTCCTTGCATGTAGTGCCTGATGAGACATTTCAAAACTATCGACTGCCAAGTCTTCGCCATGATATAAGGGATCCCCAATAATTGGATTTCCCAAATACTTTAAGTGAACCCTGATCTGGTGGGTTCGTCCGGTTTCCAGAATCAGCTCCACTAACGATGCATTTTTATATTCTTCCAGTACCCGATAGTGGGTAACTGATGGTTTTCCCTCATCCATTACAATTCGATGAATACTGTCTTCATAGGGTTGTCCGATAGGCGCATTGATGATCCCTTCAGTACCGGGAAGTCTTCCATGAACAAAGGCATGATAAACCTTTCTAACCTTTCCTGAATTCACTTCATTTTGGACATAATGATGTACATATTTATTTTTTGCTATGGCCACAATACCGGTTGTGTCCCGATCCAATCGATTAATAAACCGAATTTTTGCAGAAATTCCTTGATCGTGCCAGTAATAGCTGATGTAATTTGCCAGTGTATCCAATTGATGGCTTTTGGTGGGATGGGTCACACATAATGGCGGCTTGTTGACCACCAGCAGTTCATCATCTTCGTAAACTACGCTGAGTTTTCCAGACACTGGCTCTCCATCAATATCTTCCTGCGGCATTTTAATCTCAATGATATCCCCTGGTCTGATTTGCTGTCCCAGAAAACACTCTTTATGATTTAAACTAATCTTTCCAATGCGTTTAATTTCTCTGATTAAGCGGCTGGAGTAACTGTAACGGTTGACCAGTTCTTCCCTGACCAACTTTTCATGATTTTCTGATATCTGGTATGTATAAACGAGACTGATAATTTTACCCCCGGTTCTGACTCTATTTGAAAACTGCTGATGTAAATCAGTTTTCTGATTTGCCTGTTCTGTTCTATTTTGTGATCATGATATTAAAATCATTCAACTATAAAAACATGCATATTATTATACCCTAATTTTATGCAATGCGTTAGATATTTTTTTAGTTTAAGGTAATTACAGCAGCTTTTCTTGCTTAAAGCTCAGATATGTCCCTCGACCAATGATAATATGATCCAATACCGAAATACCAATGAGCTCTTTTATTGATGCGTGATAGTCTGACTTTTCGTTCACCATAAGCCTCCTCATATCAACAATATCATCATTTTAACAGAAACTCAGTTTATTTTATACATCTTTCCTAAAATTCTCATTAAAATATTACTCAAATACTGAATTGTCATAAATTCTTAAGAAAAAAAGGCTCCTCATTTTTCAATGAAGAGCCTTTTAAGATTTGCTATTTATTTCGTTATTTATTTTGTTTTATTTGGTCGCATTTCAATCGCATTTTTTCTGCACTTATCAAAACAGATTCCACAGCCAATACACATGTCTTGATCGATAATATAAGGAGGCTTTTTAATTTCTCCAGTTATTGCATTTACCGGACAGTTTTTAGCACACAAACCGCAGGCAATACAGTTCTCATCGATGATATATGCGGTTGCTTTACCGTATTCGATGTCCCCGCTAATACAGTTCATTGGACACTTATCCACGCACTCATAACATTGACGACACTTGTCATAATCAATTTTTGCACAATTATTTTCCACTGTGATTGCATCAAACCGACAGGCTTTTTTACATGCACCACAAGCAATACAGGCAGTTGTGCAAGATAATCTGGCAATTTTCCCTTTGTCCAGATTATGACATTTTACAATAACTTCCTGAGCTGCTGGTACCAGATTCATAATGGCTTTTGGACAAGCGTCTACACATTTGCCACAGGATGTACATTTTTCTGGATCAATTTTTGGCAATCCATCTTCTCCCATAACTATGGCATCAAAAGGACATACCGCTTTACAGGTTCCTAATCCCATACAACCATAACGACAGCCTTTGGCGCCGCCGGAAGCGATCATCGCTTCACGACAATCCATTTCGCCATAGTATTCAGCACGATTCGGTGCTGTTTCACAGGTTCCCTGACAAATTACAGTGGCAACTTTTTTAACTGCGCTTCCCGCTTCCATACCCATAATTCCAGCAATGGCAGCAGCACAATCGACGCCGCCAACCGGACAGGCATCAATGGCCGCTGTCCCATCGACAATGTTAGAAGCTAAAGCATCACAACCTGGCAGACCACAACCACCGCAGTTTGCGCCAGGAAGAGCTGCTCTTACCATTGGTACGCGCGGATCTTCATAAACTTCAAAAACTTTGGCAGCAATAGCAAGGCCAATTCCAAATACTAAACCGAATACACCGAGGATACCGACTGGAACTAAAATCGCATTTAACATTTCCGTATCCCCCTAACCTAACTTCATTCCGGAGAATCCCAAAAATGCAATCGCCATTAAACCGGCTGTTAACAATGCAATGGGAAATCCTTCCAGTGCTTTTGGCACTGCCGAAGTTTCAAGTCGTTCACGAATCCCTGCGAACAGAACAATGGCAAGGGTGAAACCCAATGCCGCACCAACACCATTGAAAATGGTTTCGATGAAATTGTATTCATTTTGAATATTAATTAACGCAACCCCAAGTACCGCACAGTTGGTCGTAATCAATGGCAGATACACACCCAATGCCTGATACAGAGAAGGGCTTGATTTTTTAATAATCATTTCGACTAATTGAACCAATGCCGCAATGATTAAAATAAACGCAATTGTTTGCAGATAACCAAGACTCAAAGGATCAAGAATTGAATATTGCACTACATATGTAATCGCAGATGCCAGAGCCATAACAAAGGTTACTGCAACCCCCATCCCCACAGCGGTTTCAACTTGTTTAGAAACCCCTAAAAACGGACAAATACCTAAAAATCGTGACAGTACAAAGTTGTTGACAAAAATTGCACTGATCATTATAAAAATTAAAGTCATCGATATCTCCCCCTATGCCTTTTTCGTTTTCCAGTTAATGAGGCCAATCAAAAGACCAAGGGTTAAAAATGCCCCAGGAGGCAGGATCATTAACAATACTGGTTCGTATGCTGCACCAAATAAAGAGAATCCAAAAATACTACCAGCCCCTAAAATTTCACGAACCGAGCCTAAAACTGTTAACGCCAGAGTAAATCCAATACCCATCCCAACGGCATCGGCAAATGAGTCAGCTATGCCATTCGAAAATGCAAAGGCTTCTGCCCGAGCCAGGATAATACAGTTAACAACTATCAAGGGAATAAAGATCCCCAGCGCCGCATCGAGTGCCGGCACATAGGCTTTCATTAACATCCCAATGATGGTAACAAACGATGCAATAACAACAACAAAGGCCGGGATTCTGATATTATCTGGTATTACTTTTCGTAGCGCCGAGATAGCTACATTCGAGCCAATCAACACCGCCATGGTTGCCAGGCCCATCCCCATCCCATTTATGGCTGACGTGGTCACCGCAAGGGTTGGGCACATCCCCAAAACAAGAACAAAGGTGGGATTTTCTCGTATGATTCCACGAGTAAGATTTTTCATAAAATTCATCTTCGCTTTTCCCTCCTATTTCGACAAATTCTGGTAAACTTTAATGGACACATTTACTCCTGAAGTAACTGCTTTTGATGTAATGGTTGCCCCGGTAATGGCTTGAATTTCATTACCGCCCTCAGTTGGAGCAGTTTTCACAACCGCCAATTCTTCGCCAGCTGATTTGCCAGCAAATTGATCTTTCCAATCGCCGGTAGCCAATGCCCCCAAACCTGGGGTTTCATTATGTTTGATGATGGTAATGCCAGTAATAATACCCTCTGTTGAAATACCCGTTAAAACCTGAACTTCGCCACTAAACCCACTGGTAGGCCCGGTTTTTACTGTATATCCGACAACTTCACCACCATTTGTTCCTGTGTATACTTCCAGAAGCTCTTCTGGTTTTTCCATCCCAATTTCTTTCGCCAATTTTTCAACATCTTCAGCCGGAACTTGTTCGAACTCTGTTGCATCTGAAAGCACTTCCTGACGCGCTAAAGTATTTTTTTCAATATTCATTTTTTCAATGGTTCCAGCCGTTACTTCATTGGTTAAAGCCAGTGCACAGGCGGCCACTGCTGAAATGATAAACAAAATAAATCCGAGCTTAAATACGACTTTCCAGTCGATTTGTACTTTTTCTTTGGTTTCCATTATGCTTTAGCCTCCTTTTTGACCTTAGTCACACCATAGATACGTTCTTTGGTGAAGCGTTCAATCAGAGGTGTTGCTACATTCATCAGCAGAATTGAGTATGAACATCCTTCTGGATATCCGCCATAGATACGAATGATCATGGTAATTAATCCACAACCCACGGCATAAATGATTTGACCTTTTGCTGTTACTGGTGATGATGCGTAGTCAGTTGCCATAAAGAAGGCACCTAGCATAACACCACCTGAGACGATATGCACAATTGGATCCTGTCCAACTAGAAGCGCAAAAATTCCCACCGTTAATAAATAGATCGTTGGAATTCTCCAACTGATGATTCCTTTGAAAATAAGATATAAACCACCAACTAACAATGCCAGAGCGGAAATTTCCCCGATACATCCGTACACGCCGTTTAAACCGAGAAACAAATCCATGGTTGATGGCATGCTTGCTGCTTCTCCTGCTTTCAACAAGGCCAGTGGCGTTGCTGTGGTCACTGTATCGGTAACCGGAATATAAGCAGTACTGGTCATATGTCCTGGCCAGGATGCCAACAGAAATGCTCTTGCTGCCAGGGCAGGGTTGATAAAATTCTGTCCCAAACCGCCAAAACATTGTTTTACAATAGCAATAGCAAAAACAGAACCCACAACAGCAATCCACCAGGGTGCGTTAATCGGTAAGTTGAATGCTAAAAGCACACCTGTTACAACTGCACTCCAGTCATTGACTGTGATCGGTTTTTTGAGCAGTTTTTGAATAACTGCTTCTGTAACCACTGACGAGATAACACAAATAGCTACTAATGCCAATGCCCATACCCCAAAAACAAATCCTGCGACAGCCAATGCAGGTAACAAAGCAATAATAACATTTTGCATAATATTGGCTGTGGAATGTTTTGCCCGGATATGAGGGGATGATGACACTGTAAGATTTAATTCATTCATCAAT
>NZ_JAUSPS010000088.1 GCF_030652775.1 Acetobacterium sp. | reverse complement strand
TATAAACTCTAGTATCCGGCTTTTACTGAATAATATGGGACTTGATGCAAAGCTAAATGACCATGTGATTAAAGAATCCCATGAAATCGAAAAAAAGTTTACCGCGCGAATTGAGAAAAATTTCATCATCATTTAATCGATCCGTAATTTCTTATCCTGATCCTATCATGGCAGCGTCGTTTTCAACACGACGCTGTTTTATTTTTCTGCAATTTTATCATCACTTCCTTCTTCAGTTGTTTAACTATAACTAATATTAAAATACCCGGTAGCAAACTTTAATTTATTTTATCTTTTATTTTCATACACTGTAAATATTTCAATACTTATGTTTTAAACGTTTGTCAATTAATTATTTTTTTGCTTATTTTCGTAATTTATAACTATTGTATAATTTATGCTAGACAAACTGCATTTTACATGCTATTATCAAAGCACGCTTAAACATAACTAATATTATACACAAATAACTTATATTTCTGATGTTCAAGCAGTTGTTAATCGTTGTTCTGACCAGTCACTATTTAGTGATTGTAAATAGTTCATCTATGGGTAAATTGCACACCAATTTGAAAGGAGGTCGGAAGAAAAGGCATTGTTTATTGCACTCATACTATCATTCGTTGCTCTTTGAATTAAACAGCAAACGTTTAAACGAATGTTTTGTGCCGTATTACTAACTTGTTATCAGGATCTTCCCCATTCTTTCTGTTGAAGATGTACCCGACACAACCCATTTTTAAAATCAGGGCTGTGCGAAAAAAATGAGTCTCCTTGTTTAATTCGGGGAGATATTTTGAAGAAAAGGTGAAATTATGAAAAATAATACTTTTTTAAAAATTGCTGTTCTGTCAATGTTCTTTGTTCAAATGGGTGTTGGAACCATTACACCAGCAATCGCCAACATTGCCGCTGCATACCCGGATATTCCATTTACCACCCTATTACTTGTATCAACACTGGCGGTACTGATGTCTGTCCCGGCGACCCTCATTTCCGGTCGAATTGCCGGTACAGTCGTTAAATACAAAACGTTGTTACTAATCGGTATGATTCTCTTTATTGGCGGTGGTGTGGCACCCTATTTCATGGCAACTTCCAGTTTTACTGCCATCTTAGCTGTTCGTGCTATCTTTGGTATTGGTCTTGGGATCGTCACGCCACTTGGTGGTGCTCTAATTATTGCCTTCTTTGATGGTGAGGTTCGTGCCCAAATGATGGGTTTTGGTAATGTTGTTGCCAACGTTGGCGGAATCCTTTTCCAATTACTTGGCGGTATGGCCGCTGGTATTGCCTGGCAATATGCTTTCCTTCCCCATGCACTCGGAGTCATTACGTTGGTTTTAATCCTGTTCTTGCCGGAACCTGAAAAAGCTCCGGTTCAAGTAGCTGGTGAAGCAAAGCCTAAATTACCGGGTTCCGTTTTTGGTTTTGCTCTGGCAATTTTCTTAATCACGGCTTTAGTCTATCCAATGCTGGTTAATATGTCCACCATTATTGCCGTTACCGGTATGGGTGGCGCAGCGGATGCAGCGCTGGTTCTAACCATGTTCACTATTGGTGGAATGGCTGGTGGGTTTATTTTTGCAAAAGTTTTTGGTATTTTCAAGAAAAATACATTTGCTGTTGGTCTTGCCATGCTGGCAATTGCTATGGTAAGCGTTGGACTAGGCAATTCCATTCTATTTATGTATATTGGAACAACCGCTGCCGGCGTTGGCTTCAGTTTCATTATGCCAACCATTTTCATGGATCTAGGCGCTGCGGTTCATCCCAGTCAAATGGCAACTGCTTCCGGAATTGTTATGGCCTGTATGAATATCGGCGGATTTTGTTCTGCCTACATCTTTGCCTTCCTTGGCAGCATCACGGGCATGACCGAAAATATAAAATTCCCCTTCTATGTATCAATGACTGTCTTTGCCGTGGCCGCTATTGCTTATCTGCTGATTAAGCCCAAACAGCCAGAGACACCGCAACCAGAATAAATAAAAGTCAATAACTTAAACACCCGTCCAAACATACTTATGTTTGGACGGGTGTTTTTTTCGTCGCAGGATTTTAACGCAATGAGATTTTCAATACTCTTCAATCTGTCTACCGGTTTTTGCCGGTATCATCGTCAAAGCGATGCCAAATAGAATAATGCCAAAACCAATTAAAGAATAGACTGAGGGCATCTCCCCGACAAAGAAAAAAACAAAAATCGGATTGAGAATCGGCTCCAAAAGAGATACCATGGACGCTTTCAACGCCGAAATCATCCGCACTCCCTTAAAGAATATTAGATAGGACAGACCGAGTTGAAAAATTCCCAGAAAAATTAGTCCCAACCAACCAGCCATCGATAATCCCGTAAAATCAAGCTGTGTTGGAAACAGCGCCAATATCACCAGACAAAGAATGATATTATTAAAACCGACGATCGAGTTATCCGAAACAGGGTACTCCTTGTCCATAAAATGCTGAACCACCGCATAGGCGACACCATTGCTTAATGCCAGTAAATCACCCCACAGGTTTCCTCCCGCCGAGGCGCTTAAAATAACAATAATCCCAACAAGAATAAGTAACCGCGGAATCAGTTCTCTGCCGGTAATTTTTTTTCCTCTGATCACATAGTATAAATAGAGCCATAATGGGGCTGTGCATTGCAGGATAATTGCATTGGCGGCGGTTGTTATTTTAGTTGTCAGCACAAACATAATGCACAAATAGCAATACCCGATCACCAGACCCAGATAGTTTTTTGAAAACCTGAACTTCTTCCATTGGATCAGGGGCAGAAAAATAAGCCCGGCGATGAAAGCACGGCCAAAGGTGATGGTATAAGCATTGGCATTGATGAGCTTAATAAAAAAACCACCGGTGCTGAACAAAACCATAGCAATGAGCACATATATGGTTCCCTTTGTTGTTTTTTCCATAGCTATCTCCTTTTATCACTTTCAACTTGTCTTTTGATGATAACACAAATTCAGTTTTTTCTCTATATTTTTACTTTTATTTGCTGTATAATATCCATAATAAGGTGGAGGTAAACTTTGTATGTTATCACAGGTAAAAAGTAGCGGACTGCTAGGTGTAAATGGCGTAATTGTCACTGTTGAAATTGATATTTCCCGGGGATTGCCTTCTTATTCACTGGTAGGTCTGCCGGATGCCGGTATTAAGGAATCCAAGGATCGGGTTTTTTCGGCTGTTAAAAACAACGGTTTTAAATATCCCATGGATCGGATCACCATTAATCTTGCTCCCGCCGACCTGAAAAAGGAAGGGCCGGCTTTTGATCTGGCTATTGCGCTGGGTATTTTAAGTGCTTCGGATCAGCTGACCTGGGATCATCCTGAAAATTATCTGATCATCGGGGAATTATCTCTCAGCGGCGAAATAAGAAGCGTCAATGGGGTTTTACCGATGGTGCTGGCTGCCAAAGAAGCTGGTATATCGAACATTCTGGTTCCTTTTGAAAATCGCCATGAAGCCGCAGTAGTTCAGAATGTGAATGTCTATCCATTAAACGATTTTCACGAAGCCGTTTCCTTTTTAAAAAACGAACTGATCATTGAACCCTTCAAGGTCGATCTCAATGCTCTCCTGACCGTCGAAAAAAGCTGTCATAGCATTGATTTTTCTGACATTAGGGGTCAGGATCTGGCCAAACGTGCATTGGAAATTGCTGCGGCTGGGGCTCACAACGTCTTGATGAGCGGCCCACCTAACGCAAATCTATATCTATAATGAGCTTGCAATAATACCAAGGTTCGGGTTTTTCCCCGGATCTTTTTCTTTTCACAAAAATAGGACCATATCATTAATACGGTCCCGCAAAGCAAGTGGAATTATAGATTGTGCACATCAACCATTGTTTTTCTTTGTCCAACCTCATTTATGCTTGAACCAGTGGCCCGGTTGGAACGATTAATCGAATTATACCACAAAACCATCAGTTGTTCTACAAATATGGCTTGTTATCCGGTTTTCACAGGTCACTTATTACCTGTGATGGCTAAAACTGCTTAAAACGAGAATATGGGCTATTTATCAAAAAGCTGTGCTTATATGGCGTATTTTCGTTGAAAAATTTGTTTTAAAGTAATCAGCATATGTTAAACCCTTATAATTTTTATTGCATTTGAACAAAAGGTCTCGATGTTGCACCTGGGGATGGATCTCCTTTAGGTACAATCGAGATTCTTATTGCTTCCAATCGATACCCAAATCCTGCGGTTCCGGCGCTATCTCCATTCTTGGCCCAATCCAGCCACCCGAAATTTTGCGCATGGACTTGATAGTAGATGTCGAATTTATCTGAATCAGCCCCTGTCAGCCTGATTTTTATTGCTTCAAGACGCAAGCCATGATCTGTTGTCCCAGCCGTGGCCCCGTTCGATATTTCGGCTTGCCAACCAATGTTTTCGACGTGTGTAGAGTACGCCACGCCCAAATCGTAATTAGCATCATCTTCAAAACTGATGCGGATACTTTCGAGTCTATATCCCATGCCTTCTGTTCCAGACATTCCCCCCTGTAGGACATCTTCTTGCCAGCCAATATTTTGAACGTGGGTCTGATAGGAAATGATTGGAATTTTCTTGTCCAAGCTTTCATCAATTAAAAATCGTATCCCTTGTTCTCGTGCATATGTTTCGGCACAAGAACCCTCAACACCATAAATAACCAAACTTTCATCGTGATCCTTAAACGCAAGCCCGCTAATAGAAGTCACGCTATCTGGGATTACTATGCTAGTTAACCCCGTACAATATGAAAAAGCAGCCCACCCAATGGAAGTAACACCATCAGGAATTGCAATGCTAGTTAACCCACTACACTTAGTAAATGTATACGAACTAATCGACGTTATACCTTTTGGCAGTGTAATACTTGTCAATTTATCGCAGTATTCAAATGCACATTCATCAATAAAAGTCACACTATCCGGAATTTCTATATTTGTTAATCCGCTGCAATGATAGAATGCTTCTTCGCCAATATACGTCACGCCACCAGGGATAACAATACTAGTTATTTCATCCCAATGCGAGAAAGCTGCCTTGCCGATGGAAACAACTTTACTCGCACTAAGTGTCTCTGGGATCACTACTTCTCCGCCATTTCCTCTATATCCAGTAATATAGACATCACTACCTATACCCTTATAAATGAAGTCGCTGTTAGCGGATGCTTCTTTGGCTATAGCCCCCAACGGCATCGTTAAAAATAGCGCGCCTAATGCAACAAGTAAACAAACAGCTTTTTTAAAGTAAACTTTCATATTCCTACCCCCTGTTTTTTATTATTAAGTATATCTTAGCAAAATATTGAATAAAAAACAACCTAACCTACTCATGATTGTTAATAATTATGAAAAAGGGCCACCTCAATCAAGAGATGGCCCTTTTTTTATTGAATAATCCGTTTCCGATACTCTGCCTTAACCGTTTCCGTGTCCAGCGCCGCATAGATCTGCGTGGTCCCTGGGTTTGAATGCCCCATCAGCTCCTGCAGCACATTCAGCGGCATCCCGGCCTTGTGACCCAGGGTAGCGAATGTATGTCTGAGAAGATGCGGAAAAACAACCTATCGAATCCTGCCTGTTCGGCGATGTGGCCGATCTCTTTTTCTACTGCCCGGTTTCCTAACCTTCCATACGGCTTTTTCTGGGAAACAAACAGCGCGTCACTGCTCATCTGGTTTGCCTGCCGATCGTTGAAATATTTCTGCAGGTAAATCTTTGCCTTTGGCGAAAAGTAGATAGTCCGTTCCTTGTTGCCTTTTCCGATGATGTTCACCGATCGATCATTCCAGTTGATGTCCTGGATGTTGATCTGCGTGATCTCTGACAGCCGGCCACCGGTGCTGAATGTAAATTCCAGTAAAGCCCGTTGCCGGTTCGTCTTGCAGGCATCCCGCATCAATTCCAGTTCTTCAGCGGTCAGCGATTTTCTGACCCGCTTCTCAACTTTAGTCGACTTTATCTTTCTGGTAGGGCTCTTGACGATGTAATCCTCATTTTCCAACCAAACAAAGAAGCTCTTGAGAATTGATTTCTCTGTTTCCAGTGTCGAGTTTTTAATATTCTTGTATTTGACCAGATCTGCCAGAAACATCCGGATATCCATGGCCGTTATGTCCGCCACATTTTTCTGGAAGTAATTCGAGAACCGGCGCAAGTGCAGCGCATAATTTGCCAGGGTCTTGTCACTTAATCCATCCAGCTTCTTTGTGGCCAGGTACAGTAAAATCATTTCGTTCATGTCTGACTGCACCACCAGAGCCGTTGTCTTTGGTTGGATCTCGTAGTTATAGAGCGCTGACTCAATAATGTCTCTTAGAACATTTCCATCCACCTCTGGGAACCGGTCTGTGACCTCTGCAATAATTTTCATAGTAATTTCGTTTTCGCACATAAAAATAACACCTACTGTAGTATTTGCTCCTGAATTTTACTAATGCAAGAAGTACG